>NZ_LMUY01000010.1:0-57682 GCF_009765685.1 Acidisphaera sp. L21 | reverse complement strand
GACAGCAGCGACAGCTTCGGGTCGATCTTGATGCCCGGCAGGTCCGCCGGCGACGGATAGGCCATCACCTGGCACTCATTGGCGCGCAGCTTGGCCAGGCGCACCGCCGGGTCCTTGTTGATGGAGAACACCAGCGCGTCCAGCTTTGCCTTCGGGCCCCAGAAGTCATCGAACCGGCGGTAGCGGATGGTCGCATCGCGCTGATACGCCACGAACGAGAACGGCCCGGTGCCGATCGGCTGCTGGTCGATCTGCTCTGGCTTGCCGGCCTTCATCAGCACATCGGCGTATTCGGCGGACTGGATGGTGGTGAAATCCATCGCCAGATCCGCCAGGAACGGCGCCTGGGGGGCGTTGAGGGTGAATTTCACCGTGTAGTCGTCGATCTTGTCGATGCTGGCGATCAGCTTGGCGAAGCCCATGTCGCCATAATAGTCGTACGAGCCGCCCGAGATCTTATGGTAGGGGCTGTCCTCATTGCCCTGCCGGTTGAAGGAGAACAGCACGTCGTCGGCGTTGAAATCCCGCGTCGGCTTGAACATGGCATTGCTGTGCCACTTCACGCCATGCCGCAGATGGAAGGTGAACACCTTGCCGTCCGGCGACACGTCCCAGCTTTCGGCCAGCCCGGCCTGGATCTTGGTGGTGCCGGGCGTGAAGTCGAGCAGCCGGCTGTAGACCGGCTTATTGGCAGCGAAGGTGGTCCCGGTGGTGTTGAGCATCGGGTTAAAGTTCTCGGGCGATCCCTCCGAGCAAAACACCAGCGTCTTGGCGGTGGCGTCCGAGACGACCCCCGCAGCCATCAACGCCACGCCGGCAAATAGAAGCGTGCGGAAGCGCCCGGATACGACCATGGACGAGCCTTTCTCGACGATTGCTTGGACTTTGATCATTCGGTGCAAGGAGCGTACCGAACTACCGCGGGCCGCGGCGCCGATTGAAGGCGAGTTGCTCGGGAGTCAACTGGAACCCGACAAGGATGCGATAATCGGCGCCGGTCGTTTTCGCATCGATCGGAAGCACCAGGTCGATCTGTTCGCCCCGAAGCCCTTGCCGGTCGCCGTTGCGGGGGAAGTTGACGGTGAACGTGTAATCCGCCTTGTCGAGGATGGCCTGGCCCTTGGAGACGGAGATGAAATACGTCACGTCCGCCTGGCGCCCCAGCGCCGCCGGGCCGCGGGTCAGATCCATCGCGACGGAGATCGAGGTGCGCAGATGGGTCGGGTCATCCAGGGCGCACTTGCCCGACAGCCCTGTGATCCGCCCGTCGATCACCATATCTGTGAGGTCCGTGCCGGTAGACCGGAAGCGTGTGAGATCGGAGCCGTCGCGCAGGATGCCGGTTTGCGGGCAGGCCGGGGCGAATTTTTGACCGTTCGTGTTGGCGCATCCGGCCAGCCCGGCGCCGGCGGCCAGCACGGCCGCGGCGGGCCACGCAGAACGCAATGCGCGGAACATCTGAATGGGGTATGAGGCACGCATGGAAACAGGCATCGACTACTCCAGTGAGGCGGTTCAACCCGACGTGGCGCATAGTCGCGGGCAGGCCGGGTTGTGGCAGGGCGGGCGGGACGGCATAGTGCGCGCCCCAGGCACCGCGGACAACATGGCCAACAAACGACCTTTACGCATCCTATTATCTGGCCCCCGCGGCTTCTGCGCCGGGGTGGACCGGGCCATCCGCGTGGTGGAGGAGGCGATTCGCCGATTCGGCGCGCCGGTGTATGTGCGCCACGAAATCGTCCATAACCGGACCGTTGTGGAGGCGCTGGAGGCTCAGGGCGCCGTGTTCGTCGAGGAGTTGGACGAGGTCCCGCCCGACGCCCATGTCGTGTTTTCCGCCCATGGCGTGCCGAAATCCGTCCCACAGGAGGCCGAGCGTCGCCACCTGCACTATTACGACGCCACCTGCCCCCTGGTCAGCAAGGTGCATCGCGAGGCCGAGCGGCATTTCGGCGATGGCGGGCCGGAACAGCGGCACATCCTGATGATCGGCCATGCCGGACACCCGGAAGTGGTGGGCACCATGGGCCAGTTGCCGCCCGGCGCCGTGACCCTGGTGCAAGATGCCGAGGAGGCCGAGTTGGTGCAGCCCGCCCCCGGCCCCCTCGCCTTCATTACCCAGACCACCCTGTCGGTCGATGATACCGCGGAAATCGTGCAGGTGCTGCGGACGCGCTTCCCCGGGATCGAGGGGCCGAAGCGGGAGGACATCTGCTACGCGACGACGAACCGGCAGGCTGCGGTGAAGGCTGTAGCGCCGGATTGCGACCTGGTGATCGTGATTGGCAGCCCAAACTCCTCCAACTCCCAGCGACTCCGCGAAGTGGCCGAGCGGGCTGGCGCCAAGCGGGCCGTGCTGGTGCCGCGTGCGCGCGACCTGGACTGGACGCTGATGGACGGGGTGGAAACCCTGGGCCTGAGCGCCGGCGCTTCCGCCCCCGAGGCATTGGTGCAGGAAATGATCACCCACCTTGCCGAACGCTACACGCTGGGGATTGAGGAACGCCGGGTCACCGAGGAAGACGTGATCTTCAAGCTGCCCGCCCCGCTTTCCTGATGGGCATGGGTGGCGCCCTCTCCGGCCTGGAGAGGGTGGGCTAGAGTATGGCGGTCTATACCGAGGTCACCGATGACGCGTTGACCGCATTATTGGGCGAATACGACCTCGGCACCGTCGTCGCGTTCCGTGGCATTGCCGAGGGCGTGGAGAACAGCAACTTCTCGCTGCGCACCACGGCGGGCGATTTCATCCTCACGTTGTATGAAAAGCGGGTCGACCCGGCCGAATTGCCGTGGTTTCTGGGGCTGATGGAGCACCTGGCGCGTGGCGGGATCACCTGCCCGCAGCCGGTGCGGGCGCGGGATGGATCAGCGTTGCGCCATCTGGCCGGCCGGCCGGCCTGCATCACGACATTCCTGCCCGGCGTGTGGCCCCGGAAGATTCGGCCAGCCCATTGCGCGCCCGTGGGTGACGCGGTGGCGTCCCTGCATTTGGCCGGGAGCGACTACGCGCCGGAGCGACCGAACGCGCTTGGTCCTGCCGGTTGGCGGCCGTTGCTGGATCGTTGCCTGCCGCGCGCGGACGAGGTGCAGCCGGGACTGGGGGGGCAATTGACGGCGGCGCTGAACCAGATCCTGACGCGTTGGCCGAGCAACCTGCCACGCGGGCACATCCACGCCGACCTGTTCCCGGACAATGTGTTTTTCCTCGGCGGTGAACTGTCCGGGCTGATCGATTTCTACTTCGCGGCAACGGATTTGCTAGCCTACGACCTGGCCGTTTGCCTGAATGCCTGGTGTTTCGAGCCCGACATGCAGTTCAATATCACCAAATCCCGCGCCCTGCTCCGCGCCTACGCCGCGCGTCGGCCGCTGAATGCCGCCGAGCGCGCCGCCCTGCCCGTCCTATGCCAGGGTGCCGCAATCCGCTTTTTGTTGACCCGGTTGTACGATTGGGTGAACACGCCGCCGGGCGCGATGGTCACCCGCAAGGATCCGATGGCCTATCTAGGCCGCCTGCGCTTTCACCTGGGGGCCACGGACGAACATGCCTACGGACTCTGAGGCCGATCCAGCCGCAGCCGCATTGGTCGCGATCTGGACCGATGGCGGATGCAAGCCAAACCCCGGCCCGGGCGGCTGGGCAGCCATCCTGCAGTTCGGCGATATTGAACGTGAGATGACCGGGTTTGAGCCGGTGACCACCAACAACCGCATGGAATTGACGGCGGCCGCGGCGGCGCTGGAAGCGTTGAAGCGCCCCTGCAAAGTCGCATTGCACACCGACAGCGAATACGTGCGAAACGGGATTACCCGCTGGCACACTGGCTGGGTGCGAAAGAACTGGCGCAACGCTGCGGGCGACCCGGTGGCGAATATGGATCTTTGGAAACGCCTATTGGACGCCGCGAAACCCCACACGATAGAGTGGAAATGGGTGCGCGGTCATGCCGGCGACATCATGAACGAACGTGCCGACGTATTGGCGACCCGCGCCCGGCAACAGACTGCGTGAGTGGTTCTGCTGGCAGTGCCGTCTATTGGGCACGGCCATGCGGCTAGCCGGATCGGGTTACCTGCTTTGGCTTGGCTGGAAGATCGCGCGGTCCAGTCGATCTACGACAGGTGGGGGCACCGGACAAGCAGGCAGCTTCCTTGAGGGAGCGTCCCTGCTTTGGGTCAACCCGAAAGGGTGGGCCATGGCGTTTGGAGCGGCGGCCTCGTTCGGCGGGCTGACGAGGGGTCCATTCCATCTTGCCTGCCTGCTGGGTTCTGCCTTCGGCCTCGCGGCGGCGCTGTCGCTGTCGCTGTGGTGTCTTGCCGGGCAGTTATTCGGCCGCGTTTTTAGGACCGAGCGACAATGGCGGGTTCTAACGTCGCTCTTGGTCTGCTGCTTGCCGCATCAATCATCCCAATCTGGCTAGAATAAGGACCGGGCACGATGCGTGGCAGTCGAGCGAGTTAGGTTATTCCGACTTCGGGAACCCCAACATCGTTGTGGGCCGGCCGGTTCACCCGGCAGCAGAACCCGATTTTTGGGTTGCATCCGGGAGCAGCGCCTGGACCTGTTCCAAAAATGCCTCCCTTAGGAACGGTTTGCGTAGGACGGTGACCTGCCCGTGGTTATCGTCGAAGCCCGGGAGGGTTGCCGCACCCGTGATGAGCATGGTTGGCATATGCGCTTGCAGGCGGCTGACTTCACCAATGAGTTTGTCGCCGGTCATGCCGGGCATCGTTTGGTCCGTCACTAGCAAGTCGAAGCTCTCCCCAGCGGCGAGCATGCCCAAGGCCTCCTCGCCGCTGGATGCCTGGGAGAATGCATAGCCTGCCTTCTTCAGGAAGAAACAGAGCGTGCGGCCAATGCCCTCCTGGTCCTCTACTACGAGCACGCGCCCGCGGCCGCGTTCCCCGGCCGGGTGCCGATATCCGATTTCCTCCTGCAAGACGATTGTCTCCCCGGTGGCGCAGGGCAGCCATAAGCTTACGGTCGTTCCCTCGCCCACGACGCTGCGGATCCGGATATCGCCGCCGCTCTGCCGGGCAAACCCGAGTGCAGAGGAAAGACCGAGGCCGGTTCCCTTGCCGATTACCTTCGTGGTGAAGAACGGCTCCATCGCGCGGGTGACTGTTTCGGGCGACATCCCCTCCCCGTCGTCCTCCACGTCGAACCGCATGTGTTCCACTTCGGGGAACCCGGCGCTTGCGGCATCGAGGGCAGGGATCCCGCAGGCGCGCAACGTGAGGGTACCGCCGCCGGGCATGGCGTCGCGCGCATTGATCGCGAGGTTGAACAGGCAGTTTCCCAACTGGGTGCCGTCGGCACGTACCGTGGGGATGACGTCACCGATCTGCGTGCGGATCGTAATCGCGCTGCCCATTGCATGCGCCAGCAACGGTGTGATTTCGGCCAGAACATCCTGCGGGCGAAGAATGTCGGCCGCCAGCGCTTGCTTCCGCGCGAACGCCAGTAACTGCTGCACGAGGGTGGCACCGCGATGTCCCGCATCCTCCGCCAGAGTGACGCATTCGCGTCCCTGGCTAGTCAGGCCGTCCTGGTCCCGCAGGATCTCCAGCGCCGCCATCATCGATTGCAGCATATTGTTGAAGTCATGCGCTACGCCCGCCGAAAGCTGCCCCACAGCCTCCATGCGGCTGGTTTGCCGCACGCCGGCCTCGACGATGTCCCGATCGGTCATGTCCTTGGCAACGGCCACCAACTTGCGTACGCGGCCGTCCTCGCCAACAATCGGTGCCACTGACGACTCCCACTCGCGGCCATCACTCGGCGTTTTATAGCGATAGGGAACGACCCGCCCGGTGGCGATGCACTCGCGGTAGGCCGCGTCCACGGCCGGAACGACCTCCGGCGGAAGATAGGCTTCCGGTGGCTTGCCCGTAACATCGGTGAGCTGAACCCCGAGCATCCCGGTCCAGGTCGGGTTGATGGCGTCGCAGGTAAAGCTGCCATCCGGCATGACGCTTGAAATTGCCATGGCGTCGGCCGAATTGTTGAACAGCACCGCCAATTGTGCGTCGGCATCGGCGCGCAAATGCGCCAGTCCGGCGGCTGCCGTTTCCGCGTTGAGGCGGCGGCGCAGCTCCAACCACGTCTTGCATCCGAGCGCCGCGCAGACCGAGACGAACAACAGGCAGGCCGCGCCGATATAGGCGGCCTTCAGGTTCGACCTGGCAAACATTTCGCGGGTTGAGAATCCGACGGAGACCACCAGCGGAAGCTTGCCGATGCGCCGGTAGGAATAATACCGGAATACACCGTCGACCGGCGAGATCCCTTCGTAGCCGCCATCGGACGAGGCTGCCAAATGCTCGAACAGCAAGGCCGGGCGGAGATCCCTTCCGAAATTCTGGTCATCGTGCGGAAAGCGTTCCAGAAGATAGCCATCGGTCGTCACGAATGACACGACCCCGTCCTCACCCAAATCGAGCGGTGCGAAGAGTTTTTGGAAGTACGACATCTTCAGACCAATCGCCACGACACCCGCAAAGCTAACGTCCACCGGGTCCTCGATGCGTCGGGAGAGTTCGACGACAGGCACGCGGTATCCGCTCGAAACAATGGGGCCGCTGACGAATAGCCCGACGCCGTGTCCAGACTGCTGGGCCTTGAAATATGTTCGGTTCGCCAGACTGTAGCCCAGAGGAACCGGATAGGTTTCCGTCGCCTCGATTACGCGGCCCGACGCGTCGATGACAGCGCCGCCGTAGAGATCGGCCGAGATCATCTCGTCGGATAAAAGGCGCAACTGGAGGTCCGCCGCTCCGGTATGCGGTCCTGTTTCCTCGATACGGTTGACGGCGATGAGCAACGATTGGTCCAACATACTCAGCGAACGGCCGATATCACGCTCCAATCCCAGGGCTATGTTGCCGGTTTGCTGCTGGGCCAGTCTACGCGCTGCCACCCTCGCGTCCCACTGGGTCCAGGCGACGGTTGCCAGGAGCAAGGTCACTAGGGCGGCAATGGAGTATAGAATCCGGTTGGCCTGTTTCAGTATTCTCCCGCGCTCTAACGTTAGCGATGGCATAACACTTCCTGTACCGGATGAACCCCGAGGTTGTGTTGTATCACAGACGGAGCCGTCGAGATCCGAATATAAGACAAGAAACCGTCAGGCGCGCAAATAACGCCTTAATTACGATGTCAGTCATTAAATGCATTAAGACTTGGAGCCTTGGCGGAAAATCTTTACGAGTTCCCAGTTCTGCGCCCTACGTTTCTGTCATCGCCGCAGATGCAAAGTCAGACATTCGTCGTTTTCGCCAACGTGGCATTCCCTCGGCCGAGCAGACCACCAGGCATCCACGCCTGCCCATGATGCCACTGGTGCGGTTGACATACCCGGCGAGACACGCCCGCAGACCTGCCAAGGCGTTCTTTTTCGGATCGAACTCGGTCATCATCCGCGCCAAAGCGTTGTCGGTATAACGGTCTAGCGCCTGCAGAAACAGGCTGTGCTTGTCCCCAAAAGCTGCATATAGGCTACCACGCGAACGGGTCGTCGCCTCCAGCAGGTCGGGGAGCGAGGTACCGTGATAGCCACGTGGCCAGAACACTTCCATGGCGCGCTCAATGGCCGCGCCTTCATCGAACTCTCGCAGCCGGCCACGTGGCGGTCGCGATGTTGTCTGCTGAACCATTCGATATAATTGGACCCATCGGTTGGCAATTGTGAGTTTGTCGTGGCTGCGCCATTATCCCGACGTTGGCATCACAATGCCCTCCATCGCCGCAACGCAACGTCCGCCGAGCCGCACGGCCGGGTCTGCGCCCTCACCGCGCGTTGCCCGCGGGTCGGGGTCTCCCGCGGCAGTACGAAGGCCGTACCTATGTTTGGGTGCCCAGCGAACGGGATTTTGCGCGTAGGACTGAAGATACGGATTCGCGCGGTGTGTGCCGGGTCAGCCGGCGGCAGAACGAAGGTGCTTTCGATGGAGTTAAACTCGCGAGCAATGGCTTGCATCTGCGCCGCCGTCAGACCTGCCGCATCCTGCTATGCGGCAACCGGGTTGCCGTGGAAAAGGCGATCGGTGAACACGTCGGCGGTGACGAAGCGGCGACGGGGCAGTGTTGCATTTTCCATAGCGACAGCTCGTCTCGGTTCACAACTACAATGTTTCAATTGTCGCAGAGACAGAGGTTGGCATGGGTTTGGAGGCGGCACAACGCGCCGGCCGGCTGGAGGATGCCATTCGGGAGGGCCACCTGGCCCCGGGGGCACGACTGCCGACGCATCGCGAGTTGTCGCATCGGCAATTGATTCCTCGTATAATATGGTGCGTCTGTCGCTTTGTGCGCCCACATCCGAACCAGAGTTGGCGCGTGGGCTGCCGCTGTTGGCCAGCATCAGGTGACCGATCGGTGTTGCCAACCCGGCTGGCCTTGGTCGAGGCGTAGTAGGATCTGGCAATTTCCGCCGATCGGGCTGATGTGTCGAATGGCACTGGATACCCGATGGCAAGCAGTGGCTTCGGCCTGGCCTAAGGTCTAGGTGACCCTAGGCTGCCCATTCGAAGCTGACAGGCCGCCGTCGACGGGCAGGTTCACGCTGGTCACGAACCGGGCATCGTCGCTGGCAAGGAAGGCAATGACATCGGCCACTTCGGCAGGCTCCGCTCCACGTCCCAGAGGTATCCGCTCGGCGAACTTGGCCATGAGGGCCGCGTCGTCTTTCAAACCACCGGTCATCTCCGTGAACGTTAGGCTGGGGTTCACGGCATTGACCCGCACCGCCTTGGAGCCAAGTTCCATTGCCAAAGACCGGGTGAGATTCGTAACGGCGCCCTTGGCCGCGTTGTAGGCGCTCATGTTCCAGTCACCGCCGATGCCGGATACGGAGGACACGTTGACGATGTTGCCCCTGGTCTCCAGCAGACGAGGAAGCGCCGCCCGGATGCAGAAGAAGACGCCGTGCTGCGCCAAGCATGACGATTGCCGCCGCTACAAGGAGGCCAGACACGGTGCAAACGCCCGTCCATCCGTCGGCGCTCCAGGCCAGGGCGCCGATGACGGATCCGATCGCGCCGCCACTGAAGACGGCAACCATGTAGGTCGTATTCAACTTGGCCCGTTGCCCGTCGCCCAGGGTGAAGATCCGCGCCGGGTTGGCTACCTGCCCGCTCTGGAGGCTGGAATCCAGCAGATTGACGATGACGACGAGGCCAGGAGGGACGTCGCACCCTATGTGCCGGCCACCAAAACCGAGGCCGCGGTGAAGGCCAGTCCGAAGGCATTCACCACGTTGGATCCGAAGCGGTCGGCCAAATAACCGCCCGTCGGTACCAGAATTGCGCCCGGCGCACCCCATAACTCGAACAATCCAGTCGCCGCCGTCCCAGCCCGAAGGTCAGCGTTGCGAGGTGGAAGGCCAGGGTCGCCTAGAATGCCGAGAACGCGCCGAATGCGCAGAAGCCCAGCCCGGTGGAGACGAGAGCGGGCCGGTGCGCGAGACGTGCCGGAAGCGGGTGGAGAAGCGAGAGATAACCGTGCCTTTTCCGAGGTTGGATCCGGAGCGGACGGACGTACCCCTCATAGTCGAGCTGCCGACGATCGCGTTGATGCTGGGAAAGGAGCCATGCGTCGGCCAAGCATCGTCGGCCGGCGGGGTAGTGCCCGGCGCGTCATTCATGCACCACTCTTTTGCACTTTATAGTTGCACCAATAACATGCACGGTGCAGTGCAGTCGAGCCAAGGCAGGTTTTCGTGAGCGACATCGGGCTGGGTTCGGTGTTCGATGCCATCGTCGCCCCCCCGGTGGGGCCGCCTAAACGCGAGGTCACCTTGTCGGCGGCAACACGGGTGTTCCTGCGCCACGGCTACAAGGTCAGCAGCATGCGGCGTAGGCCGCAGTGGGCTAAGCAGGGTCGGTTTCTCGCTTGAGCAAGGTGGGGTTGGCCTTGTAGGTCTCGACGATGCCGGCAAGCGTCTCGATGCCAAAATTTGTGAACGCCATGACGCTCTCATCGCCGGGACCATAGACCCAGATCAGGCCGTCTTCCTGGTCCATCTCGTTGGCCAAGTCCCACAGCCACTCTTGGTCCTCGCTGAGCATTTCAGCGACGCGGGCGATGGTGTGGACGTGGTAGACCTTGTTGACTGGAGCCAAGATCAGGCAGCTGCGGCATCGATCATGGACGCCTTGGGCGTCCAATTCCACGGCAACAAGTCGTCGAGCCGATGAGCTGGATGCGCAGCGATCCGTGCCAGGACATCGGCAAGCCAGGCCAGAGGGTCGATGTCGTTCATCTTGGCTGTGACGATGAGGCTGTACATGGCTGCGGCTCTGTGACCACCTCGGTCCGAGCCGCAAAACATCCACGACTTTCGTCCCAGAGCAATGCCGCGCAGCGCGCGCTCGGCGGCATTGTTGGACAGGCACACCCGTCCGTCGTCCAGGAACAGCGTGAAGGCTGCCCAACGCTTGAGGATGTAGTCGATGGCTTTGGCGAGGTCGTGACCTCGGGACAGTTTGGCGCGCTGATCCTGCATGTAGACCTGCAGGGCGTCGACCAGCGGTTTACTCAGGTCTCGGCGAACCGCGCAGCGTTCTTTGGCACTCTTGCCGTTGATTGTCCGCTCGATGCCGAACAGGGCATCGATGCGACGCACGATCTCAATTGCGATTGGAGAGAGCATGATCGCTTTCTTGCCGGCGGCCTGACGACGGGCGTTCTCCTCAAGATCGGCCATGGCAAAGAACGGACGCCGCGCATGAACCCAGCATCCCGCTTCCAAGATAGGACCGGGACTTCGGTCTGGCAGATAGAGTTTGCGATATCCATCGAAGGCATCGGCCTGGAAGAGGCCGGCATATTTGGCCAAGTGGATCTGCGGATGCTCGCCTTTGCGGTCGCGCGAGTAATAGAACATCGCGGCTGGCGGTGATGGTCCACCAAATGGCTTGTCATCGCGCACATAGACCCAGCATCGACCGGTATCAGTCTTCCCCTTGGCCAGGACCGGCACGGTCGTGTCATCGCCATGCAGGCGTTCGGCCGCCATAACATGGGCTTCAAGAAGCCTCAGCACCGGGTCCAGCACCGCACAACCCGAGCCAACGGCGTCCGCCATGGTCGAAAGGCTGATCGGCACGCCTTCCAGGGCGTAGCGTTCGGCCTGCCGGTTCAAAGGCTGATGCTGACCAAATTTCTCGAACAAAATCATCGCCAGCAGGTTTGCCCCCGACCATCCTCTGGAGATCACATGGAACGGGGCTGGCGCCTGGCTGACCTTCTCACAGTCCTGGCACGTGAACTTCTCCCGCACCGTCTCGATGACTTTCCACTGGCGCGGGATGACTTCCAGGGTCTTGGTCACGTCCTCGCCTAGCTTGCGAAGCCTCTTTCCGCCGCAACATTCACAAGCGGCCGGCGGATTGATCACCACGCGCTCGCGAGGGAGGTGTTCGGGAAAGGTGTTCCGTTCAGGACGCTTGCGGCTGAACCCGACGACTGTGGTGGCCTTGGCGACGGCGATCTCGGCAGCCAATTCATCTTCGGTGGCGCTGGCTTGCGCCTCCTCGAATTGGAGCGCCATTTGATCAATGAGTTGGGACGATCTCTCCGAACGGGGACCGTAGAGTTGACGCTCTAGCCTAGCAATCCGCAGCTTCTGGTGCGCGATCATGGCCAAGTCGGCGGACGCTTTGGCTTGTGCCACCGCGAGTTCGGCAGCCCCCGCGTCACGCTCGGCGGTCATGGCCTGCATTCTGGCACGCTCAATCGTTAGCGCCGTCTTCAGCGCATCGATATCGTCCGGCAGGGCAAGATCAGCGTCCACAACAAGGATTGAATCACAGATCCGGCCCGATGACTCCCAGAAAATGCAACCTGCCGACCTTATCCTGCGCTGGCGGGCCGCCAAGTGTGGCGCGGGTTCCGCCAATCGATGCCATCGAGCATATAAGATAGCTGCGCCGCCGATATGCCTACGATTCCATCAGCCGGCGATGGCCACAGGAACCGGCCTTTCTCCAGCCGCTTGGCATACAGGGACATGCCGATACCGTCATGCCAGAGGACCTTGATGAGGTCGCCCCGAGCACCTCTAAACACATAAAGATCTCCGGCATGAGGATCACGGCCGAGGGCTTCCTGAACCTGCAGCGCCAGTCCGGTCATTCCGCGACGCATATCGGTCCGTCCGACAGCCAACCAGACACGCACGCTGGCAGGAAATGCAATCATCGCCGCTCCAGCGTATCCAGAACCAACCGAAGCGTCGCGGCCTTCACGCCCCCAGGCACACGAACCCGGTAACCATGGGGTAGATCGATCTCAATGACATCAGAGGCAACACCCGCTCCATCCCTGGCAGGTTCGTCCGGGGTCACCATGACCGGCACAAACTGCGGGCTACTCGTTGCAAGGCTCGTCTCACCAAAGCGCTTACGCCACGCGAACACCTGATTGCTGTTCACGTTGTATTGCCGCGCCACGATCGACACGGAAGCCCCCGGCGCAAACGACGCCGACACAATTTCCCTCTTCAGCATTTCGGGCCAAGACCGATGGCGCCGTTTCACCCTCAAACTTGTGTCCATAAGTGCATTTGTGGACACTTCTCACCGCCTCACCTAACCACGGGCTATCCTCCCCCAGTCATGCGCCGGATACCAGGCGGCCTCATACGGAGGGATACTTTGCGCTGACGCGCGGTCGCATAGCGACGAACGGTGTCGTAACCACCCTCAGCCTCCTGCGAATCGGTGCTGCCGCTCGCAAACCACGACCGACTCACAGGACTCAAGATGATCTTGGACGGCCACTGAGTGTTCATTGCGGGCCTTGTAATCCCGCTTCTGTCGTTGGAAAGCGGGCCTGGTCGAAGATAAGCCTAGCTCCCCCAACAAGCGTCCAGCCTTACCCACAACTTGCACGTAACGGCCCAAACTTCAGCATAGGTCAGACGTGGGAAGTGGTGAGCGTTGCAAGATTAAAAGATCAAGCTTTGGACCCAGGCCCCCGCTTCCGTTCCTCCATTTGTTTGGACCTCTCTGCTAAAGTCTCAGCTGCCCCAAACTCATCAATTAGGGCGAAAGAAGTCGCTGCACTTGCAAGGCCATCCATGTTGTTCCCGGTCCATAGGACTCTCCGGAAATTTGATCCTCCACAACCTTTAGCGGCACCCCTGTATCGACGTCACGCCATTCGGTGATGATCGAATGATAGGTATTTCCCTCAATGCCTTCACGCTCATGCGCAAGCTTTAGAGTACGGTAACTTCGCCCATCCACAACAAGTATCTCAGTCCCGCCATTGATGATGCTGTCGTTCCATTGCAATCCAGGTGCAGATCGGGTGATGAAGCTGCTGCGGGTTCCCTTTGGTCCGGCAACAGCAATCTTGAATGCCGGCAACGCGTCTCCGGCGCCAGGCCAGTTTGTCTTCCAGATGCCGAAATAGTAATCCCCACTCCCGTCAGGGCGGTTCATCCGGCAAAGCTCCGGAATGCCCGCCGCGATGCCAACAAAGTCGATATTGCCACTAGGCATTACGACCCGCGTCGGTGTGGCTGGGCAGGCCGCAGGGTCATTAGCCGCGGCAAAGGACGGACTATGCAGCGAAGCTAATGCGAATAGCCCAAGGCTTCCGCGCCGTGCCCAATTCGAAAGCGGGAGCATTCTACAATCCCAAAGCGGTTTTCGCATCCGTTTCAGTTCCCCCTGCCCGGAGACCCCATTCGTAGCTCAGCGCGGCACGCCTCCCCGAAGTCCAAAAGAAAGTTCATTTCTCCGCTTTGCGCAAGCGCTCGGATTTCATGAAGCGTTCAGTTGGGTTGCAGATACGTCTCAATAACGGCTTCCATGACTCGCTCCGCTGCCGTTACGACTGGCCGGTCGGCCCATAGACGCATTTTCGTTACCAATGCGTAGAGCCGCACCAAGTCACCAACGTCATCTTTCTCGTGGCTTAAAGCATCCCCGTAGAGGCGGCTGGCCTCGAGGCAAAGTCATTGAACAGGTCCAGCCGCTTGGCCTGCTCGGCTTCTCGACGTTTATCACGCATCTGTGCCTGTTGGGTCATCCAGGTCGTTGAGAACGACGTCAGGCCACCAATGCTAGCCCCAACCAGTCCGAATATTGCCGAGATGTAGGCTGCGTCCGTCTCAGATTATTCCGCGCCGTGATCAGCAACAACAAAGGCTGCTGCGGCGCCCTTGGCCGCGTACCGTGGCTGGCGACCGTAACTGCCATGCCTGTTTATCGAGCCCATCGGGCTCAAGCCGCATGTATTGCGAGCCAGGGAGCTTCTTCCCCAGGTTCGGGAAGAACGGCGCCGAATTCCATAACCTGCCCGGCCGCCACGTCGACCAGAATGACCAACATCTGGTCTTTGGGAGCATCGGTGATCCTGGCAAACATTTCCCAGAACTCGTTGAGCATCGTTTGTTGGATCGCGAGTTCGCGTCCCGCCCGGATCTCACCTTGTAGAACAGCCAATGGGCCTTCCTTGCCACCGCTGAAGCCGCAGCCGGATGGATACGTCTGAAAGCCGTAAGTGGTGACGGGATTGCGTAATGTGCATGCAGAGGTTGCGTGGAGCGGCCCCCATTTCGACGGGACACGAGCGTCGCCGCCGAAGCTGGCGTGGTGATTCGCAAGCTGCGTACACCACACCAATTCCTGTCAGAAGCCCAATACACAGATGTTTTGGCCCACGAGCCGCTCATCAGTATCATTAAGATTGCCGAGACGGATTCCCAGCCGTTCACGCCAAGTCCAGCCTCTCCACGTGAAGGCATTAGGGCCCTGGGTTTAGGTCATGTGATCGCTGGCGCTGGATTCGGTCGAGGCATGGCTCTCCCCGGCGCAGATGTTTTGAATGTCTGGCAGCCATCTGACGTTGAACATGACCGCCTTTTGACAGTTCGAATGTGGGAATGCGCTCGACAACAAATCCCTTGAGTATTCCAGCAGGGAAACATGTATTTGACGGCCCTCTCAATACGGCAGACATCTTTTTTGCGAACCGTCGCGCCCAGTATCTTGAGCACTACAATCTCACCGCGGCCGAGCTATGCGGTCGTCACCCAGGTCTGGTCCACGTGCAAATTGTCTTGCATGGCTCAACAGGCCCTTGGGCTGACCGCATAAGCTTCGGTGAGTCTGCTGGGGCGGTGACCGGCTTCAATTTTGTTGAGGAGTCAGAGCCTGAACCGCGCCTCAGCGTAGCCAAAGTCGTCAACGACTACATTGCCGGATGGCTGGCGAACGCTGGCGCGCTCATCGCATTTCGAAGGCGGGCGCGAGAAAGAGAGAGCTGCCAAGTCCAAGTTTCCTTGACACGAACATGTCTATGGATGCTTTCCCTGGGGATCTTTGATAAGGCATATGCTGCTCGTAAAGCAGGTTCATCGGCGGAGCATACTTATGTCCAACCTGACCTAATCACGGCTGACACCCCCTCGGGATCTACCAAGGTGTCACCGAGCAGGTGGCGATGTCGCGGACGCCGGGTGCTTATGGAACGGTGCAAATGCCGCGAGGTGCCGGCCCCGCCGCCTGGCTGAAACGTTGGAAGGCAGCTGCCCAAGTTTCTCCTTCGTGGCAGAAAACCATGTTTGCGGGGGACATTGACAACTCACCTGTTTATACATGGGGCCAGGGTGATAAGGACCTTGACCTATGAGACCGACACTCGAGGATCTTGCCGCGCCTCTAGACGGCGATATCCGTGAGGTCGGTGGAACGCTGTTAACTGGCCATACCGCTCATGGAAGAGGCACCCGCTTCCAACTTCTTCGCAGGAAGTCCATGGGTGAGATTACTATACGATACCGGATGAAAAGCGACTTGCTCTTCTGGTATCGAAAGGGGCTTGGTGTCGCCAATCTCAAAATAGACGGGCATCGATTGCATAAGTCGCTGTCAAGCACCGGAGACTCTACATTCATTCCGGCGGGCGCGCTCGTTGAGGGTGAATACGAGGTAGACCGCGACTGTGAGTACGTTGTTGTTTCTTTCGAGCCAAGCTTTGTCGTTGACAGCCTTGGCACTCGATTGAACCAGGTCCTCTCCGGCTCCAACGAATCCGTACTGCGTCACGGGATGGATTGGCTGTCGCGGGAGGTTGAATCGACGGATGGTGCCGTGTCAGTGTTCCTTGACCGACATTCCCCGGAGGGCGGCCGCGAAAAACGCCGCCAGTCCATCCACATCAGCAGTCGGTGACATGTGGCCCTCAGATATTCCTTGGCGTAGCCGCTCCGACAGCAACCTTCGCCACAGCTTCGAAGGCTGCGCTTGTGATCACGAACCGAGGTTAGTCCTGGCGGCAGGTGAGTGCCCGCGTGCTGGTTTGCTTGATGCCTTCCGCGCGCCGCAATAATATGATGGCTTACCGGGAGAAAACGCTGTGGCACGCCTTTCCGCTCGCCGAGACGAACCGAACGACACGCCCAGAGTGATTGCGTCGACCGGCGACATCCGGGACGCCTACGAAACGCTGGGCGTGATCCACTCGGTGCCAACCGGCAATGCGTGTTCCGAACATCATGTTCCTGCTTCGCCGTGGATGTGTTGACACGGCATGGGTGGACGCGAGGCATTCAACTGGTTGCCGAGCGGCTTGACCGATGCGGTGGCAACTTCACGGTCAGTGCCGATCTCGCAGGCCGTGTGATGATGAGGACGGGAGACGGTGCGACCATTCCCGGCGATCAACTGGCAAGTTGGCTGCTTAGAGGCATTTCCGCCAAGCCGGAGGGCTGATTGCCTTCATCCCCCAAGCGAGTCCGCAAGACCAACTTGCCCACGAAGGTCTGTGCCACCTGCGGCCGTCCGTTCACCTGGAGGCGGAAGTGGGCGAAGGTCTGGGAAGAGGTGCGCTATTGCTCCGATGCCTGTCGTGAAAGCCGCTCAAAACCTGGCCGTATCCTGCCGACCTTGTAATCGCGGAACGCCCCGGATAGTTGAGGCCTCCCACCGCAAAACAAACGGCTCAATCACGGGTACCGCACAAATCGTGATTGTCCCCATGTCGGCCCGGGCCGCGCTTTTGCGAGGTTCAACGTGCTGTGTCGTCACCTAGCCCGGCAAACCTCGGCGTTCGCGCCGGAGGACTCCTCCTCGTGCTTCATCTCGCTCAGGACGGGGTAAACCTCGCCGCGGAATTGCGACCGTGCCGGCGGCAAAGCCGCATTGTCTCCGGACGGGGCGTCATTCGGCTTCGCCTTGCCCAGCGCCTCCGCAGCTTCAATGGCGTCATCCTTCAGGTCGTCGCCGTATTGCCGGATCAGCGGAATAGCTTCCACGGCGTTGCGGCCGAGCCGCTCCATTTGACTGGCGGCGTCGGGATTGAGCGCGTGCGTCGCGGGCATCAGACCGATGACGGTCAGCATGATGAGGCCGATGCTCGTCTGGCCGTCGTTGGTGCCGTGGGAGAAGCTGACCGACGTGCAGGTCAGGATCAGCAGGCCGCGCAACCACCATACGGGCAGCTTGCCTTCCTCCGGCGGTTCGACCAAGTGGCCCTTGCGGAAAATCAGGCGGAGCACGCCATACGAGCCGCCCGCGCCGATCAGAACGAGCACGGGTGAAATGGCCCCGCCGAATGGGCCTGCGCGAGTTGGTGTAGATAACGGTGGCGACGCGTTCGACGTGTCGTGGAAGCCGTTAGTCGCCTCGAAAGCAGGACGCGGATGAAGCACTCGATCAGCATCGCCACAACGATGTCGGACGACGGCACGACATGGACGAGCATGCCGCCGCCCGGGGTCAAAACGGCAACGCGGGGGCAAAGTGAACGGATGACAGTTCGATGACATTGATCGGAGCGCGCGGAATCTCCGTGCCGACAAAACTTAACGGAACTATAATGTGGCGACGCATTCGGCCCGCAGACAACTTAGATGGGATTACCGCCATGGCCTTCGGCAGTGTCGTCGCCTGGATTGAATGCCGTTCGGCGGACGAGTTCGAGGGTGCGTTCGTGGCCGAAGCGGTTCGGCGAACGCCCGCCACGCGCACCTATGGCACGGCCGAAGACGCCCGGCGCTGGGTCGAGCAAGAGGCGGCCTTCATCGCCGCGCCCGTCAAGTGGGTGGAAGCGGCGCCCTTCTAATCATCGTTCTCCCTGGAGACGCTGCTCCTTCGCGATGCAAGCATCCTCGACGTTGCGCCAAGCTCCGCTTCGATGTCGGCGGTGAGGTCGGGGCTCGCCTTGCGAATTTGCCGGACGCGCAACATCACGCCGAGACGCATCGGTCTGAGGCGCTCCCAGGCTTCCAACAGGAGTAGATCGGCCATCGCGTTTCACGGGCTGCCAACGAGAGCCGCGAGCATCGCATTCGTCAACGGCGCCGAAGTGGTTTTCCCGTCGTTCAATCAACGTTCCTCCAGCACGCTGGGCAGCCGGATCGAGAACATAGAGCTTGGCACACGTCTGCGCGGTGACACCTGCGTGACGCAGCCGCTATCGAAACTGGCTGGCGCGACGCCGCACCTTGCGGTGTCATTTCCAAGAAATTCCAACCCACCGGCTCTAACCCCGCTTCCTCGTGCGACGGCGACGCGGCAATTTGGTGGCATGACCGCATCCTCCGAAATCGTCTTCGCCCCCGAGTTGAACTCGGAGACGGACGAGTTCCGACGCGTGCTGGTCGAGTCCGGCCTCGGCGCCTGGCGGCCTGTCGACGACCGCGAACGTCTCGCGGCCATGCTGACCGGCGCGAACCTGATCGTCACCGCCCGATTGCGATCTGCGGAGATGCCCTTGGTCGGCTTCGCCCGATGCCTGACCGACACCGCCTGGGCCTGCTACGTCGCCGACTTAGCCGTCTGCGCCTCCGCCCACGGCGCCGGGGTGGGTGCGGGCTTGATGGAGGAGGTGCGACGGCAGGTCGGCGACGGCGTCACGGTGCTCTTGGTGTCCGTACCGGACGCGGTCGGGTTCTACGAGCGAATCGGGATGCATCCGGTTCAAGACGCCTATTGGTATCGCCGCAGCAGGTGACCATTTCGACGATTGGTCCCGTTGCCTCCTGCCGACTCACCCCCGTCGGGCGACGTCGCCTTGTTGCTGCACCTCGACGACCTGCATCCGCAAAGCTTGCCGCTGGATGGAAATCCTGCAGCAGGCGATGCACTCGGTCCCGCTCGTTCACGAGCACCTGGACGCTGATGATGGTGCCGCCGGTGGCCAAGGCCCTTTTGTAGATTTCGACCCGCTCCCGAACAACCTCCACCCCGAACAGCCATCAAAAGAAGCCGCTGCCGGTCGGAGGCTCCGGTGCCTCCGCCACCTCTTCCAGACTGGCGCCGGACACCGGATGGCGTTTGATATCGGTCCTGGGAACGCCGATCCGCCGCGCTCTGCGGTGTCGTAGGCGACGAACACGGTTTCGTACGAAATGGTCCCACACTTCTCACCGGAACCTGGTGCATCAACTTCGGATGGTGCCAAGAGGTTCCGGACCGAGACCGTTGGACTACAACCTAGATCGTGATGCGCTCCGGGAACGAAGGACACGCCCAGTGCTTTCCTCGCGGCGGAGGCATCCACCCCCTTCAGCCCGGAAACCACCACCATGTCCGACACAACCGCGCCCGGCACGCTGCCCATTCTGCCCGCCCACATCGAAGACACGATCGCCGCCATCGCCAAGTTGCACGCTGACCACCGGCAGGAGGCCGGGGCACTTCAGCGCGTCGTCGACCGCTCGACCGCCTGGATTGGACGCCCCCGATTTGTCGCCGGATTGACCATTTGCGTGGCCCTTTGGGTCGCCGGGAACCTCGCCGCAGGTGCAATTGGAACGTCTGCCTGGGACGCGCCGCCCTTCGCGTGGTTGCAGGGCGCGCTCGGCCTGCTGGCGCTATACGTCACCGTCCTCATCCTGACCACCCAGCGGCGCGAGGACCAACTGGCGGGATATCGAGAACAACTCACCCTGGAGTTGGCGATCCTGGGGGAACAGAAATCGGCCAAGATCATCTCCCTGTTGGAGGAGATGCGACGCGACAGCACGACGCTGCACAACCGCGTGGACGAGGCGGCGGCGGCCATGTCCGTGCCCGCCGATCCGCAGGCGGTGTTGGACGCCATCAAGGAGACCGAGGTCGGAGGGCTGGAGACCATCGAAGAGGTTCTCGATGCTCAAGGGTCCGACGATCCCATCGTGGCCAAACTGCCGCACCCACCGAGTTCGTAATCGGCGCCAGACGCATACGGTGATGTCTCGCGTGGGACGATCTACGACCTGGACGTCACCGGCGTGGCCATGGCCTGCGTGTCCTATCTCAACCGGCAGTCCGGCGCACCTGCGCTACCTGGTGCAGCGCCTCCAACAGCGGCTGCCCAACGGAGCGCCGATCCTGATGGGCCTTGGCCCTCGGATGATTCGACTCTGAGCGATCTGGCAATCCAACGTTCCATTGGGGCCGATATCTTCGCCAGCCCCTGGCTGGCACCGTCTCGTCGTGCGTGGAAGCGGCGTGGGAGGCGGCGGGGCACTCTTCGGAGCCGCCGACCGGAGCGGGCACGAAGGCCGCTGCCTGACCAGGAAGATGAATCAATGGCGAATTGGTTGGGGCACTAAGTTGCCGAAAGTTCTCGACAATGGCATAGGTCCGAAGCGCCGGGAGACCACGCGGCGGGTTGCTTGCCTTGGACTTATGCCGTGCGTTCGGACGCAGCGACCGGCAGACAACAGAGGATCTCGCCGCCTTGCCAGATGGACCCGCCGAGAACCGCTCGGACCATGAACGTCGCCATCGCGCCATCTTCGACAGCGCAGTAGATTTCGGCATCGTCGCGACCGACACCGGGGGCGTCGTAACCGACTGGAATCCCGGAGCCGAGCGGATCTTCGGCTGGTCGTCGGCCGAGATGGTTGGCAAACCCGCAGAAGTCTTCTTCACGCCCGAAGATCGCACGGAAGGTCGCCCTTCCTACGAGATGAGGCAGTCGCTGGAAACGGGCCGAGCCAGCGACGAGCGTTGGCATCTCCGCAAGGACGGCTGCCGGTTCTGGGCCTCCGGCGAGATGATGCCCCTTCGCGACGAGAGGGGGGCGCACCTCGGTTACCTGAAGATCGTGCGGGATCGGACCCAGCAGCGGCTGGACGCCGAGAAGCAGCGGGCCGATGCCGAGTTCATGCGGGGGGTCCTGGCATCCTCCGCCGATTGCATCAAGGTGCTGGATTTGGCTGGCCACCTCCTCTTCATGTCCGAGGGCGGCATGCGAGTCATGGAAGTCCACGACTTCGAGGCCATTCGCGGCTGTCCGTGGCCGGATTTCTGGCATGGCCAGGGCAACGCAAATGCTTTGGCGGCACTGGAGGAGGCGCGAAACGGGCGTGTGGGCCACTTCCAGGGCATGGCCGAGACAATGGCCGGGAACGCTCGCCACTGGGATGTCCAAGTCACTCCCATTATGGGCGCGGACGCCAAGCCGGAGAAATTGCTGTCCGTCACCAGGGACATCACCGACCAGCGGCGCGCGGAGGCGGCCGAACGCGAGAGCGAGGCCCTCTACAAGCTGTCGGCTCAAGCGGCCAGCACCGGTGCTTGGGAATTGGACTTGCAGACGCGCGAATGCAGGCTTTCAGCCGAAATGGCCAGCCTGCTGGGAATGCCCGCAAAACGAATGACCGTCGCGGCGGACGATTGGCGGGACGCCATCCTCCCCGACTATCGTTCCCTCTTCGAGGCGGCTTTGGCGCGATCGGCCGACGGTCAACCGTTCGAATGCGAATTCCGGGTGGCGTTGAAGGACGGCGTGCGGCGAACTCTCTACGCCCGCGGCGCCGTGGCGTCTCCGGTCGACGGCGGCCTCCCCCACATCGTCGGGGTTTGCGTGGACGTGACCGAGCGCAGGCGTTCGCAAGAAGCTTTGCGCCAGAGCGAGGGCTACGTGCGGATGCTCCTCGACTCGATGTCCGAGGGCTTCTACGCCGTCGATCGGAACGGCGTGATGACCCTGTGCAACCCGGCGTTCCTTCGGAAGATCGGGTTCCGCAACGAGTCCGAGGCCCTGGGTCGCAGCTTGCACGACGTCATCCACCACACGCATCCAGACGGTTCGCATTACCCGGCGTCGGATTGTCCTATTTACACCTGCGCCATGACCGGTCGGGCCGCCCACGTCGTTGGGGAGTTGTTCTTTCGGCTCGACGGCTCGTCCTTCCCGGTCGAATACTGGGCGCAGCCGATCGAGCGCGACGGTATCGTCGAGGGCGCCGTGTGCACCTTCCTGGACATAACCGAACGTCTACGCGTCGAAGCGGCCATCAAGGAGAGCGAAGCCCGCTTCCGCCACCTCGCCGACAGTGCGCCGTCGCTGATCTGGATGACCGACACGGAAGGTCGATGGACCTTCGCCAACATGCATTTCGACCACGTGTTCGGTCGTCGCGCCGAAGACTTCCTCCACGGGGCATGGGACGAAGTTTTGGTCCCGGAGGACGTCCCGGTCCCTCGCGCGGAGTTCGCGAAGGCGAGGTCGGCCAGGCTCCCCTTCGCAGCGGAAGTCCGCGCCTACGATGCCGGTGGGCGGGTGCGTTGGCTACATTGCGAGTGCGTCGCCCGCACGGACGATTTGGGCAACTACCTCGGCTATACCTGCTGCGGTACCGACGTCACCGAAGCGCGCATGGCCGCGGCGGAGTTGGAGGCTCGCGTCGAAGCCCGCACCTCGGAATTGTCGGGTGCCCTGGATCGCCTGCGGTCGGAGACCGGCGACCGCGAGAAGGCGGAGGCTCAACTGCGCCAGAGCCAGAAGATGGAGGCGGTCGGCCAACTCACCGGCGGCTTGGCGCACGACTTCAACAACCTTCTGACCGGAATCGCGGGGAGCCTCGAACTTCTCAAAACGCGGATCGGACAGAAGCGCTACGACATGGTGGACCGCTACCTGGACGCTGCCAAGGGCGCCTCGGACCGGGCTGCCGCGTTGACCCACCGGCTGCCGGCGTACTCCAGGCAACAGACCCTGGCGCCTACGGCCGTGAACGCAAACGGTCTGGCGCGGAGCATGGAGGAACTGATCCGCCGCACGGTCGGCCCGGCCATCCAGGTGGATACGGACTACGCACCCGACCTGTGGACCACCCTGTGCGATCCGCATCAGTTGGAAAACGCCTTGCTCAACCTGTGCATCAACGCGCGTGACGCGATGCCGGATGGCGGCAGACTGACGATCCAGACACTCAATGCCGAACTACGCGGCGGTATCGCCACGGATCGCGACATGGCGCCGGGCGACTACGTGGAGGTTCGGGTCACCGACACCGGCGTCGGCATGTCGCCGGAGACCGTGGCCCGGGCATTCGAGCCGTTTTACACGACCAAGCCCATCGGTCAGGGCACCGGCTTGGGCTTGTCGATGATCTACGGTTTCGCCCGACAGAGCGGCGGCCAGGTGCGTATCCACTCCTCGTTGGGCGTCGGCACGACCATGCGGATCTACCTGCCGCGGCATGCTGGCGTCGCCGAAGATGCGCCGAAAGACGTCGCGCCTTCTCCGGCTGCACGTGCGGAAGCCGGAGAGACTGTGCTCGTGATCGACGACGAGGAGACCGTCCGGATGCTCGTGGGCGAAGTCCTGGCGGATCTTGGCTACGGCGTCTTGGAAGCCGAGACAGGCGCTGCGGGGCTTGAAATCCTTCAATCAGACGCGCGCATCGATCTTCTCGTAACCGACGTCGGATTGCCCGGTGGAATGAATGGACGCCAGGTGGCCGACGCGGCGCGCGCGATGCGGCCGGGGCTGAAGGTGCTTTACGTGACCGGCTATGCCGAGAGCGCCGTCATGGGTAGCGGTCGCCTGGAGACGGGCATGCACGTCATGGTCAAGCCATTCGCCCTGGATGACTTGGCAGCGCGTATCCGGGCGATAATCGAGGGTGAATAGTCACCGTTCCGCGAGGGATGCTGCCTTTCGTCGACCGTTTGAGTTGTGCAGTCTCAATTCTGGATACGTGCAATGACCCGGACCGCGTTGAGAGCGTTGGTGGCGGAAGACGATGCGATCGTCCGCATGCTCATGGTGGATACCCTTCAGGAGGACGGCTACGAGGTTTTGGAGGCCAAAGACGGCACGGATGCGTTCCGCTTGATGGATTCGCCGGATGATGTGCGGCTCATCGTCACCGACTTCCACATGCCCGGCTTCGACGGGGTCGAAGTCGCGCGTCGTGCTCGGGCCAGGCACCCAGCAATACCGTTGCTGTTCGTGTCCGCCCGATCCGACCTCTTGACCGCAGCGGGGGCACCGGAGCCTTACACCGCGTTGCGCAAGCCATTTACCATGGCCGAACTTTCCGAGGCTGTCAGCAAACTTACGGACGGCTTAAAAGGATAGGTCGCGCGTCGTCGCTAACCCCAGGCTGCGCTTCGGCGTAAAATCCCTTCCGTGATGGGAACGGACGCGCTTCAAATGTGGGAAATCTCCGCATCGCGCACAAAAGCCTGGCACACCCAGGATCTTCGGCACGGGACGGGCGTTCCAGACCAGACCCATTCATGAAGAGACATCCAATGTCAGGCATGCTCGCCCAGCCCCTCCGCTACACCCCGGACATGGAACAGCCCGCCGATGACGAGGCGCAGACCATTCAGAGCCTCACCGAAACCCTGGGTAAGATCAGCCAGACAACCTTTGAGAACTCCGGTCACGCCACGCGCAGCGTTCACGCGAAGGGCCATGGTCTTCTGCGCGGCAAGCTGACTGTTCTCGACAACTTGCCCGCTGAACTTGCCCAAGGACTGTTCGCGGAAGCGGCCGAATACGAGGTCGCCATGCGGTTCTCGACAATCCCTGGCGACGTCCTCGACGACAGCGTTTCCACGCCGCGCGGTCTCGCAATCAAGGTGGTTGGCGTCGAGGGTGCCCGACTGCCCGGCGGCGAGGACGACGTCACCCAGGATTTCGTCATGGCCAACGCCCCGGCGTTCAGCGCGCCTGATCCCAAGAAATTCCTCGCCAACCTCAAGATGCTGGCTGCCACGACGGACAAGGCGGAGGGGGCAAAAAAAATGCTGTCGGCCGTGGCAAGGGGCACGGAGTCGTTGCTCGAAGCCTTCGGAGGCAAAAGCCCGACGGTCACGACGATGGGTGGCCAACCCGAGACGAACATTCTCGGCGAGACCTACTATTCGCAAGCTCCGCTGCTCTACGGAGATTACGTCGCCAAGATCGGCGTGTTTCCGATCTTCGACCTATCGAAGCAGACCGGCGCGCCCGTTGAAGTAAACGATAATCCGGACGCGCTTCGCGACGCGGTGGCAGCCCATTTCGCGGTGAACGGCGGTGAATGGGAACTTCGCGTGCAGTTGCTGACGAACCCGGAGACGATGCCGATTGAGGATGCCTCCGTGATTTGGCCGGAAGATGAAAGTCCCTATCAGCCTGTCGCTCGTTTGACGGTGAAGCCGCAAGCTTCGTGGAGCGACGATGGTGTCAAATCCATCGACGACGGAATGGCATTCGGGCCGTGGCACGGTTTGGCCGCCCACCGGCCGTTGGGCGGGATCATGCGCTCGCGCAATACCACCTACACAAGTTCGGCGACCTTCAGGGGACAGCACAACGGCTGCCCGATGCACCAGCCGAAAGCGCTCCACGGAGCCTGAAGGGTGGGCCACCGGCGGCGGGTGCGCCGCTTGCCGGTGGTCGTCAGGCCTTCGGGCCATGTTTTTCGGACCTCTCGCTCGGCCTGGAACCCTCAACCCGCCCCCGCGTCTGGATCGCCGGCGCGTCATGCGTCAAGGACGATTTCAGGT
Source organism: Acidisphaera sp. L21 (assembly GCF_009765685.1). Classification (GTDB taxonomy): domain Bacteria; phylum Pseudomonadota; class Alphaproteobacteria; order Acetobacterales; family Acetobacteraceae; genus LMUY01. The sequence goes on along the minus strand of NZ_LMUY01000010.1, from coordinate 31,936 downwards.
TCAGGCGACAATCCTGAATTTGCCAAAGCGGATGGGAAACTCCAAATAAGCGCTCGGCGTTCCCGCACGTCGAAAGCTCGCGTGGACGAGTTGCCTTCGTGGATGGACGCCATGAACTACGGTTCCCTGGTATTCGCGGCTCCTGGGATAGCCGCCGTATCCTCGCCTGCAGTGGCCGACGAACTGGTCGCACGCAAGCCAGGCATCATGTGCAAGTCGCCCGAAATCCTTGGCAAGCTGACCCTGAGCGACGGCGACAGCCGAACGCATGCCCATCCAGGGCGGAGCGAGGACCTTGCTGCGGCGTCCGCAGGAGGATGCATCGACATCCCGCCCGCCGCAGTCGTGTCGGTCCAGCGGTCGTATAAGAACACATCTGTCGTGCTTTATCCGTCCGGAATCGGTGACGCGTATACAGTCCCGAACATCGATTTCGCGCACGCCAACGATGCCGAAGGGTCATCGACATCGCCGAATGGCATCCCGGCTGGTTACCATGTCGCGGAACAAATACCGGCCGGGATGCCGAATGGAGAGACTTTCGTCATCCTCGAAGACAGTGGGATTAGCTCGGCGATGCGCAAGCAGATGTGGGGTCAAGCCGACGACCCCGACATTTTATTCGATCCCGGAAGTTCGCAAGCACGCGAGTTTGCAGAGCATCCATTCCGGAATGCCCGCTTGCGCTTGGTGGATCCTTCGGGTGCCGTCGCCGCGGAGAAGGCCTTCACCGAACCCCTAGCAGAGATAAAGCCTGCTCCCTTGCGCGGAATGCCCGCACCAACCTTCTTCCTGACGGTCGACTACAGCACCGGCGCAGGTGGCTTCAGCGGTCCGGACACCACGATCCTCGTGCCTTCGGCGGCAAAGCTCGAACCCCTGCACTATCTCAGCGACTACGAGCGCAAGTCTGTCGAGATCAACTTGGCGCAAACGCTGCACGCCGGGTGGAAGGTCGTTGCCGGCCGCAGCGGCGCAGATGAAATCGAAGTTGTCGGTTGCAGGGGAAACGGGGGTCGCAGCCGATCTCGGTCTACGAGACCCTACGGTTGCAGGGTGGTCAGTGGGTCGGTCACTCACGGCAGCAAGCAGACTGCGGAGAGATCGAGGTATTCCCGGATCGGAAGAACTTTCCCTAACCGATGAAGCGACGCAATCTTGCGGCTAATCGCCATGCAATGTTGTCGTCGGATTGTCTTTCAAAATGGTTGGGCTATCTGCCGTCCGCAGGCGCTTTGGTCGGAATACGAGCGAGACGCTACCGCCCTGCACGGATGCGTTTGCTTCACCGGGCGGCGAATGCATCTACAATGCTCGTCACGGAAGTCATTATGGCGTCGCCCATGAAAGTCATGCTCTCTACGCTGCGCCGCCCAGCTTCGGCGTGTCCGGCGCCGCACGCGTCTTGGACTACGATTGGGATGAGGCCCAAATCCGCGCCGTGGCGGACCGTTGGCTCGATCCCGATCTCAGTCGCGATCCCCACGATTGCGAACGCCATCAAACCGCAATCCCGCAGAATGGTGGCCATCGGCGTGCCCTCGAAGGCGGAAAAGCCCAGTTTGTCGAGCACCACCTCGTCCTCGCGCGGCACCAATTCTGGGACGATGCCGAAGCCGGGGCTATCCCGCAGGAACCAGGGGCGAACCGCGTTCGGATCGGTGACCTTCTGCCACGCCATGGCTTGCCGGTAGCCGAAATGCCCCGTTAATTTGGGCGGCAATGACATGTGGCGGGTGAAGATCACGCGAACATCGGCTGCTCGGGCTGCGGCGAGAACCCCGGCCGCCTTCTCGATAATGGTGGCGCCGTCCGCGACTTGGCTTACGATGCCGATCTGCATGTCGTAGACCACCAGAGCCATGCGGTCGGGGCGGCAGAGGTCGGAGAGACCGGTCAGGACGTCCAGGCCGTGTTGGGTCTTCATGGGCGTGATGCCTCGCCGCGAGTGGAAAAGGCGAAGGCGACGTCGCGTCCGGCTTCGCGATTGATGGCCATGTGGATCCAGAGAGCACCGAGCGGCTCCAGGAGCCGGGCCGCCTTCAGTCCTCCCGCATCCACCGCGTGAAAGCCGAGGTCGGCCACCATCCCGAGCACTAGCGGTTTGCGACCGTCGTCGTCCCCGGCCACGAACATCAAGGGGGCGATGGGGAAACGGCCGGTGTCCTCCATCACCTCGAAGCCGACTTGGTTCAATGTCTTGTAAACCGACGCGCCCGGAGCCAGCCGGGCCACCTGCTCGGCGGCGGAAGCGTCGAAGCCCATGGCCAACTCCAGCCCGGCAGATCCCATTCGCATCGGGTTCGTCACGTCCACGATCACTCGACCGGCCAGGTCGCCAGCAGCTTCCAACGCGCCCGGCACCGCTGCGAACGGGAGCGCTAGCACGACCACGTCGGCTCCAATGGTTGCCTTGAGCACGGTTGCGACCTCCGCCCCACCGGCCGCGTCGGCGATGGGACCGTGTTTGGCAGTGCCCGGGTCCACCACCCCGTAGGCTATGGTGTGCCCGACGCGCGACCAGCCGCGACCGAGCGCGCCGCCGACGTTACCGGCACCCAGAATGGCGATCTTCAATCCATCCACTTTCGACCCCACGGACGTTCCCGGCCGCAGACTGGGCGATGGGTGGGCTTGCGTTCAACGCACCACTTGGTTCGTAGTCCGAGCGGGAGGGTCCGTCCGTGAAGCGTTTGCCGAAGACTTTCGGTTGCCCCGTCGAATTGAGCGTCCAAGTTTTGGGCGGCAAATGGAAGCCGGTTATCCTGGCGCGGCTGAAGGATGGCCCCTTGCGGTATGGGGAACTGCGTCGGCTCATCCCGCAGATCAGCGACAAGGTGCTAACCGAACGCTTGGCGGATCTGCAGCAGGCAGGATTGGTTGAACGAGACGCGGACGGCGGCGGCGGCTACGGTTTGAGCATGAGGGGGGCGTCACTGAGACCGGTGCTGCAGTCACTTTACGACTGGGGGACGGCGCAGGCTGGCGAGATGGGAGCCGTCATCCGGGCGGGTCGCTAGGAACCGAAAAGAAGCAACGCCTGCAGATTGAGTCGGTGCCGAGTTGCGTTGTCCATCATTATGCCACCCACGACGGCATGACCCAACCGAGCGTGCAGAAACCCACCAGAATGGCCACCTCGGTGTGATCCCCGCGCAGCGAAACGGCTCGGCTTTCGCTTACATGGCGGCCCTTCCGATGGATCCGCCGCCATCGACGAACAGGGTCTGACCCGTGATGTAGCTGGCATCCTCCGACATCACGAAAGCGACTGCGGAGGCGATCTCCTCCGGCCGAGCCAAACGCCGCATCGGAATGTTCGCGAGGAAGATGCGCTCGGCCTCGCTGCCAGCGGGCGTGGCGCGGCGGAACAATTCCGTCTCGACGGGACCCGGCGCGACCGAATTGACGGTGATCCCCGTCTCCGCCAACTCCAGCGCCCAGGTACGCGTGAAGCTTCCGAGCGCGGCCTTGCTGGCCGCGTAGGCGGTTCGGTTCACCATTCCCAAGGTCGCTAGGCTGGTGATGTTGACGATGCGTCCCCAGCCCTTGCGGCGCAGCGTCGGGAGTATCGCCTGGACGGCATTGATCGAGGGATGAAGGTTGAAGCGCATAAGGTCGTCGACGACACCAACATCGACCTCGCCGAGCCGCTGCATGGCGGCGGCACCGGCGTTGTTCACCACTCCATCGAACGAGTGACGTTGCGCCAATTCGTTGAATGCCTCCGCTGAAGCCTTTTCATCGCGGAGGTCGATCGAAACGAGTGTTCCGGGAAAAGACGAAAGCGGCTCGCGAGCCAGGCCGACGACGTGGTGTCCAATGTCGCCGAGATGCGTCGCTATAGCGAGGCCGATGCCCTTCGAAGCGCCGGTCACGAGAAAAGTACGCTCGACCATATTCGTTGATCCTGATTTGGCGGGTCGGCGGGAGGGTCGCTCGCGTCAAACCCGCAAACCAGCGTCGGTTTGCGGGCTGCGACCGAGTGTCGTGTCGTCCCGACCGCAATGCGTAGAGCGCGCCGCAACCCGCAGGTCGGCGAAAGGAAGAACTTATCGTTCTTCCAGGGCCTCCCCTAGTATTGGGACACGCCTCCGTCGACATCAAGCTCGATGCCGGTGATGTAGGCGCTGTCATCGGATGCCAGGAACACGGCCGCTTTGCCCAGGTCCGTCGGGGTGCCGAGCCGCGAAAGCGGGATCCTGGCGACGATTCCCGCGTGCGCTTCCGTCGGGATCAGTGATTCCAGACCCGGGGTCAGCGTGTGGCCAGGACTCAGCACGTTGATGCGGATGCCAAGTTCCTTCGTGTCCAGCAGCCATCCGCGGGTCAGATTGCGGACCGCCGCCTTGGTCGACGAGTAGACCGACATGCTGGGAATGCCGATCGAGGCGGCAATCGAGCCGGTGAAAATGACCGATGCTCCTTTCGACAGTAGCGGCAGGGCCTTCTGGAACGCGAACAGCAGGCCCTTGACGTTGACGTTGTAGGTCTTGTCGAAGTGCTCTTCGGTGATGTCACCGAGCTTCATGAACTCGTAGAACCCGGCGTTCAGCGCCAGCACGTCGATCCGCCCGGCCTTCTCCTTGACGGTCGCATAAAGGCGGTCGAGGTCGGTGAGCGCTCCGGCGTCGCCCTGGATAGCGATGGCGCCACCCCCGATCTCGGCCACGGCCCTCTCCAATTCCGACTGGCGGCGACCGGTGATGAACACCTGCGCGCCTTGGTTGGCGAACGCTTTGGCGATGCCGAGGCCGATGCCCGCGCTGGCGCCGGTCACGACCGCAACCTTGCCCGCTAGTTCTTTGGTCATTTTGCCGATCCTTCGATCTCAATCGTCGCGTGCCGCTCGTCAACCGGGCGGCACGGTGTCAGGCGCCGGGATCGGCGCCAGAACTCCAACATAGGAGAGGCATGAGACAGCGCGTACCCGACGAACGGGACTAACGTTTATTCCTGATTGGAATGCTACCGGGATGGACGGCTGCCTAGTGAGGAGGAGCGCTAGGATTTCGGCCGAATAAGTGACGCTGCGAAACTTGCGCTCGTGTCACTTGACGAGGGAAGACCATTCAAGGGCATATCCATCATTCCGGAGGGGAATGGGAATGAACCGCCTGGCCGCCATGGACGCCTTTGTGCGTGTCGTCGATACAGGTTCTTTTACGGATGCGGCCCGTCAGCTCCGTGTCGGCCAGCCAGCGATTTCCAAGATCATCGCGCAGCTTGAGGGCCGGGTCGGGGTAAGGCTTCTGCTCCGTACGACGCAAGGCCTCACGCCGACCGAGGCGGGCGAGAACTTTTACGAGCATGCCAAGCGGTCGGTCGAAGAGGCTGACGAAGCGGAACTCAAGGCCCGCGCGGCGGGCGCGGCGCTGTCCGGCCGCCTGCGGATCGGCGGCGCGGTCACCTTCTCCAGACTCTACGTCGTGCCCCGCCTACGCAGATTCCTGGCGATGCATCCTGCACTCGACATCGAAATGCTTCTCGACGACCGCAACATCGACCTGGTCGAAGCGGGTGTCGACCTTGCACTCAGGATGGGAGACCTGCCGGATTCGTCGCTGACGGCACGCAAGATCGGCAGCAGCCCGCGTATCGTCGTCGGCGCGCCCGCCTATCTGGAGGAGGCGGGCATTCCGGTGACACCGGCCGACCTCGCGGCGCACCAGTCGGTGATTTACAACCGACGTGGTGGAGGCATCGTATGGACCTTTACCCAAGGCACGTCCGAAAGCGCGGTGACGCTCAAGGGACGGGTTCGCCTGACGGCAGCCGAAGGCGTCCGGGAGGCGGTGATCTCGGGGTTGGGTCTGGCGGTCACCTCGGAATGGATGTTCTCGCCCGAGATTGTGTCCGGAAGCGTGGTCCGCGTGCTGGCGGACTGGTCCCTTCCGCAGATCGACCTTTGGGCCGTATTCCCGACGGGGCGCAACGTCAGCACGAAGGCGCGGGCATTCGCAACCTTCATCGAAGAAGAACTGCGGTCGTTCCCGCTTGATCCAGATGGGCAAGCGTAGGAACTTGGTCATTTCCGGTTGAGGAAACCCGGCCTTCTCCGGCACTTCCCTCCTACTTCGCCTGCCGCAGCAGTCAGACGGCGAAGCTTGCGGCCAGAGCGTTCGTGGAGCGTCTGGTGGGAGAGTCGAGCAAAGTCTGACCTGCGATTCGTCGAGACAAGAAATTGCTTTGAGCCTCAGTCGGCTACCTGATGATGCCCCCCGACCTCGACCCTTCGGTTCCGTCCCCCAGCGCGGCGAACCACTCGGCATATGGCGTCGTTCGAGCCATGCGACGGTTCCAATCCGGCGTCCCGTCCGTCCACCAAACCGCTCCCCGCTCGCCTAGTCCGACCTTGGCGTCATCCACCCTTTTTCGAGCCGCCTCTCGGGCCATGGAATCCCCCGCGCGCATGGCAACGCCCTTTGCGCGTCTGGCCGCCATCAACTCGCGCGTCAGCGCTTCGCTCTCATCAGCGGCGAGGTGCGGGTTGGAACAGCGCCACAATCGTCCGCGGACGACGAAATACCGGCCGTCCGGCGTGGTGGGATACCGCATGAACAGCAGTTCACCTGGGCGCGTGGCTTAGGTCCGGTGAGGGTATCCCGCCCAGCATGTCGGTGACGGCGTCGATGGCCGCCCACACCGCCTCGCCGCCGTTTGCCCGGCTCAACTTTCGTCGAAGCTGGTCGGACACGGCAACCGGCGACCGACCTCGCTGGTCGGACCTGGTGGAGGCGTAAATCGCGTCGTAGGTGGACCGGCTGACGTGCTGCATCATGGAACGGCAACGGCGGAGGTCGGGAGGAGTTCGCGGCAGAGAGCCCGCGCCCGTTCCGTAGGGAGCGTTCCAGGCAGGCCGCCGCCACCACGTTTACCCGGGTGCCGCCAAGGCACCATAGAGCTATCGAGCGCAATCTGCGCAGGGTGCGCCTTAGTTGTTTGGTCCCGGAATAAGGTGACGCGGGTTTAGTTGAAAGATGACTGGGGTTGTCATCCAGGCATGGCAGACGAATTCGAAAGGTGTCATCCACCCGAATAGACCTTAGGTGCTTGGCGAAATTGTATGCTGACACGAAAGCAAGGACGTAGGCTTTGAGGCTTTCAATGTCGCGATAGTGAAATAACCCGGCACACAAGCAATACCGTCGCTGGACACTCAGCGGCGATACCTATCCCCGAGGTCCTTCCATCCCGCGGCTAGGGCCCGGAGCGAACGCTAAGGGTCATACCCGTAAGTCCGGCTCCCACCGAGAGTTTGAATTTCTAGGGTACATGAGTTCCCGTCTTTTCGGCGTAGTCGTCGGACAGACGGAGTACGCTTCCGGCTTGCGATGGCAATGCAGCGACGCGGGAATTCACCGCCGCATGAGATTTCGGTTACGATTCCTTCTCATGTCAGATTGGTCGGAAATCGAAAACCCAAGCCTCGAACTGATTGCACAGACGTCGTAGGCTCCGGCGTGCTTGCGAATGTAGCGGCATACAGTCGACTGAGGCTGAACTCGCCGAAAACGCCCGTGCGGCGCTGATGGCGGAGCGGTGCTCGTCGCAGATGGTGCCGTCGGTGGACAGAGGATGGCAGTAATTCCCATGCAGGGCGACCGTGGACGTTTCCATCGAACGGATCCAGACTAATGAGGCACGTCAGAAGGACGCAGCGGCGATAGCGGGACGATAACACGATGATCCCGCTAGTCGTATTTACCGACTACTTTCACTTACGACGAGTGAGAGGATGTGAAAAGTGGAGGTTTTCCGAGTGCGCGTCCAATCAATGTTGGCTACCTGCCTGCTCGGCATTCTGCTGGCGACATCCGCCCGGGCGCAAACGCCGGAGGATCGCAACCGGAGGCGGGACGAGGCTGCGGCCCCAATGTCACGCCCTATTGCGCTGGTACCTGACGCCGTCACCAAACAAACTCTGGACCTGCCCGGCCGGACGCTGCGGTTTACGGCGCATGCCGGGTTCGTACGCCTGACGGACGACAAGAACGCGCCAGAAGCGGACATAGCCACCACCGCCTACCTACTGGACGGCGCCGACCCGGCAAGCCGCCCAGTGACCTTCGTCTTGAACGGTGGTCCCGGCATGGCGTCCGCGTGGCTGCAGATGGGCGCGGTTGGACCCTGGCGCATCCCGATGGTGACAGCACCGTCCGCGTCCGCACTGCCGCAGCCCAATGCCGACACCTGGCTCGACTTCACGGATTTGGTGTTCATCGACCCGGTTGGAACGGGCTACAGCCACCTACTGGCGCCGGGCGATGACGTCCGCAAACGGCTCTGGTCGGTCAATGGCGACATCGATGCGCTATCGCAGGCGATCCGGCGCTGGCTGGATAAATCCGGTCGCATCGCCTCCCCCAAATTCCTGCTGGGCGAGAGCTATGGCGGATTCCGCGCGCCGCGCCTGGCCCGGCGCCTGGCGGAGCAGGACGGCGTGGGCCTGAAAGGTTTGGTCATGGTGTCGCCCGTGCTGGATTACGGCAATCACAGCGGAGCGATGGAGATCCTGGGCTACGCCGCAGCTTTGCCATCCATGAACGCGGCAACCCGGGTAGCCAGGGGGGAGCCAGCCGGGCGCGCCGACCTAGCAGATGCGGAAGCTTATGCGTCGGGTGCCTTTCTGACGGACGTCTTGCGCGGTGTGGCGGATCCGCAGGCGCTGGGCCGGGTGGTGGATAAGGTTAGCGCACTAACCGGCCTCGAGCCCCAGATAGTGCGGCGGCAAAGGGGCCTGGTGAGCACGCGCATGTTCGTGCACGAGCATGACCGCACGACCGACCAAATCGACAGCCTTTACGATGCGACAGTGAGCTTGCCGGACCCATTTCCTGAATACGAAGGCGAGCATAATGCGGACCCCATGCTAGACGGACTCCGCGCCCCGCTGACCTCCAGCATGCTGGCGGTATACGACATGCTGCATTGGCACCCTGCGGGTCCCGAGTATCGCCTGGTGAACGAGCAAGCGGGGCGGCAGTGGGATTACGGCCGCGGCTGGAACCGTCCCGAATCGTTCAGTGCGCTCCGCCAGGCCGTCGCACTCGACCCAGGCCTGCACGTCATCATCGCGCATGGACTGTTCGATTTGGTCTGCCCCTATTTCGGCACGCAACTACTATTGAACCAAATCCCTCCGGCATCCGGCGGCGACCGCATCCAGCTGCTGACATTTCCAGGCGGCCACATGTTCTACAGCCGCGACGAATCCAGGCAGGGCCTACGGGGCGCGGCCGCCAAAATGATCGCCCCGCCCAGCTAGGTTGGGCTTGGGCGCGGCGTGCCCGACAGATCATCTTGACGTTCTGCATCCGCATCGGCTCAGTGTGCCAGAATGTGGCGGCTCGCGATCTGCTTTATACTGTGTTCCTGCGCGGGCGGCGGTGCCGTCCAAACGGAGATCGACGCCTTTGCCCGAAACGGCATCGCTGCAGATCCGGCCAACTACACGAACGGTGACAGCCGTAGCTGGGTCATCCGCCGCGACGGCATCAACCATGGGCTGTTATGGGGCACATTCCACCGCGGCTATGATGAGGCGACGATTCCGCCGTCTGCGATCCGCGACAAGGTGGAGAGCGCGGCGGATCTCACTGTTGAACTCAACTTGGCCGAAATGACCCCCGCGGGGATGACGGCCTTGATAGCGCCCTGCGCGCGGGCGTCCCGGATCCGCGACGAAGGCGCGATTGCCTCCCTGGATCCCGCGGCAAAATCCGCATTGGACGCGATGTGGCTGCCGGGTGACATCAAAACAACGGGAAGCCTGCTCGGCCTCAGCTGGGTGGTAAACGGCCGGACCAGCGGTCTATCGCGCAGCGGCTTGCCCGGGGGGAGCCCGGACGTCGTTCTCGCGCAGCTCGCCAAGGCTCACGGCATTCCGATTTTCGCGCTCGAAAGGCCGCAGGCCCAGGTGGCGTTGCTCTGCGGCAATCCAAACGGGCCGGTTGCCGCCTTGTACCTCGAGGAAGCGCTGCGGCGCGGGAGCGACGCCCCGATCCTGGCGAACTACGAACGGACCCAATATCAACAGGGCCATGTCGCGATGGTGGTCGCGGCTGCACATTGGCCGCCAGGCCCTGAGACAGCGACGGCCGCAGCGCTGGAGCGGCAAGCGTTCTACGCAGCTCGGAACCCCGCCATGCTGCGTCGAATCGAGTATCGGCTCGGGACGCCGGGTTTCCACGTTGTCGTCATCGGCGCCGGGCACTTCATCGGCCAAGAAGGCATTGTCGCCAATCTACGGGCCGACGGCTGGGAGGTGACGGCCTGCCCGGCGGACCGTTGCTAACGCATGCCGTATGGACGGAGTAACCAGCTGGCCCAGGGATAGGGCGCGCCCGGCCGGCGCCTTCTCTGTTCCCGTCTCGTTCACTCGATGCTATGCTGCACCGGATGGCTGCCGAGATCACCCGCAAGATCATCCACGTCGACATGGACGCATTCTACGCGTCTGTGGAGCAGCGGGATGACCCATCGCTACGCGGCCGGCCCGTCGCCGTCGGTTCGCCTGCCGCGCGTGGCGTCGTCGCTGCCGCCAGCTACGAGGCCCGCCAGTTTGGCGTGAGGTCCGCCCTGCCCTCGGTCACCGCCCTTCGCCGATGCCCCGAGCTCGTGTTCGTCAAGCCACGGTTCGAGGTCTATCGAGCGGTTTCCCGGCAGATCCATGCTATTTTCGCAGCCTACACACCGCTCATCCAGCCGCTTTCCCTGGACGAGGCGTATCTCGACGTTACGGAGAAGCTGACCGGCCCCCCAACCGCCTGGTCGACCGCCAAGGAAATCCGGGCTCGCATCCTGCAGGAAACCGGCCTCACCGCATCCGCGGGAGTATCCTACAACAAATTTCTTGCCAAGCTCGCCTCCGGCCATCGCAAACCCAACGGCCAGTTTGCAGTGACGCCCGACATGGGCGCTGCCTGGGTCGAAACATTGCCAGTTGGTCGATTCCACGGCGTTGGGCCGGTGACAGCCAGGAAAATGGCCGCGCTTGGGATCCAAACCGGCGCCGACCTCAAGGCCCAGTCGATGATCTTTCTACAGGAGTATTTCGGCAGCTCGGCTGCCTGGTACTACGGCATTGCCCGCGGCCAGGACGAGCGGCCAGTCGATCCCGACCGCACGCGTAAATCGTCCGGATCGGAAACCACGTTCGACCGCGACCTAACGGCGCCGGCGGACATCGAGGCGGGCGTACTCCAGATGGCCGATGACGTCTGGGCCTGGTGCGAAGCCGCGCAGTCCTTCGGCCGGACAGTCACGGTGAAAGTGAAATACGCCGACTTCCGGCAACTGACCCGCAGCCGCAGCCACTCCGACGTCGTTACCCGGCACGCCGACCTGCAGGCAGCGAGCCTTGATCTGATCCGGCTTGTCTTCCCGGTCGAAAAAGGGGTCAGGCTGGTGGGCGTGACCGTGTCGGGATTCGATGCGCCGGGCCGCCAGAGAACTGACTTGCCACTGTTCGGGCGCCGATCGGGCCTGCTCGACACGACAGCCGACACGACGTAGTAGCGTCGTGTGACTTCGAAACCGGCGCAGAAGAATGCCGGTATGGGGATAGCAATGAACAAGACCCTCTCGGCTCCATTCTCCAAAAATGTTGGACTTGCCGGCTTGCTTGTGGCCACGGCGCTGATGTCGCGGCCCGCGTTCGCAGCGGACTGCGCAAGTTTGCAAACCACCTCCCTGCCCGGCGTTTCGATCACGGCCGCGACCACCATGGATCCGGGCTTCACGCCCCCAGGGGATAAGCGTTCGCTATCCACGCCATTCTGCCGGGTCATCGGCGTGGCCACACCGGTTGCCGGGTCGCGAATTACCTTCGAGGTTTGGCTGCCGCCCGCCGGAACATGGAACGGCAAGTTCCGCGGTGAGGGCTCCGGCGGCTCGGCGGGCACGATAAACTACCCTGCCTTGGTGGACGGCCTGGCGCGTGGGTATGCCACCATGGCCAACGATAATGGTCACACCGGCAGCAGTTGGACCTTCGCGCAGAATCCGGAGGCAGTCGTCGATTTTGGCTACCGCGCGCAGCACGTGAGCACTGTCGACGCAAAGGCAATCGTGCAGGCGTTCTACGGCACGGCTCCCCGGCACGCGTATTTCGTGGGCTGCTCGCAAGGGGGACACCACGCCCAGATGGAGGCCCAGCGCTACCCGCAGGATTATGACGGCATTCTCGCCGGCGACCCGGCGTCCAATTGGATTGGCCAGATGTTGGCCGAGGTTCGCATCGGTATGGTCTCCACAGCAGGCGGGACCGACCTGCCGCAGCCTCAACTCGACCTGGTGACCAAGGCAGTGCTGGCCCAGTGCGCCGCCAAGGATGGCGGGGCGCCGGGCGACCAGTTCCTGAACGATCCGCGGGCCTGCCATCCCGACCTCGCAGCGCTGCAGTGCAAGCCCGGCCAGGACGGCCAGACCTGCCTGTCGGCCGCACAGATGCAGGCCGTGCAAGTGATCCACGACGGCACCACCGACCCCAGCACAGGACAAAAAATCACCGCGGGCATGGCCCCCGGCAGCGAAGCCTATTGGCGACAGGTGCTGGTCGGCACCCCGCTGCCCGGCGGCAGTTCCACCTCGTTCTTTCGCGACGGGATCTTCAATGACGCGAAGTATGATTTCTCGAACTTCAACTTCGCCCGGGACACCGCCTACACCGAGGGCAAGCTATTCGCCGACCAGACCGCCGTTGGCATCCTGGACGCGAACAACACCAATCTTGAGCCGTTCCGGCAGGCCGGGGGCAAACTGATCATGTACCACGGCTGGGCCGACCCGTTCATCGCCCCGCAGGCCAGTATCGACATCTACGCTGGCATCGTCGGCCACGATGCGCAGGCGCATGCGATACCGTTCGATCTGAGCCAACGCGGAAACGCTGCGGCCGTCCATGACACGCAGAGCTTTGCTCGCCTGTTCATGGTGCCGGGACTGAACCACTGCACGGGCGGCCCGGGGGTCAACAGCTTCGGAGGCGCCTACCAGCCCGCCGGGATCCCGCTCGATCGCATGCATGACATGGTCGATGCGCTGGACGCGTGGGTGGACCACGGCATTGCGCCGGACAAGATCATCGCGGCCAAATACACCAACAACGATCCGAAGCAGGGCCTCGCGATCAGCCGGCCGCTTTGCCCGTATCCCCAGGCGGCATCCTACGACGGCACCGGCAACCCGGCAGACGCTGCCAGCTTTAGCTGCGCGGAACTGAAACCGCAGGAGAATGGGCCACCCCTCCAGGGCGTGAACTCGTTCCCGAACGCCATTCCGTAGCAACGCCCACCGAGGTCGCGCTCCTGTCAAGCAGGCCTTCGTCGAGCAGGGCGGCGGCTTCAACGACCGCCGCCATTTGGACCGTATGGGCCAACCGGAAGGCGTCGCCATAGATGGTCTCATCCGGATATTCGGTGACGAGCATGAATGGTGGGATCTGCTCGGGACTCTCCTTGATGATGCACACGATGGAGTCGTGGACGGGAAAGTCCAAGCTGCCGGTATGGACCTTGAAGACCGAAAGTTGCGCCTCGTTGAACGCGCGCAGGCCGAGCGTGCAGGACACCCGGGCTGCCAGCGCCCGGACGAACGTCTCCGCCACTGCCTGCAGCCCTGGGATATGGTTCAGAATGAAGAAGAAGCCCTTTGGAATGGCCCATTGCTGGGACCCGCGCGGCACGTAGCCGGTGTGCGGCCGTGTCCACTCATGGGCAGGATAGCCGTGCAGATTGACATGAAGGACGGCGCCGACCCTGCGATACGCATCCCTTCGTGCCTCCAATTCGATGAAGGGCTCATGCGTCCGAAACGCCAAATCGTCCCCAAGCGCGGTAAACCGGGCCGCATGGTGCATGTGGCGCGGGTTGGTCGCACGGAGAGCCCGGTGCAGAGCGTGCCCGTCCGGGTTTTCCTGCGGGATCAAAGCGAAACCGAAGCCGCGCTGCTGCAACGTCCTGGCCGCCCGCAACGCGCCAACAACGCCCGACGTCTCGTTCGCGTGCTGCCCGGCACTGATGACGAGCCCGATCGGCTTGCCCGCAACCTGCGCTGCCAACACCGGCCGCCCCTGATGCGAGGCGACATCGAACCGGTCGCCACCGATCGCATCCAATTCACGGGCAATCTGCCTCGGATCGAGCGGCCTAACAGCCTCGTCCAATACTTGATCGGCGTCGGGAAGCTGGATCAACTTTGGCGTGTTGCCCGCCGCTACGCAGACGCGGGTTGGGCCGCTACCCTGGCGTATGTTCGGCAAAACCTGGCCGAGCCGAAGCGTTCGATCACCGGGCGGCAATCCCGCCCGGTGCTGGAAAAACTCCAACACCGAAAAATATAGATCCTCGTGCAAAGCTTCGCGTGTGCTGATGCACTCGTCGCCATATAGCAATCGGTGCTCGATACCGCCCGTCTCGATATCAATGGATAGGGTGTCAAAATAGGGCGGCGAGTCTGGCCAGTTTTGCTGTGCCACCAAATCCATCACGGCAGCAAAGGCAGCCTCGTACTCGGTTTCCAGCGGGATGCCGGCGTCGGCTGGGCTCGTTTGCAACCATCCGCACGGCACCAGCACCGTGTCGCCAAACGGGTTGCGCCGCTCCCGGTTGGGGGCGAACACCCGATGCTCGGTATGGCGGGTCCCGTGTTCCAGGATCACGTGGTAATGCAATTCCTCGGCGCCGGGCTCGAAGCGTAGCGCCACTGCTGGCAGCAACCCTGCCAAGGGATAGGCCTCCAACTCGAAGCGACCGATGGCTGCCGAACGATGTGACGGCGTGCGGATCGTTACAGCGGATAGGCCAGTCAACTCTACCTCTTCCAGGAAGAAGTGGAGCAGTGGCTTGTAAGCACTCCGCAGCCGCGCCATCGAACCGGCAGCGGCCAAAGACGCCTCCGCCGAACGCCTGGTCGACTCATCCTCAAAAACCCAGACTTCTAAGGATTGACCCGGCCGCACAGGCCGCAAATTGTCCACGGCCTTCGGCAGTTGGATATCGAGCAGTATGTCCAAGCGGGATGTCCCCTTATCGCTGCCGGCAGGATCGGACGTCACATCAGAACTCAACATGGGCCTTGAAGCCCAATACCGTCGCGTTATGGATGTTGGCCTGGGCATTGGGGTGGATGATGTATTGAAATTCCGGCTGCACATTGACGCCGGTCGTCACGTGTAGATCGTAGTTCAATTCCAGCACCATCTCGCGCGATTGAGGGGCTGTTGCGTTGTTGCTGATTGGAATACCCAATTCCATCTCCTGCGCCTGCACTTTGCCGAGCGCGCCGCTGACCGTGTTGTAGGAAAACTGAATTCCGATCGTGTCCTGCGGCCGCTTTGGCCAAAATGCCCTGTCCAGAACCCCGACAAAATACTCCTCGGCATAGGACGAGTTGGATGGGTCGTTGTGGATGAAGCCGGCAAGGGCGATGATGCCGTCGATGTCACCGGCGCCTTGCCGCCGCACCATCTGGTCGACCAAGACCCAGCCTTGGGTATTTCCGGTATGGTGCGGGGCGGGTACTATCGAATTTAGGGCCGCCGAAAATGGCGTGAAGG
This sequence comes from Acidisphaera sp. L21, assembly GCF_009765685.1. Lineage (GTDB taxonomy): Bacteria > Pseudomonadota > Alphaproteobacteria > Acetobacterales > Acetobacteraceae > LMUY01. The sequence goes on along the minus strand of NZ_LMUY01000010.1, from coordinate 16,377 downwards.
TGCCGGACGAATCATAACCAAACCCGATTTTGTAGTGTCCAGGCAACTTGTCGGTGCCAATCAGCGGCTCGTAGGCGAATTCGACCGGCACATAGACGCCGCTGTCGCGGGAGCCATCGAATTTGAAGCCACTACGGAACGCCGGGTAGGTATAGATCGCCTGATTGACCTGGTAGACACCAGCCTGGACGTAGGTTTTTCCTGTCGGCCGCACCCGCAACCGGGCGCCCCAGGCAGCATCCGGGTAGGCACTATGCCCAACGTCGCCACCCGGCAACGCCTTCGGATCGCCGCACAATGTGTTGTTCATGTAATTGCAATAGAGCGGCGAGCTGGCAAAGTCGTTCTCGACGTTCATCCGGCCGGCCGCAACGTCGATCCGGCGGTTGAGCAGGGTTTCCTGTGCATAGGCCGACACAAGGTGAACCGCAGTGTCACCGCCCGACCCATAGATCTCCTGCACAGGTTCCAGATTATCACCAAACAAATGGCTGTCACTGCTGCCAGAGCGATTGACGATGACGACGTGGGTCGACAATCCATCAATGCCCGCAAGACGCTGCCAGTCGATATCGGCCTCGAAGCCGACCTGGTTGGCGAAGGTGGCACCTCGCCGCGTGCCGCCGCTGATGTTGCCCGCGAACTCCGTCACGGCATCAAGCAGCAAGAAGATCCCGTGACTCTCCAGGCGTGAACGGACGCCGCCAGGGTCGCCAAGCAGGTGCTCTACAGTGGGAGCGACACCAGTCTGCGCTTCAAGCGGCTGTGCCACTTGCTGGCTTGGGCCAAGCCCCACGCCGCTATTTGTGGTTTGTGCCCCGGCCGGCAGGGCTATCCCGACGGCCAGCAGGAACACGCATGCTGAAAGATGCTCGACTGCCGTCGGTCTCAAAGCTTGGAATGGCGCAACGGAGAGGCCAACCTCGATCGAACCACCTGCGCCCCCACTAGAAGCTTGTTTGATCGCATTTGTCGGCAATCCTGTTGCTTAGAGGGCCAGCAAAGGTGCGGAGCCTGGAAACAGCGCCATCTCCTGCACACGAGGCGTGTGCGACGATACTACGCTATGACCATTTGGCAGCGCAATCAATGGCTCCGATACAGTACAGAGGGTCTCCAGCGTCTCAGCGACAGGGTTTGCGGTCGGCGTAGGCTTGGTGTGGCAAAGGGTGAGCAGTGATCGAAAACTCGCAGACGCCGCCTCCAGAGAGGTCTGCTGCCGCCTCGCGCGGGAGCCCCAGCGATGCCATACAGTCTGTGGACGTCGCAACATGCGCCCCGCTTTGAAGGAACTGAGTGTATGTTTTCGCCGGGACAGAAGGTTTGGCACCGCAACGGACAGCGAAGCGGGAGGGTGTTGGAGGTGGACGGCAACCGGGTCTACATCGCACAAGACAACGGTGCCGAATTGGACTTTCCGGCGAGCGAACTGACGGCGACACCGCCTGTGACCACCGACACGGCCGGAGACAAGCTCAGAAGCAGGGTGGCCGCCAAGTCGATGACCTACGAGCCGCCAAACCGAACCCTGACCGCTGCCGACATGACGCCGGATCATGCCCGGGTGTTGGCTGCAATACCGCAGCGCACGCTTCGGGCCGTTGCTGCCCTGTTCGAGCGGAAACCCGGCGCCGGGCGGTTCAGTGCCCTTGCCGTCGCTGACAAGCTGAATGTCGTCACCGAGATCACTGCCGTGCCATATCGCACCATGCGGGAGTACAGCGATCGGCCCGGCGAACTCGGCCTGCTCATGGGCAAAGGACTTGCCGACAAGAGCAGCTGAGCGAATGCGCCCCGTCGAGGCGGGAGCCTAGATCATGCCCTCCCGCATCCCACGCGACTGGCTGGTTTATGACAGCGTCGAGAACGCACACCATGACCGCTGTGTCGATTTTTTCGAACGGCCGGATAAAACCTGCGGGTTCGAAGAATTCCGGCGTGATGTCGAAGATTTAGGCGCTTGGGCACCGGTTCAGTATTATGGTTACAGCATCTATCCGTCGCGGCAAGCCGCACTGAATGCCGCCGTCAACGCGGTTGGTTGGTTCGCCAGACAGGCGGAAGGCTCGAAGTTTAAAGCTAAGGGGTGATAACAAGCTTCGCGTCGCTGCTTCGGCAACACGGGGCGGCCGGGACGGTCTTGCCCAATCGGGCGCGCAAGTGTTCTATCGACCCAACGAAAATGGGGGAACACCATGTCCAAGATCCGCAAAACGGTGGCGGGATTTCTGCTTGCGCTCTTTCCGGCAGTCAGCCTCGCACAGACTGCGCCACGCGACGTGCCCGCCCGGTCCATTCCAGTCCCGACCGACGTCAGCCCGCAAATGGCAGCCATCATTGGCGCACCGCTGCGGGCCGAGTGGAATGTGTTGCCCAAATCCGGAGAGGAATGGCGAGCCCGCGCCGACGCAGGTGCGGTGGCCACCGCGAAAATCGTCGACGGCATGGCGGAGCGGCTGCACGTCAAGATCGAGTCTGGCGTCACGGATGGCGTCAAAGTTTTCACTCTGACGCCGGATGTCATCCCACCTGAAAACCAGAACCGCTTGCTAGTTCACGTGCACGGCGGCTGCTACCTTCTGAATCCCGGCAAAGCCGGCCTGGTGGACGCGGTGTTGCTGGCCGGGTTCGGTCATTTCAAGGTGCTGGCGGCCGATTATCGCATGCCACCGGACGCCTATTTCCCGGCCGCCCTGGATGACGCGATGACCGTCTACAAGGCCGCCATCAAGATGACGAACCCGAAGAATATCGGCGTGTTCGGCATGTCTGCCGGCGGCGCGCTCACGCTGGAGATGATGCTCCGCGCCAAGCTGGAGGGGCTGCCGATGCCGGCTGCCATCGCGCCCGGCACCCCCATGGCCGACGCCACCAAGGTCGGCGACAGCTTCCAGACGAACGAGTTGGTGGACAACGTGCTCGTCTCGCGGGATGGGTTCTGTGATGCGGCGACAGTGTTCTACGCGCACGGTCACGACCTGAAGGACCCGCTAATCTCCCCCATTTACGGCGACATGCATGGCTTTCCGCCGGCGATCCTTACCACCGGTACGCGCGACCTGCTGCTGAGCAACACGGTGCGCACGCATCGTAAATTGCGCGAAGCCGGGGTCGAGGCAAGTTTGCAGGTCTATGACGGCCAGGCCCATGCCGAATTCGCCCGCGACGACACGGCCCCGGAAAATGCTGAGGCATTCCACGAAATCGCCGCCTTCTTCGACGCCCATTTGGGAAAATAGGCGCCGCGCCCGGTCCTACCCCGCCGGTCCTATCCCCTGGGACCGGGCGTAATCTGCGATCACCGCGGCGACCTTGCCCATATCCGTACGCACCTGGTCGAAATTCGGGTGCTTCTCAAATGTCGCCTCGCTGAAGAAAAGCTCCTTGATCACCTCGATCTGCACGCTGTGCACGCCGCCTGCCGGGTTGGCGTGCAGGCGGATGCTCTCGGCGCCCTTGAACGGGTCGTTATAGCTGACGCTGTAACCGTGGGAGCGCATGGCCCCGGCGATCACGTCCATGAACTCGCGGCTGCTGGTGGTGCCGTCGCGATCGCTTAGGCAGAAATCCTTGCGACGCTGCCCGGCGTCGTGGGAGGAGGCTGGGCCGATCGTGCCCATGCAGTGGCAGCTGAGGTGATAGGCGATACCGGCCCTGTCCCGCTCGGCCGCGATCAGGGCGGCGAGGCGGTCGTGATAGGGCTTCCAATAATGGTCGATGCGGTTGCGTACCTCCGCAACAGTCAGCTTGCGGTTATATAGTTTGTGGCCGTTGCGCACGCTGCTGTGGATCAGACCCATGCCGCGGCCGGTTTTCTCCGATGGGGCGAGCGGTTCGGGCCAGGGTTCGGCCAGCAACGCCGGATCCAGATCGGCCAGGCCTCGATTGGCGTCGATCCAGTTGTTCACGAACAGCGCATACAGCAGCCCGCAGCCGGCCTGTGGCGCCAAGCCCCAAATTTCTTCCACATACATCGAGACGAGGAAATGCACGTCCGCGAACGGCGCCGTGGTGTGGAAGGCAGCGGGGTATTCGCGGCCGCTGCGCGGCACGTCGAACACCACTGGTGCGGACGTGCCCGCAGGTGGGGTGTAGAGAAGAACGCCGGGCAGCAGGTCCATGGCAAGGCTCCGAGACATGGCGGCCACCACAAACGGCGGCCGCCACCCTGTCAACCGGTGCCCGGTGTGCCGCCCTAGGTCTTCAGCATCGCGCAGCCGCCCTGGTTCATCGGGCGAAATGCCTCGTCTGCCGGGGTGGTGGCGACGAGCTTCAGGCAATCCCATGAGCCATGGCTTTCCGCCGGGGTCTTTGCCTGGAGCAGGTAGGACGGATGGATCTTGCGGCCATCCGCGCGGATCATGCCTTGGCCGAAGCAATCGTCGTCGGTTGGCATCGCCTTCATGCGTGCGACGACGTCCTTGCCGCTCGTTTTGGCCACGCCGATCCCCACCGCCGATACGGCCTTCAGGTAATGCAAGGTGGAGGCATAGCAGCCGGCCTGCACCATGTTCGGCCACTGGTTCGGCGTCTTCGGCTTCACCCGCTCGTTGAACGCGCGGGTACGGTCGTTCAGGTCCCAGTAATAGCTTTCCGTCAGCAGCAGGCCCTGCGCAATGTCCAGCCCGATGGCGCGCACGTTGCTGTTGTACATCAGCATGCCGGCGACCTTCATCTTCGGCATCAGCCCGAACTCGCGGGCCTGTTTGATGCAGTTGATGGTGTCGCCACCGCTATTGGCCAGGCCCAGCACCTTCGCCCCGCTGGCCTGCGCCTGCACCAGCAGCCCGGAGAAATCCGTTGTCGCCGGAAACGGGTATTTGACGCTGCCCAATATCTTGCCGCCCGCTGCCTCCACGAAGCCGCTGGTGTCGCGCTGCAATTGCTGGCCGAAGACGTAATCGGCGGTGATGAAGAACCAGCTATCGCCGCCCGCCTTCACCATCGCGCCGCCGGTGGACTTGGCCAGCATGTAGGTGTCGTAGGTCCAATGAACGATATTGGGGGAACATTGGGCGCCCGTCAGGTCTGTGGTGGCAGCGCCGTTGTTCAGCATCACCTTGTTCTTTTCGGTGCAGACGCTGGCTACCGCGAGTGCGACGGAGGAGGTCGGCACGTCCACGATCACGTCCACGCCATCCTGGTCGAACCAACGGCGCGCGATGCCGGCGCCGACGTCGGGCTTGTTCTGATGGTCGGCGACGACGACTTCCACATTGAACCCGCTGGCCGCGAACTCCGCCACCGCCTGGCGGGTGCAAATGGCGCTAGTGGGGCCGCCATCGTCGCGATACGGACCAGACTGATCGTTCAGTACGCCAATCCGTAAGGTTTGCGATTGGGCACGGCCGATATGCGGCGCGAACGCGGCGGCAGCCACGGCCGCAGAAAATCCCCGGCGGGTCATCGACATCCTGAATACGCTCCCTCGTGCGCCCACATTGATCGGGCCGCTATTGCCCCAGCGTAGCGAGTTCCTGGCCGCCCCCGCAACAACCTCTTGGGATGAGGTATAAACGCCACCCGGTTCGGTGATATTGCGGCACCGGACCACGGCATCGGGGGTTGCATGCATCGTCGGGATTTCGGGCTGGCAGCCGCCTCACTTGGGCTGGCTGGGCTGTTGCCTACGGGCTGGGCACGGGCCCAAACACACGGCGACTCCCTACGCATCCTCAGCGAAGCTGGGCCCAATACGTTCGATCCGATCGGCATCGGCGCCAATCGCGGGGCGATCCAGCTGCATTGGAACGTGTATGACCGGCTCGTCCGCTTCGGCACCAAGACGCTGCCGGACGGCACGTTGTACTATGATTACTTCCATATCGAGGGAGAACTAGCGGAGCGGTTCGAGGTCTCGGACGACAAGCGCACGCTCACCTTCCATCTGCGCCAGGATGCGGTGTTTCATGATGGCACGCGGGTTACGGCCGCGGATGTGAAATGGTCGCTGGACCGCATCCTGGCCAGTTCGGTCGGCAGGTCGCAGTTCGCCACCGGTTCGATGACCAGCCCGGACCAGTTCACGGTGGTGGACCCGTACACCGTCACCATCACCACGCCGCAGCCAGACCGGTTCACCCTGCCGAACATCGCGCTCACCTTCCCAATCGTCATCAATTCCACCCTGGCGAAGGCGCATGCGTCGGGTGCGGATCCATGGGCCATGGACTGGCTGAAGGCCAATGTCGCCGGTGGCGGCCCGTTCCGGCTGGATGGATTCATGCCGGGGCAGAGCATCACGCTATCCCGCTTCGATGGATGGAAAAGCGGGGCATTGCCGGGGTTCCGCCGGGTGGTATGGCAGGTGGTGCCGGCGGCGCAATCCCGCGTAACCGCCATCGAACGTGGCGACGCCGACCTGGTGGAAAATCTGCCGCCGAATGACGCGGCCGGGTTGGGCACGGCGCCGAACGTCAAGGTGGTGGGCGTGCCAATGCAGGGCGCATTCCAGTTCATTGGCATGAACAGCCGGTTGGCACCGTTCGACAACGTCAAGGTGCGGCAGGCCATCGCCTACGCCCTGCCATACGAAGACATGTTCCAGGCCGCCCTGTTCAAGCGCGGCAAACCTCTGTTCGGCGGCGTGCCGGGCGAAGCAGACGGCACCGTATTCCCGCAGCCGCTCGGCTATGACACCGATTTAGGCAAGGCGAGAACGCTACTGGCCGACGCTGGCTTCCCGAATGGGTTCGACACCAGCTTCTCATTCGAATTAGGCCTCGCCACCGTGGCCGAGCCGGTAGCGCTGCTGGTGCAGGAGGCGCTGGGCAAGATCGGCATTCGCGTCCGCATCACCAAAGTGCCGGCCGGACAATTGGGCGCATTGCTGGAGAGGAAGGCAGTGCCTTTCTATTTCGAGGCCTCGATCGCGTTCCTAAACGACCCCGATTATTTCTTTCGCGTGTTCTATCATGGACCGACGCGTTGGAATTTCGGCAGCTACCATAATCCGGAATTTGCGGCCCTGGTGGAAAAGACCCGGTTCGAAACCGATACTGCCGCCTACGACGCCGACGTCAAGCGCATGATCACGCTGGCCAAACAGGACGTTCCTATCATCCTGCTATGGCAGCCGGCACTGGATACGGGAATGCTGAAGACGGTGGATGGCTATAAATACGAGTTCCACCGCCAGGTCGATCTGCGAACGCTGACCCGGGGCTGAAACCGCACCCAAGCGTCCTATTGCTGAGGCTTGTCAGGCAGACCGGTGATCGTGGTACCGCCATTGGTAATGCCACCATTGGGGATGTTGTGCAGTTGCGTCATGCCGCCGCCGCTATCGGCGGTGTGGCCCTCCCTGTCGACCATGAATGCTAGTGCGGACTCGCCGCGTCCGGCTTGCCTGATTCAGACACTGTTGAGCAGCAAACCGATCACCCCGCCGGCGCACACGACGGCCAGCGGGTTCAGTTTCGTCACGCCCAGCACCAGCCCGGCGGCCAATGTCACCGCCCATGCGGAAACGCCGTGGTCGACGGTGCGGGCGATGATGATACCGCTGGCCACGACCAGGCCGACCGCGATCGGGGCAATCCCACGCTCCAGCGCGACATGCCAACGTGCATGGCCGGTGCGCAGCCACAACATCGTCACCACACCCACCAACACGGATGCCGGCACGATCATCGCCACCGTCGCCAGCAGCGCACCCGCCAGGCCATCGGCACGATAGCCCAGCAACGTCACCAACAACGTGCTGGGGCCGGGTGTCACTTGGGTTATGGCGAAACTGTCGGCGAACTGGCGGGACGTCAGCCAGCCATAATCGTGCACGGTTTGCAGTTGCAGCTCCGGCACGATGGCACTGCCGCCACCGAACGACAGCAACGACGCACTGCCGAACACCATGCAAATTTGCAGCAGCCGATTGCTCATGCGGCGGCGCGACGCCAGGCCCACCAGAACCCCAGCGGCCCCAGCAGGAAAAGAATGAGCCAAAGCGGCGTGCGAAACATTGCCGACAGCAGCACGGTCATCCCCGCAAGGAAGCACGGAATGGCGGAGACCAACGTCGCCCGCCCTTGCCGCCAGGCCACGGAAAAGGTCAGCCCTACGGCCGCCGCCGCCATTCCCGCCAGCACATGCTGAACCGCTGGCACATCGCGCACCCGCAGATAAATCGCGCCCACCACCAGCACCAGGATACCCGGCACCGCCACCAGCCCGCACACCGCCGACACCGCCCCCACGACGCCGCGCAGCTTCAGCCCAACGAATACTGCCAGGTTCACCTGGTTGGCGCCGGGTAGAATGCGGCAGATCGTGGTGGCGCTCAGGAATTCCTCATCGGTCATCCAACCACGCTCCTGCACCACCACCTCCCGCGACCAGGCGGACAGGCCGCCACCGAAGCTTTCCAGCGCAATCTGGTTGAAGGCACGCGCGACCGTCCAGGCGGAGGGCGCCTCACTCATGAATGAAGTCCGGGTCGCTGCCGCCATGCAATTGGTCCACCGCGGTCACCAGATCCAGGCGGAATGGGTCGGGTGGATCGTAAGATTTGGCGTCCTGCCAATCATGGTCGAATTGCTTGTCCAGCTTCTGCACCGCGGCGGCATCGTCGAATACCGCACCCATTTCGCGCCGCAGATCGAAGGCGCTGCGGTCAATGTTCATGGAACCGATCAACGCCCGCTCCCCATCCGCCACCAGTAGTTTCGAATGTAGGCGCAGGCCATGCTGGCGGCGAATGCGCACCCCCGCCCGGCCGAGCGCCCGCAGCGCGCTGAAGGTATCCATCATGTCACTGGCGCTAATGCCGTGCCGGCCGCCGCAGATAATGTGCACCCGAACGCCGCGTTGCTGCGCGTCCAGCAGCCGATCCAAAATCGCCAGGTCGGAGAATTTTGGATGTTGCACATGCAGCGTGTGCACAGCGCTATCGATGAAAGCTGCCATGGTAGCGCGGGCATTGTTATTGCTCAGCACCAGCGGACTGGCGAGTGGCAGTTGATACGGGCCTTCGGCCCAATCGGCCTCGAAACACGCAACGAGTTGGCCCACCGTATCCGGATCGTCGATCAGCAGGCCGTAATCACGCGTCAGAGTGAAATACTTGTCGACGAAATTAAACGTGGCGATCAGCGCCAGGCTGTCGTCGATCACCATGGATTTCTCGTGGGTGACTGCAAAATGCGGGCTGGTCCACTGCACTGTGACGCCGGCCGCGCGCAGCGTATCAACTGTGGTATCGTTCGCGCGCGACCCGCTGGATCGCTTGGGGTTCAGCATCACGCGCACCTCCACGCCCCGGGCTTGTGAGGCCACCAACCCGGCGATCAGCTCCGGGCTGTCGAAGGTGAACATTTTTAGCCGAATGGTGCGCATGGCCGTGGCCATCAAGGCGACGACCGATTCCACGCCGTCTTCCGGCATAACCAAGACACGAGCAATATGATGAAGCATCGGGCGTTTCATCGGATGGTGCGCTCCGGTAGGTCGGCGTGCGAGTGTGACATAGGTTCAGCCACGGGGGGAACTGCGCCCGTCCCCGCTGGGCTCGATACAATAGAAAGGATGTAACCATGCCTCTACCGCCCAGCGCGATAACTCCGGATGAAGCCCTGGCCTTGCTGAAGGAGGGCAACAAGCAGTTTCACGAGGGCACGGCGATGCGCCCGCAGCAAACCAGTCAGGAACGCCGGGCGGCACTGGCGCAGGAACAGCGGCCGTTCTGTGTGCTGGTCGGCTGTTCCGACAGCCGGGTGTCGCCGGAACTGCTGTTTGGCCGCGGGCTGGGCGAGTTGTTCATCGTCCGCAACGCCGGCAACGTGGTGGATCTGGCGGCGATGGGCAGCATCGAATACGGCGTGGCCGTTTTGGGCGCGCCGCTGGTCGTCGTGCTGGGGCACGAACGCTGCGGCGCGGTGCAAGCCGCGGTAAACGTGGTGGAGAACGACGCCACCTACCCCGGCAGCATCGGCCAGATGATCGAGCCGATCATTCCCGCTGTCCTGCGCGCCCGGCGCGAGGGGACGGACGACCTGCTAGATCGCTCGGTCCGTGCAAACGTGGCCCGCATCGTCACCCGCCTGCGCGATACCGAGCAGATGCTGATCGAGCCGTTGCGAGAAGGCCGGCTGAAGATCGTCGGCGCGCGCTACGATCTGGACGACGGCAAGGTGGAGTTCTTCGAGTAGCGCTAGCGAGCCAGCCGAAGCAGGGCGGCCACATCCACATGTGACTCCACATGCGCGGCCAGGCGATCGAGCACGGTTTCGACGTCCGCGGTATGATTGCGGGGTGGCGCGTCTGTGCCCAGGCGGCGCAGCCAGGCGGCGCGTTGGGCGTCATGCGCGAACAGGCCGTGGACGTAGCAGCCGGCGATCAAACCATCGGCGGATATCGCCCCGTCCGGCTGGCCATCGATGTGCAGCAATGGGGCAGCATCACCAGTGGTGCGGCCGACATGCATTTCGTAGCCGGTAAAGGGCACGCCGGCGCACTCGCCCTGCACATCCTCCAGGCGCTTGTCGCCGCCCAGCACGGTATCCACCGGCAGCAGGCCCAGCCCGGGCACCGTGGCTGGCGGTCCCTCCACCCCGTCCGGGTCCGCCAGGGTGCGACCCAGCATCTGGTAGCCGCCGCACAGGCCCAGCACCCGGCCGCCGCGGCGGTGATGGGCGTAGAGGTCGATGTCCCACCCCTCCGCCCGCAGCGCCGCCAAGTCGGCGATGGTGGCTTTCGAACCCGGCAGGATCACCAAATCGCAGACCGGCAGCGGCTGGCCGCGCTGGACGAGATGCAGATCGACGCCGGGTTCGGCGGCCAGCGGATCAATGTCGTCGAAGTTGCTGATCCACGGCAGTGCTGGCACCGCGATGCGCACCGAGGCGCCGGGGCGCCGGGTGAGGGCAAGGTCGGCGGCGTCTTCCGCCGGCAAGCGGTGGGCGTCGGGGAAGAATGGCACCAGGCCCAAGGCGGCCCAGCCGGTGCGTTGCGCGATGGTGTCCATGCCGCTGGCGAATAATGCGGTGTCGCCGCGCATCCGGTTGACGATGAAGCCGGCCACCATGGCGCGATCCGCCGGGTCTAGCACTGCATGGGTCCCGACCAGGCTGGCGATGACGCCGCCACGGTCGATATCGCCGATCACGACCACCGGCACGTCGGCCGCGTGGGCAAAGCCCATATTGGCGATGTCGCCAGTGCGCAGGTTCACTTCGGACGCGCTGCCGGCGCCTTCCACCAGGACGATATCTGCCGCCGCGCGCATGCGGGCGAAGCTGTCCAGCACGTGGGGCAGCAGGCTGGGCTTCATCGCTTGATACTCGCGGGCGCGGGCGTTGCCGACCACGCGGCCCTGTACCACCACCTGGCTGCCGATTTCGCTCTGCGGTTTCAGCAGCACCGGGTTCATGTGAACGCTGGGCGCCACCCCTGCCGCCCGCGCCTGCAGCGCCTGCGCACGGCCGATCTCGCCGCCATCTTGGGTGACGGCCGCATTGTTGGACATGTTCTGCGGTTTGAACGGCCGCACCCGAAGATCCCGTCGCAACATGGCACGGGCCAATCCCGCCACCAGCAGGGACTTGCCGACGCTGGAGCCGGTGCCCTGAAACATGATGGCGCGCGCGCTCAGAACTCCACCCCTTCCTGCGCCTTCACCCCGGCGGCGAAATGGTGCTTCACCAGAGTCATCTCGGTGACCAGATCCGCTGCCTCGATCATTGCCGGGCGGGCGTTGCGGCCGGTGACGACCACGTGCAGCGCGGGCGGCCGACCTGCCAGGCCGGCCAGCACCGCGTCGATGGCCAGGTAATCGTAGCGCAGGGCGATGTTCAGTTCGTCCAGCACCAGCAGGCCCAGGCCGGGCTTTGCCATCATCGCCACTGCCTGCGCCCAGGCGCGCCCGGCTGCGGCGACATCGCGGGCGCGGTCCTGGGTTTCCCAGGTGAAGCCCTCGCCCATGGTGTGCCATTCCACCATGTCGCCAAATCGCTCGAACGCGGTGCGTTCGCCGGTGCTCCAGGCGCCCTTGATGAATTGCACGATTCCGACCGGCCGGCCGCGGCCCAGCATGCGCAGGGCCAGGCCGAAGGCGGCGGTGGTCTTGCCCTTGCCCGGGCCGGTATGGACCATCAGCAGGCCCTTTTCGGTCACCGTCTTACTGGCGACCTCGGCATCCTGCACTGCCTTGCGCTTGGCCATCTTCTCGCGATGGCGGTCGTCGTCTTCGGTCATTTCACCACCATCGGAATGCCGGCCACCATCAGCACTACCCTATCCGCCCGCGCGGCGACCTTGGCATGCAGCACGCCGGCCATATCGCGAAATCGCCGGGCGAGCGCATTGTCCGGCACGATGCCCAGCCCGACCTCGTTGGACACCAAAACCGTCGGAGCGTTCCGCGCGTCGAGGGCTGCCAGCAGCACGGGCCAATCCGGTGCCTGCTCCGCCAGCAGTAGATTGGTCACCCACAGTGTCAGGCAGTCGACCAGCACCGGTGCCGGGCTGTCCAACACTGCGGCCAGATCGAGCGGGGCTTCCACCGTCTGCCATGACCCGCTGCGGCGGGATTGGTGGGTGGCGAACCGCTCCCGCATCTCCGCGTCGAAGGCCTGGCCGGTGGCGACGTAGCGCCAGGGCGGCGGATGGGCCTGCACCAATGCCTCGGCATACGCGCTCTTGCCCGACCGAGCGCCGCCCAGAACGAAGGTGATTTGACCTGTCACGCGCTGGGTCATACACGGGACGGGATGGTCCCTCCAACCGGGGGGTGAAAAGGGAACGCGGTGCAACACCGCGGCTGCCCCCGCAACTGTAAGCGGAGAGCGGTGAGGGCACATGCCACTGGGGGTAACTCCGGGAAGGTCGCCAGCACCACGTTCGATCCGTGAGCCAGGAGACCTGCCATCGCTTGGCGCCCGCTTGCGCCAGGATCCACCATTGCGACGCCGGGCGGGGTGCACCGGGGTTGGCGGGTTGCTGCGGCAGCCCGACCGCCGGGCGTGGCCTGGGCGGCGATGGGCACCCGTGCCTGACCACGGAGACGCCGCACGATGCCCCCGATTCTTCACGTCTGCATCACCTGTCGCGCCGGCCAGCCACTGGCGGAGGACGCAGCACCCGCTGGCCGCCACATGCACAGCGCCATCGCCACACACCCAAACGCCGATGCTGTGGAATTGCGCGAAGTGTCCTGTCTTTCCGTATGCGACAGCGGTTGCGCCGCCGCGATCTCGATGCCGGGCAAATGGACGTACTTGCTCGGCGGCCTGGCGCCGGCTGTGGCGGGTGACCTGCTAGCCTATGCAAGGCTATACGCAGCCCATGCGACCGGCACGGTATTGCCGTCCAAACGCGCGCCGAGCCTGGCGCGTATGGTCAAAGGAAGGCTACCCGCATGAAAATCCCCTGCACCGTCATCACCGGCTTCCTGGGCGCAGGCAAGACGACGCTGGTGCGCCACGTGCTGGCGAACGCCGGCGGCCGTCGTATCGCCATCCTGGTGAACGAGTTCGGCTCGCTCGGCATCGACGGTGAAACGCTCCGTAGTTGCGGGATCCCGGGCTGCGAGGACGCCGATATCGTGGAATTGGCCAATGGCTGCCTGTGCTGCACCGTGGCGGACGAATTCCTGCCCGCCATGCAGGCGCTGCTGGACCGGCCGAACCCGCCCGAGCACATCCTGATCGAAACCTCCGGCCTGGCGCTGCCCAAGCCGCTGCTGAAGGCGTTCGGCTGGCCGGATATCCGGTCCCGCGTCACGGTGGATGCGGTGGTGACCGTTGTGGATGGCCCCGCCGTCGCCACCGGGCGCTTCGCCGATGACCCGGCGGCGGTGGCGGCGCAACGGGCCGCGGACGGGTCACTGGATCACGACAACCCGCTGGCCGAGGTCTATGGCGACCAGATCAACGCCGCCGACCTGGTGATCCTGAACAAGGCGGATCTGCTGGACCCCGCAACGCTCGCCCGGCTGCGCGTTGAAATCGCGGCAAGCCTGCCGCGCCCGGCGACGCTGGTGACGGCGACGGAGGGCCGTGTGGATCTGTCGGTGCTGCTGGGGCTGGATTCCGCGGCGGAAGACGATCTGGCCGCACGTCCCTCCTGCCACGACGCGGTCGATGGCGAGCACGAGCACGACGATTTCGACAGCTTCGTCGTGCCCATGCCGGAAACCGCAGCACCCAACGCATTGCTGCGGCGGTTGGCGGAGGTGGCGGGGGCGCATGAGGTGCTGCGCATCAAGGGCTTCGTCGCAGTCGCGGGGCGGCCGATGCGGTTGGCAATCCAAGGCGTTGGCACCCGGTTCCGCCAAAGCTACGATCGTAACTGGACCGAGGGCGAGGCGCGCGCCGGGCATCTGGTGGTGATTGGACAGACCGGGCTCGATCGCGACGCCATCGCCGCCGCACTCGCCGCCGCCTGATGCATCTGCTGCTCCGCGAAACGCGCTCCCTGGACGAGGCGGCCCAAGCGGTCGACCTCGGCCACGCGCCCGCGGAACTGGTGGTGCTGTCCTTCTCCGACGGCGATTTGGCGGCGTTGGCAGCGGCTGATCCAGGCACAGTGGCGCTGCGGCTGGCGCCGCTGGGCCGCCTGCGGCATCCGCTATCGGTCGATCTGTATCTGGAGCAGACGGTGGCGCACGCGCGTTGCGTCGTGCTGCGATTGCTGGGCGGGCTGGATTACTGGCGCTACGGCGCGGAGGAACTGGCGGCGTTGTGCCGGGAGCGCGGGATTGCCCTGGCAGTGCTACCTGGCGACGGCCGCGACGACCCGGCGCTCGCGGCGTTTTCCACCGTGACGCCAACAGCCTACGCCCGGCTGGACGCCTGCTTTCGCCATGGCGGCCGGGCCAATCTGCGCAGTGCGCTGGCGCTGATGACGCATCTGGCCGGACTCGGCTCGGATGAGGCCGGCCAGGCGGTGGCAATGCCGCAGCATGGCGTGCACGCGCTGGACCTGAACGATCGGCCGCTCGCAGCCCTCGTGTTCTACCGCTCGCATCTGCTGTCGGAAGACATCGCCCCCGTCACCGCCCTGCTCGCGGCATTGCAGGCCCGGGGGTTGGCGGTGGGTGCGATCTATGTCGGCAGCCTAAAAGCGCCGGAGACGGCCACGTTCGTGTCCCGAACTTTGGCCGCATGGGCGCCCAAGGTCGTGCTGAACGCCACCGGATTTTCCGCGCGCTTGCCGCAGGGCGACGCCGAGGCGAGTCCGCTGGATGCCGCGAATGCGCCAGTGCTGCAACTGGTTCTGGCCGGCAGCAGCCATGCCGCATGGGCGGCCAGCACGCGCGGACTGACCCCGGCCGATCTGGCGATGCAAGTGGTGTTGCCCGAATTGGACGGTCGGCTGCTGACCACCGCCATCTCGTTCAAGACCGAACGCGACGGCCGTACCATACACGCGCCGGACACGGACGGGATCGCCCTGGCCGCAGACCGTGCGGTCGGATGGTCGCGTCTGGCGGCGACGACCGTGGCCGATCGCCGGCTGACCATCGTGCTCAGCGACTATCCAGGCCTGGGTGGCCAGCGCGGGCATGCGGTGGGACTGGACAGTTTCGCCAGCTTGGCCGCGATCGTGACGCATCTGGCCGACGCTGGTTACGAAACGACGCCTGCCGACGCGTCGGCATTGACGGCGACGCTGTGCCGCGCGGCCCCCACGCCGTTTCTGCCGCTCGCGGACTATCGCCTGCTATTCGCCGCCCTGCCGGAGGCGTTGCAGCAAGCCGCCCTCGCCGCCTGGGGTGACCCGGCGGACGACCCGACCGTCGCCAACGGCTGGTTCGCCGCACGGCATGTGCGACTGGGCCGCATCACCGCGCTGGTGCAACCGGAGCGAGGCGATGCGGGCGATCGCCGGGCGGCCTACCACGACCCCGACCTGCCGCCGCGCCATGGCTTCATCGCGCTATACTTGTCTTTGCAGGCCGATGCGTTGGTGCATTTGGGCACGCATGGCGCGCTGGAGTGGCTGCCGGGCAAGGCCGCCGCCCTGTCCTCCGCCTGCTGGCCGCGTGCGCTGATTGGTGGAATGCCGGTGATCTACCCCTTCATCGTGAACAACCCCGGCGAGGCCGCAGCGGCCAAACGGCGGCTGGGCGCAGTCACCATCGGCCACCTGACGCCGCCGCTGCACGCCGCCGGGTTGCTGGGGGAGGCAGCTAGGCTGGAGCGGCTGATCGATGAATACGCCGCTGCCGATGGCATGGATCGCCGCCGCACCACTCTGCTTCGCACGGAGATCCTGGATCGCGCCGCCACCGCCGGGTTGCTGGACGAGGGCGGCGTTGCCCCGGGCGCACTGGAGGACGACGCGCTGGCCCGGCTGGATGCGTATTTGTGCGACGTGAAGGAATTGCAGATCCGCGACGGGTTGCATGTCTATGGCATGCAGCCCGACCCGGACCGGCTG
>NZ_LMUY01000083.1 GCF_009765685.1 Acidisphaera sp. L21 | reverse complement strand
GCCTGACCGGCAAAAAGCACTTGGCAATCGGTAGGAGATCATCTGGCGTCTGCCATCGGCCTCGCCTTGGTCGAAAATGGCTGGCGGGTCCTGTTCGCCCGCACATCAGACTTGGTCCAGAAACTCCAAGTGGCGCGCCGAGAACTTGCTTTGGAAGCCGCTATCAACCGCCTCGACCGCTTCCACCTGCTGATCCTCGATGACCTCGCCTATGTCAGCAAGGACCAGGCAGAAACCTCCGTCCTCTTCGAGTTGATCAGTGCCAGATACGAACGCCGATCCACGTTAATTACGGCAAATCAGCCCTTTGGAGCTTGGGGGAAAGTCTTTCCAGATCCCGCCATGACGTTAGCCGCCGTCGATCGCCTCGTCCACCACGCCACCATCTTCGAGATCAACGTTGACAGCTACCGAAGGCGCGTTGCTCTCGAACGCAAACACAAGGGCGCTGGACGGCCGCAAAATTAAGCGACAATCAAGGAGCTCGAAGGAGTGTCGCCGCCCGACAATCAAAACCAAACTTAGAACTTGCCTGCGTCAATCAACACGAACATTATTGTACCGTTGCGGTCGCTTCTTCTCATCCTGATTGTCGGATTTTCTCACTCAGATTGTCGCGCGATACCACCTGCTTCGAGCAGTTCATTGATGCCTACGTCAGGGACGACCGTCATCTTCACTATGGGCCATAGGCAAAACATCTATTCGTCCCGTGCTTATTACCATGAACGATCAGGTCTCTGGACAATGCCGGGCTAGCTTCGCCTCAAGGATACGAACCAGTTCGGGGTCCATGAACTGGTAGTTGTCGGGGATATCGAGACACACTACCCGCCTGCCCTTGAGCGCCGTCCGGAACCGCCTCTGTACCTTGGTCCTATGTGACTTCTCCATGACGAAGAGGACGTCAGCCCATTCGACCAAGTCTTGTGTCAGCAGGGTCTCAGAGTCGTGGTTCGTGCCGGCAGAGGCCACTTCGAGATCGGCTCGATGGGCGAACACAGCCTCCGCAGTGGGGCTACGCAACCGATTTCTGCTACACACAAACAGCACTTTCTTCAAATACGCACTCCGCACCGCTTCAACTTTCGACCTACTGAGGACCTGACCTGATGGCCGAGCCCGACTGGCTGACATGGACCCGTGAGCTTCAAGCCATCGCCCAGACCGGGCTCACATTCGTCAAAGACCCTTATGACCGGGAGCGCTATGAGATGCTCCGGGCTCTCGCGTCAAAGATCATGGCCGCTCATACATCCACCTCGGCCGAGCGCATAGAGGCGCTGTTCGCTGAGGAGACCGGCTACGCCACGCCCAAGGTGGACGTGCGGGGTGCCGCCTTCGACGACGAGGGCCGTATCCTGATGGTCCGGGAGGTCATGGACGGCGGTCGCTGGACCCTGCCCGGCGGATGGGCCGACGTAAACCTCACGGCGGCCGAGAACGTCGTGAAGGAGATGTGGGAGGAGAGCGGGTTCGATGTGAGCGTCCGCAAGCTGGCGGCGGTCTGGGACCGAACTCGGCAGGGGCATCCGAACGGCGCGTTCTCATGCTGCAAGTTCTTCTTCGTCTGCGATATTGTCGGTGGATCGGCCAGCACGAGCTTGGAGACATCAGAAGTGGGATGGTTTGCGGAGGACGGGTTGCCGGAGGACCTCTCCTTCGGGCGGGTATTGCCGCATCAGCTTCGACGGATGTTCGCCCATAACCGTGGTTTCGCTCTGCCGACTGAGTTTGACTGATGTGGAGGAAAGAGGCTGTGTCAGGGATGAGTAGGGTCCGATCCTCCAGAAGAACGCTCCGCAATGGCGCTCTATCCGTTGTGACGGCAGTGACGCTCTGTACGTCCGCCCTAGCCGAAGATGTTTCCAAAAGTCAGATTGACGTGGAGCACCTGCGTGAGGACACCTCACCCCAAACCATCCGTCAATGTCGCATTATAGCCGCCCACGCCAACATGGGAGCAAAGCACCTACAAAGGACATGGCGTGATGATTGAGGCCAGCGGGACCCGATACGACTGCGAGTGGAAGCAAGGCAATCGTGCAAGACAGGGCATCCTGACCTTCCCAACCGGAGATCGCTACGAAGGCGCGTTCCAAGGCGGCGAGTTTGGCGGCCGTGGGGTTATCCATTACGCTAACGGCGTCCGCCTTGAGAGCGAGTGGAACAAGGGCATTGTCACTGGCCCAGTCTCCATCGTCACCCCGTGGGGCCTCCGCTACAACGGAGAGAGCCGGCTCGGCCGACCGGAAGGCCATGGCGTGGCAAGCGATGTAGAGGGAAACCGCTATGAAGGTGAGTGGCACAATGGGTTCCCCGCCGGCAGTGGGCGACTTGTCCGGAAGGCTGACGGCACCACCTTGGACGGTCGATGGACCAATGGCTGCTTCGTAGACGGTGAACGTCATGCGACCTTCCACGTCGATCCAGCGTCATGCGTCTCAAGCTCGCCCACGCCGGCAAAGAGCAAGTGACTTTACGTCCCAGTGAGTAACACCAGCAGTCCGTTCATTGCTGACCTGCCGGCCGCTCGCCACCTTTGACAAGTGGAAGGTCTTTTACGAGTCTGATGCCGGCATAGTTCGACGTTTCCTCAATCGTGGCACGTGCACGCGTTGCTGCTCGGACAGCCCAAGCCGAAGCAAGCCAGCTACCGCCCCGGCCGGGGCGGTAGCGGCAGTCACCACCGCTCCAGACGCGATCATCGCTGGGAGCACCAACATAGTCGCCGTGCCAGCAATCCTCAGCAAGAACGGCAACATTGCCAAGCATATCGTATAGCCCGAACGGATTGGGTGGAAAGCTCCCGACAGGCAAGGTGTGTCGAATTTGCTGAGGCGGGGGACGGCTTCGGCATGGATAGACTAGAAGACCGTTGACCACCATTGGCTCTGGACAGGGAGGAATGTTGCACCCATCGCAAAGCGCTTGGTTGTAGCCGATGGCATCGCCCCACCAACGGGCCTTTTGCGTGCCTGCCCGCGCGGCATATTCCCACTCTGCCTCACTTGGGAGCCGATAGGGGGTTTCGCGCCGCTTCCACTCGCTGATACTTCTGCGAGAGCATCGTTAACGCTTCCCTTCTGTGCTGCCATCGTCAAGACTGGCAGCCGATGAAAGACGAGTTTAACTTGGCAGAGCAACGGCAGAAACACTGCATACCTGCTATAATAGGGTAGCTTGAACCCGCCGGATAGCGCCGGCCATTGGACGACGACACCATGCGCACTCCGTTAGGCGATCTTCTTGAGAAGCGCACGATCCAGCATCCCAGCCGGATTGAAAGCGTCGTCATTTCGACGGGTTTAATAGAGATGACAGTAGGCGGCTATCCGTGGCGGCTTGGTGACCAAGACCCACATTCCACCGGCCAACTATGCCTTTGCTTCGAAGATGTGGCCTTCGGAA
Organism: Acidisphaera sp. L21; assembly: GCF_009765685.1. Lineage (GTDB taxonomy): Bacteria > Pseudomonadota > Alphaproteobacteria > Acetobacterales > Acetobacteraceae > LMUY01. The sequence goes on along the minus strand of NZ_LMUY01000083.1, from coordinate 6,387 downwards.
AGATTGACGTCACTGCATTTTGCAAAGACAGCCAAATGTGGGAGGAGGACCTAGAAGGCTTGACGGTAATCAGGTTGGTGGATGTTCCATGGGCACAGCCCTGCGACAGGTCTGTCTACTGCCATGCACCAATTCCGGACCCGATTGCTCTCTACGTCGCGTTAGAGAAGCACCTCCATTCGCTGAGCGCGCTCAAGACGCCAGAAGACTTCTTGAATGGCCTTGGATCACTATCGACTGGCCGCCCGTCGATGTTAGAGTTCCTCCGCATATGCAACTCGCAATCATTCAGGATCGCAGAAGTGCCGGAGGCCCTCTTGTCAGTGATCGCCCAAGCATTGGAGAAGCAAGATGTGTCCTTTGACATTGTTCGACATCGGGACAGGAGCCAGAAACGCGGCTTTGGGTAAATTTTGAGAGCTTCGACTTTATCTGTGGAGCCGCTTGGGCGACGTGGTCGTGACCCGAGAGTTACGACCACGTTTGCCCCTGAAGTAGACAGGGTCTCTACTCCCGCCGATACTCGTTTCTGAACGTTGCGCTGTAAGTGTCACGTTGGATGCAACACGCCTTGAAACCTACGCCCTGATCCGCATACGCAGGGATCATTGCGGCCGAGCTTCTCGACCAGTTCCTTGTCGTCGTGAACAACCCGCAAACCACGCTTGACGCTGGTCTCCGAGTTGAAAGCCCCTCCGTCGTTTAGAAAGCGTCTCGAAAGCAGAATGGGGCGTCGAGATGTTTGGCCATGATACGGCCCTCCTCTGGTGGATGCCCGTCTATAAAGGCGTCGTTTTGACAGATCAAGCAAAGCCGCCGACTGCTTATGAGGGTTGACCTCCACGCCTCCTTGCACATGTATGTGTGATATTTCCAGCCAGAAGAATATCACATTGGAAGTTGTTAATCTAAAAAGGCGCGGTGGCATACTTTCTATGACGACTGACGAAGGTAGTCGGCAACTAGAGATTGAGCGCACGGCCCATCACTCGACGCGGCAAGACCTTGAAGCGTCCCACCGCCTGCTCCGTGACATGGAAACCCGGCTACAGCACGCGCAGATGACGATCTCAGAATTGCGGCAACAACTGGCAGAGGCTGCAAAGACCGACGTGGCTCCACAGGCTGTCGCCAAGACCGTGAAGCCGCCCAAAGCAAGAAAGCAGAAGGTCGCTCGAAGCAAGCCCGTGCGTTGGTGGGAGCAGGACTGGCGCGCGAAGTTTGGTGGCGCGGATGACACGATAGCCTGATCGGCTTTCGGGTGATAGTGTGGCGGTCCACCGCAACGGTTGCCGGATCATTTGCTTTAGCAATAGGCGGCCGCATCTTTGGCCCCAGAACTAAAGATCATTTTAATACTCGCGTGCCCTAATTACCAGCAGAGTTCCGCAAACTGAACAGCGGCCAGCCGCTCCGTTTACAAGGTCATTCATGGCGACGATCCCGCATTTCAACCCGTGTAGCGCCTCACGCCATGGTTTGAAGGAGCAGGAGGAAATGGTCTTCAATCCGAAAGCAGGGAGACTGTTCTTCACTCTCTCCACGGGTCTACTGACTGTGGTTGGCGGCGTCTGCGGCTTGATCGCGGCAGTTCAAGGCCAGCCGGTCAGCGGATTGCTCTTTGGGTTGGCTTGGGTAAGCTTCTTTTCACTTTCAGCGCTCGTCGTACTTTTAGGTCGTTCGAATATTTTAGTCACAGAGACGTTGATTTCATGGCAACTATTCGGCTGGACTTGGACCACATTACCGTGGTCAGAAGTTCGTCGGGTAGTTGTGATGGTGACAACTAGCCCCCTGAATTGGCCCAGCCCAACCGAAATGAAGATATACGCCTTCTATAGGGGCAGGGCTCGGCTTTATAAGCCATTATACTTCAGCAGCAACATACAGGACGTGGAAACACTAAAGGAGTTCGTCGCTGCGAAGTCACTGCACTTTGGCTTTTCGATTGAGGGACCTTTTTAGGCCAGCCAGCGGAATTGGCCCATGAACGCGATAAAGTGCTTGGATGGACAATTGGGCAGCAGGATATTCGCCGTCAGAGCTAGATCAGGCGCAAGAACGTTATGGGCTCCGCTTTCTACCCGATCTGGTTGCACTCTTGTTGGATCGTCGGCCCATTCGCGGCTACAACTGGACCACCGAAAATGCCGCGATCCGTGAGATGCTGAACTGGCCATTCTTCATGCTGCACCATGATGTTGAGCATGGAATGTGGTGGCCCGACTGGGGAGACCGACCCGAGGCCCCCCGCGAACGTGAGGAGGTATTGCGTAGCGCACTGGCGAAGGCACCACGTCTCATCCCGCTCCTCAGCCACCGGTTTAACCCAGATACGCCTGATGAACCGGGCAATCCCATCTTTTCAATGCACGGTTTTGACACGATCTACTATTGCTCAAACCTCGAAGAGTATTTTCGAAATGAGTTCGAGCGCCGGCACGTGATCGGCCCGGTCCGTCACATTCCCTTTTGGTCCGACATCGAGGCGAGACAATGCATTCGAATTCCTCAATGGCAGGGTTAAGCCGGTGTCAAATGGTTAACGATCTCATCCTTCAGACCTTTGATCGAGAGCAGTGGTGCCCTGTGTATGAGGCACGGTTCAAGTGCCCGATCTGGGTAGCCTTCGGGCGGTTTTGGGCGAGCAAGCGGATGACGATCAGGACCTTAGTCAGCACTACTCAAACGACCAAGCCGGATTAGAAAGAGTGAACAAGGCTGTCGGCTTACAGTTTGATCCAGCGTCAGTGGGTTTGGATCACCACGAAATCTGTCTCAGCCTCGTGCATTCATCGCCTCGGCTCCGTATCTCATCCACGCGAGATACGAGTTGCCGCTCTTGCTTGACGGTCGAAAGGAGTAGGCTTGGATAAGCATGGAGTATCATTGGGCACTGAGTGTGGCGGCCATACGACATGCCTGACTATCACGGCTTTGCGTCCAATGGGATACGATCATGAAGCATGATCAGCTTTGCGCAGTTGCCCACAACCTCGTCGATTCTATCGCCAGTGGGCAGGGGTTCCTGATCGGCTATTACGCAATGGATGTATTTGGTGAAGCGGCCCGAAGCCCTGTCGGTTCTATCTCCATCAACATACTGACTGGTGGGATTACAAAAGGCGAGGGCTCACAGTCGCTCGCTAAAGCGTTCTCATTGTACTCGGCAGCATTTCAGTCTTTTTGTAACAAGCACGGCACCTGCGTTGAGGAGTTCGCTGAATTCTCGGCTGTATTCAAGGCTGACCCAGTTGAGCGATATGTCGTTGTGACCGTAGTTGATAGACACGGGCGTCACTCTGAAACAGAATACACGGGTGATCCGCTGAGACGAATGATGGTCCTCGATGCGAAGGGACGTTTTAGGCGTAAGCCAGCAAGGTGCGGCTGATGCTCGGAAAGGTAATGTCGGAATATGTCGCGATATGACCGTTTTAGTCAGCCTCGACTACCAGCTTTCCGCCAACGGTTGGGCGAGCCTTGTCCTGACCGTGGCGCAATCCTCCATCAAGATCGGGCCGTTTGGCTACTGCACAGATGCCCTTGGCGACCTGCTTAGGGCGGCCTTGGTCATGGCAACAGGCGGGGCTTCCGCCTTTGTATCGCTCGATGGAGAGCCATTTGAGTCGCGGATCATTCTCGGAAGAGAGTGGGACACGCGTGAAATGATGCCCATACGGGTGAAGACATTTCCCCAAATAGGAGCGCATGCATCGGACGCAAAGGGGACACTAATCTTTGAAGCGGAGGCAAGACCTGACGATTTTGCGCGAGCAGTATTGGAAGCGGCCAACTCAGTGTTGGACGAGCATGGCACTGAGGAATATGCCAAAAACTGGGGTGATTTCATTCCCCCCTTTGGTGAGTTTCCGAGCCGGGCGATGAAGGCGCTTGAAGCGATCTTGCCAATGCAAAAAGCCGTGGCAGAGGACACCTGATCAGCACCCTGACAACGGCGCGGCACTCTCCACGAACCGCTTGATGCATTCGCCAAACTGATATGCGAACTTCGCGGTGTAGGCCGCTCCATGCCCTGTGTAGCCTCCCGGCTGATCGATCAGCAGGAGCGATTCCACCTTTGGCCGGAGCATGGTCTCCAGTCTGTCTGCGCGGTGGGTCTTGTTACCTCCATACGGGTCATTGGCGAACTGAATATAGGCAACTCTTGTGGACTGTTTCGGGCTGTCATCCAGTAGGGAGTAGAGCATCGTCTCACCCTTCATGATCTGGGTGGTAAGCTCGGTGCCGGTGCCCGGCCCAGCGGACGCGGTGACGATCACGTCAGCCACGCCGGGCGTCCTGAGCAATGCCAAACGCATTCCATCCGCCTCGTGACTGGCCACCGGCTACAATCCGCTTCCAGCCACGGCGGCGGAGTTCAATCAGCCCGTCGCGAAGGTGTTGCGTTTGGCGATCTACCCAGATGTCCTCACCCGGCTCACGGTCAAACCGCACCACGCTGTAGCCGTCATTGTTCAACGTTCGCAGAAAAGCCGGTGGTTGAGAACCACGCTCGTCGTCGCCAGCGTAGCCGTGACCCCAGACGATAATCCCCGTGGCGGCGGAGGCTTCATACCAGAGGAAGCGATCATCTGGAACGAACGCATACCCAGAGCCTGTAATCAGGGTGGCTGGTGCGATTGCAGGCGACGAACTAGCGTGATCGCCACCCGAGACGGTAAGGTTTTCGGCGTATAGACGGCAATCAGAGGCTCCCTTTCGGGTGCAACTGTCCAAGGCTCTCTCCCTTGTCGCCTCGATCGATGCGGTCCCAGTTGTCATATTGTTCGTAGTCACGCCATGGAAGTTGAGCACGGTCCATCGCAGGAATATAACGCGCGGCAGTCTTCTGCAAAGTTCAGTAGAGGGTCCGTGACTGTCACTGTCGCCATAAGTTCACCTTCCTTGAAACTGCATCCGTCAACGGCAACCTCCTATCTGGCTAGCCGATGCACTTTGCAGGCATGCCGCGCCGATATAGAGAACGGCATGGGTCCTCGTGAGATAGTTAGTCCTGATGGAGAGCTTCGCCTCGCTGTAACATCCGTGGCCGGCGATCTGATCGTTGGGTTCGCTGGCTTTCCGGCTCATACCCACGGCGAAATCCTAGCCGAACTGTTCGGGTGCGCCGCAGAGGAGGCTATCGCCCGTTTTGTCACCGAGATCGTAGAAGGTAGGCAGATCATTGCCGTATGGCGCGTCTCCGGCAAGCCAAGGAACATCTGGCTGCCGGTATATGAGGGAAACAGCCTCGCTGACGTGCTAGATGACCTGAGCCGCTTTGGTGAGCCGGACGAGACCGTTGAGTTTCGCTTCTGGGACGGCACGAAGGTCGATCCACCAGCCGCGTGACCGTCCGCTGGTTGCTCATCACCGTGCCATCAGCGCAGCCGCCGCCTGCAAGCAAGCCCCTTCCCACGTCGTCCAGAAAAGGTTGACAAGGTCTTAATTCATGAGATGATCCGGCCAAGGAGAGGATCATGCGTTGCGCGGATCGTGGCTGGAGTATCTGTGACACAATCACTACGGCGCTCACTACGCTGATCTACATGACCATGCCCACCAACGGCGGGATACCCGCCATGGTGATGTTTGGGGCTATGGAAGGCGTGGTTTGGCTGATCCGGAACTGGGAAGCTGATCGGGAGACTGACGCGTTCGTACGGGGTATCGCTTACGGGTTCTGAGGCGGTGCGCACTCTTGTCTGCGACTGTTAGTCCAAAGGGTCTTTTGGTTCTGCCGGATGAACTTGCGACTGACGGGTATCGCCCCTCAATCTTTGATCGCCTTGCAGTCGCCTTCGACGCCTGCCCGCCTTGACCGCGACAACGACCAATAGGATCGGCGCGCAAATCCAGAACAGGTCGAACAAGAATGAAAACATCCCCTCGCCTATGGAGTAATCATGAGCGACACCGACGCTTCGCTCTGAGAAGCTTATCTGTTTCGCAATCGAGATGTACGAGCCGGCGAGCAACGACATGATAGGATACCAAAATAGATAGCCCAGCCCGATACCCAGCAGCAGCCCTGCATACCCCACGGCTTGCCCAGCAACGTTGAGGATGGAGAAGAGGCTACGTCTCAAGCGGGGGCGCTCAACACCAGCGAAGAGCTTCGTTCTGGCAACGCACCCGGAATAAGTCGGCCATCCTAGAACGCCGCTTGCGCAATCTAGCTGATGCAGGCGATCCCGGCATCCGTGAGCCTCACTCGCCAAGGACGCAGGTAATCATCGCCCGACAATTCCTCTTCCTCGACCAGCATGGAGCCCTCGTCCAGCAGGTCGTTGATGATGACGCTGTGTGCGCCAGCAGCAGGTGCCCACGACCCATCGACCGGCAGCGATTGCAGCGCCTCTATCACGATGGCAGGGAGTTGGC
>NZ_LMUY01000082.1:89072-102939 GCF_009765685.1 Acidisphaera sp. L21 | reverse complement strand
GCATAGGCCGTGCCGCCGGTCGCCGTGGTCTCGGTCGCCGTGCTACTGCCATTCGTTGCCGCACCACCAGCCCCACCGCCGCCGCCACCATTGTTGTAGTTGCTGCCGCCCTGGCCGCCCTGCACATACGAAAGGGCCGAAACGGAATCCGTGCCTGTCGTGGTGGAAGTCGCAACCGACTGCGCCGTTGCAGCGCCGCCAGCGCCGCCTGTGCCTGTCGTAAAGGCACGTCCGCCAGTTCCGCCGGTCGCACGCGCGCCCTGGCCAGAATGTTGCCCCACCAAGTATGCACCGGTCAGCGTCAAGGTGGCTGCAGCGGCAGCACCGGCCCCGGGACTGACATCTTCGCCGGACGCGCCTGCACCACCATTGGCATTGCTGCCGCCAGCCAACGAATGCGCATGAGTTGTGTTGGCGGTATTGTCGTTAAACGCCAGGCTTGAGGTCGCCGTTCCGGCGGCGCCTACGGTACCGCCATTGCTATAGCCGCCCGCACCGCCATTCGCCGTTTGCTGCAATAGCAGAGTGCCGCCGAGAGCGTTTCCGCTAACGGTGTTGGTCAGCGTGATGGCTCGTCCGGCACCGCCATTGGCGCCATGAACACCGCTGCCACCACCACCACCGGTCACGACGACACGTGCGCTCGCGGACAAACCGGTCGCTGTGGCCGTCACGGCTCCGACAGCGCCACCTGCACCACCGGCCGCACCGGTGCCGTAGCCGGTGCCGCCGCTGCCGCCGAACCCGCCGCTGTAGCCGTAGGCGGTCCCGCCCGTGGCTGATGCCTCGGTCGCAGTCGCGGTCACGGTCGATACACCGCCGCCCACACCGCCGCTGCCGCCGCCAGTGGAGTTGTGGCTGCTGCCCGTGCCGCCCGACGCGTAGGACCGGGCCGACACACTTTCCGTGCCGGTTGTCGTGCTGCTTGCGATCGCCGATGACGTCGCGCCGCCACCTGCACTTCCAGTTCCAGTGCCGTACGTCGCCCCGGCATTGCCGCCCGTGCTGCGAGCAGTCGCGGTGCTGACAGAGTGTGCGCCTGCCAAGTTGATCGATGCCGACGCTGCCCCGCCGACAGTGCCGCTGGTGGTGCCGTTGGCCCGGCCTCCATTGCCGCCGGCGGCAGTGCTGCTGCCGTTCACGTCACTAGCCTGGCCGCTATTCGTGGTGATGTCGTTGAACGATAGGTTGGAGGTAGCAGCACCGGCCGCTCCACCCGTGACGCCCGAGCCACCGCTGCCACCGGTCGCAGCCTGCCGCAGGGACAGGTAACCGCCCCGCGCGGTGCCGCTGACGGCATTGGTCAGCGTGCTGGCCGCACCCGCGCCACCGGCTGCCGAATCGGACGAGCCGCCGCTGCCACTATTTTGGATGACGACAGACCGGGTCGCCTGCCCGCTAGCGTTTGCCGTATTGCCACTCGCGACGCCGCCGGCGCCACCGGCGCCACCGGCGCCCGTACCGCGGCCGCCATTGCCGCCAAACGATCGAATATAGGCGTAGGTTACCCCACCGGTCGCGGTGGCGGCCGTTGCTGTCGCGATACCATTTGAGGCTGTCCCACCTGCCCCGCCGCTGCCACCCGCATAATTGGCGCCTCCGCCGCCACCCTGAAGGTAGACGAGCGCCGCCACACCGTCGGTCGACGTCGTTGTGCCGGTCGCTGTAGACTGCCCGGTCGCACCTCCGCCCACACCGCCGGCACCCGTGGAATAGCCGCGTCCGCCATTGCCACCCGTCGCCCGAACGGCATAACCGGAATGGGCGCCAACGACATGCGCCCCGGTCAGCGTCTGCGTGGCGGTCGCCGCGCCACCTGTGCCAGCAGCAGTCGCTCCATACCCGCCGCCGCCTCTGCCGCCATAGGCAATGCTCTTGCCCCGCAAGGTGCTGGCCTGCGTCGTGTTGGCCGTGCTGTCGTTGAAGGCAAGAGTGGACGTTGCAGCGCCGCCGGCCCCAGCCGACGTGCCATTGCCGCCGTTGCCGCCAGTTGCCACCTGTGTGAGTTGGAGCGTGCCGCCCGTGGTGGTGCCGGTGACAACGTTGGTCAGCGTGCTCGCTGTTCCCGTTGCACCGGCCGCGCCGCCAATCCCGGCGCCACCAGCACCGCCGGTTTGGTGGGCCAACACGGAGACATTGAACCCGGTCGCGGTGACCGTATTGACGGTTCCCAAGCCACCGGCGGCGCCGGTATTACCCGCGCCCGTGCTGTAGCCGCCGGCGCCGCCCGTTGCATAGATGGACACCGTCGCGCCCAAAGTGCCGGAGGCGCTGGTCGCGCTGCCTGTCGCCGTGGCCGCACCACCAGCCACGCCGGTCGCAGTCTTGCTGCCACCACCTGCTCCACCTTGCGCTTGCACCGTCGACGCAACGGTGTTGGACCCTGTTATGGCAGCGGAGGCGGCGGCGGTGCCAGCGACACCACCTGTCGTGCCATTGCCACCTGAGCCGCCCGTGGCATTGCTGTAGCCACGCAGCGTTGTGGCCTGGCCAGAGTTCGCCGTGGTGTCGTTGAACGCAAGGTTCGACACCGCGTTACCGCCGCGTCCCCCCGTGGCGCCGTTCCCGTTACCGCCGCCGCCACCATTGGCCGCCTGGCGCAGGTCCAACTCACCGCCGAGGGCAGTTCCCGTCACCGCGTTGGAGAGCGTGCTGCCGGCACCGGCGCCCCCCGAAGCGCCGCTACCATACCCGCCAATGCCGCCAGACTGGGTCGCGGTGGCAGTCGCGCTGAACCCGACGGCCATCGCGGTCGTGCCAGTGACCGCGCCGCCTGCCCCAGCGACGAAGCCCGTCCCAGTCGCCCTTCCGCCAGCCCCACCGGTCTCGTTCGACGTCGCCCGGGCAGTTCCGCCTGTCGCGGTGGCCGCTGTGGCCTTGCTTGTGGAACCGGTCGAGGCACCACCAGCGCCGCCGCTGCCGCTGTTGTAATTGACACCGCCCCGTCCGCCGGACACGTTGCTCCTGGCGTAAACATTGCCATCCGTACTCGTTGTCGTGCTGACCGCTGTGGAACTGCCGCTCGCGCCCCCACCGGCGGCGCCGGTGCCGTAGGCCCGCCCCGCGGTTCCGCCATTGGCAGTAGTGTACGCATTGACCCGCGAGACGCCCGTCAAACTCGCAATGGCCGACGCCGTCCCGCTAACGGCACCGGTCCCACCGGTGGATCCGCCGCCACTGCCGCCGCCTGTCGCGTAAATATTTCCGTAGAGACCAGCCGCGTGCGTGGTATTCGCGGTCGCATCGTTGAACGTCAGGCTCGATGTGGCAGCCCCGCCGACGCCTGCCGTTCCCGATGCGCTGTAACCGCCCAGGCCGCCGTTTGCAGTCTGCGTCAGCCGCAGGCGAGAACCGCTTGCTGCCGTGCCGGTGACAATGTTCGTCAGCGTGCTCGAAGCACCAGCGCCGCCATTTGCGCCGCCGAGACCGCGCCCGCCGGTCCCGCCAGTCTGCGTGGCGGTGGCGTAGGCCACACCGCCGACACCTCGGGCCGACGAAACCGTCGCGGCGCCCCCGGCGCCCCCCGTGTGCCCGGCACCAAACGCGTCGCCACCCGTGCCGCCGGTTGCACTCCCACTGACATTGACCGTTTGTGAGGTCGAACTACTGGTGGACAATGCTGAAGCCGTCGCGGCGCCACCGACACCACCATTCCCGGCAACACTGGTCTCACCACCGCCAGCGCCACCATTGGCCAGAGAGCTGGCGTTCGTGCTGCCGATGCCAGTTGTGTTCACCGATGACGTTGCGGTTCCGCCGGCTTGGCCCGTCGCGCCGCCGCCGCCGCCATTACCACCATTGGCGACGATACGGGCGTAGAACGACGTCGTCGGTATGGTGTTCCCGGTCGCGTCGTTGAAGGTGAGGGTGGAGCTTGCATTGCCGGCTGCACCACCCGTCGACCCGTAACCGCCGGAGCCGCCGTTCGCGGTTTGCCGCAGCGTGAGGTAGCCGCCCTTGGTTGTGCCGTGCACGGCATTCGACAGCGTGCTAGACGCGCCCGCGCCGCCGGACGCACCATTATAGCCGATCCCGCCGTTGCCGCCGGATTGGGTTGCCGTGGCAATGGCGTTGAAGCCGCTAGCCGTGGCGGAGGTGTTGCTAACGCCGCCCCCGGCGCCGCCGACCAATCCGGTGCCGATTGAGGATGCACCCGAACCGCCAGCTTGGCTGACATTGGCATAGGCCCGGCCCGCGGTCGCCGCAGTTTCGGTCGAGGTCGCGGTCGCACCGGTTGCGGCGCCACCGGCGCCTCCCGCACCATTCGTGTTGTTACGGCCACCACCGCTACCGCCAGTCACCGTCAGCGTGACATCGACAAGGCTATTCGAGGTTGTGGTGCTGGTTCCCGTCGCGCTGCCCGACGCACTGCCACCGGCGCCACCGGTGTTACCGGCACCATACGCACGACCGCCAGAGCCGCCAGATGCGCTCGCCGTCGCCCGCAAGCCGGCAGCGCCAGTGACATTAAGCGTGGTGAGAGCGGTTCCTCCGACTGCGCCGCCCGTGGTCCCATAGGAACCGCCGCCGGACCCACCGGCGGCATTGCTGATGCCGCGTAAATAGCTGGCAGCGACCGCATTCGCCGTGGTGTCGTTGAAGGTCAGGCTGGAGGTAGCAGTGCCGGCGGCGCCGCCGGCGCCTGGGGAGCCAGCCGCGACGTGGCTGGTGCCGCCGCTGCCGCCCGTCACAGACTGGCTGAGGTACAGCCTACCCCCGGTGGTCGTCCCGGTGACGGCATTGGTCAGCGTGCTCGATGCGCCGGCGCCGGCCAGCGCACCGCTGTTGCCATCGCCACCGCCGCCGCCGTTTTGCGTTGCCGTGGCAGTTGCCGAAAAGCCGCTGGCGAACGCGGTGGTGCCGCTCGCCGCACCACCGGCACCCCCGGTATGCCCGGTCCCCGTCCCAGCGCCGGCATTGCCGCCGAAATCGGCAGCAGTCGCATATGCGTGGCCAGTCGTCGCCGCGGTTTCAGTCGCCTTGGCAGTCGTCCCTGTGGCAGCGCCGCCGGCGCCCCCATTGCCGCCGGATGCGAGGCTGCCGTTTCCGCCCCGGGCGGTGGCGTTGGAGGACGCGCCGGAACTACCGGTCGTTGTGCTTGTCGCTGTGCTGCTCGCCGTTGCGGCGCCGCCAGCCGCGCCCGTGCCCGTTCCGTAGGCTCGTCCGGCGTTTCCGCCGGTTGCGGCCACAGTGGCGTTGACAGCGTTTGCCCCGGTAAGCACCAACGTCGTTGAGGCGGCGCCCCCCGCGGTGGGGTTGGACGCGCCTCCCGTGCCACCGCTATTCCCGCCCGTGGCGTACGTCGCAGCGTGGAGGTAGTTCGCCTGAATCGTGTTGGCGGTGGTGTCGTTGAAATTCAGGTTGGAGGTGGCACTCCCCGCGGCGCCGGCTGTTGCACCATTGCTATACCCACCCGAACCGCCATTCGCGGTTTGGAACAGGTTGAGGTTCCCGCCGGACGTCGTCCCACTGACTGCATTTGTAATCGTGCTTGACGCACCTGCGCCGCCGTTTGCACCGGCACTTCCTGCCCCGCCGTTACCGCCGGTCTGCGTCACCCTCGCCGTCGCGGAGTAGCCGCTCGCCTTGACGGGTGTTACGGTCGCAGCACCCCCAGCGCCGCCGGTCTTTCCAGCACCGTTGCCATTGCCACCGGTGCCACCGGTGGCATAGACGCGGATTTCCGCGTGGCCGCTGCCGCCGGTGGTGGATGATCCCGTCGCTGTTGCAGCGCCACCTGCACCGCCGCTGTTGCCGGTGCCGGTGGATGGTTGGCCCGAATTGCCGGGTGTCCCCGCAGTTCCGCCATTGCCGCCCGTGGAGCGCGCATAGTCTACGACAGTAGAACCGTCGGTTTGTGTCGTGGTGACCGATGCTGCGGACGCACCACCAGCCCCGCCCGCGCCTGCCGCACCCCCTGTGCCTGCTCCGCCGCCACCATCTCCACCCCGCCCCCCTCTGCCGCCGTTTGCAGTGGACGTGTTCGTGGTGTCGGTCCCATTGCCTGTGTTGGAAGCCGTTGCGTTGCCACCCGGGACGCCCGCCCCTCCAGTTGCCCCGGGAGTGGAGCCATAGGTGCCAGTAGCACCGTCGGTGCCGTTCTGCGTGACGTCCATGGAAAATCTCCCGTGTCATTATGGGCAGGCCGACAGCTCGCGACCGGCAGCGCAACGATTGAGCGGCGTGCGATTTAAGCGATAATAGAGACGGTAACCTTCAGGTGAGCGGGTGTAAACCCTTCTGAAACGAAAAACCTCGATAGTTTGTTTTCGAAGCGATTGTCGCACTATATATGGTGGTTACGCTGGATATTTAACGCTACATGTTGTATTAAAGGCTTGTCAAAATTGAGACCGGTCTCAATCGACGTTTAGAACGTTGCCGATACAATTGTATTTTAATGTCGATTTGTGATTATTTACGGCTAGCACCTTCAAGGCGCCGATTATCTGGCGCTAACAGCGCGACAGTTTTTATTGTGGTATTACTTACGATAGCTCACAACAAAGACTTAGGGTGCCAATATTGACCTAGTGGCCGGGCAGTCCGCACCCAAAAGCGACCGATGGGTTGATGCCGAACTGAACACCAGGGCGGGACGGGCGGACTCCGCCCGGCCTTACTCAATTTGCGTCTCATTGGGTCGGTACGGCGCCAAGCCGAAATCCTACGAGCCTACCGCAGCTACAGCCGGCATTGATAACATTCCAACGACGACGTTGTATTCGTCTGAGACTGGATGATCGATCCGGCTGGAGACGAGTGTGATCGACACGCCCCAACGACAAGCGAAACCCGTAGGCGCCGTGGGTAAACAATTTGGGCGCCTCCGGCCTGTCGACGAATGCGACATGCGAATCCTGACACGGTGAAGTCAGGAATCGATGCCAAACAATCGTTTGAGGCCGCAATTATATCAAGCTCATGGTGAGACCGACAATCGGACACGCGCCATGCATTTAAGATCGCTCGGCAGCCCGCCGTAGAACGTTCTCCGCCAAAATAGCGGCGAGCCCCACCGCAAGCAGGATGGGCGACCAGCCCAACGGCCGTAAAAGAATCCAACAGGCCGCGAGCCATAGCAGCACACAAGCGACGAGCCTGCCGTCGTCAACAAAGAGGCCAACACACTCACGCCAGATCGCCAACAGCGCTCTCATGCCTCGCTCCTGGCCACCGACGGAGACATGCGGGATCTGTGGCGACACAAGATGACCAGCAGCAGGCTCATCATCAACCATCCCGCATTGAGGCCTAGTAGCGACCAGTCGCCGCCGGGCCATGCGAGTCCGAGGCCCTCGCCGATCCAGAACGCACCAAAGGCGGATACCAGAATGCCAACGGCAAATTTCAGGGTGTTTTCTGGAATCATGGCGACGGGCCTATGCAACGCCACACCCAGCGCAGTCACCAACAGCAACGCTACCAAGGCACCAACGCTTGCCGGCAGTAACAAGCCGCCGCCGCCGCCGCCAATGGCGACGACGATGAACACAACCTCGACGCCTTCGACCATGGTAATCTTGAATGCCGTCGCAAGTGCGATGCGATCCCATCTCCGCGCCCGCATGCCCAGGGCGCGCATCGCGGCACTCTCCTTCGCATAGGCCGCATCTTCGTCATGCAAGGGGATAATCCCCGCGGCACGGAGGATCGCCTTTCGCAGCCATCGCATCCCGAACAGCAGCAGCAGCGTGCCTAACGCAATCTGCACGACACCCTGCGGCACGCGCGTGATCGCCGGGCCCAAGATGGCTGTCATCAGCACCAGCACTGCCAGCGCCGCACCCGTTCCCGCCAATGCACCACGCCAGCCGCGAACAGCACCGACGGCCAGCACCACCGTCAGGGCCTCGATAAATTCAACCAAAGAAGCGAGGAACGCCGCTACGATCGTTGGCCCGGCATGCGTCCAATCAAACACGATCTGCCACTCCAATACCATCAACCGACATCCTGCCGCCCTCCCGCAATGATGGCCCGCAGATCGTTCAGCCGATCTAGCGATGCCAGCGTATGATCCGGATTCAATGAGGCTAAGCCCAGAACCAGAGCCTCGAGCGCCACGAACGTCGCGCCATGCAATGCAAACTGCCGGGCTCTGCCGCGGCGAGCCGGCACGACGACCTCAGCCGATTTGGCGAGCGAGCGATCGAGGCTGTCGCTCAGCAGGATGATCGGGATCGAAAGGCGTTTGCCCTCTGCGAAGAGTGCCCTCACTTCCGCATAGGATTTGCCATAGGCGAGCACCAGCAATGCATCTTGGGCGTCAAGATCAAGAAGCTGATCGGCCAGCGCTAACCCGGCGGCATTCAGGGCGCGCGATTGGCGTCCCGTCCTGGCCAACAAAGCTGCGGCATAACTCGCGAGTGCTGCTGTTGGGCCCATGCCAAAGACGAAGATGCGGCGCGCCGGGTGCAACGCAATGACGGCTTGCCGCAGTTTGGCGCGCGTCTCGGCATTCGCGAGCGCTTCTACGGCTTCGACCTGCGTCGCCAGCACATGATCAATGGCGGTATCGACATCGTTCGAGCCGGTGGCAGCCAAGGTTCGGCGCATGCCTTCGGCTGGGGTGCTAGGCGTCGCCGCAAGCGTATCGGCCAGGGCGCGCTTCAATTCCGCCATGCCATCGAAGCCGAGGGCCTGCACCGTGCGCACCACCGTCGCATCCGAGGTCCCCGTGCGCTCCGCCAGGGTGGCTGCGGAGGCGCCAAGGGCAACCGCCCGGTTGGCGGCGATGAAACGCGCGATCCGCTGGGCGCCCGGCGAAAGCGTCGCAGCGGCGTCGCGCAGGCGCATCCCGAGCGCGTCGGCCTCGCTGCTTGCTCCATCGGCGGCCGGCTTGTGCAAGTGATCCCCTTTCTGATTTGGCATATTTACTACATTTATGAATACGACGCAATAAATACTACAGTAGCATTGTTAGTGAGCTTACGGTCTTGCCTAGCCATGGGCGGTTTGCGGCGATAATCTGAGGACCATCGGCGGGTTCGCCTGCGCAGGCCTAATAGGAAAGTCGACGTATGGCACCAGACGCCCCATGAAGGCCCGCTCTATCACGCTCGGACTGGCTATCTTGGTTGCCGGGGGTTCTGCGGCATTTGCCGGATTGGCGTGGCGCCCGGCTATCGGCAAAATCGCGTCTCCCACTCAGTTCGATCGGGCGCTCGTCGCCAAGGGTGCGCAGTTGGCCGCGGTCGGCGATTGCGCGATTTGCCACGCCGGGTCCACGGGAACGCCGTTCGCGGGTGGCAATCCGCTGCAAACGCCATTCGGCGCGGTCTACGCCAGCAACATCACGCCCGATCCGGACGCCGGCATCGGCACCTGGTCACTCGCCGCGTTCCGCCGGGCCATGCATGACGGCGTCGACCGGGCGGGCGGTTTCCTCTACCCGGCATTTCCCTACAACCACTACACCCACGTCACCGGCGAGGACGTCGACGCGATCTACGCCTTCCTGATGACGCGCACCCCGGCGAAGCTGCAGGCGCCAGCGACGCATTTGCCGTTCCCCTTTAACATCCGGCTGTTGATGGCGGGATGGAATGCGCTGTTCGTCGACCATTCCCCCGTCGCGGCGGACCCAGCGAAGAATGCGGCGTGGAACCGTGGCGCCTATCTGGTGGAAGGGTTGGGCCATTGCGCCGCCTGCCACTCACCCCGCAACGCCTTGGGCGCGGAGGACAAGGCCCATCCCTTCACCGGCGGGGAGGTGGATGGATGGGATGCCCCAGGGCTCACCGCCGCCACCTCCCCCGCGGCGATCGCCTGGACGGCGGGTGCGCTCTACCGCTTCCTGCGCCACGGGTTGGATGACCAGCACGCCGCATCGGCCGGGCCGATGGGCGCGGTGTCGCACGACCTGTCGAACGTGCCGGAGGCGGATGTGCGGGCAATCGCCATCTACATCGCCTCGATGACGGACCCGGATGGCCGGGGCGCTGCCGAGCCGACGCGGGAGCAGCAAGTAGCCGCCCGGGTTGCCGCGGCACAAATCCCACCGCCGGAACTGCAGCAGACCAGCGGCGCGGCGATCTTCGCCGGGGCATGCGCTGGGTGCCACGGCGCCGGGGCGCCGATGATGCTGAACGGTCGGCCCTCCCTCGCGTTGGGCAGTTCCGTGACGGCGGCCACACCGCGTAACGCGTCACAGACTATCTTGTATGGGTTGCAGCCCGGCCCGGGTGAACGCGGGCCCTGGATGCCTGGCTTTGCCGGGTCGCTGACGGACGACCAGGTGGCGGCTGTACTCACCTATCTGCGCTGGCGCTTTACCGATCGCCCGGCCTGGCCTGCGCTAGAAGACAATGTTCACCGCATTCGGCAGGACAAGAGCTCATGATCTCGCTCATTGTGAACGGCACCACGCACCAGGTCGACGTCGATCCAGCCACGCCCCTGCTGTACGTGCTGCGCGATACGCTGGGCATGCACGGCGCCAAATACGGTTGTGGCTTGGGCCAATGCGGCGCCTGCACCGTGATGCTGGACAAGCAGGCGGTGTTTTCCTGCCTGACACCCGTGGCGGTGTTGGAGGGACGGCAGATCAAGACGATCGAGGGACTGGGCACGATCGAGCACCCGGGTCCGCTGCAGCAGGCGTTCATTGACGAGCAGGCTGCGCAATGCGGCTACTGTATCGCCGGGATGATCATGCGGGCGCAGGCATTGTTGGAACGCACGTCCTCACCGACCGAGGCGCAGATCCGCGCGCAGATGCAGCCAAACCTGTGTCGCTGCGGCACCCATATCCGCATCCTGGCGGCGATCCGCCTGGCGGCGGACACGATGCGCCAGGCCGCCATACCCGGTCGCGTGCAGGAGGTGTCCCGATGAACGCGCTCAGCCGGCGCGGTTTGTTGGGGACGGGCGGCGCGCTGGTGGTGGCGTTCTCGACGCGACCAGTGTTTGCGCAGGCCGAACACGCGCCGACGAAGCTGCCGGGCAGCCTCAGCGTGCAGCCGCATCTGTCGGGCTGGGTGCAGGTGGCGCCGGATGGCGCGGTGACGGTGTTCACCGGCAAAGCCGAATTGGGCCAGGGCATCCGCACCGCGCTGATCCAGATCGCCGCGGAGCAATTGTATCTGGCCCCGGGCGTGATCTCGCTGGTGACCGCCGACACCGGGCGCACCGCGGATGAGGGCTACACCGCCGGCAGCCACTCCATGCAGGATAGTGGCACGGCCATCATGCATGCGGCGGCACAGGTGCGTGCGATCCTGTTACAGGAAGCCGCGTCCCGTCTGGGCGTCGATGCGGGCGCGCTCAGCACGACGAACGGTCGGGTACAGGCGGCGGATGGGCGTAGCCTGGGTTATGGCGAGTTGGTTGGATCGCTGTCGCCCGACCAGGTTGCGAGTCAAACCATCGCGCTGAAGGACCCGGCGACCTACACCGTCATGGGCAAGAAGATGCCGCGGGTCGACATACCGGGCAAGGTAACCGGGGCAGCCGCCTACGTGCAGGACATGCGGCTGCCCGGCATGGTGCACGCCCGCGCGGTGCGGCCACCCCGCTACGGTGCGACATTGGCCAAGCTAGACTCGTCCAAAATCGAGACGATGCCCGGCGTCATTAAAATTGTGCGCGACGGCAGCTACCTCGCTGTCATCGCAGAGGGCGAATGGCAGGCCATCACCGCCATGCGCGCGCTGCAGGATGCCGCCGTCTGGACCGGCGGGCAGCCCATGCCCGATCAGGCGAAGATCTTCGAGACGATCCAGAGTCTGCCGGTGCAGGACAGCGTCATTCTCGATCGCAAGGCGGAAATGGCACCGGCGGTTCACACGTTGAAGGCGCGCTATCTGCGGCCCTACGGGATGCACGGGTCGATTGGCCCGTCCTGTGCCGTGGCGCAGTTGCAGGATGGCGTGATGACGGTATGGACCCACACCCAAGGTGTCTACCCAGACCGTGCCGCACTAGCCGAATTGCTGCAGATGCCGCCGCAGGCGATCCGCTGCATCCATACCGAAGGCTCGGGCTGCTACGGCCACAACGGAGCGGACGATGCCGCCGCTGACGCCGCCCTGTTGGCGCAGGCCCTGCCGGGTCGCCCCGTGCGGGTGCAATGGATGCGCGAGCAGGAGAACACGTGGGAGCCGTTCACCCCCGCGATCGTGGCGGAGGTCCAGGCATCCCTGTCGGCGGACGGGACCATCGTGGACTGGCAGTATGGCGTGTGGAGCAACACCCACAACATGCGCCCCGGCAATGGCGGCCGGCTGATGCCAAGCTGGGCCCGCGCCAATCCGCTGAAGCCCTCCCCGCCAATGCCGATCCCGCAACCCGAGGGCGGTGGCGACCGCAACGGTATTCCGCTCTACGACCTGCCGACGGCGCATGTGGTGTCGCACTTCGTGCCGGACATGCCGCTGCGGGTTTCCGCCATGCGCGGCCTGGGCGCCTATACCAACGTCTTCGCGATCGAGAGCTTCATGGACGAGTTGGCCGCCGCCGCCGGGATCGACCCGGTGGTGTTCCGGCTGAAGCACCTGACGGATGCCCGAGCGCGGGATGTGGTGCAGCGCGCGGCGCAGGAATTCGGCTGGGACAAGGCGGCGTCGCTCCCCGCCGGACACGGCCGCGGTTTCGCCTTCGCCCGCTACAAGAATCTCGGCGCCTATGCTGCTGTGGCGTTGGAGGTCGCAGTGGAGCACGAAACCGGCCGCGTGCGGGTCGTGCGCGCGCAGTGCGCCGTCGATAGCGGGCAGGCCGTGAGCGTGGACGGCATCCGCAACCAAATCCAAGGCGGTCTCGTTCAGTCTTCAAGCTGGACGCTGTACGAGGCCGTCACCTATGACGCCACCGGCATCACCAGCCGCGACTGGAGCAGCTACCCGATCCTGCGCTTCCCCGCCGCACCGGACAGCGTAGAGGTGCATGTGATCAACCGCCCTGGCATGCCGTTCCTAGGCACTGGGGAGGCGACACAGGGCCCGACCTCCGCCGCCATCGCCAATGCGGTGATGGACGCGGCCAAAGTGCGCATTCGCGAGTTACCGCTGTCCCAGGAACGGGTGAAAGCCGCTATCGGTGTGTAGGGCTACCCTAAGCCGCTGCCGCAAGCAGCCTGGCGATAACGGTTGCGGCGGTGGCGATTCATTCAGGGAGCACATCCAGCATATGACGGGCGATCATGGTTTCCTCATCGGTCGGGATGACCCATGCCGAAGCCCGGCTGCCCTTCTGGCTAATACAAGGACCGCCTCGCGTATTGGCGGCATCGTCCAGCAATACGCCCAGCCCTTCCAGCCGCGCACACACCAGGCGCCGTAATTCGGGTACGTTCTCGCCGATCCCAGCGGTGAACACGATGCCGTCCAGTCCGCCCATCGATGCCATCAGCGCGCCGGTTTGACGGACGATCTGGAAGGCAAATAACTCGATCGCCTCTTGTGCAGCGGCACTACCGTCCTTCTCCAGCACACGGTAATCGCTGGCGACGCCGGACACGCCCAGTAGGCCGGATTGGTGATACAGCATGTCGCTGACCGCATCGGCCGACATACCGCGAGCCTGCAGCAGATACAGCACGGCGCCGGGGTCCAGGGTACCGCAGCGCGTGCCCATCGGCAAACCGTCCAGCGCCGTCAGCCCCATCGTCGTGTCGACACTGCGTCCCGCATGCAACGCGCACAGGCTGGCGCCATTGCCCAGATGCGCCACCACCACCCGGCCACCTGCTAGCGCCGGCGCGACCGAAGGCAAGGTGGAAGCGATATATTCGTAGGAAATGCCATGGAAGCCGTATCGCTCGACGCCCTGCTCAGTAATTGCCCGCGGCAGGGCAAGCCGGCGTGCGACGGCAGGCATCGTCAGGTGAAATGACGTGTCGAAGCACGCAACCTGCACCATGTCTGGC
>NZ_LMUY01000082.1:46697-89044 GCF_009765685.1 Acidisphaera sp. L21 | reverse complement strand
TCTCCGCAAGGACGGCGGCGTCGATGATCTTCGGTCGGTCCAGTTTACGGCCGCCATGCACGACGCGGTGGCCCGCGCCGACCAGCCGGTCGCCGCCCAGATGCTCCTGCACCCATTGCAACAGATGGGCGAAAACTTGGTCGTGGGAGGCCTTGATTCCGTCGCCCCATTCATGTCCGCCGACCTTCTTCCCGTCGGCGTCCTTCGCCTCGAACTTCACGGCGCCGCCGATACCGTCGATCTTGCCGTGCAGCACTTGCACCGGGTCGGCCCGGCGCTCGAACACCGCGAACTTCACGCTGGAGGACCCGGCGTTCACCGTCAGCATTGCGTCGGTCATGCGCGTGGGGTCCACTTCCAATCCGCCACATCCGGCAAATCGCGACCATGCGTCGTGACGTAGGCGGTGTGTTCCAACAACCGGTCGCGCAAATGCTGAACCGTATGCCCGGCGCTGTCGCGAATCCGCGGCACACGGTCTATCGCGTCGATCGCCAAATGAAACCGGTCCAGATGGTTCAGCACCGTCATGTCGAACGGTGTCGTGGTGGTGCCTTCCTCCTGGTAGCCGTGGACGTGGAAATTATCATGGTTACGGCGCTTGTAGGTCAGCCGGTGGATCGCCCAGGGATAGCCGTGGAAGGCAAAGATCACCGGCTTGTCGGTCGTGAAGATCGCGTCGAACGCCGGGTCGGTCAGGCCGTGCGGGTGAGCGGTGCGCGATTCTAGCGCCATCAAGTCCACCACGTTTACGACGCGGATTTTTAGGTCTGGCACCAGCTCGGACAGGATGTCCACCGCGGCGAGCGTTTCCAGCGTTGGGACGTCGCCGGCGCACGCCATCACTACATCCGGCGCCACGCCCGCGTCGTTGCTAGCCCAGCGCCAGATACCCAGGCCTTGCGTGCAGTGACGAATGGCCGAGTCCATGTCCAGCCATTGATGGTCGGGCTGCTTGCCCGCGACGATGACGTTCACGTAGTCCCGGCTTTGCAGGCAATGGTCCATGACCGATAGCAGCGTGTTGGCATCCGGCGGCAAATACACGCGAACCACCTCCGCCTTTTTGCTCATCACGTGGTCGATGAAGCCAGGGTCCTGGTGGCTGAAGCCGTTATGGTCCTGTCGCCAAACATGGCTGGTCAGCAGATAATTCAGCGAGGCGATCGGTCGCCGCCATGGGATCTTGCGCGTCACCTTCAGCCATTTGGCGTGCTGGTTGAACATCGAATCGATGATGTGAATGAACGCTTCGTAGCACGAGAACACGCCGTGCCGTCCAGTCAGCAAATAGCCCTCCAACCAGCCCTGACACAGATGCTCGCTCAACACCTCCATTACCCGGCCGTTGGGGGACACGTGATCGTCCTCCGGCCATATCTCGGCCACGCTGGTGCGGTCAGTCGCTTCGAACAGCGCGGTCAGCCGGTTGGAATCGGTTTCGTCCGGGCCCATGACGCGGAAATTCGCCGCCTCCGCATTCAGCCGGATCACGTCGCGCAGATACTCGCCAACGATTTTGGTGGCGCTGGCCGTGACGCCGCCATGTTGCGGCAGGTCGACGGCGTATTGGCGGAAATCCGGCAGGGTCAGGCCCTGCAGCAAACTGCCCCCATTGGCATGCGGGTTGGCGCTCATTCGCCGCTCACCCGCAGGCGCTAGGGCCGCGATGGCGGGCAGCAGGCTGCCATCGGGCTGGAACAGCTCCGCCGGACGGTAGCTGCGCATCCAACCCTCCAGCATTTGGATGTGCTCGGGCTTTTCGCCGAACCCGGTCATCGGCACCTGATGGGCGCGGAACGTGCCTTCCACCTTCACGCCATCGACCAGCTTCGGGCCGGTCCAGCCCTTGGGCGAGCGCAACACGATCATCGGCCAGCGCGGCCGGCGGGTAAAACCGTGGGACCGGGCGCCGGCCTGGATGGCGCCGATCTGATCCAGCACATGGTCCAGCGTAGCGGCCATGGTTTGGTGCATCACCGCCGGGTCGTCGCCGGACACGAAATGCGGCTCCCAGCCATATCCCTGCAGCAGTTGTGTCAGCTCGGCCTCGTCGATGCGCGCCAGCACCGTGGGGCCAGCGATCTTGTAGCCGTTCAGGTGCAGGATCGGCAGCACCGCGCCATCACGGGCCGGATTCAGAAACTTGTTGGAATGCCAGCTGGCCGCCAAGGCGCCGGTCTCCGCCTCGCCATCACCGATAACGCAGCAGGTGAGCAGCCCGGGATTGTCGAACACCGCGCCATGCGCGTGCAGCAGCGAGTAACCGAGTTCCCCGCCCTCGTGGATCGAGCCCGGAGTTTCCGGTGCCACGTGGCTAGGGATGCCGCCGGGGAATGAGAACTGGGTGAACAATCGCTTCAGCCCTGCCTCGTCACGCCCGATATGCGGATAGACCTCCGAATAGGTGCCCTCCAAGTAGGTATTCGCCACCACGCCGGGGCCGCCATGGCCGGGGCCGGCGATGAAGATCGCGTCCAACTCGCGTGCGACAATGGCGCGGTTCATATGCGCATAAATGAAATTGAGGCCCGGCGTGGTGCCCCAATGCCCCAACAAGCGCGGCTTGATGTCGGCCAGTTCCAAGGGACGGCGCAGCAGCGGGTTGTCCATCAGGTAGATCTGCCCGACTGACAGGTAGTTCGCCGCCCGCCACCATGCGTCCACCAGGGTTAGATCGAGTTGGTCGGGCATCGGCAGGTCTCCCTCCGGGGGCGGCTCGCATGCAGCGTCCCGCACCACAACGCATTGCCGGGCAGATTGATCACCGCCGCGTGGGGAGAAAGTTCCATGACAGGGTCGCAGCTTGGCGGATCGGGCCATGCTTCTGGATCCCGAAGATAGTGCGCTATGACGAACTGAGAGGAGCCGCCAATGCCAAAAATCCTGCTGACCCACACGCCCGAGATGCGTGAGAAATACTATGGCGACCGCGCGCTGCAGGCTCTGCGCAGCATGGCGGAACTGCTGTTGCACGACGGGGTAGAGCCGCTGTCGGCCGATGCGCTGATCGCTGCGGCGAAGGGCGCGGATTTGGTCATCGCCGATCGGCTGACGGAAGCGCCGGCTAAAATCTTTGCCAGCGTTCCGACGTTGCACGCTTTCCTGCGATGTGCGGTCGATATCCGCAACATCGATGTGGCGGCTGCCTCCTCCGCCGGGGTGTTGGTGACGCGTGCCCGGCCAGGTTTCGTGGCCTCTACTGTGGAGCTTGCGCTGGGTCTGATGATCGATCTGGCGCGTGGCATTTCACGCAGCGCCGGGGCATATCATGCGGGTCTGGCGCCAGGCGTGCAGATGGGCCGGCAATTGGCGGGCAGCGCGATCGGCATCATCGGCTATGGCAGCATTGGCCGCGCGCTGGCGCCGGTCGCCGCCGCGTTGGGCATGACGGTGCTGGTGGCCGACCCGTTCGTCACGGTGGACAATCCGAACATCATCCAAATGCCAATGGCTGCTTTGCTGACGCAATCCGATTTCGTCGTCTGCCTCGCAATCGCAACGGCGGAGACGGAGAACCTGATGAACGCGACCGCATTCGGCAAGATGAAACGCACGGCTTACTTCATCAACATTTCCCGCGGGAACTTGGTGGACGAGACGGCCCTGGCGGACGCGTTGGCGGTCCAGCGGATCGCCGGCGCCGCCCTCGATGTCGGGCGTGCGCCAGACCAGATGCCAAGCCTGGCGCTGGCCGGGATGCCCAACGTAATCGCGACTCCGCATATCGGCGGTCTGACTCCGCCCGCAATCGAAAGCCAGGCGATGGATACGGTGGGCCAGGTAGCCGCCCTGCTGCGTGGTGAAATCCCAGAGGGGGCGGTAAATGCCGACCGCTGGACGCGCCGGTTTTGACGCCTAAGACGCATCTTCCTCGATTGCGGCCTGGGTCACCCGCTGGGCGCCGCCATTGAGGTGGCTGGCGACGCCGTGCCCCAACGCCACTGCCCCCAGGCACAGCAGGACTGAAACCGCCACGTTGGCCAAGGCGCGGCCGGGCGCGCCGGCCCGCAGCAAATCCAAGGTTTGCAGGCTAAACGAGGAAAAGGTGGTGAAGCCGCCGCAAACCCCGACCATGAAGAACAGTCGCCCGGGATCCGAGACCGGATAGCGGCCACTTCCCAAGGTTAGTGTTCCAAATAGCCCGATTGCAAAAGACCCAGCGACATTGATGAGGATAGTGCCCCACGGAAACCCCCGGCCGAGCGGCAGGGTCCAGACTCCGACCCAGTAACGACCGACGCTGCCAAGCGCGCCGCCGAAGGCGATCAGGAGCGTTTCAACCATCGATCGGCCCCCCGCGCGTCAGACCAACCCCGTCTACGGCTCGTCACGAAACCATTTGTCGTTTCGGCCGACCCACAGATCGCGAATGTTGTGCTGCAGGAGCCGGCGGATGTCTTGCCAGAAATATGCGGTGAACGCGCCGATCCATACCACGGCCGTCACGCACGCCAGCAATACATGCGTCTTTGTCACACCCTTCTAGCCACGGAACCGCTTCATGAACGCCGACCAGCGATGCCGGCGCAACTCGCTGCGGGCGCGGCCATCATTGGCCATGTAGTTCAATTGGATAGCGTGGCGCTTACCCACGAACGTCCGATGACCATGCCAGGTCGTGGGACCGTTCGGGAACACCAGGAGGGTGCCGTTTACCGGAGGAACCTCAATAGCATAGTCCTCCAGATCGGTTGGGCTGCGAAGCAGGCGCAAGCATCCTTCCCGCTTGGCCCAGGCCTCGGTCTCCGGGTTCAGGTATAGGAGCACCGTGACCCGCTTGGCGGTTGAGTCGGTGTGAATGCGGCCGTCTTTGTCGCGGGTGCGACCACGCATGGTCAGCATCACAGGGGCATCGTGTAGATCCAGGTCGAACTTGGCTGCGATCGCGTTGCGGAACTCTGGCCCCTCCATTTGCTGGATGAGCGAGGCGGCTGCCGCGCCGAGTTGCAGCGACCTTGGCGGATACGATCCACCACTAGCCATCTCGGGCAGCCCGGATTGAATATTCGCCAAAAAAGCCGGCGGCACGAAGTGCGGCACGACCACATGCCGGAACGGCTCGGTCGCCACTGACGTCGCCATCAGCGCACCGTAGTCGAGCGTATTGTCGTTAATCGGCATGGCGTCCATGCGCCTGTCTAGATCGGCAGACCATGTCAATTCAAGCGTCGTCCGCGTCGGATGAGCAGTTGCGCCTCAGGTCCG
This sequence comes from Acidisphaera sp. L21, assembly GCF_009765685.1. Classification (GTDB taxonomy): domain Bacteria; phylum Pseudomonadota; class Alphaproteobacteria; order Acetobacterales; family Acetobacteraceae; genus LMUY01. The sequence continues at coordinate 83,836 of NZ_LMUY01000082.1, read as the reverse complement.
CTGGTCGTGGGCAGGGCGAACCACGGTCGTGGTAGACAGGTATTGCGCGCATTGCATCCGCCCCGTGCAGCAATCCGCGGGATTGGCCAACTTTGCTGCCACCCGAGCCATGCCCGGCCCCATGGCGATGCATGTCTGCCCCGTTGCCGGCTCGGCCTTGGCATGAGCGGACAGAGCGACCAGGACGAATGTGGCGGCGACGATCGTGAAACGCATAGTTACTACCTCAGGCTGGGAGACTACACGAACAACAACGACTAACGCCCTAAAAAGGTTAACACCCTCGCGATTCATTGAACTTAGATCAGCGTCGGGCTATTCGCGGCGCACAATGAATGCCTTAACCCAATCGACCGGCCCCCTCTCCGCCTACCGAGCCAAACTGGCGACTGGGGAGTTGTCGACCGACCCGGCCCAAGCCTCCGCGGCCGAGCGGCTACAGGATTTGTGGGCGAAGTTACGGGGCTATGATCCGCCGTCGCAGCCTGAACGCGCCGGCTTCATGAACCGGCTGCTGCGCCGCCGGGCCGTTGATGAGGCACCAACCGGGCCGAGCGGTCTCTACCTTGTCGGCGAGGTCGGGCGCGGGAAATCCATGTTGATGGATTTGTTTTTCGCCGAAGCCGAGGTTGCACGGAAGCAGCGCATCCATTTCCACGCCTTCATGCAGGACGTGCATGCCAGGGTGTTCGCTTGGAAGCAGGCCAACCCTGGCGGGACCGACCCGGTCCCCCCACTGGCAGACGACATAGCTGGACGCGCCGCGCTGCTGTGTTTCGACGAGTTCCAGGTCAACGATATCGCCGATGCAATGATCCTTGGCCGGCTGTTCAGCGCTCTGTTCGAACGCGCCGTCGTGGTGGTCGCGACCTCCAACACCACGCCGGACGATTTGTTTCGGGGTAAGCCTGGGCGAGACGCCTTCCTGCCGTTTATCGCGTTAATCAAGCGCCACCTGGATGTGCTGGTGTTGGACGGCGGGCGCGATTTCCGGCGGGCCCGGATGCGGGGAATGACGACCTGGCATGTGCCGGCAAATGGGCGGGCGGACGCCGCCTTGGATGCCGCATTCGCCACCCTCTCCGGCGGCGCCACACCAAGGGCACAACGGCTAACGGTGAACGGCCGAACCCTGCGCGTGCCCCTGTCGGCAGACGGTGTCGCGCGGTTCGACTTCGCGGCACTATGCGGGCAACCGCTGGGCCCAGGCGACTACCTGGCGATAGCAACGCATTTCCCGACACTGGTCCTGGATGGAATTCCCCGACTTGGCCCGGAGAATTACGACCACGCACGCCGATTCATCACCCTGGTGGACGCCCTTTACGATCATCGCGTCAAATTGATCGCTTCGGCGGACGCCTATCCCGATCAATTATATGAGCGCGGTGAAGGGGCAAAGGCGTTCGAGCGGACGGCCTCCCGCCTGGAGGAGATGCAATCCGAGGATTGGACCGCCCTTCAGCATTTGACCTGATTGCCGCAGCGCAGCATTTTGCCGTCGCTGCGGCTTGCCCCACTCAGGTGATTGGAGTAGGCACGGCTGCCTTCCGGACGGCCGGCCGCCCTGGCGGGTAATCCCACGCGTCTCCGGAAGGGTTTCCATGGCTCGTAACAAGATCGCGCTTATCGGCGCTGGCAATATCGGTGGCACGCTCGCCCATCTGATAGGCCTCAAAGAACTCGGCGACGTCGCCATGTTCGACGTTTTCGGCGGTGTCGCCGCGGGCAAGGCCCTCGACATCATGCAATCCGCTCCAGTCGATGGCTTTGACAGCCACATGACGGGCAGCAGCGACTACAGCTCGATCGCTGGATCGGACGTGGTCATCGTGACCGCGGGCTTCCCCCGCCAGCCCGGCATGTCCCGCGACGATCTGGTCGCGAAGAATGCCGGCGTGATCGCCCAGGTCGCAGAGGGCATCAAGACCCACTGCCCCGGCGCTTTCGTCATCGTCATCACCAACCCGCTCGACGCGATGGTGTATGTGATGCAGCAGAAGTCCGGGTTGCCCGCCAACATGGTGGTCGGCATGGCCGGCGTGCTGGATAGCTCCCGCTTCCGCCTGTTTCTGGCGCATGAGTTCAATGTCTCGGTCGAGGACGTGACCGCCTTCGTGCTCGGCGGCCATGGCGACACCATGGTGCCGCTCACCCGCTACTCCACCGTCGCCGGCATCCCGGTGCCCGACCTGGTCAAGATGGGTTGGACCACGCAGGACAAGATCGACGCGATCGTCGCCCGCACTGCCAATGGCGGCGGCGAGATCGTCAAACTGCTGGAAAAAGGCAGCGCCTTCTACGCCCCGGCCGCCTCAGCCATCGCAATGGCCGAGAGCTTCCTTCGCGACAAGAAGCGCGTAATGCCAGCCGCAGCGATGCTGAACGGCGAATATGGCGTTAGCGGCTTGTATGTCGGTGTCCCCGTGGTGATCGGCGCCGGCGGCGTTGAGCGGATCGTCGAGATCGAGCTGAATCCGTCCGAAAAGGCAGCGTTCGAAAAGAGCTGCGCTTCCGTGCAGGAACTGATCGACGCCTCCAAGAAACTGGTGGGCTGATCACATGAACATCCACGAATACCAGGGTAAAGAACTGCTGAAGGGGTACGGCGTGGCTGTGCTCGAAGGGCACGTCGCCTGGACTCCGGAAGAGGCCGAGGCCGCAGCCGCCAAGCTGCCCGGTCCGATCTACGTCGTGAAAAGCCAGATCCATGCTGGTGGCCGCGGCGCCGGACGGTTTGAAGGCGCACCGGAGGGCAAGGGTGGCGTTCGCCTGGCCAAGTCCCCCGCGGAGGCGAAGGAAGCCGCGGCTGCCATGCTGGGCCACACGCTGATCACCAAGCAAACCGGCCCCGCCGGCCGCAAGGTGCGCCGCGTGTATGTCGAGGCCGGCTGCGACATCAAGCGGGAGCTATATCTCTCCCTACTGGTGGACCGCGCGACCTCCCGCATCACCATTATGGCGTCCACCGAGGGCGGCATGGAGATCGAGGAGGTGGCCGAACACCACCCCGAAAAGATCCTGCGCGTCGCCATCGACCCGGCGTCCGGCATCTCCGGCTTCCACACCCGCCGGCTGGCCTTCAGCCTTGGGCTGGAAGGCAAGCAGATCGGCACGTTCGGCAAGTTCGTGATGGCCATGTACAAGGCATTCACCGCCCTGGACTGCGAAACGGTGGAGATCAACCCGCTGGTGGTAACCGGCGCGGGCGACATCGTGGCGCTGGATGCCAAAGTAAGCTTCGACGACAACGCCCTGTTCCGCCACCCGGAACTCGAGAAGCTGCGGGACGAGGCGGAAGAGGACCCGAAGGAGTTGGAGGCCGCCAAGCACAGCCTCAACTACGTGGCGCTCGATGGCGTCATCGGCTGCATGGTGAACGGCGCCGGCCTGGCGATGGCCACAATGGACATCATCAAGCTGTATGGTTCCTCCCCGGCAAACTTCCTGGACGTCGGCGGTGGCGCCACGAAGGAGCGGGTGACTGCGGCCTTCAAGATCATCCTGTCGGACCCGAACGTCGAAGGCATTCTGGTCAACATTTTCGGTGGCATCATGCGCTGCGACGTGATCGCCGAGGGCGTGGTGGCGGCGGCGCGCGAGGTTTCGCTTGGCGTGCCATTGGTCGTCCGGCTGGAGGGCACGAACGTGGCGTTGGGCAAGGAGATCATGGCCAAGTCCGGTCTGCCGATCATCCCCGCCGATAACCTGGCCGATGCCGCCGCGAAAGTGGTGCAGGCCGTGAAGGAAGCCGCATAATGGCCGTCCTCGTCGACCACAACACGAAGGTCATGACCCAGGGCTTCACCGGCGCCCAGGGCACCTTCCACTCCGAGCAGGCAATCGCTTACGGCACGAAGGTCGTGGGCGGTGTTACGCCGGGCAAGGGGGGCACGCTGCACCTGGACCTGCCGGTGTTCGACACCGTCTACGAGTGCGTGACCAAGACCGGCGCCAACGCCACCGCGATCTACGTCCCCCCGCCCTTCGCGGCCGACGCGATTCTGGAGGCGATCGATGCCGAAATCCCCCTGATCGTGTGCATCACCGAGGGTATTCCGGTGCAGGACATGATCAAGGTGAAGCGCGCGCTCTCCGCGTCCAAAAGCCGGCTGATCGGGCCGAACTGCCCAGGCGTGATCACGCCCGACGCCTGCAAGATCGGCATCATGCCGGGCCACATCCATCGGCGCGGCAAGGTTGGCATCGTCAGCCGCTCCGGCACGTTGACGTATGAGGCGGTGGCGCAGACCACGGCGGCGGGTCTCGGTCAGAGCAGCTGCGTCGGCATCGGCGGTGACCCGGTCAAGGGCACCGACTTCATCGAGGTGCTGGAGATGTTCCTCGCCGACGGTGAGACCGAGAGCATCATCATGATCGGTGAAATCGGCGGCGCCAGCGAGATCGACGCGGCCGAGTTCCTAGCGCGCGAAAAGAGCAAGAAGCCGGTCGTCGGTTTCATCGCCGGGTCCACGGCGCCTCCGGGCCGCCGTATGGGCCATGCTGGCGCTGTCATCAGCGGGGGTCGCGATACGGCCGCTGCGAAATTCGAGGCCATGCGTATCGCCGGCATCCATGTCGCGGACAGCCCGTCCGCACTGGGCAGCACGATGGTTAAGGCTTTGCAGGGCTGAGTAAGCTATGCGGCAGCGGCAATCCTGATGATTGTCGCTGCCGCACGGTGACCACGGGGCCCATATTGGTCTATGGGCACTGCCGAAAAGGGAAATTGATATTATGGCTGGGGTCGACATCCTCGCGACGGCGTTTAGTGGCTCGAATGCAGCCTTCATCGCCGACCTATACGCACGTTGGGTCGAACGGCCCGACAGCGTCGACAGCAGCTTCGCCGAACTCTTCGCTGCCCTGAATGACGAGGCCCGTTCGGTGCTCACCGACGCCTCCGGCGCCTCCTGGGCGCCCCGCAAATTTGACGTCGGCGAGCCTGAGCCCGTCGCCAAGCCCGCCGGCAAGTCCGGCAAGGGCGATGCCAAGGCCCCGGCAGCAGCAGCGCCGGGCATGTCGCCCGAGCAGGTTCGCACTGCCACGCTGGACAGCCTGCGCGCCCTGATGATGGTGCGCGTCTACCGCGTCCGCGGCCATCTGGAAGCGCAGCTCGATCCGTTGGGTCTGACAGTGCCGAAGTCGCATCCGGAACTGGACCCGGCGACCTACGGCTTCACCGAGGCGGACATGGACCGCCCGATTTTCATCGACAACGTGCTGGGGCGCGAAACCGCGACCGCGCGTGAGATCCTGGCCGTATTGCGCGCCACGTATTGCGGCCCGATTGGCGTCGAATACATGCATATCCAGGACCCTGAGCAGAAGGCCTGGCTGCAGAAGCGGATCGAAGGGGCGCCCTGGGCATCCGGCTTCGACACTGCCGCCAAGAAGACCATCCTGCGCCAACTGACCGAGGCCGAAGGCTTCGAGGCGTTCTGCCAAAAACGCTATGTCGGCACCAAGCGGTTCGGCCTGGAGGGTGGCGAGGTCACGATCCCCGCCCTTCATGCGATGATCGAACAAGGCGCCAAGGACGGCGTCACCGAAGTCGCCATCGGCATGCCGCATCGCGGCCGGTTGAACACGCTGGTGAACGTGGTGAAGAAGCCTTTCACCGCCCTGTTCAGCGAATTCGGCGGCGCTAGCCCAAAGCCGGACGACGTTCAGGGCTCGGGCGACGTTAAGTATCATCTCGGCACGAGCACCGACATCGAGGCCGCCGGGCACTCCGTTCATATCTCGCTGCAGCCGAACCCCTCGCACCTCGAGGCAGTTGACCCCGTCGTGGTTGGCAAAGTTCGTGCCCGGCAGGACGCGGCTGGCGATACCAAGACCCGCCGCACTGTCATGGGCATCCTGATGCATGGCGATGCTGCCTTCGCCGGCCAGGGCCTGGTCTACGAAACGCTGGCGATGAGCCAACTAATTGGCTACCGCACCGGTGGCACCATCCACCTGGTGGTGAACAATCAGATCGGTTTCACCACCGTCCCATTGCACGCCTATTCCGGCCTGTATTGCACCGACGTGGCCAAGTCGGTGCAGGCGCCGATCCTGCACGTGAATGGCGACAACCCCGAAGCGGTGATCTTCTGCTCCAAGCTGGCCGCCGAATTCCGCCATGAGTTCGCGGTGGACGTGGTGCTGGACGTCGTGTGCTACCGCCGCCACGGCCATAACGAGACAGACGAACCGGCCTTCACGCAGCCGATCATGTATCGCGCCATCCGCGACATGAAGACGACCCGCACCCTGTATGCCGCCAAGCTCGCCGCCGAGGGCTCCGTCCCCGAGGGCGAGGCGAAGGCGATGTGGGATGAATTCACCGCGACGCTGGAAGAGAGCTACAACGCCGCCAAGAGCTACAAGCCCAACAAGGCCGACTGGCTGGAAGGGCACTGGGCCGGGCTGAAGCAGGCTGACCAGGAAGACGAGCGGTCCGAGGATGCCACGGCGCTGACCGACGAGGCGGCCAAGCAGATCGGCGCCGCCATCAGCAGCGTGCCGTCTGATTTCGACGCAAACCCGAAGATCGTCCGGCAGCTCGAGGCCAAGCGGCAGGCGTTCGAGAAGGGCGAGGGTATCGACTGGGCTACTGGCGAGGCGATGGCGTTTGGCGGCTTGCTGCTGGATGGCAACCGGGTGCGGCTGTCCGGCGAGGACTGCCAGCGCGGCACGTTCAGCCAGCGCCATGCGGTCCTGATCGACCAAACCAATGCCAACGAATACACCCCGCTCAACAATATCAAGGACGGCCAGGCGAAGATCGAGATCTTCAACTCCCTACTGTCCGAGCAGGGCGTGCTAGGCTTCGAGTATGGCTATACCCTGGCCGACCCGACCACGCTTGTGCTGTGGGAGGCACAGTTCGGTGACTTCGCCAACGGCGCCCAGGTCATCATCGACCAGTTCCTGGCAAGTGGTGAGACGAAGTGGCTGCGCATGTCGGGGCTGACCCTGCTGCTGCCGCATGGCTATGAGGGCCAGGGGCCGGAGCACTCCTCCGCCCGGCTGGAGCGCTATTTACAGCTCTGCGCCGAGCGAAATATGACGGTGGCGAACCTCACCACCCCGGCCAACTACTTCCACGCGCTGCGCCGCCAGCTGAAGCGGAATTTCCGCAAGCCGCTGGTGATCATGACGCCAAAGAGCCTGCTGCGGCACAAGCTGGCGGTTTCACCCCTGGCGGATTTCACCGGCAACAGCCACTTCCAGCACATGATCCCCGAAATCGACGCGATCGGGCCTGTGGATAAGGTCAAGCGCGTCGTGATCTGCACCGGCAAGGTCTATTACGACCTGCTGCAGGAGCGTCGGGACAAGAATCTGCAGGACGTGGCCATCGTGCGGATGGAGCAGATCTATCCGTTCCCGATGAAGTCTCTGGCAGCGACGCTAAGGACCTATCCGAACGCGGAAATCATCTGGTGTCAGGAGGAGCCCGAGAACATGGGCGCCTGGAACTTCGTGGACCGCAAGATCGAACGGACGCTGGGGACTGTCGGGCATAGCTGCGCCCGTCCCGGCTATGTCGGCCGTGATGCCGCGGCCAGCCCGGCGACCGGGTTGGCGAAGGTGCATGCAGCGCAGCAGGCGGCCTTGGTCGCCCGCGCCCTCGCGCTGGATTAAGACGAGACAAGCAAGGAATAGTTATGGCCGCCGACATCAAGGTGCCCACATTGGGCGAGAGCGTCACCACTGCGACGGTGGCGCGCTGGCTCAAGAAGGCCGGCGAACGAGTTGCCGCCGACGAAGCGTTGGTCGAGTTGGAGACCGACAAGGTTACGGTGGAGGTGAATGCCCCCACCGCTGGCACGCTCGGCGCGCTAGTCGCCGAAGAGGGGGCCGAGGTTGAAGTCGGCGCCCTGCTGGGCACGATCGAGGAAGGTGCGGGCGCTGCGGCCCCCGCTCCGGCGCCGAGCACACCGGCCTCCTCCTCCTCGCCGGCCAAGCCGCCGCCGCCGGCGCCTGGCCCGGTATCTCGCCCGGCGACGCCGCCGGCTGATGTCGCCGCCCATGCACCGATGCCGTCCGCGGCCAAGCGGATGGAAGAGAACAACGTCACCGCCGCACACGTGGGTGCCGGGTCTGGTAAAGATGGCCGGATCACCAAGGGCGACGTGCTGGCGTTCATGAGCCGCCCCGCCGCTGCCCCGGCAGCCGCCCCCGCCGCCGCGCGCGGTCCGGGTGCTGAGGCTGGCCGCGAGGAACGGGTGAAGATGACGCGGCTGCGCCGCACCATTGCCTCCCGCCTGAAGGAAGCCCAGAACACCGCCGCAATGCTGACCACCTTTAACGAGGTGGACATGTCCGCAGCGATGGCCCTGCGCACAGAGTATCGCGATGCCTTCGAGAAGAAGCATAACGGTACCCGCCTGGGCTTCATGGGCTTCTTCGTGAAGGCCTGCGTCGCGGCGCTGAAGGAGTTTCCGGCCGTTAACGCCGAGATCGACGGCGATGAGATCGTCTACAAGAAGTATGTCCACATGGGCATCGCCGTGGGCGGCGCGAACGGTCTGGTCGTTCCCGTCATTCGCGACGCGGACGAGATGAGCGTTGCTCAAATCGAGCGCGCGATCGGCGATTTCGGCCGCCGCGCTCGCGACGGCGCGCTGAAGCTGGACGAGTTGTCCGGCGGCAGCTTCTCGATCACCAATGGTGGCGTCTACGGCTCGCTGATGAGCACGCCGATCCTGAACCCGCCGCAATCGGCCATCCTGGGAATGCACAAGATCCAGGAGCGTCCGATGGCGATCGGCGGCAAGGTCGAGATTCGGCCAATGATGTATCTGGCGATGAGCTACGACCACCGGATTGTGGACGGCAAGGAAGCGGTGAGCTTCCTGGTTCGCGTGAAGGAAGGCGTCGAGGATCCGCGCCGCCTGTTGCTCGGCCTCTAAGACAAAACCGGCCTTCGCCCCCAAGATCGGGGGTTGAGGCCGGTTTCGGCCTACACCATCTAGCATTCCCATTTCGCACTGCGCGACCCTCACCCAGCCCCTCTTCTTGCGAGGGCGTCGTCTCTTTCGAGGGTTCGCGAAGGAGACATCATGAGCGAGTCGTTCGACGTCATCATCATCGGGTCTGGCCCCGGCGGCTATGTTTGCGCCATCCGCGCGGCCCAGCTCGGGCTGAAGACTGCCTGCGTGGAAAAGCGCGCGACGTTGGGGGGCACCTGCCTGAACGTCGGCTGTATTCCGTCCAAGGCGATGCTGCAATCCTCCGAAAATTTCGAGGAAGTCAGCCATCATTTCGCCGACCACGGCATCGTCGTGGACAGCATCAAGCTCGACCTGGCCCGTATGCAGGCGCGCAAGGGCGAAGTGGTCAACGCCAACACCAAGGGCGTCGAGTTCCTGTTCAAGAAGAATAAGGTGACCTGGCTAAAAGGCGAGGGCCGCATCCTAGGGGCCGGCAAGGTCGCCGTGGACGGGACGGAATACGAGGCCAAGTCCATCATCATCGCCACTGGCAGCGAGAGCGTGCCCCTGCCCGGCGTCGAAGTTGATGAGAAGGTCATCGTCACCTCCACCGGCGGGCTTGAGCTGCAGAGCGTGCCGAAGCACATGGTCGTCATCGGCGGCGGCGTAATCGGCCTAGAACTGGGCAGCGTATGGCATCGCTTGGGCGCTGACGTGACCGTCGTGGAATACCTCGATCACCTGGTCCCCGGCACCGACAAAGAAGTCGGCAAGGCGTTCGAGCGTGTGCTGACCAAGCAGGGCTTCAAGTTCAAGCTCAAGACCAAGGTCACCGGTGCCACCAAGACGGAGACCGGCGTGAAACTGACGCTGGAACCTGCAGCCGGTGGCGAGACGGAGACGCTGGACGCCGATATCGTGCTGGTCGCGATCGGCCGCCGTGCGTTCTACGAAGGCCTGGGCCTGCAGGAAGCCGGGATTGAGTTGGACGACCGCAAGCGGATCAAGGTCGACGGCCACTATGCCACCAACGTGCCCGGCATCTACGCCATCGGCGACGTGATCGCCGGGCCAATGCTGGCGCACAAGGCGGAGGACGAGGGCGTTGCGATTGCCGAGATGCTGGCTGGCCAGGCTGGCCACGTGAACTACAACGTCATCCCCGGCGTGGTGTACACCTGGCCGGAGGTCGCGTCGGTGGGCGCCACCGAGGAGACGTTGAAGGCCGAGGGCCGTGAGTATTCCGTTGGCAAGTTCCCCTTCACCGCCAATGGCCGCGCCCGCGCGATGGCAGCGACCGATGGCTTCGTGAAGATCCTGGCCGACAAGAAGACGGACGAGGTGCTCGGCGCCCACATCATCGGCCCAGATGCCGGCACGCTGATCGCCGAAATTGCCACCGCGATGGAGTTCGGCGCCAGCAGCGAGGACATCGCCCGCACCTGCCACGCCCACCCCACGCTGAGTGAGGCGGTGAAGGAAGCCGCTCTCGCCGTTGAGGGTCGCGCGCTCCACATCTAACGCCGGCTGGATGGCCTGCCAACGGTGGCGGGCCGTCCACCGCCTCACGACCCCAGCGACCGCGCCAGCGTCCAGGCGCCATACAGCGTGAGCCCCGCCGCAGCGAACCTGTTCACCGCCGTCAACATGGCCGGCGTCAACCGCGTCCGCAGCAGCGCCACGAAGAAGCTGAGGCAGATCCACCAAATCGCCGCCGCCGCAAACATCCCAGCCAGCAGAGTCGCAACACCGCTCCAAGCGGGGGCCGCGCCCGCGACGATGGGCGACAGCAGCGCCACCATCCGCAGGGGTGAGATCGGGTTGGTCGCATTGAACGCGACGGCCGAAGCATAGGCCGCCAACGGTGTCAGCGCCGCCTCACATGCTACCGCCTGGCGTTGCTGCCGCATCATCCGCAGCGCGGACCACAGCAGGAACAGCCCGCCCGCGACGCCAAGCGCCCGGCCGAACTCCGCCAACACGGGCGCCACGGTGCCGAGCCCCAGCAGGATCAGCGCGCCATATGCGACATTCACCGTAACCGCGCCGAGCCCGGTGCTCACGCCCACCCGCATTCCGGCGACGAGGGTCCGTTGAATGCACAGCAAGCCCATTGGCCCGATTGGAACCGCGATAGAGAACCCGACCACGAGGCCTGCAGCCAGGGAGACATGATCCGTCGTCATGGTAAAACGCCGTCCTTCGATGTGACCTCACGAATAGGACTACTAACCTAATATGAGAACAAATCAAGAACTCGTTTACGATGGTATCACACCACGTCGAACAGCCGGTCGGCCACGGCCTCGCGCACCTCGGCGTCGTGGAAGATACCCAGGATGGCCGTGCCGTTCGCCTTGGCTTCCCGGATCACCTCGATCACCACGTCCCGGTTGGCAGCGTCCAAAGAGGCGGTCGGCTCGTCCAGCAACAGGATCGGATGTTGTCCGGCGAAACCGCGCGCCAAGTTCACCCGCTGCTGCTCGCCGCCGGAGAACGTGGCGGGCGGCAGGTTGTGCAGCCGCGCCGGCAGGTTGAACCGGGCGAGCAGCGCCCGAGCCTCCTCCACGTCGCCGCCGCGGGCGATAACCGCCTCCGCCACGATGCCGAGCGCGGGGACCCGCGGAACGACGCGCAGGAATTGGCTCACATAGCCCAGCGTACGTCGCCGCACTTCCAGAATGGTGCGAGGATCGGCGGCGGCCATGTCGACCATCTCGCCATCATGCCGCACCAGGATGCGCCCGGCGCTCGCGCGATAATTCGCGTAGATGCTGCGCATCAGCGTGGACTTCCCAGCGCCCGACGGCCCATGCAGCGCCACGCATTCGCCGGCATGCAGGCTCAGCCCCACACCGCTCAGAACCGGCAGTTCTACGCCGCCCTGGAGATGCAGGGTGAAGCGTTTGCTCAGACCTTCGGTCTGCAACACGCACGCGCTCATGCTTGCAATACCGAGCTGACGAGCAACTGCGTGTAGGGGTGTTGCGGGTCGTCAAGCACCTGGTCGGTCAAGCCTGCCTCCACCACCTGGCCGCGCTGCATCACCATGATCCGCCCGGCCAGTAGCCGCGCCACCGCAATATCATGGGTCACCAGCACCACGGCGATGCCCAGCCTGGCGACCAGCCCGCGTATCAGGTCCAGCAGCCGCGCCTGCACCGACACATCCAGGCCACCGGTCGGCTCGTCCATGAACACCAGCCGTGGGTGCGTCACCAATGTGCGGGCGATCTGCAAGCGTTGCAGCATGCCGCCGGAGAAGGTGCGCGGCAGGTCGTCGATACGTGCCGGGTCGATCTCCACCTGCTGCAGCCAATCCAGGGCCGTGGCGCGGATATCGCCGTAGTGGCGAATGCCGGACGCCATCAGCCGCTCCCCAACATTGCCGCCGGCGGTGACACCCATGCGCAACGCAGTGCGCGGGTCCTGCCGAACGAACCCCCAGTCCGACCGGTGCAGCGCGCGCAATTGTGGGGCGGGCATGGCGTGCAGATCGTGGTCGACACCCGCCGGGTCGGTGTAGGTGACGATGCCGCGATCGGGCTGCATCGCACCGGATAGCACGTTCAGCAACGTCGTCTTGCCGGAGCCGGATTCGCCGACGATCGCCAGCACTTCGCCGGGCCAGAGATCACCATCCACGCCGTCCAACGCCGCGATGGCGCCGAAGCGGAGGCCGAGGCCGCGGGCGGCCAACAACCTGCCGGTCATTCCGCGGCCTCCTGTCGGCGATCCCGGCTTTGCTCGCACCAATCCGTGTCGGAACAGACGAACATCCGGCCGCCGCGGTCGTCGGTCACCACTTCATCGAGGTAGGTGTTGTCCGACCCACATAACGCGCACACATGCGGCGCCCGGGTCAGGCGGAACGGGTGGTCGTCGAAATCCAGCGAGCGGACGGCGGTATACGGCGGAATGGCGTAGATCCGTTTCTCCCGCCCGGCGCCGAACAATTGCAACGCCGGCATCATGTTCAGCTTCGGATTGTCGAAGGCCGGGATCGGACTTGGCGACATCAGGTAGCGCGCGTTCACCATCACCGGGTAGCTATAGGCGATGGAGACGTGGCCGAAGCGGGCAATGTCCTCATACAACTTCACGTGCATCAGCCCGTATTCGGCCAGCCCGTGCATCCGCCGGGTCTCGGCACGGCTGGATTCCAACGTGTAGAGCGGCTCCGGCTGCGGCACTTGATAGACCAGGATCTGCCCTTCACTCAGCGTCTGCTCAGGCACGCGATGCCTTGTCTGGATGATCGTCGCCTCGCCGGTATGGGTTGTGGTCTGCACCCCGGCGGTACGGGCGAAGAAGGCCCGGATCGATACCGCGTTGGTGGTGTCGTCGGCGCCCTGGTCGATCACCTTCAACACGTCCGAGGCGCCCAAGACGGAAGCGGTCACCTGGATGCCCCCCGTGCCCCAGCCATAGGGTAGCGGCATTTCGCGGCTGCCGAACGGAACCTGATGGCCGGGGATCGCCACGCCTTTCAGAATGGCCCGGCGGATCATCCGTTTCGTTTGTTCGTCCAGATAGGCGAAATTATAGCCGTTCATTCTGCAGCCTCCGCCCGGGCGGCATCCGCACGCATGCGGCGCACCGTCTCCAATTCGCTTTGGAAGTCGACGTAGTGTGGCAGCTTCAGGTGCTCGACGAAGCCGTTCGCCTCGACGTTGTCGCAATGGTACATCACGAATTCCACGTCCTGCGCAGGGGCGGTGCAATCCTCGCCCAACTCCTCCGCCCGCATGGCCCGGTCCACCAGGGACATCGCCATCGCCTTGCGCTCACAATGGCCGAAGCCCAGACCGTAGCCCCGGGTGAATTGCGGCGGCTCGGATTTCGATCCGGCGAATTGCGTCACCATCTGGCATTCGGTGACGGTGATGTCGCCGATATCGATGGCGAAGCCCAGTTCCGGCGGCTCGATCTCCACCGCCACTGTGCCAACGCGGATTTCGCCGACGAAGGGGTGTGTGCTGCCATAGCCGCGCTGGGTGGAGTAGCCGAGCGCCAACAAGAATCCCTCATCGCCCCGGGCTAGCGCCTGCAACCGAGTGGACCGCGCGGCAGGAAACGCCAGCGGCTCCCGCGTCAGGTCGGCGGCGCGGCTGGGGGCGCCATCACCCTCGATCAGCCCCTCGGCCTGCAGGATGGCGCTGACCGGGGCCAGTCGCTCGGCCGGGAAATCCATCGCCGGGGCGGCTTGGGTCGCGCCACCATTGGCAGCCAGCGCAAAATCCAACAGGCGGTGCGTGTAGTCGTAGGTCGGGCCCAGCACCTGGCCGCCGGGCAGATCCTTGTAGATGGCGGAGATACGCCGGGCGACTTCCATTCGTGCCGTTTCCACGGGCAGGCTGCTGGCGAAGCGCGGCAGGGTGGTGCGATAGGCGCGCAGCAGGAACGCGGCCTCCACCAAATCCCCCTGCGCCTGCTTGATCGCGAGCGAGGCTAGGCTGCGGTCGTAGATCGAGCCCTCCGCCATCACCCGGTCCACCGCGCGGCCCAATTGCTGTTCGATCTGGTCCGTGCCCAGTTCCGGCACCGCCTGGTCGCCCCGGCGCTGTTCGGCCAGCCAGGCGTGGGCGTGGGCGATGGCCTGCTCGCCACCTTTGACGGCTACATATGCCATATCAGGCTGCCTCGATCGTGATGCTGCGGGGAAGTGCGGCAAGTTGCGATCCGGCGCACAGCACCAGATCTATCCCGCGCGGATAGGCAGCGTGGTTGGCTCGCCATTGATCCACAAAGTCCGCCGGCAGCGCGCCCAACCGCACCGTCTCCGGCACGCGCAGCCCGGGCCCACTCAGCCGCAGTCGCGGCCCGGCGTCGAAGCTGGGGATCTGCACGATCAACGTCGCGCTGGCTTCCGGCCCCTCATGCGTGCCCCAGTTGAAGGGTGCGAGCGAGGACAGGCCCAGGCAGACGGCGAACTGCGCCTCCCCCGGCTCTACCAGCATGGCGCCGCAGTGAAAGCGCAGCCAATCGGCGGCATCGGCGGCGGCGGGTTCGAGCCAGATCGGGGTCTCCGCATCCGCCAGCGTCAGCAATACGGCGGCAGTGGCAGGCGCCAGCGGGCTCGGCGCGGCCAGGTCGACGCCTGCGAACAGCACGCGACCGGGGTGGGACATCGCATCTAACACGGCGCGGAAGCAAGATTGCGCATCCGCGACAGGCTGGGCGAAGCCAGGAAGATCGACGCTCATCCGCGCATCGTCGCCATGGTGAAGAACTGCACGCGGGTCGCGCCTGCCTTGGCCGCAACCTCCGCTCGGCGTGACTCTTGACGGGCAGCCAGGGGGGCAACCACGGCGTCGCGCACATCCTGGCGCGCCGGGTCCTGCAACACACCATCCAGCAAGGCTGCCAGTTCCGCCTGGCGCAGGTCGCGGCCGGCAACGTAGGCGTGCCCGGTGTGGCCAGTCTGGGTGCGGACGCTGCAGCGGGCGACCGTCATCTCGCCGACGTGGAACGGGGCACCGCCGCCCCCAGTGCGGCCGCGGGTCATGACCAACCCGGCCTCCGGTCCGCGCAGCACGGTGTAATCCGGCATCGGCGCGCATTGCGGCAGCAGCCCGTCAATCTCCGCCGCACTCGCCCGGGCCAGCACGGCCATCCAACGCTGGCGCTCCGTGCGGTCGTCCTGTTCATCCGCCATCTGCCTCATCCTCGCTGTGGCAGCACCGGCTCTAACAGACAGACGTCTAGACCTCTAGCCATTTGTCCTGGAATCCGCCAAACTGTCACACAGGCGCGGAGAGGGAGTTGGATGCAGATCAACCGGGACAGCCCGGTGCCCATGTGGCACCAGATCGAGCTTGCCCTGGCGCAAGATATCCGCACCGGCGCCCTGTCCGCCGGTGCCCGCGTGCCGGCGGAGGCGGAAGTCGCGGCGCGGTTCGGCGTCCACCGCCACACTGCCCGGCGTGCCCTGGCGACCTTGGCCGAGAAGGGCGCTGTCAAAATCCGCCGCGGCCTTGGCACCTTTGTTGAGGATACAGTGATCGACTACCCGATCTCGGCCCGCACCCGGTTTACTGCGAATTTGCAGCAGCAAAACCGCCTCGCCAGCCACGAATTGCTGGATGCGGCGGACCAGCCGGCTCCGGGTTTTGTCGCCGATGCGCTGGAACTGCCTGCGGATGCCGTGGTGACGGCACTAAACACGCTTGGCCGGGCGGATGGCGTGCCCATCAGCGTGGGCACGAACTACTTCCCCGCCGCACGGTTTCCGGGGCTGGCCGACACCTATCGGGAATTACGCTCCATCACCGCGGTGCTGGAGCGGTTCGGCCTCGCCGACTACCTGCGCAAATCCACCCGCATCGTCGCCGCGCTCCCGACCGAGCGGGAGGCAAGCCTGCTGCGCCAGCCAAAGCGCGATCCGATCCTGTCGGTGGATAGCGTGGACGTGGACCCGGCCGGCTTGCCCATCTCGTTCAGCCGCGTGCGCTTCGCCGGAGAGCGGGTGCAGTTGCTGGTCGGCTAAGCTGGCGAACCCGGCCAATCCGTGATCCCCTACCTCCCGCCCTGCAGGAGATCACGATGCCGCTCAACTGGACCACCGTCAGCGAAGTCATCACGCGCGCGGAAGTGGGCGGTGTCACAATCGGAGTGGCGGCTCTTGCGCCGGCTGGCGAGCCGTTCGCCTATCATGGCAGTCGCCGCTTCGTTGCCGCCAGTACGGTGAAGATCGCCATCATGGTCGAGCTGTTTCGCCGGATCGATGCCGGCCGCATCACGTTGGAGCAGCGTCACATATTGCGCGAGGACGAGAAGGCCGGCGGCAGCGGGGTCGTCAGCAACCTCCACACCGGCATTGAGATGACAATTCGCGATCTGGTGTATTTGATGATGAGCGTCAGCGACAATTCGTCGACCAACATCCTGATCGACGCACTCGGCATCGAGGCTATCAACGCAACCATGTGCGATATCGGCATGCAGCATTCCACGCTGGGCCGGAAGATGCGCGGCCGACATCTGGTGGCAAGCGAGGCGGAGAATTGGGCGGTCCCCGAGGATTACGTAACGGTGATCAAGTCGATCCTGGATGGACATGCCGCGTCCTCCGAATCCTGCGCTCAGATGGTCGCCCTGCTGGAGAAGCAGCAGAACGATCGCCGGATTGCCCGCCATCTGCCGCAGACGAACCGGCCGCGCTGGGGCACGAAGACCGGCAGCCTGCCCGGCGTGGTCAACGACGTGGGCTTCATCATGACGGGTCGCGGCCCCCTGATCCTCGCGGTGTTCTGCGAAGGACTGACGGATGGTCCGACGGGTGAGCAGATCGTCGGCGACATCGCGAAGGCGGCGCTGGATCTCGTGTCCTAGGCGTCCCGCCCATTGAATTTGGGCGGTCGCTTCTCCATGAAAGCAGCCACACCTTCTGCAAAATCCGGTCCGCGTCCGGCTTGGCGCTGCATGTCCCGCTCCAGATCGAGTTGCTGATCCAACGTGTTGGTGCCGGAGGTGGCGAACATCCGCTTCATGGTCGCCAAGGCCGCAGTCGGCTGAGTGGCCAACTGGGCCGCGAGGGCCTGGGCCTGCGCCACCAGGGTTTCGTCCTCCGTCACCTGCCAGATCATGCCCCAGGCCAGCGCCTGCTCCGCCGTCACCGGGCCGCCCAGCATCGCCATGCCGCGGGCGCGGGCGTCGCCGGCCAGGCGTGGCAGCAGCCAGGTGCCCCCGGCATCCGGCACCAGGCCGATCTTGATGAACGCTTGAATAAAGCGCGCCGTGCGCCCCGCCAACACGATGTCGCAGGCCAGCGCCACATTGGCCCCGGCCCCGGCGGCGACGCCATTCACCGCACAGACGACGGGCATTCGCAGACCGCGGATCTTGCGGATAAGTGGGTTGAACGTCGTCTCCAACACCGTGCCCAGATCTTGTCCCTGCGTAGACGCTAGGTCCGCTCCAGCGCTGAAGCCGCGGCCGGCGCCCGTCAGCACCAGCGCGCGACACGCCGGGTCGGCGTCGGCGTCTAGCAAGGCGGCGGTAAGGGCGGCGTGCAGCGCGTCGTCAAACGCATTCAGCTTGTCCGGCCGGTTCAGCGATAATGTGCGAAAGCCAGCCCCATGTTCCACCAGAACCAAGTCGGACATCGGATTTCCCCCGTTCTATCGGGCAGGATCACGCCGCCTTTCCGGGTTCGTCAATCGCGTCGCCCAGCCGGCGGCTGAGAAAGGCGGTCACCGCCACCTCCTCTGCCGTAAGCCCAGATGTGCCCTCGTCCAGAACGGCGTCGGCGCGCTGCTTCAATCCCTCCAGCAGGCTGCCATCCAGGTAGCCGCCAAAGATCGCCGGGTGGATGTAGCATTTCCGGCAAACGGTGGGCGTATTGCCCAATAGGCCGGCCACCGCCTCCACCGCCTGCACTACGTTCTTCTTGTTCTTCGCCTCGCTGTCGAATCGCTCCAGCTCCCGCAGTGCCATGGCGGCAAGATTGGTCGCAGCCCAGGTGCGGAAATCCTTGGCGGTCACGTCTTCACCGCTGATTTCGTGCAGATAGGCGTTCACGTCGTCGGAGCCGATGGCGTGACGCTCGCCATCCTCGCCAATGAACTGGAACAGCATCTGCCCCGGCAGGTCGCGACAGCGCTTCACGATGGTTGCCAAGCGACGGTCCTGCAGGTCCAGATGGTGCTCGATCCCGTGCTTGCCGCGGAAGTCGAACTTGATCCGGCTGCCCTCCACCCGGCTGTGCCGGGTGCGCAAAGTGGTGAGGCCGAAGCTTTTATTGTCCCGCGCATATTCCTCGTTACCGACGCGAGCGAGCGTCTTTTCCAACAGCCGTACCACGGCGGCCAATACCCGGCGGCGGCTGAGGCCCTGCGAGGCGAGGTCCTGGTCCACCCGGGCCCGGATCTTCGGGAGCACCCGGCCGAATTTCAGCATCCGATCGTATTTGGCCTCGTCCCGCACCGCCCGCCATTGCGGGTGATACCGGTATTGCTTGCGCCCGCGGGCATCGCGACCGGTGGCCTGCAAATGCCCCTTCGGGTCCTGGCAGATCCAAACGTCCTGATAGGCCGGCGGCACAGCCAATTTTCGAATTCGGGCGATCTCCGCCTCATCCGTGATCCGCGCGCCGCTGGGCAGGTGGTATTCGACCCCATCCTTCCCGTCGACCCGCCGGATGCCCGGTTTGCGGTCAGTGACGTAGTGCAGCTTGGCATCCTTGGCGGCCTGCTTGGCCTCGTCGATATCGGGTTGGGTCGTGGCGGCCTCCGCGGAAAAAGCGTAGGCAACGAACCGCGCTGATGCGACCGAGTTTCCCAGGAGATCCGATGCACGCCAAGCTTCGTGATACCGAGTTGTTCTTCGACATTGAGGGAACCGGTTTGGTGCCCGATGGCGACGTCATGCGGCAGCGCCCGGTGGCGATGGTGATTCATGGCGGACCGGGTGGCGATCACACTGGGTTCAAGCCGGGCATGTCGCCGCTGACCGACACGTTGCAGCTAGTGTATTTCGACCATCGCGGCCAGGGGGGCTCCGCCGCCAGCGATCCGGCTCGCTACACGCTGGACGAGAATGTCGAGGATATGGAGGCGCTGCGCCAGCACCTGGGCCTCGGCCCCATCGTCAGCATCGGCACCAGCTATGGCGGCATGGTCGCAATGGCGCATGCGGCGCGCTACCCGGCGGCCGTGGCCAGGCTGATCCTGATCGTTACGGCGGCGCATGGCGGCTTCGTGCCCCTGGCCGAGCAATTCGTGCGCGAGCATGGCAATGCCGAGCAACAGCGCGTCTGCCAAATACTGTGGGACGGGACGTTCCAAACCCCCGCGCAGATGATGGAATACTACACCGCCATGGGGCCGCTGTACAGCCATCACTACAATCCGGCAGCCGGCCAAGCATCGCGCAGCCGGGCGACCTACTCCCCAGAGCCGCTGAATCGCGCCTTCGGGCCGGGCGGCGTGCTGCGCGAGTTCGATCTGCGCCCCGAATTGCCACGCATCACCGCCCCGACGCTGATCCTGGCCGGGAAATATGACTGGATCTGCCCACCAAGTTTCTCCGAGGAGATCCACCGGCTGATCCACGGCTCGCACTACCGGCTGTTCCTGGACAGCAGCCACTCCATCCGCGGTGACGAGCCGGAGGCGCTGAACGCCGCGATCCGCGACTTCGCTAGGGCATAGACACCCGGGTCCGCAGGGCCGCCACACGCAGTAACCCGGGCCAACGGCGCGTTGCAGACACCACCAGGGTGCGGATGGCAGGCGAGCGCGTCAGCCGATACGCCCGCTGCGCCAACCGCACCGGCGGTCCGGCGTCGCGCCGCATGGCACGATGATACGTAGCCGGGTCGTCACCTTGCAGAACCGCAGTGGCGGCAAGCCGGGCGCTGTGCAGCGCGATCGCCATGCCGTCGCCGCAGAAAGATGGGATGACTGCCGCCTGATCCCCCAGCCGATATACGCCGGGCTGGTCCGGACCCTGATGCACGAAGCCATACGGCACGCGAAAGATCGTCAGTGGCCGCACCCAGGCGGCGCAAGCACCGTCCAGGCGGCGGGCAAGGTGAGAATCCTCCCGCTGCAAGGCGGCCAGCAGGGTCGGCCAGTCCACATCGTAGCGGCCACGGTCGACGAGCAGGCACAGATTGGCCGTGTCGCCTTCCACCATCTGCAGCCCGGCATAACCCCCATCAAACAGGATCACCTCCACAAACCCAGTCAGCGCGGCGCGCTGAGCCCGCGTCAGGCGCAAATGCAGTTTGAACCCGATCAACTCCTCCGGTGCGCGGCCGGGGATGCGGGCCAAGCCGCGCACGTCGTGCTTGCCGGTGGCCAGCAACAGGATTGGCGCAGACAGTGAGGCATGGTCGGTTTGAACCATGCCCGGCGCCGCGTTGCGCACGCGAACACCGCGCCGCACGTCTGCCCCTAACGCGACCGCCCGGGCCAACAACGCCTCGTCTAGCCTGAAGCGGGACAAGCCGGCCGCCTGGAACGGCAGACGGCTCTCCGCCACCCGGCCGCGATGCACCAGCCGCATTGCCCCGATCGGAGCACCGCCCAGCGAACCGACGTCGACGCCGAGCGTCGCCAGATCGGCCACCGCCTCGCCGCTGATGAATTCGCCACAGATCTTGTGCGCCGGGCCGGTCTCCCGCTCCAGCAGCGTCACAGCACGCCCCGCTTGCGCCAACCGGCAGGCAGCAGAGGCGCCCGCGACGCCGCCCCCAGCGATGACGATCGGTGTCAGCGCAGCCGGCCGACGCACAGGCGAAAGGGGAACACCCAGCGCACCTCGCCCGGCACGCCGGCCTCGGCCAACAGACGCTGCCACTCCGCCCGGCGGAACGCACGGGCGATGGAGACTGGACCGTCATGCTGCACAAATCGGTGCCAGCGCATCACCCAGGAGAGCAGGCGAAACCCGTGATAAGGCACGGCGTGGCGGTGTAGATCGTTAATGAACCAGCCGTATCGCGCGTGCCGCTCCATCCATTGCAAAAACGCCACGACCTGTGCGTCGGTCAGATGATGCGTGAACAGCGAACTGACGATGTAATCGGGCGCTGGGTTCGGCACCGTGGCCAGCACATCCCCACTCGCCAGATCCAACACCAAGCCTGGTGAGGCAGCCCGCGCGGTGGATGCCGCATCCGGGTTCATATCTACCCCGTGCAGTTGCACTACTCGCCCCCGCCGCTGCGCCCATCGGGCAATGGTGCGCAGCATGTCACCATGCCCGTGCGCCACATCGTAAACCGACACCACATCGTTTGCGGGTCGCTGCCGCATCGCACGGTCCAGCCAGGCCAAGGTTGGCCGGCGGGCCAACGTAACGGTGTTCACCGCCGCCAGGTCGTGCAGGCAGGCAGCGTAATCGGCCGTATCCCGGCAATCCGTGTCCATCAGTTCGGCCGCGTCGCTGCGGACCGCGAAGTTCATGCCCGGCGAAACCGGAACGTCTCGGCCGCGAGCCCGGGGCCGAACGCCATCGCCATTCCCGTCTGCGGCCCGGTCGTGGCGCGCATCATCCGGTCCAGCACAAAGATGATGGTGGCGGAGGACATGTTGCCGAAATCGCGCAACACCCCGCGCGACCAATCCAGCGCGCCACGGCCCAGCCGCAGTCCCTGTTCCACACCATCCAGCACGGTTCGGCCGCCGGCATGAATGGCCCAGAGGTCGATGTCCTGCACCGATTGGCCACGCAGCAAGCCGTCTGCGTCATTCCGCTCCAACTCGCCGCGCAGGGCGGTCGCAATGCGGCCCGGCACCTTGCCGGACAACGCCATGTCGAAACCCTGGTCGCCGATGCGCCACGTAATGAGGTCCGCCGAATCCGGCAGCGCGACCGAGCGGAAGTCGACCATCCCGATCCCTTCCGGCTCCGCCGTCACCAGCGCGGCACTGGCGCCGTCACCGAACAGCATGAAGGACAGCACCGTCTCCAGATCGTCGATTTCCTGCAGATGCAACGTGCATAGTTCCAGATTGACCACCAGCACCCGGGCCGAGGGCTCCGACCGGACGATGTGGAAGGCCTGGCGCAGCGCCGTCACGCCGGCATAACAGCCCATGAACCCGACCAGCGTCCGCTCGATCCCGGGCGACATACCCAGCCGCTGCGCCAGCACTTGGTCCAGCCCGGGCGCAGTGAAGCCGGTGCAGGACGCCACCACGATATGGGTGAAGCTGCGAGGATCCTCACCCAGCGCCGTCACCGCGTCTGCCGCCAAGTCCGTGGCATGCCGCTCGTAGCGCGCCATCCGGGCGCCTGTGGTGGGAAAGCAGCCGCGATTGAAAAATCCCTCCACGTCCAACCGATCCGCACCGGGGATGCCGGGTTGCAGGACCGAAAAACGGTTGGTGATGCCAGACCGCTCCGCCATGCGATCGAACAAAGTCACCGTCTTTTCGTCGCGTAGCAGGCTGCGGGCGAAGGTGGCGAAGGCGCCATGCACCTCGTGCGGCGGCACCGCAGTGCCGATGCGGTTGATGTGCGGAACGACGGTCATGCTTCACCCCAGCGCCGCGCGATCAGCACGGCGTTCAATCCACCGAAGGCGAACGCGTTGGACATGGCGTATTCCACGTCCGCTCGCCGCGCCTCGTTCGGCACGCAATCCAGGTCGCAGTCCGGGTCCGCGGTCGTGAACCCGGCCGTGGGCGGAAGCCACCCGTCCCGCAACGCCATGGCGGTGGCGATCAGTTCCAGCGCGCCACCCGCAGTCATGCAATGGCCGATCATCGATTTGGTGGACGATACCGGCACCGCATCCAATCCGGCCCCGAACACGAGACGGAGCGCCGCTGTCTCCGTCCGGTCGTTCAGCCGAGTGCCGGTCCCATGGGCGTTGACGTAGCCAATTTGCGCCGCGCTACATCCGGCGTCATTCAGCGCCGCCTTCATCGTCGATGCAGCACCTTCTGCATCAGGCGCAGTAACATCGACGCCATCCGCGCCCATGCCGAACCCGGCAAGTTCCATCAGCGGCGTGGCGCCGCGTGACAAGGCATGCTCCAGCGCCTCCAGCACCAGAACCCCCGCACCCTCCCCAATCACCAGACCAGTTCGGTCAAGGGAAAACGGGCGACAGGCATCGGGGCTCAGCACGCGCAGCGCCTCCCATCCTTTCATGAAGCCCGGCACGATGGAGGCGTCGCAGCCGCCGCTGACGGCAACATCCACCATGCCCCAGCGAATCATCTGCATCGCCTGGCCGATGGCGTGATTGGCGGAGGCACAGGCGCTGGACACGGCGAACACCGGGCCACGAATGCCGAACTCCATCGAAATGTGGCTCGCCGGTCCGTTCGGCATGATACGCGGCACGCTGAAAGGATGCACCCGCGGCGCGCCCTGCCCGTAGAACCGGAGATAAGCGTCGTCCAACGTATGCTGCCCACTGCCGCTGCCCAGCACGACCGCCGCCAATGGGCATCCGCCGGGCGCCAACCCAGCCTGCGCCATCGCCTCCCGCGCGGCGATCATCCCCAGTTGAGCGACTCGATCCAGCAGCGGGAGGCGCTTGGCGGTAAAATGCGCCGCCGGGTCCAAGCCGCGAACTTCAGCGGCGATCCGGGTGGACAGCCGGTCGGTCGGGATGTTGACGATCGGCCCTATGCCAACCTCGCCGGCCAGGAGTGCCGCGGTAAAATGTGGAACATCAAGGCCGGTGGCGCATACCGCCCCCATGCCGGTAACCACGACCCGGCGCAGCTGTCGCGTCAAACGGCGGGTCCGTGATCAATCGTGTGCAGCACATGCGTCACCAACTCGCCGACCGTAGCGAACTCCTGCCCACTCTTCTCCGCGATGACCGGGATCTCCACGTCGAACCGGCTCTCGAGAGCAAAAATCGCCTGCACCATGTCCAGTGAGGCGATGTCCAACCCAGCGATTGTCGCCCCTGGCACCAGGCGAGCCCGCTCGACCCCGGTTTCCTTGGCAACCATGTTCAGAATTTCGGGCACACGTGGATCGTCGATGGCCCAACTCGCCATGTCGCCTGTCGTCACGCATCGCCTCCCAAGGTGGTTCTAAGATGGGCCGCCACCCCATAGAGACAAGCGCAGTGTATTTCCATGCTGGGGGAACCCAGCCGTCGCCAATTGGTTGATTGCGGTGCACGGTATGTGGAGCATCAAACCATGGACGAGAACGAGATCGAAGGTGCAGCCAAGGACATTGGCGGCAACATCAAGAGCGCGGTTGGCGACCTGACCGGCGACACCAAGACGCAGGCCTCTGGCGCGATCGACCAGATGGTTGGCACGGCCCAGCGCACCTACGGCAAGATCAAGGACCAGGCCGGCGGCGCTGGCAGCGCGATGGTCGATCAGTTGGACGAAGCCAGCGCATTCCTTGGCGACACCGTTGCCGAGCGCCCGTTGACCTCCCTTCTGGTAGCCGGCGCTATTGGCTACGCACTGGCGATGCTCATCCGCCGCTGACGCATGCGCGGCCGGCTTGTCTGAGGTCGGGCCGGTCGCACTTGCAACTCTCCTGGGGCAATGGCTCACTGCGCCCGCCTTTCCCCAGGAGCCGTGATTGATGTCTATGAACGACGACGAAGCCGACTCGCCCGTCGCGGACGATACCAGCGCCCGGCCAGGTCCTCGTACCCTTGCTATCGATATCGGCGGCACTCGGCTCAAGGCCGGCATCCTCGATTCCGATGGGACGATGATCGCGGGCCCGCAGCGCACCGACACTCCCAACCCCCGCGGTCCGGCAGACGTCTTGGCGTGCCTGATAGACCTGGCCCGCCCGCTGGGCGCGTTTCAGCGTATTTCGGTCGGCTTTCCCGGCGTCGTGCGCAATGGCCGGATCATCACCGCCCCCAACCTCGGCACCGAGGCCTGGCACGGCTTCCCGCTCGCTGCGGATCTGACCCAACGGCTGAATGCGCCCACGCGCGTCCTAAACGATGCGAGCGTGCAGGGCCTTGGGACTATTGCCGGTGTCGGCCTGGAATGCGTTATCACGCTCGGCACCGGCTTCGGATTTGCCCTGTTCGACGAGGGCATGCTGTGTCCGCATTTGGAAGTCGGCCAGCACCCGGTCGCCAAGGACAAGACCTACGATCAGTATTTGGGCAACGCCGCACTCCGCAAAGCCGGGCGCAAAAAATGGAATAAGCGGCTGCACAAGGCGATTGGCATCCTGGACACATTGGTTACCTACGACACGCTGCTGATCGGCGGCGGCAATGCTCAGGTAATCGATTTCGATCTACCGCCAAACGCCCGCATCGTGCCGAACGCCGCTGGCATCACCGGCGGCGTGAGGCTATGGGCGCCGAAGATGGATGCCGCTTTCGCCGAGCGTCAGGTCGCCACCCGCCCTGCGCCAGAGGGCATCATACCGGCGCAGGAACTGCCTTAGCGATGCCTAGATACGTCTCGACCACGCGGGGGTCGGCTGCCAATTCGGCGCTGGCCCCCTGCAGAGTGACACGGCCCGTCTCCAGCACGTAGCCGTAGTTGGCGATCTGCAGCGCGGCCCGCGCGTTCTGCTCCACCAGCAGGATCGCCACGGATCGAGCCCGCAGATCGGCGATAATCGTGAAGATCTCGCGAACAATCAGTGGCGCCAAGCCCAGACTCGGCTCATCGAGCATAAGCAGGTCGGGGCGGCTCATCAAGGCGCGGCCCATGGCCAGCATCTGTCGCTCTCCTCCCGAGAGCGTACCGGCAAGCTGCTTCCGGCGTTCGCGCAGGCGGGGGAACAGGGCATAAACCTCATCCAGTTGCCGCCGCCGGGCAAGCGCCGGTTCATGGCGGAACCGGAAGCCACCGAGGCGCAAATTATCTTCCACCGGCAGCGACCCAAATAATTCACGCTTTTCCGGCACCAGCGACATGCCCGCTCGCACGCGTGCCTCCACGGGCAGGCGGCCAATGTCTTTCCCAGCGAGTTGCAGGCTGCCGCGCCCCTCATGCACGCCCATGATGGCGTTTAACAGCGTGGTCTTGCCGGCGCCGTTTGGGCCGATGACGGTGATGATCTGGCCGCGCCCGACCTGGATCGACACGTCGTGCAGCACGGCCGCGCCGCCGTAGCCGACATGCAGCCCGGTTGCCGCCAGGATCATGCGACGCTGCCCAGATAGGCCTCGATAACCGCCGGGTTATGGCCGATCACAGCCGGCAGCCCCTCCGCCAGCTTGGCGCCAAAATTCATCACCACCAATCGGTCGGTCAGGTTCATCACGAAGTCCATGTCGTGCTCCACTAGCAGCACGGTGACGCCCTGGTCGCGCAGCGTGCGCAGCAGGGCTGCCAGTTCGACCTTCTCGGCATGGCGGAGGCCAGCGGCGGGCTCGTCCAACAGCAGCAATACAGGGTCTAGACACAGGGCGCGGGCGATCTCCACAACGCGCTGCTGGCCTAGCGCCAGGCTGCGGGCTGGCAATGCCTCCAGCCCGGCCAATCCCACGCGGGCCAGTTGCCGATGCGCCTCGGCGAAGAGCCGCGCCTCCTCCACACGGTCCAGCCGCAGCATCGCGCGGATCGGCCCGGCGCGACCGCGCAGATGTGCGCCTAGAGCGACGTTCTCCAACACGGACATGCCGCCGACCAGCTTCACATGCTGGAACGACCGCGCGATGCCCAGCCGGGCGACCGCCGGGCCAGCCCGGTGCGACAACGATGCGCCGAGGAAATGCACCGCCCCGCTGGTAGGCGTGGCGACGCTGGTCAGCAGGTCAAACGTCGTGCTCTTGCCGGCGCCATTTGGGCCAATCAGCCCCACGATCTCCCCGGCGTGCAGTTCGAGCGACAGATCCGACACTGCGACCAGGCCGCCAAACACCTTGCGCAGCCCTTCCGCCTGCAACACCAGCGCGCCGGGTTGCGGCAAGGTGCGGTTGGGCAACGGCTCACCGCCACCGGGATGGGCTGCGGCGTGGCGGCTGAACCGGTCGACGATCAGCGGCCATAGGCCGGCAGGCGCGGTTTGCAGCACCAACACCAGCAGGAAGCCGAACACGATCGTCTCGTAATTGCCTTGGCTGCCAAATAGCAGCGGCAGAAGATCCTGCAGCCGGTCATTTACCACTGTCAGCACCAGCGCCCCCAGCACGGCGCCCGGCAACCTCTCTAGGCCGCCAACCACCGCCAGCAGCAGATACTCGATCCCCTGATTCAACCCGAACGGCGTGGGGCTCACCGAGCGCTGCATATGCGCGTAAAGCCAACCCGCCAGCCCAGCCAGCACGGCCGCGTAGGCAAAGGCCAGCATCCGCATCCCCGCAAGCCCTACTCCAAAGGACGAAGCCGCCGCCGCGCCGCCATGCAGGGCACGGATGGCGCGGCCAATCCGGCTGTCCAGCAGATTGCGCGTCAGCAGGAACACGATACCGACCGCGATCCACACCACCGGGTAGTAAGACCGGCTGTCCAGCAGCGCCGTGCTGCCGATGCGCAGCGGCGGAATGCCGGAGATTCCGTCGTTGCGCCCCAGCACATCCAGATTGCCGAACACGTAGAAGAACGCCACGCTCCACGCGATCGTGCCCAGTGCCAGGTAATGCCCGGACAGCCGCAGCGTGACTGCGCCGATCACCAGCGACGCAAGCCCGGCCGCCGCCATCGCGACCGGCAGCGTTAGCCAGGGCGACCACCCGGCTTGGGTTGTCAGCAACGCGGTGGCGTAGGCGCCGAAGCCCATGAACGTCGCCTGCCCGAACGAGGTAATGCCGCCCATGCCCGTCAGCACCACGATGCCGATCGCGATAATGGCGGAAATTCCCGCGTAATCCGCCAGCGTCAGCCAGAAGGACGGCACAGCCTGCACCAGCGGCACGCAAAGCCATAGCAACAGCAATATCGGGCCGATGCCGCGCCTCACTCCTCATCCTCCGCCACCGGACTGCGCAAAGAGCGCACCAGCAGCACGGGCAGGATGACGGTGAACACGATGACTTCCTTGAACGCGCTGGCCCAGAAGGTCGAAAAACTCTCGACCACGCCGACCAGCACGGCGGCCAACGCAGCGAGCGGGTAGCTGACCATGCCGCCGACGATGGCGGCGACGAAACCCTTCAGCCCGATCAGAAAGCCGCTATCGTAGTAAACGGTGGTCAGCGGCGCGACCAGGATGCCTCCCATCGCCCCGATCACCCCCGCCAGCCCGAAGGCGATGCGGCCGGAGAGCGCGGTGGAGATCCCCACCAGTCGCGCGCCAAGTCGGTTTACCGCCGTGGCATGCAGCGCCTTGCCGAACAGCGTGAAGCCGAAGAACAGATACAGCGCCAGCATCGTCGTCGCCGTGCTGGCAACCACCCAGATCGATTGGCCCTGGATCGTTTGACTACCGATGGATAGCACCGCATCGGAAAACGCCGTTGCGCGAAACCCCTCCGGCCCGAACAGCACCAGCCCAACGCCCATGAGCGCCAGATGTGTGCCCACCGCTGCGATCAGCAACGTCAGGACGGAGGCCTCGGCCAGCGGTTTGAAGGCGATGTCGTATAGATACGGCGCCATCGGGGCCACGATCAGAACCGTCAGCACCGCCTCCCCCGCCACGCCGATCGCTCGGCCAGCGAGCAACAGCGTCACGCCGATGACCACGGCAGGCAGCAGCAGCGTTCCCGCCAGCAACCGCAGCACCGCGCCTCGGCTCGCGTGATGCCGCATCGACCACAGCCCAGCCAGGCAGGCGGCGACCCCCAACAGGCCCAGCATCCAGATGCTGCCGGGCACTTTGCCCGCATCGAGCGCCGCATATGTCAGCGCGCCATACGCCACGAACTCGCCCTGCGGGATCAGGATCACCCGGGTGACCGAGAACACCAGCACCAGCGACAGCGCCAATAATGCATAGACGGCGCCGTTGACGACGCCGTCCTGCAACAGAATGAGAGCGATGTCCGCGTCCATGATCGCGGACGGCTAAGCTATCAGGGCAATAATTTCCAGCCGCCGTCCTTGATCTCCACCATCACTCGGGCACGAGTGTCGAAGCCGTTATGGTTGGTGGGGCTCATATCCATTACGCCCTGGGTCACCACCAGCTCATGCGCACCCTCGATCGCGTCGCGCAGAGCGCTGCGAAATTCGGGCGTACCGGGCTTGGCGGATTTCAGCGCGATTGGCAGGGCGTATTGCAGGATCAGCCCGGCGTCGTAGGCATGCGCGCCGAAGGTTGACACGCTGCCGGCGCCATTCGCGGCCTCGTAATCGTGGATGAAAGCCAGCCCGACCTTCTTGCTGGGCGCGCTGTCCGGCAGTTGGCTGGCAACCAGCACCGGTCCGGCAGGCAGGATCGTACCCTCCACATCCTTGCCGCCGACACGAATGAAATCGAGGTTGGCAACGCCGTGCGTCTGGTAGATCGCGCCCTTATAGCCACGCTCGTGCAGGGTCTTCTGCGGCAGCGCGGCCGGGGTGCCGGCGCCGGCGATCAGCACGGCATCGGGCTTGGACGACATCACCTTCAGCACCTGCCCGGTGACGCTGGTGTCGGTGCGGGCAAACCGCTCGACGTTGGTAACCTTGATCGACTTGGCCGCCATCGCCCGCTGGGTTTCTTCCAACCACCCATCGCCATACGCATCGTTGAAACCGATAAACGCAATCGACTTCACCCCATGCGCCGTCATGTAATCGGCCACCGCATCCGCCATCAGGCTATCATTCTGCGGCGTCTTGAACGCCCAGTGCCGGGCCGCATCCATCGGCTCGATCAATCGCGCGGAGGCCGCCAGCGAGATCACCGGGATTTTCTGCTCCCCGGCCACATTCACCATTGCCAGCGACCCCGGCGTCACGGTGGAGCCGACGATCACATCCGCCCCACCCTCGATCAGCTTGCGCATGTTGGCGACGGCACGCGTTGTATCGGTGGCGTCGTCCAGCACCGTGTATTCGACGTTGGCGCCGCCGATCTGCTTCGGCAGCAATGCCACCGCGTTCCGCTCGGGAATACCGAGCGAGGCGCCGGGCCCGGTCATCGACAGGCTGACGCCGACATGGATGGTGTCTGCCGCCCAGGCCGCCGATGCGAAGAGGACAGCGCTCGCCATCAAGGCGGCTCGAAAATATTGGACCACTTTGCCCCCCAAGGGCGCAGCAGCCCCGGCCGGATTCATTTCGCGCAGTGCTAGGGCGCGCCCGGAATCGTGTCAACGCGATGACGGGCCGACGCCTCCACAACGCCGTGCTCCCGCCACGTTTCAACCCCATCTGGCAAGCCACTGTCGTCGCTAATGTTCAAACATACGAGAAATGGATCAACCGCCAACCTGGACCCGGTGACGCGGACGGACTATCCCGCCCCGATTGCGCCGCCGCTGTCCCAAGCGGATTGGCGGCCCCGGGGGTAGAGCCGACAGTGTCCGTTCAGAATTTTCTTGCCCGCGTGGTGGAACGCTGCGCGCGTCGTGCTGTCCTTGTCGTTTTGGCCGGCCTGATACTGGCAGCTGGGGCGGCCGGGATCGCCAGCCATCGCCTCGGTATTTCCACCGACACGGATGCGCTGTTCGCCAGCTCCCTGCCGTGGCGGCAGCGCAAGATCGCGTTCGACCGCGACTTCCCGCAATTCCACGACCTGATCGTCGCCGTGATCGACGCCAAGGTGCCGGAGGAGGCGGAGGCCACCGCCGCCAGCCTCGCCGCCGCCATGAGCGCAGACACCGCACACGTCCGCACCGTGAGCCGGCCCGAAGCCTCGCCCTATTTCCGCACCAATGGCTTGCTGTTCCTGTCAAAGGAAGAACTGGGCCCGCTCCTCGACCGCACCATCGATGCGCAGCCCTTCCTGGGCCAATTGGTCGCCGACCCCAGCGCCCGCGGCTTGTTCGCGGCGCTGTCGTTGATCGGGATGGGGGTTGAGCGCGGAGCCGCCGACCCGGCGAGCTTCGGCGCGCCGCTACAAGCCTTCCACGCTACGCTCGCCTCCGTGCTGGACGGATCGCCGCGTCCACTCTCCTGGCAATCCCTGCTCGGCGGGTCGCTGGCGGAGAAGGCCGGTCCCTACCGTTTCGTGCTGATCCAGCCGAAGCTGGATTATAGCTCGCTGGAACCCGGCGGGGCCGCCACCGAGGCTCTGAAGGCCGCCGCCCTAAAGCTGGAGTTCGTTGCATCCGGTGATGCGCATGTCCGCATCACCGGCAATGTGCCCCTGGCGGATGAAGAATTTGCCACGGTCGCTCAGGGCGCAGTCGCGGGCCTGGTCGGCAGCCTGGTGCTGATCACCCTGTGGCTGTTCCTCGCGGTGCGGTCATGGCGGCTGATCATCCCTATCCTGCTGACGCTGGTGCTTGGCCTAGTGCTGACGACGGGCTTCGCCGCGATCGCCGTCGGCACGCTGAACCTGATCTCGATCGCGTTCGCCGTGCTGTTCGTCGGCATCGCGGTGGACTTCGCCATTCAGTTCAGCGTGCGGTTTCGCGAAATGCGGCTGCATCTGCCGACCACCGATCTGGCCCTGGCGGCCACAGCGCGCCGGGCCGGGATTCAGGTGCTGATCGCCGCCGTCACCACCGCCGCCGGGTTTCTCGCCTTCGTTCCCACCTCGTTCAGCGGCGTGGCGCAGCTTGGCCTTATTGCCGGCGTGGGCATGGTGTTCGCGTTCATCTGCACGCTGACTTTCCTGCCGGCCGCACTCTCCCTGCTGCAACCGCGGGCCGAACACGGTGAAGTCGGGCTCACCAGCCTGCGCCCTGTCGATGGTGTCATCCACCGCTTCCGCCTGGTTATCCTGGCCGGGTCAGGATTGCTGGCGGTGGCCGGCGCGGTTGGCGTGCCGTTCCTGACCTTCGACGCCGACCCACTGCATACGAAGGACCCCACCACGCAGGCCATGGTCACCCTGCGCGACCTGATGGCGAACCCACTGACCAACCCGTACACGATCGACGTCGTCGCGCCGAACCTGACGGATGCCGACGCGATCGCCCAACGCGCCGCCACACTCCCGCTGGTAGCCCAGGCGCTGACCCTGCAAAGCCTGGTGCCGACCGACCAGCAGGCCAAGCTCGCACTGATCGCGGACGCCGCCAGCATCCTGGCGCCGACGCTGACCAGCCGTACAGCGCCAGCCACCGTCACCCCGGCCGATCTGCGGCTGGCTACCCGAACCGCCGCCACCGGCCTGGTTCGCGCCACCGCCAAACTGCCGGCAGACAGCCCTCTAGCGCAGATCGCAGCGGACCTGGCGAAGCTGCAGGTCGCGCCCGATCCGGTGTTGGTCGCCGCCAACCAAGCGTTGACGCGATTCCTGCCCGCCCAGCTGGACCAGCTTCGCGCTGCACTCAGCGCCCAGCCGGTGTCGCTGGAGTCGATCCCCGCCGACATCACACAGCAGTGGATGCTGCAGGATGGTCGCGCCCGCGTGCAGATAACGCCCAAACCCGGTGCCAGTGGTGGCCCCGGTCTTATCACCTTCGTCGACCAGGTGAGCGCCGCCGTGCCCGACTCCGGCGGATCCGCCGTCACGATCATCGCCACCGCACGCACCATTATCGGCGCCTTTCGCAATGCCGCGATCGGGGCGATCGTAATGATCGCGCTGATCCTGTTCGCGGCACTGCGCCGGATAACGGACGTGGCGCTGGTACTGGCGCCGCTGCTGCTCTCCGCACTGCTGACGGTCGTGGTCTGCCTCGCTCTGCCCCTGCCGCTGAACTTCGCCAATGTCATCGCGCTGCCACTGCTGCTGGGCGTCGGCGTGTCGTTCAACATCTACTTCGTGATGAATTGGCGGGCGGGCGAGCCGTCCAACCTCGCCTCCCCAACCGCCCGGGCGGTGATCTTCTCCGCGCTCACCACCGGCACCGCCTTCGGCTCCCTTGCGTTGTCGCAACACCCAGGCACGGCCAGCATGGGCAAATTGCTGCTGATCAGCCTCGGCTGCACCCTGCTCTCGACGCTGATCTTCGTCCCGGCGCTGTTGGCTACGTTGCGCCGCCAGCCCGCCGACCGTCATCAAACCGTAAAATAGACGGCCGGAAGTCCTGATAGAAACCTCCTCATTCGAGGAGGAATTGAGATGCGACGGACGGCCCTACTGATGACCACGGCGTTGGTCGTTGCATTTGCGACAACCAGCCGCGCCGCGCCGATGCTGACGGCGCAGCCCGACCCAACGCCAGACGTTGCCCCGTTCGTGCAGGCGATCCCTGCCGCCATGCCGGACCGCGACGCGCTGATCCAGGCGCTGCGGCAGAAGGTCAAGTACGTCTTCGTCATCTTCAACGAGAACCACTCGTTCGATAACGAATTCGGCACGTTCCCGGGCGCCAACGGCCTGTATTCGGACGGCACCTCCCCACGTGACGCGGCCCACACGCCGGGTTTCATCCAGCACTACACCGCGGCCGATGGCTCCGACGTGACGGTAAAGCCGATCCGCCTGGGGCCGGAGCAGAACAGCTCGGTCATCGACAGCGTGGATCACAGCCACACCGGCCTGGCTGCCAAGCTGCATGTCACAGGCACGGCCAGCGCGATGGACCAGTTCGCGCAGGGCGAATACGCGCGATACGCCGGCCGCGGCGGTGCAGCCAACATCGCCATGGGCAAGCAATTCGCCCAGGTCGTGATGAGCCACATCGATTGCGACACCGTCCCGTTCTATTGGAAATGGGCCAGCCGCTTCACCCTATTCGACAACATCTTCGCAACCGAGGATACGCCCTCATCCCCGAACGCGATCGCAATGATCGCCGGGCAGTCGGGCGAGACCCAGTGGGTCAAACACGGCACCACCGCCCCGACTGTGACGATCGCAGGCAAGACCGGCACGCTGCAGATGCCGCCAATCGTCAACGACCCGCAGCCGTTCTGGAGTTCCCAGTTCGACACCACAGGCGACGGTAAGCAGCCGATGGGCTCCAAGACGGGGGAGAGCTACGCCAACGGCAACATCGCCACAAACCTGACGTTTGCCACAGTCCCAATGACCCTGGGCGGCAAGCAGACGGCGGAGAACATGGCGCAGGACCGCCATCCGGAGCAGAACCAAGCCGACATCAAGCAGGATTTGGCCACCATCGCCTCCCGCGCCGGCAAGCCGGTGGCCTGGCGTTGGTACCAGGAGGGTTACGATCACGAGCCAACAGATTCCAGCGCCACCGCCACCCACGACAGCTATGTCAGCCATCATAATGGCGCGCAATATTTCGGCTACCTGGCCGACAACCCGGCCTACCGCGACAATTTGAAGGGCCTGGGCGACTTCTACGCCGACATGGCCCGCGGCGACCTGCCAGTTGGCGGCGGCGTATTTTACATCCGCGGCGGCTTCACCAATCTGCTCGGCGAAACGCCGCCGATCACCAATCCGGACTACCCGGCAGCGCTGACCGACGCCGACAAGGCTGCCATCGCCAAGGCCAAGTCCGGCGATGACGACCATCCCGGCTACAGCGACCGTCAACTGAGCGAGACGATGATGGCCCGTGTCATCAACGCCGTCGCCAGCAAGCCTGATATCTGGTCGCAGAGCGTCATCCTGATCGCCTATGATGAATCGGATGGCTTCTACGACCACGTCCCGCCGCGGATCCTGTCCTTCGGGCCCGACGGCCTGCCGCTCGCCCGCGGCATCCGCGTGCCGACGCTGATGATCTCGCCCTACGCCCGGGCCCACGAAGTGGCCCACCCGGAAGGCGACCACAATGCAGTCATCGAGACGATCAACGCTATCTTCGACCTGCCGGCCTTGGCCTCCCTCCCCGACGAGGCGCAGGCGCTGAAGGCCGGCGAGGATCCGCGCTTCAACGGACCGGGCGGGTTCGTGCAGCATTATCTCGGCCCACGTGACATCAACGCGCCAGAGACCGACGATTTGCTGGCCGGGTTCGAGCCAGACCGGCTGAGCGGCAAGTTGCCGCCACTTCCGGGCTCACTCGCCATCATCGCCGACGCCGATATGCGCAGTTTGCCGCACTACGCTGGCCAAGGCTGCCGCGCCATCGGTGTGACGCCAGAGGACGCGCGGCAGTCCGTGCGCCCGGCCGTTCCGGCCGGGTTCAACTCGCTGCCCGCAACCCTGCCGGCCTATAACGGCCAGTGAGCATCGGCGCACGGGCCTGGCTGGCCGCTGGGATCCTGCTGGCGGCCGGGTCTGCGCAGGCCGCGACGCTCGACCGGGTGCGGCAGGATAACACCGTTCGGTGCGGCGCCGCCCAACGAGCAGGCGTCGCTGACCCGGCCGAAGATGGACGGGTTACCGGGCTCGCCGTGGATCTCTGCCGGGCATTGACCATCGCCGTGCTGGGACCCAGCGGTCATACCGAGTTCCACATCGACGACTCGGACAAGGACTACGAGCAGGCCCAACACGATGAAGTCTCATTCCTCACGGCGGACGAGATCGCTGGGCACAGGCTCGCCGCTGCGCTCATCCCCGGACCACCCGTGTTCGTGGCCGAACTCACCGCGCTAGCGTTGCCCGGCGTCGACACGCTCACCGGCCGCATGGTCTGCTTCATGAACGGCAGTCCGGCGCATCAGGCACTCGAGGCCTGGGCCGCACGAACTGGCACCGCCATCGTGCGCGGCGGCTATCAGGAAGACGGCGAGATGCATGATGCATTCGACGCCAGACGCTGCGATGCGATGACAGGCGAGGCAACCGATCTGGCTGCGTTGCGGGCGGAAGCGCCGAGCCGAGCTGGCGACCACATCCTGCCGCCGTTCGCCGTGGTGCCGGTTCTGGCGACTACCCCGGTGCAAGACGGAAGCTGGGCGAGCCTGGTGAATTGGTCACTAGCCGCCATCGTGCAGTCCGAAACCAAACCCAGCCCGTGGCGGAGCGATCTGGTCGGCGCGGATGTTCCCGGCTTGCGGCCGAAATGGCAGGCGGAGGTCGCGTCGGTACTCGGCAGTTACGCCGACATGCTGGGGCGTAACATGCCCAGCGGGCTCACCGCGCAGGGGAATGCGCCTTGGCCAGCCGGGTTGCTGCTGCCGCCGGGTCCACGATAGGAACCGGCGGCAGATCGTCAGGTATTCATAGCGTCGAAGAAATCCTGGTTGGTCTTGCTGTATTTCAGCTTGTCCAACAGGAAATCCATCGCGTCGGTGGTGCCCATTGGGTTCAGGATGCGGCGCAGCACCCACATCTTCGACAGCATTCCACGCTCCACCAGCAACTCTTCCTTGCGGGTTCCGCTCTTGGTGATGTCGATGGCGGGGAAGGTGCGCTTATCCGACAGCTTACGATCGAGGATGATCTCGCTGTTGCCGGTGCCTTTAAACTCTTCGAAGATTACCTCGTCCATCCGGCTGCCGGTATCGATGAGCGCGGTTGCGATGATGGTCAGCGAACCGCCTTCCTCGATATTGCGCGCCGCGCCGAAGAACCGCTTCGGCCGCTGCAGAGCGTTGGCGTCCACGCCGCCGGTCAGCACCTTGCCGCTGGACGGAACCACCGTGTTGTAGGCGCGTGCCAGCCGAGTGATGCTGTCGAGCAGGATCACCACGTCACGCTTGTGCTCGACCAGGCGTTTGGCCTTTTCCAGCACCATCTCGGTCACTTGAACGTGCCGCGTCGCCGGCTCGTCGAAGGTGGAGGCGACCACCTCACCCTTCACCGAGCGGGACATGTCCGTCACTTCTTCCGGCCGCTCATCGATCAGCAGCACGATCAGGAAGACTTCGGGATGGTTCTCCGCAATGGCGGTGGCCATGTTCTGCAGCATCACCGTTTTGCCGGTGCGCGGCGGCGCCACGATCAGGGCGCGCTGGCCCATGCCGATCGGGGAGATAAGGTCGATCACCCGCG
>NZ_LMUY01000082.1:44172-46629 GCF_009765685.1 Acidisphaera sp. L21 | reverse complement strand
CCACCTCCATCTTTAAGCGGCGATCGGGGTAGAGCGGGGTCAGGTTATCGAAGTTGATCCGGTGCTTGACGGCATCCGGCGGCTCGAAATTGATCGTATTCGGCTTCAACAGGGCGAAATACCGCTCGCCATCCTTGGGCGCCCGGATCTGGCCCTCGACGCTATCCCCGGTGCGCAAGCCAAATCGGCGGACTTGGCTGGGGCTGATGTAGATGTCGTCGGGGCCAGGAAGGTAGTTGGCCTGTGCGCTTCGGAGGAAGCCGAAGCCATCCGAGAGGATTTCGAGCGTCCCCTCGCCATGAATTGCCTGCTCATTATCTGCCAGGTTCTTCAGAATGGCGAACATCATGTCCTGCTTGCGTAGGCTGGACGCGTTCTCGATCTGGAGCGATTCGGCGAAGGAAAGCAGGTCGGACGGAGATTTTGCCTTGAGTTCGGCAAGATGCATCTGGGAAGCCTCGGAGGGGGATGGGTTCAGCGGACAGGCGACAGCCGATTTGACGGTCCTGCGGCGCCAGAAGAGCGCGCGTTGCGGGGACCGGGCTGGTTTGACGGAAGGATGCTGGGCCTGAGCAGACCTACATCGCTAGACAGGAGGTATGCACGGTTACGATGGGCAGTCAATCGCAACCGGCCATCAGTAGATGGCCCAATCAACCAGGTTGCGCAATGGCCATGATGACGATGATGATCATCAGGACCGTCGGAACCTCATTGGCGATGCGGTAGAAGCGCTGTGGGCGGGTGTTGCGATCTTCCAAAAAGTCCCGCTGCCATTTCGACGACGCGCCATGGAAGCCGCTCATCAGGATCACGCCCGTTAGCTTCACGTGCCACCACGTGGCGCCCCAATCCACCGCACCCGGCGTCAACACCAGCAAGATGCCGAATAGCCAGGTGACCATCATAGCCGGGTTCATGATCTGCTTCAGCAGCCGGCGCTCCATCACCTTGAACCGCTCGCTCGCCTCCGATCCGCGAGCAACGTCGCAGTGATAGACATACAAGCGGGGCAGGTAGAACAGCCCCGCCATCCAGGCGACGACGGCGATCACGTGGAACGACTTGGTCCACAGCAGAAACGGACCCAGTAGACCAATCGTCACGCGGCGGCGGCCTCGGCCCGTTCCAGCAGGCGCAGAAAGTTGCCGCCCCACAGGGCCGCGATCTCCGACTCGTCGTAGCCGCGGCGCACCAACTCCGCCGTCAGATTGGCGCTTTGGGACGCGTCCCGCCAATCCGCCAGCATCCCGCCGCCATCGAAGTCGGAGCTGATGCCCACGTGCTCCACGCCGCAGCGGCGCACGGCGTAGTCCAAATGGTCCATGTAATCGGCCACGCCCACCGCATCCACCTTGCCCTGCGGCCGAACGAAGGATGGCACGGCGGTGATCTGCACCAGGCCGCCAATCTCCCTCAATACGTCCAGCTGCTCGTCATCCAGGTTACGCGGCACGGGGCACAGGGCGTGAATGCAGGAATGGGTGGCAACGATCGGGGTGGTGGACAAGTGGGCGGCCTGCATCATCGTCGCCTTGGATGAATGGCTGACGTCGATTAGCATGCCAAGTCGGTTCAGCGCAGCCACCGCCTCGCGTCCAAGGGCGCTCAGCCCACCATGCAATATGGCCTCGTCGCCCAAGTCCTTGCGCGGATTGCTGCTATCGGCCAATGCGTTATGGCCGTTATGCGTGAGCGTCAGGTAGCAGGCGCCCAGGGCGCGGAACTGGTCCAGCACGCTGATGTCCTCGCCGATGGTGTGGCCGTTCTCCACCGCAGGCACGATGATCGCGACGCCAGGCTCGGTCGCGGCCTGGCGGATGTCGGCCACGCTGGTTGCCAGCACGGCGCGCAACCCGTTGCGCTCGGCCCCCATGGCGCGGATCTCCTCCAGCATCGCCAAAGCCCGCTCCCGCGCCTTGGTCCAACCGTCCGGCGTGCGCGGCCCCTGCCCGACATAGGCGGCAAAGCACCCGGCACGCAGCCCGCCTCGCACCATCTTGCCAATGTCCACGTGCCGTTGCGTCGCCGTAAACGGATCCGGGCCGTTCGGCCAGGGAATGTCGATGTGGCTGTCGAGGGTCAGCAGCCGCGTGTGCAGCGCCTGCGCGGCAGTCGGCTCAGCCTGGGAGGGATCAGCGTGCATCCGTGCTGGCCGAATCCGGCCACCTTCCGTCATTGGGACGTCGATCTTGCGCCTGGAAGGCGACGACGACTAGGGGAGCCTTGGCAGTCGAGGCCGTCCTCGCTACACACTGAACCTGCATGTCCGCGTAGCTCAGCAGGATAGAGCACAGGATTCCTAGTTGCTTCAATTGGGCGTCGCACCGGGAAACCTTGCGACGGAACCGCTCAAAGTCGGGGAACGCTACGGTGCACTTGCACCTTGCCGATCCCGAGCCAAGCCCGCGCCGAAAGGACGGGAAGGTGTAGAGACTGGATGGGTGGCGCCTACGG
>NZ_LMUY01000082.1:41312-44162 GCF_009765685.1 Acidisphaera sp. L21 | reverse complement strand
GTCCAGACCACGAACGCCCGGCGGGCGGCGGCGAAAGCCGAAGTGGTATGAATCCTGGGGCCGTGGGTTCGAATCCCGCCGCGGACATCAATGCGCACTCGGGTCAGGCGCCATCCGCCCGGCCGGGACGGATGGCGAGCTAGCTGTGGCGATTACTCGCCGACGGCCCGGGTGGCCTGCTTCTTCTTGTCCCAGAACAGCGTGATGGTTTCGAATTTGCACAAATCGACATCGCCCCATTCCGCCGTGGAATCGTCATCGTGGTACTTGACCTTGATGTCGAACCGGCATGCGCCATTGCCATGGGGAAAGCGAATGTCCTTGCTCTCGCCGTCGGCTAAAGCGTCGTCACCCATGCGATCACCGCCCCAGTTGGAACTTGAGTGCCGGGACACGTAGACCTCGTCGATCTGGTAACCTGTCTTGTTTTTGATGCTGAAATCAGCGTCGTTGGCGTGCGCACCGGCAAGCATGCACAGCAGCAAGCCAGCGGCGACGGCGAGGGAACGGATGAACACGGCGAAGTCTCCCAAATTGTGAGCCCGCCTAACGTCTTGCGACAATTGATGCAACCATAGCGTGTGTTGACCCGAAAAGCAGATCTGCTGCGTTACAGATCAGCAACAGAGGGACAGGCATACTTGGCTATAGGTCATCTTCCAGCACGATCAGCGTCACGGCCCAGGACCGCTCCCCCTCGTCATCCACTTGGTCCACAGTGCCCAGCACATCATCGCCGATGCGAAGATGCACGGCGCCCTTCGCCCGGGCTGGCGCATCCAGCGCAACGTCCGGATTGCGCAACATCCGGCGGAGATAGGTCTGAAGACGCGCACGATCGGCTTGGGAAATCACGCTGAAATATCCTTCAAGCGGTGGGGGTGCGTCGGATGGCACACGTCAATCATCCGGCGCAACCTTGGCGGCGGACCCGCTCAATGCTGGTTCGACACGAATTTCCTCTTTTTCGCCAATTGATCTAAGCTCCCAGCGCCAACAAAAGGGGCAGCCATGAGCCTGCGCAGCTTCATCTCCAAGCAGTTCATCGACGTCCTGCAATGGAACGAGGAAGCACCCGGCATCCTCGCCTATCGCTACCCCATGGCCGATTCCGAAATCCAAAATGGCGGCGTGCTAGTGGTGCGCGAATCGCAGCGGGCGCTGTTCATCAACGAGGGCAAGGTTGCAGATAACTTCGGGCCTGGCTCCTACGAGCTCACCACCCGCACCCTCCCAGTGCTCACCTCGTTGCAGAACTGGGACAAGTTCTTCGAATCCCCGTTCAAGTCGGACGTATATTTCTTCAGCACCCGCGACCAAGTGGACCAGCGCTGGGGCACGCCGCAGCCGATCACCATCCGGGACAAGGAGTACGGCGCGCTCCGCATCCGCGCCAACGGGGTTTATTCCTACCGTATCGCTGATGTAGCGCCGTTCTGGTCCCGGCTCAGCGCAACCTCCCCTTCCTATTCTGTGGCAGACGCCGCCGGGCAGCTCCGCGCCGCGATCCTGACGTCGATGGCGACCTGCCTGGGCACAGCGGATGTTGCCTTCGTCGATATGGCAGCCAACCAGGACGCCTTTTCTGCCCGGTTGCATGACGCCATCGCTCCCGCCTTCACCACCTTCGGCCTGGAACTCACCAGCTTCTACCTGCAAAGCCTGTCCTTGCCGGAAGAGGTGCAGGAGCGGATGGACCGCGCCAGTTCGATGCACATCGTGGGCGACATGGGCAAATACACTCAGTTTGAAGCCGCCGAGAGCCTGCGCGTTGCCGCAGCCAACCCAGGGGGCGTGGCATCGGCCGGGGTGGGGCTGGGGGCTGGGTTTGCCCTGGCGCAATCCATGGGCGCCGGGCCAGCCGCTGCCGCCAAACCGGCCGAGCCGGCGGCGGACCCGATCGCCACCATTGCCCGGCTCGGCGACCTATTCAGCAAAGGCATCCTGACCGAGGCCGAGTTTGCCGCCAAAAAAGCGGAGTTGCTCGCCCAAATTCGCTGATGGCCCAATACACCTGCCCATCCTGCGGTGCGGACCTGCCATTCCGCTCCTCCGTGTCGGTCTACGCGGTCTGTGCCTCCTGCGGGTCAACGGTCGTGCGGACCGATTTGGCCGTCGAGGCGATCGGCATCATGGCGACCCTGCCGGACGAAATCACCCCGTTGCAGATTGGCGCCCGCCTTGCCTGGCAGGGTCGTCACTTCACCCTGTTGGGTCGCCTCCGCATCGGGTGGGAGGATGGCGCCTGGACCGAGTGGTTTATGGATGACGGCGCTGCCAGCCAGGCGTGGCTGACGGAGGCGCAGGGCTTGTTGGCCGTGTCGGTCGAGCAGGATGTACCGCCCGCGCTCGCCGCCGCGCCCTCATTGGGCGAGGTCGTAATGCTCGGCAGCACCGGTTTTCGCGTGGCCGATATCAAGCGCGGCACGTGTCTGGGCAGCGAGGGGGAGTTGCCGCTCGCCGCCCCCAAGGGCCGGATTGCCACCTACATCGACATGGTCGGGCAAACCGCCGGGTTTGCCGGGCTAGAGGAGTCGGAGGACGGTCGTCGCCTCTACACCGGCACCTACGTCCCTTTCGAGCGGCTCGGCTTCACCGGCCTGCGCGATGTCGAGGGCTGGCCCCCACCTTTGCCCGACCCGGAGCGTCGGCACGATCCACGCTACCTCACGCATTAAATGCCGGTCGCCCGCACCCGAACCATCGCCTGTCCGAATTGCGGCGGCAGCATCGACATCCGCGCCAACGGGCTGAGCATCTCGGCAGCCTGCGGCTCCTGCGGGTCCGTGGTGGATGTGACCAATCCGGATGTGCGGCAGATCGGCGAGGCCCAATCCCGCATCCGCCAAC
>NZ_LMUY01000082.1:19796-41230 GCF_009765685.1 Acidisphaera sp. L21 | reverse complement strand
TTCGCTTCCTGGTCGCCGATGAGGAAAACTGGACTCTTTACGCCATGCTGCCGCAGGACGTGCCGAATCCGGCCGCGGGTGCCGACGACGGGCGGCACTACCGCCCCTTGAGCGAGTCCCGCGCCCGCACCGACTACGTGATGGGCGAATTCTACTGGCGCGTCCGCGTGGGGGACGAGGCGTCCGTCGCCGAATACGGCGACTCGCCCTATCTGCTGTCGCGCGAAGAAACCGGCGGCGAGATAACTTGGTCCCGCGGCGTGCAACTGACCGCCGCGATGGTGACGCACGCATTCAAGCTGCAAACCGGCGCTGTGCCGCCGACCGCATTCGAACACGCGACCGAGCGCCGGCACGTTAACGGCACGGTGGTTCTGATCGGCATCGCGGCCATGGGGCTGCTGTTCCTGCTGGCCATCGTGCCGTTCGGTCGTAGCCATAACGCCCTGGTGTTCAGCCAGAACTTCGCCACCACTGTTGCCGATCGAGGCCGCCCCGTGGTTACGCCGAACTTCACCGTGCCGGACTCCGGCGGCAACCTGCAGATCGCCGTCACGTCGCCGGTCCGCAATACGTGGCTGGAGTTGGGTCTGTCCTTGGTGGACGTCGACACCCAACGCAGCTTCGACGCCGACATCACGGTTGAGGAGTATGAGGGCGTCGATTCCGATGGCTCCTGGACCGAGGGTAGCCAGGGCGCGACCGCCCTATTCCCCCGAGTGCCCGGTGGCACCTACCGGCTGCTGATCGATACCGACGCCTTGGTGTATGGCACTCAGCCAGCACGCGCCGCCAACTTTTTCCCGGCGCGCGTCAGCTTCGCCCTGGCCGTGCATCGCCATGTCGGAAGCACCGGATTCTTCCTCCTGGCCCTGGTCCTGCTGCTGATCTACCCAATCTGGCGCATTCTGATCGGCTTCGCCCAACGACATTCGGGCGAAGGCACCCGGGCATGAACATGCGACCGCTGCTGTTTGCACTTTTCTGCCTGATCGTGCTGGGCGGCTTCACCTATACAAAATACGAAGGCATGGCCCTATTCGGCTCGGGCCTTGCATCCAAGAGCGGCCAAACTGGCGCCAGCGGGGGGCATGGCGGCGGCTTCCTGCTGGGCGCCCATAAATAGGAGGCTACGATGGATTTGGACCCGATCTGGCACAATCTGCTCAGCGCCCTAGTGTTTTCCGCCATGGGCCTGGGGATCTACATTATCGGCTTCATCCTGTTCGATCGCATGACGCCGCACGTCCATTTCTGGCGGGAAATCACCGAGGGCAAGAACGTCGCCCTAGCAATCTTCCTCGGCAGCATCGTGCTCGGCATCGCCCTCATCATCAGCGCCGCCATCCACGGATGAACGCCGCCATGCCGGCCCTCCTGCTGGTGTCGGTGTTCGTCATCGCGACCTGCGGGCTGGTGTACG
The DNA here is from genome assembly GCF_009765685.1 of Acidisphaera sp. L21. GTDB lineage: Bacteria > Pseudomonadota > Alphaproteobacteria > Acetobacterales > Acetobacteraceae > LMUY01. The sequence goes on along the minus strand of NZ_LMUY01000082.1, from coordinate 39,807 downwards.
AACTGATCGCAGGCACGCTCGCCAGCTATTTGCTGGGCGATTCGGTGACGCAGTTTTCCACCGTCATCGGCGTCTACCTGTCGGCGATGGGCGTCGGATCCTGGCTGTCCGGCAGGCTGGAGCGGGATTTGCTGGCCCTGTTCATCCGGACGGAAATCCTGATCGGGCTGGTGGGTGGGTTCTCGGCCGCGGCCCTGTTCCTGCTGTTCGACCAGGTGACGTCGTTCCGTATCCCGCTCTATGGCATTGTCGGGGTGATCGGGGTGCTGGTGGGCGTGGAAATCCCACTGCTGCTGCGCATTCTGCAGGCAAGGTTCGCGTTCAAGGACCTGGTCGCACGGGTCTTCACCTTCGACTATATCGGCGCGCTGTTCGCCTCCCTGCTGTTCCCGCTGATCCTGGTGCCTCATCTGGGGCTCATCCGTTCGGGCCTGTTGTTCGGCATGCTGAACGTGGCCGTGGCGTTATGGCTGCTGTTCAGTCTCGGCGACGAGGTGCGTTGGGTGCGCGGGCATCGCGTGGCCGGCATCGCGGCCTTGGTGGCGCTGCTGGTGGGCTTCGTCTACGCCGATCGCATCATGGCGATCTCCGAGGCGGCGGTGTACGCCGATCCGGTGATCTACGCCCAGTCCACCCCCTACCAGCGCATCGTGCTCACGGCGTCGCGGCGGGATTTGCGCCTGTTCCTCAACGGCAACCTGCAATTCAGCAGCCGCGACGAATACCGCTACCACGAGGCGCTGGTGCATCCCGGCCTAGCCGCGGTGAACACGCCGAACCGAGTGCTCATCTTCGGCGGAGGTGACGGCCTAGCGGCGCGGGAAGTGCTGAAGGTCGATGCGGTGCAAAGCATCACTCAGGTGGAGCTGGATCCCGCGATGGTACGCCTCTTCTCCGCCAACACCATGCTGTCGTCGTTGAACAACGCAGCCTTCGCCTCCCCCAAGCTGCACGTAATCACCGCGGACGCATTCGTCTGGTTGAAGCAGCAGTCGGACGCCGGAAGTGCCGAAAAGTTCGACTACATCATCGTAGACTTCCCCGATCCGTCCAACTACGCGATCGGTAAGCTGTATTCGCTCACCTTCTTCCGCCTGCTGCGCCAACGCCTGGCACCCGGCGGTGCCATCGTGGTGCAAAGCACGTCGCCCTACGTCGCCCGGCAGTCGTTCTGGTGCGTCGCCGCAACGCTGGAAGCCGCCGGGTTCAGGACGCTGCCGTATCACGCCTACGTGCCCTCCTTTGGCGAGTGGGGCTTCGTGTTGGCGTCTCAGGCGCCGTTGACGCTGCACGATCGCTATCCGGCCGGGCTGCGCTACGTCAACGCCACCACGGCTGCGGACATGCAGCACTTCCCGCCAGACATGGACCGGGTGCCAACCGAGATCAATCGCCTCGATAGCCAGGCGCTGGTGCGGTATTTTGACACGGAGTGGGCCGAGTATGGGGTGAACTGATGGCACTGGATCGTCGCCATGTCTTGCTTGGCGGCGGCACGCTGGCGACCGGCGGCTGGGGCCTGTTTGGCGACGCAGAAGCGGCGGCCATGCCCGGCCGGATCGTCGGTGGCGATGCCGCTACCGGCCACCGCCTGCGCGGCAGCGCTCTGCCCGAGCCCAGCGTCACCTCCGAAACCGGCGTGCTGATCGTCGGCGGCGGTATTGCAGGCCTGTCCGTAGCCTGGCGCCTGCAGCGGCGCGGCCTGACGGACTTCGCCGTCATCGAGTTGGAGCGCGAGGTCGGTGGCAACGCCGCAAGCGGCCAGAACGCAGTGTCCGCGTATCCCTGGGGCGCCCATTACGTACCGCTGCTGACCCGCGACTCTACCCATGCGGCGGAGTTGTTCGAGGATCTGGGCATCATCACCGGGCACACTGCAAATGGCGACCCGATCTACAACGACTGCTATCTCTGCGCCGACCCGCGCGAACGGCTGTTCCTGCTTGGTCGCTGGCAGGAGGATATCCTCCCGACCATCGGCATCACCGAGGATGACCGTCGCCAATATCGCAGCTTCTTCGCCGCCATGGCCGCCTATCGCACTCTCTACGGCGCAGACGGGCGCAAGGCCTTCGCCATTCCGCTGGACCTCAGCTCCGCCGATCCGGCGCTTCGCGCGCTGGACCAGACCAGCATGACCGACTGGATGCGCACCAAGGGTTGGACCAGCGCGCCGCTCGCCTGGTATGTCGAATATTGCTGCCGCGACGATTACGGCACCCGGCCCGATGAGGTGTCCGCTTGGGCCGGCATCCACTACTTCGCCGCCCGCGACGGTCGCGGCGGTGACGACGACACCCAGTCGGTGCTCACCTGGCCACAGGGCAATGGTTGGATCGTTGGACAGTTGAAGCAACGCCTGGCCGCCCACCTCACCTGTTCGGCCCTCGCATGGCGCATACAGGCGCAGGATGGCCGGGTGGCGGTGGATGTTTTCGACCCAGTGACCAGCGCATCCCGACGGATCGTGGCCAAGGCGGTAGTGATGGCGATGCCCCGCTTCATCGCCGACCATCTGCTGGGCCGCACGCCGGACGACGCCCACAGCTACGCCCCATGGATGGTGGCCAACGTCACCGTTCAGCAAATGCCAGCCGGCCGAGGCATGCCGCTGTGCTGGGACAACGTGTTCTACGACAGCCGCTCGCTCGGCTACGTCGTGGCCACGCACCAGGGGCTGGAGCGCACGCGCAGCCAGACCGTGCTGACGCATTACTGGCCGCTGTCCGACCTTCCGCCCGCCGAGGCCCGCCAGCAAGCGTTCGGCCGCAGCCTCGCAGACTGGCAAGCTATGGTGCAGGCCGACCTGATGCGCGCCCACCCGGAGTTGGATGGCCAGATCACCAACATCGACGTCTGGCTCTGGGGTCATGGGATGATCCGGCCAACGCCGGGCTTCCTGTGGGGCGAGGCGCGGGCGGCTGCCTGCGTGCAGACGCCGCCGATCTTCGCCGCCCATTCCGACATGAGCGGCATCTCCATCTTCGAGGAGGCAAACTATCGTGGGGTCGTCGCCGCCGACGCCGTGATGGCGTATCTGGCCGCATGACACGCCAGCCGTGGATCGCCTCGGCCGGGTTCGATGGCGCCTTTATCCTGGCGCCTGGCCTGGTCGTGACATTAACAGTGCTGTGCTTCCCCGCATTCTTCACCAGCCACGCCGTGTCGCCGCTGATCTGGGCCGTGCTGATCGTCGGTGTAGACGTCGCGCATGTCTACAGCACCCTCTACCGCACCTATTTCGACCCGGCGGAGTTCCGCCAGCGCCGCACCCTGTATGTGTTAGCGCCGCTACTCGGTTGGCTGGTCTTCGCCGGGTTCTACAGCCTGGGGCCGATGGTATTCTGGCGGGTGCTGGCATACCTCGCCGTATTCCATTTCATCCGCCAGCAATACGGCTTCATGATGCTGTATGCTCGGAAAGAGCGGCAATTCCGCCTCCTGGACAAGGCGGCGATCTACGCTGCAACCCTCTATCCGCTGGTCTGGTGGCATACGCACGACCGCTCGTTCAGCTGGTTCATTCCGGGCGATTTTGTCGCCCTGTCCAGCCCGGCCCTGGCCGACATGGCATTGGCAGTGACGGTACTCATCGCCGCGGTCTATCTAGCCAAGGAGGTGTGGAGCTTGCGCTGTGGTGCGCCATTTAACTGGCCGCGCAACCTGCTCCTTGCGGTGACGGCGCTGTCCTGGTGGGTCGGAATCGTGGCCCTGAATAGCGATCTGGCCTTCACTGCGGTAAATATCCTAGCCCATGGTCCGCCATATATGGCGCTAATTTGGCTCTATGGCCGCAACCGTGCATCGCTCGGTCCAGCGATGTCGGGCAAACGGCTATTCTCGATCGGTTTTCTGCCACTCTTTATCGGACTGCCAATCCTTCTTGCCTATGTTGAGGAGGGTTTGTGGGACGGCCTGGTGGCTGCCGACCACCCGGCGCTCTTCCGCCTGTTCCACTTCACCGACATCGTTCAAGACGCGGACGTTTTGGTCTGGCTGGTGCCGTTCCTGGCGCTGCCCCAGATCACCCACTACATTCTGGACGCTTTCATATGGCGCCTCGGGCAGCCGGGCACACCCTGGCGGCAAATTCTACTCCGTTCACAGCAAGGTGAGTTTTGTATCAATAATTGATACAAAGGTTGTCCCAAAGCAATTTTTTAGGTACTGTTCATGGCTTAGAATGTATTGAGACGATTGTATGCCGTTTTTTGAGCCAAGCTTTATGTTTTTTGAGCCAAGCTTTATAGTGTGTGTCTGTCAGAGCTGGTCACCTAACCGCTTTGTAGATTACGCGCAGACATTAGCATGACACATGTTTCGTCCGTAGAGCGCGAACAAGGTTACAATCTGTCCACAAATCGCGCTTGTAAAACCATCTCGCCTGCGGCCGGCTTGGTGGCTCCAACGATCTTTCACGAGGAGTGGTGGCTGCAAGCGGCGAGTGGGGGAACGTGGCGCGAGGCCGTTGTCGAGACCGGCGGAGCGGTCATTGGCCGGCTGCCCTACATGACGGAGCGTAAGGCGCTGGGCCAGACCGTTGTGGTAATGCCGACATTAACGCATGTTCTGGGCCCGTCCCTGGCCCCAGATATAGCCGCCACCGGTAATGCAAGGTCGCTCAGAAGCTTCACTACGACCACCGCGCTGATCAAACAACTTCCCGAGGCATCGCTCACCTGGTTCGAGCTGCATCGCGGCGTCACCGACACTCTGGCGTTCGAGGCCGCTGGCTTCGCAACGGGTGTCAACTTCACCATGGACATTGCGCCAGACTCATCCGACGCGCTGTGGCGCCGGATGCGAGACAAGACGCGCAACGTGGTCCGCCGGGCGCAGGATCAGTTGATGGTAAGCCGACACATGCCGTTGGCCGAATTCTTGGATTTTTACGAGGAAAATCTTCGGCAACGCGGCACCCGGAACGCATTCAACCGGGACCGCTGTGAAGCAGTAATCGGCGCCTGCCTGCAGCGTGGCGTCGGCCGCATCTTGGCGACATTCAATGCCCAGAACGCTCCGGTCGCGGCAATATTTACCGCATGGGACGAGCGTTCCGAGTATTTTCTGATGTCGACCCGGCGCCCCGACGCTGCCAATGGCGCTATCAGCCTGCTGATCTGGTCGGCCCTGCGACATGCCGCAGCGATGGGCCGGAACTTTGACGTCGATCGAGTAAACAGCAGAACGAACTTGACGCTGTTGACGGGTTTTGGAGGTACGCTGCGGCCGCGCTACTTCGTATCGCGCAGCAGTATGGCCTTTGATTTCGCCAGGCGTGTGAAGGGGTTGATCACCCGTCGCCCGCCGCCCACCGCCCTGAACTAACCCGACATGCCATCAACGCATATGCATTGATGGCAGCAGCGGATTGCGGGAACCAAAATTGCCACGCGCGTCAGCCGGGCTTCCACGAATGAAAATGCACATTATTTGTGCATCTCCATAGCTTGCCAGTCAGCAAGTAAATTTTCACCCATCGTCCAAACGGATGACGCCAAAGCTCGCGAAGGCGCCTAGTTCCATCGTCGGGCACCACCGGATCTTTACGATGGTGTGCCTCTGGAAACACACAAGTGTCCCAGCACCACGATAAGCGTCTGAGGGGCTAAAGGTGAAATTCTCTGAACTTCGCAGATATCTCGGATTCATCGATGGGCCGGACGTGTTCCAGTATATCAAGGATGGTCTGCTTCCCTGGCCATCAAACGGCTTTTTGCCCAATGATCCACGGGCGCACTGGCATCAGGTCTCAATCGACTTGGCACTCGACGACGTTAGCAAGCGGCATCGCCGCAAGTCGCTGACTGTGCCGCACTGGGCAGATGAGACGGCTATCCGAGGACGAGCCTAGCACCAATGTAACGAACTGTATTCGCGCGACTTTGAACTATTATTTGAACGATACTTACCAAACATTCACTGAACTTTCGTTTGCGACTTCTGTAACGGCTTACGCGCACGTAACAGATGGGAAGGACACAAGCGTCATGCGAAACTTAAGATCATCGGTATGGCTGGCTATGGCGGCCGCCGCGTGCGTCGCCACAACCGGTTGCACAACGATGGAAGCGCAGATCCAATCGAGCGGCTCCATGGGAAGTGTGGACGCTGAATATGTGAACACAGCCTTCGACCTGATCCAGCTGGATCATCAGGAGGGCCAGTTGGCCGCCACGAAGACGAAGGACCCGCGCATCATCGACCTATCGAGCAAGATCATTGCCCAGGCCGACGCTCTGAGCCCAGGCCTGCAAGCGGCCGCCAATGTCGAAGGTATCAAGGCGCCCACGATCCTGACCCCCGATCTGGCAGCGCGCGTGGCGCGGCTCCAAAATCTCAGTGGCCGCGACTTCGATCGCCAATACGTCGCCGACGAGCTGGCCCTCCACAAACGTGCCGTGGCCGTGTTCGGCAAGGAAGACAGTAGCACCAAGGACGCCGCCCTGCGCACCCAGGTTGAAACCGAGCTGCCCGCCGTGCAGGGCAACCTCGACTCGCTGACGGTGCTCTCAAGCGAATATAACCCGACCGCCACCAGCAGCTAGCGGCACCGACGGCGGCCCGGTGGGCCGCCGTCGTAGCACTGGTCCCACGCCTAAGGCCGAATGTGCTATTTCGCCATGGCACAATGATTGTAGGCGGCGTGACAACACAGCTTGAGACTGAGAGCCCTGACGATATCGTTGCCGCAGGGCGGCATCTGGAGGATCTAGAGATTTTTGTCGGTCAGCGATCCCGGCTGCACCCTGGTCCAGGCTGGGATATTGTCTTGCGCATTCTTCGCCAGGACCTCGCAACCGTGCGAGCCGAACTGCTCGGACGCGGAATTACACTCAGCGTGGGGCCACTCGGATGAGCGTTCGATGGATCGCCACGGCTCTGCTCTGCTGCGTGGCCCTCGCAGCCTGCGCACCCACATACCAACCGGTCCACCACCCAGTTGAAAGCCGGGCCCGATCTCGGGAAGCAGCACCGCGAACGGCATCGCCTGCCAACACGGATATGGGATACTAACCCCTAGCATTCCGCAGCGTGTCCGTCGCACTGGAACCATTCAGCGGCATCGTGCTCATCGATAGTGAGTGCCTACTATGCTCGGCCGTGTTCGCGTTCGTTCCCTTCGGGATGAAACGTGCCGCTTTCGGTTCATCGCAATTCAGCAGCCCTTCGGCAGGATCGCCGCCGAAGCCTTTGGTATCGACCCCAATCGCCCCGATAGCTTCGCTGTCATCCTGAATGGCCGCGCCTGTTACAGTCGCCGCGTAGGCTCTAGATTGCCCCGGCGATAAAAACCGGATCCGGTGACGCCCGTTTTGTTCCGGTGTCTCGATACCTCCTACCCCTGTCGCTTGGGCGGGTGACGCGTTACACCGTCCCTCGTCCCTGGCGAACGTCGCGAACCTGGGGAAAGCTGAGGATCGGGCGAATGACGAGTGGGGGTTTATGCAAAGCTGGGCCATCTTAGCGCTGGTGGCAGCCGGCGGCGTCGCCACCGTTTTCTTGGGGGTGCTGCAACTGAACCGCCGATCCGAGATTTTGGAGCGGGCGTTTCGCAATCCAGTGATAAGCGACCGCAATCGCTTCTATGCCGAGGTGCCCAAAACCAACTTCGGACCCGCCATTTTGGTGATCCTGCTCGGCATGGTTATAGCCTTCATTGGCCTCATTGGCCTTGTCGTCGTGCTGCAGAACCAGTGACGAAGGGCTAGAAGTTTTCCACCCAGGGGCGCAGCTCTACCTCCAATGACCAAGCATCGCGTGGTTGCCGCAACAGGTCGAGATAGGTTTGCGATACACCGTCGGGGCTGAGCAGGCTATCCGGCCGGTCTGCCGGGTCGGACCGTTTCTCGCTGCGGACCCCGCCATCAACAACGATATGCGCCACGTGGATCCCCTTCGGCCCGAACTCTCGGGCCGCACTTTGGGCCAGGCCACGAAGCGCGAATTTACCCATCGCGAAGGCGGCTGAATGGGCGAACCCTTTCACGCTAGCAGTTGCTCCCGTCAGCAGGATCGCACCGCGGCCATGCGGCAGCATGCGTCGGGCGGCCTGCTGCACCACCAGAAAGCCGCCGTACCCGGTGATGGCAACAGCTTGGCGCACCACCTCCGGATCCAACTCGACGATCGAGCCCTGCGCGCGGGCGCTGGCATTATAGATGACGACGTCCGGCTCCCCCATCCTGGCGTCCACATCGGCAAAAAGCTTGGCCACCGAGGCGGGGTCGGCGGCATCGGCCGAAAAAGCTAGCGCTCCGGTTTCCGCCGCCAAGCCGGCCAATTTCTCCTTATTGCGGGCAGCCAACGCCACCGAGAGGCCGGCCGTCGCCAACGCACGGGCTAGCGACGCGCTGATCCCCACCCCCGCGCCTACGATCAGGGCCTTCTGAAACGGTATGCTGGACATATTGGCTGCTCCTGAGGTGGCCGTCAGTTCGTGTCGCCGGCAAAAGCACGTTTGCCGGCTTGTAAAATCTCGTCTGAAAACGCCGGATCATCGACAGCGCGTGCGAGGATCAGCGCACCCACCAGGCCGGACATGGCGGCAATCGCCTTCTCCCGCCGCGCGTCGGCGGCACGGCCAGACATTATGTGTGACAATTGCCCGATGACAGCCCGCAGCCCCTTGGCAAACGCCGCCGCGACGGGGCCGCGCCGTCGCCCGGCATCCACGGCAAAGGCAGAAAATCCGCAGCCGTCACCCGGCTCGTCCCGGTGGCGGGCAGATAGGTAGTGGGTGGCTATCACCGTGCGCGCCTCGCCGCCGCCGCGCTCGATCATCTTGGCCCAGTTGGCCTCTGCCAAAGCCATGGTGCGGCCACATGCCTCTGCCGCCAGCGCGTCCTTGGACGCGAAGTTCCGGTAGAACCCGCCATGGGTCATGCCCTCGCTCTGCATCAGTGCATCGATGCCCACACCATCGAATCCATGCTCGCGAAACAGCCGTGTGGCGGCGGCAACGATCCGCTCGCGATTTTCAGCCGCCTGAGCCTTGCTCACCCTCATCGCACCGCAATACCCCTGTCCATCACGCCGATTGACAAATTATATGATCCTCCACATCAATGCGACAAGATGGCGGACGTCATCATTCCTGCCCATTGATCGAGGCTCCTGCAATGCTGTCAACATTCCTCGCCCCAGCTCTCGCCAGACGCAACATCCATTACGGCTGGGCCGTCGCAGCAGCGACCTTCCTCACCATGCTGGTCACCGCGGCGGCGGTGGGAGCGCCCGGCGTCCTCATCGTTCCGCTACAGCAGGAATTCGGCTGGAGCACGCAACAGATCTCGGCGGCTCTGGCCATCCGCCTCATCCTTTTTGGCCTTCTCGGGCCATTTGCCGCCGCTTTCATGAACCGGTTCGGCGTGCGGTCGGTGGTGGTCTTCGCGCTCGGGCTCATTATGGCCGGCATGCTCGGCTCCTTGGCGATGACCCAGGTTTGGCAGCTGATCCTGCTTTGGGGGATCGTGGTTGGCACCGGCACCGGGCTAACGGCGATGGTCCTGGGCGCCACCGTCGCGACCAGGTGGTTCACACACCGCCGCGGCCTAGTGGTCGGCCTGCTCTCGGCGAGTTCGGCCACCGGGCAGCTGGCGTTCCTGCCGCTAATGGCAGAGCTGACGGCGCGGTTCGGCTGGCGCGTGGCACTGCTATTCGTCTGCGCCCTTCTTGCCACCGCCATCGTGGCAGTGCTGGCCCTGATGCGGGACCGCCCGGTGGATATCGGCCTGCCCGCATATGGCGACACCGACGTCACGCCAGCCCCGGCGGGGGGCAGCATGGGCTCGTTCCTGCTATCGCCCATTCTGGCATTCCGCGATGCTTCGAAGACGTCGATCTTCTGGATCCTGTTCGCGACCTTCTTCATCTGCGGCGCCAGCACAAATGGCCTTATTCAGACGCATTTCGTGACGTTGTGCAGCGATTACGGACTTGCCGCTGTCAGCGCCGCCAGCGTGCTGGCCATCATGGGAATCTTTGATTTCATCGGCACCGTCGGTTCCGGCTGGCTGTCGGATCGGTTCGACAATCGCTGGCTGCTGTTCTGGTATTACGGGTTGCGCGGCCTGTCGCTGCTATACCTGCCGTTCACTACTTTCACGATACCAGGGCTGTCGATCTTTGCCGTCTTTTACGGGCTGGACTGGATCGCAACTGTTCCACCCACGGTGAAACTCGCAGCCGATCGCTTCGGGCGGGAGCGTGCCGGGCTGGTCTTCGGCTGGATCTTTGCCGGCCATCAACTTGGCGCGGCTACCGCTGCCTACGGCGCCGGTCTCGCCCGAACCGAACTGTCCAGCTACCTGCCAGCCTTCTTCGCAGCCGGCGCGCTGTGTCTGGTCGCCTCGACCCTCGTCATCACGCTACGCAAGCCCGTCTCGGCCCCCCCGACGCGGCGCCCCGCCGCCTCCGCTGCCGCGTGACGGCTAGGCCGCCGCCACCAGCATGGCGGCGGCCAGCACCTCGTCCACTACATTTGGACGATTTGCGATCATTAGGAGCAGAATTCGGGCCGGGGCTTCCGGTTGTCGTCGGCCCTGCTCCCATTCGCGCACGGCACGGACGCTGAGGCCAAACCGATTGGCGAACTGGGACTGACTCAATTCCAACTTGTCGCGAATGACCCGCACGTCGGCTGCGGAAGGCAGACGCCACGCGCGACTATCATCTAGTCGATGTAGCAAGGGCTCGTCCGCCGTTTGGGACACGGCCCCATCCGCATCATTCATCCGGTGAAAGCCTGGAACAGCACTGGATAGTCCGTGCGACTGGTCCGGATCAAATTTAGCCATTGCTTCATAATGTTCACACCCGACACCCTTGACCCCACATCGTTCGTTCCTGACAGACTCCAGCAACGTTCACAGTAAAGTGAGGTCAGACTAACGGACGTTTACCGATGAGGAAATGGACGTTTATGGCTTCCCATCAAGGCTGCGCTCGTTGGATTAACCGCCCCTCGTGCCGATGGCCTGCCAAGCGCGCAGCAATGCATATGCCACGGCTGCCACAAGGATGCCGATAGTGACCCAGCGATGGGGTGACTTTGGCGTCCGACCACCCCTTGCCCGGCGCGCGCGTTCACGCTTGAAGTCGATCGGATCGCTCATTCCTGCTGCTCCGGGGACCGAGGCTTCAAGACTGACCTGACGCGGCCCCGCACGCGATGGAGGACGTTGCTTACCTTCTGCAACTCCTCATGCGCCCCAACTAATTCATCCGGAACGTTGCCCATCTTCGCCAGGGCCGCAAATTTTGCCTGAATCCGCCGGATATCGTCGTCCGTCAGCTCTTCCAAGCCAAGCAGGGCGTCGCGCGCATTGTCGTTCGATCGGATCAACTCATCCAGCTTGAGCTGGATGATCCGAGTGTCGCGGTTCTGCGTATGCTGCAGCAGAAACACCATCAGGAAGGTGATGATCGTCGTGCCGGTGTTGATGACGAGTTGCCAAGTGTCGGAATAGCCAAACATTGGCCCGGTAACTGCCCAGATGATGACGATCAGGCAGGCACCGGCAAATGTGTGCGGTTTGCCAAGCTGCCCACCGGTCCATTGGGCCAGCTTCGAAAAGAGTTGTTCCATTCAGCACCGCCTTCGGCCGTCATGTAGCCAATTTGGCTGGTGACGGCGATGCCGAATGGCGGCGTTTAGAAGCTTTTCAACGCAGCATCATATATAGTAGGCCGCCAATCACCCCCCACACCGGGACGCACAGTCCCACTGCCAACGCAACGCCACGCGCCGGGGCAATCGGATCGCGCGGCGTCCAATCACCGTCATCTTCGACAGATTCCGCATTGTCGAGCAGATGCCGCAGATCCTCGGAAAGCTCGTCGCCCAGCGCCGGTGTCCGCAGCAACGGGACCAACTCGGACGCAACATCCTGGCGACCTGCGCGGCGACGATCGAGGTTGATGACGCCGCCTGGGTCGGCCTGCAGTTCCGACGTTTCGTTCATCGTCATCTGTTTCATCCAACTACCCGTCACCGCTTCGACCCGGCCAGGATGCCGCAGACAAATTAACGACCGTCTAAATTTTGGAGAATTGCCTCGCACTTCTCTCTCGCATTGAAGAGAAGTAGCACCTTGACCTTCCCATGGTGGGAAGCCCCATCTAGAGCGTGCCAACCGTTTAACCGGAAGTACGCCAATGGACGCTCAAACCCTCCCGCTGCCAACCGCCACGCCCAACCCTACGTCGGGCGCGCTCGATTTGGTTGTCGAAGGCATGACTTGCGCTTCCTGCGTGCGCCGGGTGGAAAAGGCCCTCTTGAGCGTACCGGGGGTCACCGCAGCCTCTGTCAACCTGGCCACCGAACAGGCCCGTGTGACAATCCAATGCGGTGCCATTGACGCTACCTCATTGGTCGAGGCGGTGGCTCAAGCAGGATACCAGGCCCGCCGGGTTGCCGAGGCAACCTCGCCGGCTGAAACCGACCATCAGCGCCGGCAAGAACTGATCCACTTGATTGCCGCCGTTGCCTTATCCACCCCCCTGCTAGCCGGAATGGCTGGCCGAGTGTTCGGGCAGAACTGGATGCTGCCGGGCTGGTTGCAATTTGCTTTAACAACCCCGGTCCAATTCTGGCTCGGCTGGCGGTTCTACGTCGCCGGCTGGAAGGCCGCACGTGCCCGGGCCGGCAACATGGACCTGCTGGTGGCGCTGGGCACTTCCGCGGCCTGGGGTCTCAGCACCTGGATATTGCTGTTTGGCACGCCCGACGCTCAGGGCAACTTGCCGCTCTATTTTGAAAGCGCGGCGCTGATCACCACTTTCATCCTGCTTGGTAAATTTCTGGAGGGCCGTGCCAAGCGCAGCACGGCCAGCGCCATCCGCGCCCTAATTGCCCTACGCCCCGACACCGCCCGGGTGCGGCGCGATGGCGTGGAGATCGCCTTGCCGATCAGCCAACTTCGCCGCGGCGACCTGGTCGTAGTGCGCCCCGGTGAACGCATTCCAACGGATGGCATTCTATCGGAAGGCGGTGGCGCGGTAGACGAGTCGATGCTGACCGGCGAGAGCCTGCCCGTAGACAAGGAACCTGGCGCACCCGTCATCGGCGGCTCAGGCAATTTGGACGGCCTGCTGGTGGTGCGCGCGACTGCAGTCGGTGCCGAGACCACCCTGGCGCGCATCGTACGCATGGTGGAGGGCGCGCAAGCTTCTAAAGCCCCAATCCAACGCCTGGCAGATCGGGTCAGCGCCGTGTTCGTGCCCGTGGTGCTGGCCATCGCCGTGCTGACGCTCGCTGGCTGGTGGTTGGCGACCGGCGATACTGCTACCGCCATCCTGCACGCCGTTTCGGTCATGGTGATCGCTTGTCCCTGCGCATTGGGGCTAGCCACGCCAACCGCCATCATGGTTGGCACTGGCGCCGCCGCCCGGCATGGCATTCTGATTAAGGACGCTGAAGCGCTGGAACGGGCGCACGCCGTCACCATCGTCGCCTTCGACAAAACCGGCACGCTCACCGAGGCACTTCCAGTCGTGACTGATATCGAGCCGCTTGAGGGAACCCGCGGCGACGCGCTGCGCCTGGTCGCGTCCCTGCAACATGGCAGTGAACACCCATTGGCGGCTGCCACTCGCACGCTGGCCGCGGCTGAGGGTGTCCGCTCATCCCCCGCAACTGAGTTCCACAACTTCACCGGCCGAGGCGTGACCGGGTTGGTAGACGAGCGCCGCCTGGTGCTCGGCAACGCGCGACTGATGGTGGAGACGGGGGTGGACATGGCCGAATTAAGGGACCGTGGCCAGGCGCTGGAGGCCACCGGTCGCACCGTGTCCTGGTTGGCGGAAGCCGGATCCGCACCGCGCCTGCTGGGGCTGATCGCGTTCGGCGACACGCCGAAGCCCGGCGCCGCAGCCGCCATCGCCGCCCTGCACGTGCTGGGCCTGCGCACCGTGATGCTCACGGGCGACAGCGCCGGGGCGGCGCAAGCCACGGCCGACCGGCTGGGGATCGACACAGTGGAGGCCGAGATCCTGCCGGAGGGCAAGGCCGCCGCGATCACTCGGTTGCAACAGGCTGGGCAGTTAGTCGCCATGGTTGGGGATGGGATCAACGACGCGCCGGCGTTGGCGGCCGCCGATATCGGTATCGCAATGGCCACCGGTACCGACGTCGCGATGGAAGCCGCCGGGATCGCTCTCTTGCGCGGTGACCCGGCGTTAGTGGCCGCAGCGATCGAAATTTCCCGCCGCACCTACAGCAAGATCCGACAGGGCCTGGTCTGGGCCTTCGCCTATAATGTAATCGGCATCCCGCTAGCTATGCTGGGACTGCTGAGTCCAATGGTGGCGGGGGCGGCCATGGCGCTCAGCAGCGTCAGCGTCGTGTGCAATGCACTGCTGCTGCGACACTGGTCCCCCGCGAAGGAGAAAACGCGGCCATGAATATCGGTGAGGTGGCGACGGCCTCCGGCGTGTCGGCCAAGATGGTACGCTATTACGAGCATGTGGGGCTAATCGCGCCGGCCCCGCGGACGGAGGCGGGGTATCGCGTCTACGGTCAGCGCGAAATGCACCTGTTACAGTTCATTCGCCGCGCCCGCGACTTTGGCTTGCCGATGGAGCGTATCAAGCAACTTGTCGCGCTGTGGGGGGACGACAACCGCGCCAGCCGAGACGTCAAGCGACTGGCGCTTCAGCACGTAGCCGAGCTTCGCAGCAAGGTCGCCGAGTTGAACGCCATGGCCAACACGCTGAAGGAGTTGGCCGATCAATGCCATGGTGACAGTCGGCCGGACTGCCCGATCCTGAGGGATTTGTCCGGCAACGAGCACAGGGTGACACAGGTGCCAAAGACCGGCCGCGGCTTCCGCGACCGGCTCGCAGGCTAGATCAAGGCCGCTTTATGCTGCTGACGATGTCGCTGATCTCCTTGTCGTACAGCTTCTCGCCAGCCGGGGAAGACCAGGCGGTGAGCAGCAGCACCAGATTATCGGTCACGCCGAAGATGCCGAGTGTAACGTTGGTCGGGCCATCCTTGTCCTTGCCAGCCCAACGCAGAAACGACACCTGTATACCGTTGATGGTCGAGTCATGGGTCTGCTGGGTGGAACGATCGATCACCACGCCCTGCTCGGTCAGGAACTTGATGTCGTCGGTGATGAGCGTCTCGAGGGTCTTCGCGGTTGCGGTTTCGACCGCGACATAGGTTTCCTCGTCGGGCGACGTTGCTTCAACGCCCTTCTCGACCTCGGTAGGCTTCCACGCGTTCGGCAGCGTGACGCTGACCGCCGGGTTGGCATCTGGCAATTGGTAAGTTTTGGCGAAGCCAGGCACGGCCAGCAGGCAGCCAAAGGCTGCCGCAATCAAGGTCGCTCGCATGTCGTTATACTCCCGGAGACCGAATTATAGTTTCTTGGCGCGCACCATCAGCGCGTTGAATTTGGTGCAGGTCTCGGCTGTCACTGTTCCAGAGCCGGCGGTGTCGCCCATTTCGGACGCGATCTTCGAGGCTTCATCCGACTTGGCGGAGTGCTTCGGCATCAGCACTTCAGAAATATCGGACGCCTTGGTCATGGCATCTCGAAGGTGCAGGCAGCGCAGGAATTAGAATGCGTCACGGTCAAGAACACACCGACCGCAAGAACGGATTTGAACATCGGACATCCTGATCGGATGGGGTAACCCCACCAACGCTCCCACAATAGTGACGGCGGAGTATCCGATGTGCCCGGCATCGCAGGCCAGTCTTCGGCCCGGCCGCCCGTACAGGCAAACCAGGCCGAACTTGCTTGGGTTAGGCGAGCTTCAGATTGGTAGCGGCTTCTTTGCCGCGCTCGGTCATCACGTCGTAGCTGACCTTCTGATTGTCATCGAGGCCGCTCAGCCCGGCTGCCTGAACCGCCGTGATGTGCACGAACACATCCTTGCCGCCGCCCTGCGGCTGGATGAAGCCAAAGCCCTTGGTTGCATTGAACCACTTAACTGTGCCGGTCGCCATTTGAGTCTGCTTTCGTATGTACTGGCCTATACCTACGCATTACCGGGTAAAAGCGCCAGTCATTCGGCAACAGATTGGCAAAACTTGCCGCAATCTCATGCTATGTTATTGTTTCAATTGTACTTATTTAATCGGCCGAGAGGGTCATCCGCCGCCGCCAAGCCCCAATGCGAAGCCTGCGAGCGCGGCGGCGGCCCGGACATCACGCTCGCCCCCGATCGCGGCCCGATCGGCAAGCGCCACCCAGACGGTCCGAATAGTCGTCGGCTGCCCCTGATTACGCAGCGCAGCCTCCGCCCGTTCCAGCACCGCCATCGCCCGCAATTCAGCGCCATCGTCGTTCAGATAGCGGGTGCGCCATAGTGCCCGGGCGTGCGGTGCAAGTTCCACAAGCGCCTTCCGCACGGTCCGGTCGTGCGATCCGACTTCGATCCCTGACATTGAACGCCAACTAGCATCAAATCCAGGATCGTGTCAGCCCAGTTCACACTGCCATGGCGAACGCACAGATCCCACAGATGATTAGGACGACCTTCAGCACTACACCGCGTTCCTGTTCCGCAGCTTCTACCGACATTGGCGGCCCTGAAACAACGTCGATCAACAAGCTATCCTCATCGATCATGCAGCGGACTTCATCCGAGACACGATCGCTTGGCCGACGCATCAGCGGGATTAGCTCGCTGTCAGCCATCGCCAGCCTGCCTGGCCTGCGGCGCTCTAGCACATCGTTGCCGGCCAAATCAGCAGTCTCCATTTCAGTCAACACGGTTGTTTCTCCTGCAATCCGTGCCTTGTGTAATCTCCGGTGGTGACCCAAACATTAACATAAATCTCATTTAATGAGACTGATCTAGTTTTCCTCTCCGTTGCTGAAGACCTGCCGGCCGCTCATCCTCTCTTGAAACCTTCTTGGAAGGTGCATCTCGTCGAGTTCGCATGGACTCCGCTGCCTCCAGTGCCACAATACGTGCGCTCAGCAGCGCGTAGAGCTCCCGCCAATGAGCAACGTCGTTCTGCAGGCAATCCACCTCATCCGACCGGTCGCGAATCATCAGGGCGAATGGCATGCTGAATCTTACCGAACAGCGGACAGCCAGTCGTTAAGGTCACCTTCATGGAACGACGTAAAGTCGGCCCTCGTTCTGGCATCTCCGACGCG
This sequence comes from Acidisphaera sp. L21, assembly GCF_009765685.1. Lineage (GTDB taxonomy): Bacteria > Pseudomonadota > Alphaproteobacteria > Acetobacterales > Acetobacteraceae > LMUY01. The sequence continues at coordinate 22,684 of NZ_LMUY01000082.1, read as the reverse complement.
TCAGCACACATGCCTCCAATAATTTGATACGATCGAGACGAACTGCCCAGCCCTAGCCAGGTTAGGCGTTCTCGCAATGGCGGCGAGGGGACGAGCGATTTCAGCACCTGCAACCCGAGGCACCGTCATCGTCGTAGAGGATGACGAGTTGATCCGGCTCACCCTCTCTGAAGGGCTGACCGATGCCGGCTTCAACGTCATCGATGCTGTTGATTCCGCAGATGCGCTCATGCTGATCGGAATGGGCGCGACAGGGATCCATGCGTTGGTCACCGACAATAACATGCCCGGCACGATCAAGGGTGTGGCGCTTACCCGGCTGGTGCGGGAAACCTGGCCCTGGATCCACTTGGTAGTCGCAGCTCAACTGATCGATCCAACGGCGGTGCTGCCTTTCGGCTGTCGATATTTCCCAAAACCCTACCTGATCGCAGACGTGATTCGCCACTTGCGGGCCCTCGGTCGGCCCGCCGAGGCTGCACCACCTTCCGGGAGTAGCGCGGCGGCATCATCCTAGCAGTCATCGCGCAGGCGGACTTCTAGATAAAGGAATCTGCGGTAAGTAGGCGCGTTATTCCCGCCCGGCGGTGACCTGGTTATTAATGCACCCGACTGCAAAAACCGCCTGTTAGTAATTCTTCACTACAATCATAGGCATCCGCGCTGCCCAATGCCGCGCCCGATTGCTGCATGAGGTAGTTCGATAATGCTGAAAAATCTTCGCTTAGCCAAGAAGCTGGCGATTGGATTTGGAGCCGTGCTGGTTGTGACGGCGGCTAGCTCCGGATTCCTGTTTACCCAAATCACCAGCTTAGCCACCGTCGAAACGATTAATTCTAGCTCCGACAATGCAGAGCTAGTCGTACAACGCATGAACGGAGATATCGCATCCACACGCGCGGCAGTATTGAAGTTCATCCTCACCAATGACCCCGTCGACGAGAAGGCGACCAGCGCCAATTTGAAGAAGTTTGATGACGACGCCGCCGAGCTTCGCGGGACCCTAACTCAAGACATTCCTGAACTTTTGCCAAGTCTCGTGGCCGTGGAAGCCGCGGTTAAGAGATGGGCGGACACCGCCGTCACAGCCGAGCTCCAATTCGCCTCTGATCCGACGACCGTGCTAGACGCCATTGCAGTGGTGAAGGCGAAGACCACTCAACAATCTTACGAGAAAGTCTTCAGCACATCGTCCGAGCTGTTTAAGCGCGTCCATGCCTGGTCGGACAGCTATGCTAAGCACGCTGAGCACGCCATGTGGCTCATGGAGGTGATCGTTGCAGCCAGCGGCATCCTCTGCCTCTTCGTCGGCCTTCTTGCAGCCTGGCTCATCACCCGCTCGATCGCCCGCCCAATCAACGCGATGACCGTGGCAATGAAATCTCTGGCCAGGGGCGACAACTCCATCACGATTCCCGCCGCGGATCAGACGGACGAGATCGGCGAGATGGCTCAAACGGTACAAGTCTTCAAAGATGCTGCGATCGAGAAGCTGCGGCTGGAAGGCGAGGCGAGCCAGGCTCGGCGAACTGCCGAGGAGGAACGCGTCCGACACGCCGACGCGCAGATTGAACGCGCCCGGCAGCAATCCGAGGTGGTGGAGGGACTAGCCGCCGCGCTCAGCAAACTAGCCGCCGGCGATTTGGTCCAGCGACTAGACAATCCATTTGCTGGGGAATACGAGGGGTTGCGGGCCGACTTCAACGGCGCCATCGCCCAAATGGAAGCCACGATGCAGGAGATCCTGACCAACGCGGGCGCCATCCGCTCTGGCACCGGGGAGATCGCGATGGCATCAGACGACCTGTCCCGTCGCACAGAACAACAGGCGGCCAGCCTCGAAGAGACCGCAGCGGCCCTGGACGAAATTACCGCGACCGTGAAGAAAACGGCCGAGAGTGCCGAACACGCGCGCAAGGCCGTCGGCGCAGCTCGCTCCGACGCCGAGCATTCCGGACACGTCGTCGCTCGCGCCGTTGCCGCAATGGGCAACATCGAATCGTCCTCCCGCCAAATCGGCCAGATCATCGGCGTTATCGACGAGATCGCCTTTCAGACCAACCTTCTGGCGCTGAACGCCGGGGTCGAAGCCGCTCGTGCAGGCGATGCCGGGCGCGGTTTCGCGGTCGTCGCCAGCGAGGTTCGCTCCCTGGCACAGCGCTCCGCCGAGGCCGCGAAGGAGATCAAGACGCTGATCATGACCTCCGACAACCAGGTAAAGGAGGGCGTGAGACTGGTGAGCGAGACCGGCGATGCCCTGAACCGCATCGTCAATCATGTGGTAGAAATCACCGAGGTGGTGGGTGAGATCGCCGGATCCGCGCACGAGCAGGCGGGCGGCTTGGCGCAGGTCAACACTGCGGTCAACCAAATGGATCAGGTAACCCAGCAGAACGCCGCCATGGTGGAAGAGTCGACCGCCGCCGCACACGGCCTGACGCAGGAGACCGACCAGCTTGGCCAGCTGATCGGGCGGTTCCAGGTGACCCAGCCGACAGCTGACCAGGCCATCGTGGCGAATGCCGCCGCCCGCAAGGCATCGCTCAAGGTGGTGAGCGCACACAACAAGCCAGCCCCATCACAGCCCGCGCCGGCAGTCCCGCGCGCTGCACAGACCGGACCGATGGGTGGGAGGAGTTCTAATTTTAGCCTGACAAAAAGGCAAAATGGCCCAAGCTAGCTCAGTGAGCAATTTTCGTTCCCTGCAACCAAGCCGTCCGGGTGCCGGGTACATGGGCATGCAAATAGGCCCATGATAACATACACCCGACGATGAGGAGACGATGCGGTGCCACATAGCCTATATGGGCGCCTCCCTGTTGCGATCCTACTGATGCTGGCCGGGTGCGGCTCCGGCCAAGTGGATCACAACCTAGTCCGAGCCAACG
>NZ_LMUY01000082.1:0-19737 GCF_009765685.1 Acidisphaera sp. L21 | reverse complement strand
TATTGCCTGTCGATCGGCAAGGACAAGATCCCTGCCCCACCAGCCTCCGGCCCGCACGATGACGGGCAATTTCACTGCATAACGCTGGAAAAGCCGGCAGACACCAAGGCAACTGAGGCACAGCGGCCCTCGGCCGGAGCACCCTTTGTCGGTGGCGGCTAATCGCGAAGCTAGTCTCCTGGGGTCGCAGTTGTGCGGCTCAGGCGTCGGCCGGCTTGCCGAAGCTGCCTGACGGACTAGAAGCCGTTTCGGCGTCATGGCCGGATGGCCTGTTGGTGAAGTTATCAGGTTTCACCGGGGACCGGCTTTGGGCACCGGAACGATGATGAAACGGCTGCCCTCCCTTACTTCAGGGCCGAACGGAGTTCGCTACGTTCGACGTAGCGTCCGTGACAGCTGCCGCAGGACGAGTCAGCAACCCCGTGCTGACGAACGTGCCCGCTCCACACAGGCCAATGATCCAACCCATGGTCCATGGCGAGCCGTCGGCGAACCAACCCACCATTGCCGAACTAACCACGCCTGCGCCGTAATGACACGCTCCCACCAGGGCTGATGCCGCCCCCGCCTTGTGCGGGAATGCCGACAAGGCGCCCGCCACCGAGTTGGCGACGATGAAGCCCAGCATCGAGATGTAGAAAAAAAGTGGCACTACCAGGCCGACCAGCCCGCCCCAACCGAAATGAGCGTCGAGAGCGAGGGCCACGCCAGACAACGCTGCGACAACCGCCCCGAACCGCAGCAGCCGGTCTGCCCCCAGGCGCATCACCAGCCGGCTGTTCACCAGATTTGCGGCCATCATCCCGGCGATGTTGATGCCGAACAGAAGCCCGTAGGCCTCGGCCGGTACATGGTAATATGTGATATAGGCGAATGGCGTGCCCGCCAGATAGGCGTAGATGCCGCCATAGAAGAAGCCGCCAGACACTGCATAGGCGAGCAACCGACGGTTCCCCGCCAACAGCACGTAGCCGATCATCGCCTCGCCCAGTCTTTGAGAGCTGCGGCGGTTCTTTGGTAGAGTTTCGGGCAGTGCCAGCAGGCTCAGCAGCGCGAGCAACCCGAAGACCACCAGGATCCAAAAGATGCCCTGCCAGGACCATATCGCCAGCACCTGGCCGCCCATGATCGGCCCCAGCAGGGGTGCGATACCCATCACCAGCATCAGGGTCGACAGCATCTGCGCCGAGCGATCCTTGGCATACAGATCGCGCACCATCGCACGCGCCAGCACCGGGCCAGAGCACGCGCCAAGCGCCTGCACTACCCGCCAGCACGTCATCTGAACCGCCGAGCCCGACATCGCGCAACCGGTCGACCCGATAATGAACAGCACCAATCCCAATGCAATGGGCACCCGCCGACCGTATCGATCGCCAACCGGGCCCCAAAGCAACTGGCCAAGGCTAAACCCGATCAGGAACCCCGATAAGGTCATCTGGACGTGACCTGCATCGGTCCTGAACGCGGTTGCCAGCGCCGGAAGCGCCGGCAGATAGATGTCGGTCGAAATAGATGCGAACGCCATCAAGGCGCTGAGGATGACCAGGAAGCGGATGCTGCCTAATCGGCTCCCGACCCCTGCGACCGCGATTTGGGAAGATCCAAACATATCATCAGAATGTCACGCGATGCTGCACTGCACAATAAAAAATTGTCCTAGGGAGATGCGCCCGGTAGGTGCAGGAGGATCTCTCGGATAGGCCGAAGATGGTCGGTGAGTGTTGCGACTGCGGAGGCGGCATCGTGCTCGGCCAGCGCCTGTACCAGATGCTCGTGTTCCATCAGGATCACATCGCGACGCGTTGGTTCTATGCTGATCGAAGTCATTGCCACCCGCTCCTGCCGAGTGCTCATGAATTCGAACAACTCCAGCATCACGCTATTCCCAGCCGCAGCAACCAGGGCACGGTGGAACGCCGTGTTCAGTTGGACATGCTCCAGCGTTTGGTCGTCTTCCGACTGCTGCATTCGCGACAGGGTCTGCACCATCGATGGCGGCGGCCCCTGGCGGTCGGAGCATAGCTTGCGAACAGCATGGCTCTCGATCATCAGCCGGGTCTCGTAGACCTCCATCAGCTCCTGCACCGTCACGGCCCTAACCAGCGCGCCACGCCGCGGCATGAGGTCGATCAGCCGCTCGCTTTCCAACTGCTGAAAGGCCTCCCGAACTGGAGTGCGGGACACGCCGACCGCCAGACACACCCGCTCCTCTTCCAGAAAGGTGCCTCCTGCCAATTCGCCATCTAGGATGGCCCGGCGGACATAATCGTAGACGCGAGCCTTTGCAGGCGCCCAGGGCCGTGATTCCTGTTGCATACGCCGTGTATACGTGATCCGTTCGGCGATATCGAGCGGTGGTTTGCGGGTTGGAAAAGTGCCCGCATCGGAAGGATAGCGGATGGCTTGGCGCGTCGGCGTAGATTCGGGCGGAACGTTCACCGACATATGTCTCTTCGACGATGATAGCGGCCGGATCGACGTCTGGAAGGTAACATCGACCCCGCAGGATCCCTCTAGCGGCATCGCCCAGGGCGTGGCCGAGGGCATAGCCCGCGTTGGCTCCAGCGCCGGCGACATCAGCTTTTTCGGCCACGGCACCACCGTCGCCACCAACGCGCTGATCCAGCACAAAGGGGTCAAGACTGGGCTGATCACCACGGACGGCTTCCGCGACTTGTTAGAGATCGGCCGGCAGAAGCGTCCCGACCTCTACGATCTGCAGGCCGATAAGGCACCCGTGCTGGTCGCCCGCGATCTGCGCCTGGAAGTGCCAGAGCGCGTGCGTCATGACGGCACGGTCGAAACCGCGTTGGATGAACAGGCCATGCGGGAGGCTGTGCGTACTCTCCGCAATGCCGGTGTCCAGGCCGTTGCCGTCTGCTTCCTCTACGGCTTCGTCCGCCCGAAGCACGAGGACACGGCCCGCCGCATCATCGACGAGGAGTTCCCAGGGGCTTTCGCCTGCACCGGGCACGAAGTCGCCCCAGAATTCCGCGAATACGAGCGGATGAGCACCGCAGTGGTAAACGCCTATCTCGGACCGGTGATGCGGGGCTACATCAAGCGCCTGGCCGCTCGGCTGACCGAAATGGGGCTGCGCGTGGCGCCCCAGCTGACCCAGTCCAATGGCGGCGTCATCGGTTTCGAACAGGCGGCGCGGCTGCCGGTGCGCACCATCCTGTCCGGCCCCAGCACGGGCGTGGTCGCTGCACAGGCGGTCGGCAAAATGGCCGGCTACCCCGACCTCATCACCTTTGACATGGGCGGCACCAGCACCGACGTGGCACTGCTGCAGGGTGGCGCTTGTCGCCTGACGAGTGAAGCGACGGTGCATGGCTACCCGATCAAGGCCCCAATGCTGGACATCCACACGGTCGGCGCCGGCGGCGGGTCGATCGCCTACGTGGATAGTGGCGGACTGCTGAAGGTCGGCCCCCGCTCCTGCGGCGCCTTCCCCGGCCCGGTCTGCTACGACAAGGGCAGCACCGAAGCCGCAGTGACTGACGCCAACGTAGTGCTGCAAACCTTGAACCCAACGCATCTGCTGGGCGGCCGCATGCCAGTGCGACAGGATCTGGCACGTGCGGCCATTGCTCGCCTGGCCGACCAACTCGGTATGGGTGTGATGGAGACGGCGCAGGGCATCATCTCCGTCGTAACCGCCAACATGGCCCGCGCCATTCGGGTCGTCAGCGTGCAACGCGGACATGATCCGCGAGATTACACGCTGATTGCGTTTGGCGGCGCCGGCCCGTTGCACGCTGCCCGACTTGCGCGCGAGTTAGACATCAGCCGCATCCTGGTGCCGCGCAACCCTGGCATCCTCTGCGCAATGGGCCTGCTGCTGACCGATCTGCGGGCCGATTTCGCCACAACCCGCTTGCTGACCATGAACGAGGCGGCTCTTCCGGCGATGGAACAGGCCTTCACCACCTTGCGTCGACAGGCCGATAACTGGTTCAGCAGTGAAAACATCGCCCCAGGCGCAAGCAAGATCACCCGCACGGTCGACATGCGCTACGCCGGTCAAAACTACGAATTAGCTGTGGTGGTGCCGGATGGCCCGGTAGCCGCCGCGACGCTCGACGTCCTGGCCGTGGGGTTTGCCGCCGCGCATCAACGCATGTACGGCTTCGTGGCCGAGGGCGAGGCGGTGCAACTCGTCACCTTCCGGATCGAGGCCGCGGGCCTGGTCAGCAAAGCGGAGTTCCAGCCCCAGTCCGACCAGGGACCGGACGCTAGCGGCGCAATCACCGGGCAGCGCGAGGTATGGCTGCCGGAAGCCGGCGGCTTCGCTGCCTGTCCCGTCTACGACCGGCAGAGCCTGCGTGCGGGCAACCGCATCGCCGGTCCGGCCATTATTGAGCAGATGGACACCACCACTGTGGTTCTGCCCAATATGGTTGCAACCGTCGAACCCTTTCTGAACCTGATTCTGGAGGCCGCATGAACCAGGCTTTGCCCCGCCCTACCGTCGACCCGATAACGGTCGAGGTCATTGGCAGCGCCTTATCCTCTATTACCGAGGAAATGGGTGAGGCTTTGGTCCGCGCCAGCTATTCCACCAACATCAAGGAACGGCGAGACTGCTCCACCGCGCTGTTCAACACCAACGGCGACACGCTGTGCCAGGCTGAGCATATTCCAATGCATCTCGGTTCCTTCATCGGCATTATCCCACACATCCTGAAGCGTCATACCGTTGCCGACATGAAGCCCGGCGATGTCTTCGTTGGCAATGATGCTTACGAAGGCGGGGGCACCCATTTGCCTGACATCGTTTTGGCAGAGCCGATCTTCGTCGAGGGTGCAATCGTCGCCTGGGCCGTCAACACGGCGCACCATTCGGATTTCGCCGACCGCGGCCACGCCCACATTTACCAGGAAGGCCTGCGCATCCCGCCAATCCGCCTCTACTCGGCCGGTGTGCTGCAGAGGGACGTGCAGGAACTGATCCTGCTGAACTGCCAGGTGCCACACGAGAGACTGTCCGACTTACGGGCGCAGATGGCGGCCAATCGGCTCGGCGTGGAACGTCTCGGCGCCCTTTGCGCGAAATATGGGCGGGACGTCGTGCTTGCCGCCGGTGACGCGTTGCTGGACTACGCCGAGCGCAAGATGCGCGCCGGCATTGCCGCCATCCCCGACGGCACCTACCGCTTCACCGATTTATATGACGACCTTGAGATTGAGGGCGAGATGGATTTCTCGTGCGAGATCAAGATCGCCGGGGACGAGATGTTTCTCCTTTTCGATTCGCCGGACCAGGTTCGCGCCGGTTTCAACATGGTCTACACTGCCCTGCTCTCCACCGTGTACTATGCGGTTAAGACAGTGGTGGATCCGTCCATCCTGCCGAACGCGGGCCTTGCCCGCCCACTCCATGTGTCTGCCCGGCCGGGCAGCGTGCTGCACTGCGTCCATCCTGCCGCGGTGAACGGTCGCATCGGCCCGTGTCAGCGCGTGGTGGATCTGATCCACGGCGCAATGGCGCAGGTGGTGCCGGAACGCGTCACCGCCGCCTCCAACGGCTCGGTCACCGTCGCCAGCTTCATCGGCAACCAGAAGGGCGACGGCGCCACCTGGATTTACCTTGAGACCATCGCCGGCGGCTTCGGCGCACGCCGCGACCGCGATGGGCTAGATGGTGTGCACGTCCACATGACCAACACCAGCAACCTCCCGGTCGAAGCACTGGAGATTGAGTATCCGCTCACCGTGCTGCGCTACGAACTAGTCGATGGGTCCGGAGGTGCCGGGCGGCAGCGTGGCGGGATGGGCCTGCGCCGCATCTATCGCGCGGAAGCTCCCACCCGGCTGCGCCTCGGTGGCTCCCGCACCCTATCCGCCCCATGGGGGCTCCTGGGCGGTTTGCCCGGTGGGAAGGGCAATTTTATTTATGGTGAGAATGTGGCGCCGTTCCACCAAGGCTCCGGCATGTTGCAGGACGGTGAGACGGTGCAGATCATTACGCCGGGTGCCGGCGGCTACGGGGACCCGGCGGAACGCGACCGAGACGCCGTGCTACGCGACATCGCCGAGCGCCGCATCTCGCCTGAGGACGCGCTCGGCACCTATCCCCAACTCAACCAATCCGCCTGAGAGGACCCGCGCATGGCCCTTCACCGCCGCACCCTGCTGGCCGCCGGAATGTCCGGTGCGGCAATGCCGTTCCTGGGCCGCCCCGGCCTTGCCGCCCCTCACGAGGGGCCATTGCGCTTCGGCCTATCCAGCTACCCGCCCAGCTTTCAGCCCTGGGTGCAGGCAGGTACGGCGGCAGGCACCATCACGCTAATGACCCATCGCGGCCTGATGTCCTACGACGCCAGGGGCCAGCTTCGCGGTGAATTGGCGGAGTCCTATGCACGCGACGGCGACAGCGGCTGGGTGTTCCATCTGCGCGAGGCATATTTCCACAATGGCGCGCCGGTCACGTCCGAGGACGTAAAGTGGACGCTGGAGCAGGTGGTCGCGGAGAAGTCGACGGCCTACATGCGTGGCCAATTCCTAGGTATGGACCGGATCGAAACGCCGGACGCTCGCACAGTCCGCATCATCATGAAGCAGCCAACCGCTACGTTGCCTCTCTGGCTGGCAGCCTACGAGATGCCGATCGTAGCCAAAGGCTCGCTAGACAAGGCTGGCGCCGGTATCGGTTGCGGCCCGTTCGTGATCCAGTCGCAAGATCGCGGGGTCTCGATCCAAGTAACCGCGTTCGACAAGTTCTACCGCCCGGGCTTTCCGAAGCTGAAAGCGATCAACGTAATCGTCTATGCCGATGAAACGGCCCGCGTTGCGGCTCTACAATCCGGCGACGTCGACCTCATCGAATACGTGCCGTGGCAGTCTATGGCCGGAATCGAGGCCGACCCGAAGCTGAAGTTGGAATCCACCGATGGCCCGGTGATGTATGTCACCTTTAACGGCGCCCGCGGCCCATTTGTCGATCCGCGCATCCGCCAGGCCGTCGCACATGCAATCAACCGGGAAGACATCGTCAAAACTGTGTTCTTCGGGCGCGGTGCAGCGCTCGAGGGTTTGCCGATCGTGAAATCCAGCCCTTTTTACGACGGTAAGCTAGCTCAGGCCTGGAATTACGACCCAGCCAAGGCCAAGGCACTTCTGGCTGCAGCAGGCAAGCCCGACGGCTTCGCCTGCACCCTGCTGGCGACCGCACAATACGGGATGCACAAGGACACAGCTGTCTTGATGCAACAAGACCTCGCCGCAATCGGCATTCAGGCGCAACTGGCGCTGCCCGACTGGCCAACCCGTGTCGCGCTTGGCAATCGTGGCCAGTATGAGATTGCGGTCAACGGCACCACCTCCGACGGCAACGATCCGGATGGTCTAGCCAACCTTATTGACGGCACGCAGGGTAACAGCGGCTCGCGCAGCTACGAGCTGAAGACTCCCAAGATCGGTGAGTTGTTTGCCGCCGGCCGCTTCGAATTCGACCCGGCGAAACGCGTTGCCATCTATCGGGATCTGCAACAAGTCGCCGTCGACGAATGCCCGGCCGTGTTCCTGGCATGGCGTTCGCAAGGCTACGCGATGACGAAGGACGTGCGGGGCTTCACCAACATGCCCGGCGCGCTGACCTTCTTCTCCGGCGCGACCCTGGAGGAAACCAGCTTCAATTAAGGAGGACGTATGGCCTGGGTTCTCAAGCGGATTGGCATCTCGCTGCTGCTCGTATGGGTCGTCGCCAGTATCGTTTTCCTCGCCATCCATCTGGTGCCGGGTGACCCGGCGGAACTGCTGCTATCCCAGGGCGGCGCGGCACCAGACCAAGCAGCAGTCGACCAATTACGCGAGCAATTGGGCCTCGATCGGCCGCTGATGGCACAATACCTCAGAAGCCTTGGCGAGGTCGTGCGCGGCGATTTGGGTGAAAGCTTGCAGGATGGCAGTTCCGTCACCGGCGAGATCGTGCGCCGACTGCCTCGGACGCTTGAACTGATCGCCGCGGCAGCCCTGCTGGCTTTGATAACCGGACTGCCGCTGGGCATGTTGGCCGCTTTGCGCCGCGGCGGCATTGCGGACCGGCTTCTGTCGATCATAAGCGCGGCCGGGCTGGCCTTGCCAGTTTTCGTGTTGGGCACGCTGATGGTACTGCTGTTTGCGCAGACGCTGCATTGGGTGTCGGCAGGCGGCTACGTGCCGTTGGCGCAAGCGCCGGGCAAACATTTTACCCTATTGGCGATGCCTGCCGCCGCCATAGCGACCGGCCTGTTCTCGGCCGTGTTTCGCATCACCCGCGCCTCCGTCCTGGACGTGTCATGGCGCGACTACGTCCGCACGGCCCGGGCGAAGGGGCTGTCGCGCCATCGAATCCTCACCAGGCATATTCTGCGTAACGCGCTTATGCCGGTTGTGACGGTTGTGGCATTGCATCTCGGCACGCTGCTGGGTGGCACGGTTCTGGTGGAATACGTGTTCAACTACCCCGGCCTGTCCGGCATGCTGGTCGATGCGGTGAACGCCCGCGACTATCCGGAGGTGCAAGGCGTGGTGCTGGTGATATCCGTCCTGTTCGTCACACTTAACCTCGCGGTCGACTTGATATACGGCGCGCTGGATCCGCAGGTGCGCAACTCGTGATAGGGCGCGTGTATAGATCTTGGCCATTCGTGGCGCTGGCGATCATCGCAATCGCTGCCTTCGTGACGCCGCTACTACCGTTGTCCAATCCACTATCGATGGACGTGGCCCACCGCCTCGCGCGGCCCTCCGCCTCGCATTGGCTCGGCCAGGACGAATATGGGCGGGATGTGCTGACCCGGTTGCTCTGGGGTGCGCGCGTGTCGCTGCTGGTTGCCGCCACCTCCACTGCCGCCGCCTGCATCTTAGGAACGGCCTTGGGCATGATCGGCGGCTTGCTGGGACCCCTGGCGGAGTTTCTAGCGGTACGCAGCATGGATATCGTGCTGTGCTTTCCGCCACTGCTGCTGGCGTTATTGGTGGTGACACTGCTAGGCCCGGGCGCATCGACACTCATTCCGGTCCTGGCGTTAGTTTATCTGCCTGGGTTTGCCCGGGTAGCCTATGCCGGCGTGCTTGCCGTGAGGTCGCAGGAATATGTCGAGGCCATGCGTGTGCTGGGAGCCAGTTCGTCCCGCATCCTGCTGCGAACCGTGCTGCCGAATATCGGCGGACCACTGCTCGTGCAGATCAGCCTTGCCGCGTCTTCCGCCGTGGTGCTGGAAAGTGGGCTGTCCTTCCTGGGGCTGGGCGTAGTGCCCCCGGCATCGTCATGGGGGCTGATGATCGCGGCAGCCCGCACTACAATGGCGCAAGCACCTTGGCTACTGCTGTGGCCCTGCCTGGCATTATCGGTGACTATTCTGACGCTGAACGCTGCCTGCGACGCGCTGCGCGACGCGAATGATCCGCACCGTCGCCTGTCCGGCCGTCGCCGGTTGATGGATGCCCTGGCGCCTGGTATGCTGCCCCATACCGGGCCGGTGCTAGAGGTCCAGGGCCTGACCGTCGCCATCGCCACGCCTGGCGGCACGATTTACCCGGTGCGCGAGGTGTCGCTGCGATTGCGCCCCGGGGAAACGCTGGCGATCGTCGGCGAAAGCGGTTCGGGCAAGTCGCTGCTTGGCCTGTCGATCATGGGCCTGCTGCCGCTGGCCGCTCGCCCGATATCCGGTGCCGTATGGGTCAACGGCAACGAGTTGCTGCGGGCGCCGGAATCGGAGCTTCAGCGCCTGCGCGGCAACCGCATGGCGATGGTGTTCCAAGATCCGCTCAGCAGCCTGAATCCGGTTCACCGTGTCGGCGACCAGATCGCGGAAGTCCTTCAGGCGCATAAACGTCTTTCCAACAGTGCAGCGAAGGCAAAGGCGATCGCGTTGCTCACGCGGGTCGGCATCCCAGATCCAGTGCGCCGAGCCCGCGTCTTCTCGTTTGAAATGTCCGGCGGTATGAGACAGCGCGCGATGATCGCCATGGCTGTGGCCAACAGCCCCAGTCTGCTGATCGCCGATGAGCCGACCACTGCGCTGGACGTCACCATCCAGGCGCAGGTGCTGGAACTGATGGCCACGCTGAAGCGTGATGGCAACATGGGCATGGTGTTTATCACCCACAGCCTGCCGGTGGTGGCGGAAATCGCCGACACCGTCGCCGTGATGTATGCCGGCGAAATTGTGGAACATGGCGATGCCATCGCCGTCTTCGCCAACCCGCTGCACCCCTACACCGCAGCTCTCCTCCGCAGTGCACCATCCGAAAACGGTTCGCTGCCTGCCTGCGTGCCGGGTATCGTACCCCCCATCAACGCATTGCCACCCGGCTGCATATTTGCCCCGCGCTGCGACCACCGGCGCCCGGCCTGCGAAGCCGCGCGTCCACCGCTGGTTAACGCCACTCCAGGGCGCATGACCCGATGCGTCCGCTGGCAAGAACTGCAGGCCTGCGCGCCCTCTATCGGCGCCGTAGCGTGACGCCTCTAGTCTCCGCCGAGCGGTTGACCCGGCGCTTTGGCGGCGGCGGGCTATTCCGCCACGCACGGGTGGTGCATGCCGTGTCCGACGTGTCGCTTACCGTCGGCCGGGCCGAAGCGGTTGGCTTAGTTGGGGAGAGTGGCTCGGGCAAAAGCACCATTGGCCGGCTCATACTAGGACTGTTGCCCGTCAGCGAGGGTCGCGTGCTGCTGGACGGCGTGGACATCGCCGGCCCTGACCGAGAAGGTCGCGCCGAACGACGCCGCCGCATGCAATTGGTGTTCCAAGATCCCTACGCCTCGCTCGACCCGCGTCGCCGCATTGGTCCGCAGATTGAGGACGGACTGGCGATAAACAACCGCGTTCCCCGCGCCCAACGCCGCACGACGATCAAGGCTCTGCTGGCCCAGGTCGGCCTAACCGCGGCGCATGCCGATCGCTTCCCGCACGAGTTCAGCGGAGGCCAGCGCCAACGTGTCGGCATCGCGCGGGCGCTCGCGACCTCACCAGATTTCCTGGTCGCGGATGAGGCGGTATCTGCGCTCGACGTCTCGGTGCAAGCGCAGATCATTGCCCTGTTTGCGGATCTACGCACTCGGCTTGGCATCGGCATGCTGTTCATCAGCCACGACCTGAAGATCGTTCGCTCGCTCTGTGATCGAGTGATCGTTCTGTATCTCGGGCGTATCATGGAAGAAGGGCCAGCCGAAGACGTGCTGGAACGGCCAAAACATCCCTACACCCAAGCGCTCCTTTCCGCCTCTCCCAGCCTGGACCCAACTCGGCGGCGAGTTCGAATTCTATTGGGCGGCGACCCGCCCAGTCCATCCAACCCGCCCTCCGGCTGCGTGTTCCGCACGCGCTGCCCGATCGCAATCGACGCCTGCGCGGCGACCCCTCCACCCCTGGATACGGTCGGGCCAAATCACCGCGTCGCGTGCATCAGGGTCGAGGTTTAGGCGTCATAGACTGGGGTCGGAACCCCTCCATTCGCGCCTTCAACTGAAGCGCCAGATAACGCGAATAGTGCCGCGACTGAGCTAGATTGCCGCCATGGAACCACAGCGCCTCCTGCGCGGTCGGCTTCCACAAATTGCGCAACTCGCCCTCCCACGGCCCGGGGTCACGCGTGATGTCGGAGTTAAGTCCCCAACACGGCCCTACCGCGTCTGTCACCTCTTTCAAGATCAGCATTTCCGCCCAATCGGTCATCGAGCTATAACCGGTGGCGTAGACGATCAGATCCGCCGGCAACTCATTGCCATCCTCTAGCAGCACTGAATGCGGTTTGATCGCTGCAATCCCGGAATCGCTGTGCAGTTTGATCGTATTGTTGGCGATCATCTCCGACGCACCGATATCAATGTAGTAGCCCGAACCGCGACGCAGATATTTCAACGAAAGTCCCGACCCATCCTCGCCGAAATCATACAGAAATCATACGGCGCCCAATCGCTTGTAGAACGACGCATCCTCTCGCGCGATTTGTTGCCAAATCGGCGTCTGGACGGTCGGTGACAGGCGGTAAGAAATCGACGCTGTCATCAAATCCGCGCGCTCTGTCATCAACCCGGCGGCGACCGCCTGTTCCGAGTACAGTACATTACAAGACAGACGCAGCATCGTCTCCGACCGGACGACTAAAGTGGAGGATCGCTGCAGCATCGTGACGTCGGCGCCGTGCTCCGCCAGGTCGGCGCAAATATCGTGCGCGGAGTTATTGGATCCGGTGACCACGCAGCGTTTGCCGGCATAGGTCTCTCCACCGGGGTGGTCGCTGGAATGGTGCTCTACGCCCTGGAGAGCCTGCATACCCGGGATATTAGGCATGTTTGGAAAACCGGCATTGCCGGCGGCGAGCACCATTGGGACGGGCGTAAAGTGATGATTTCGCCATTCCGATCCACCACAGGTGTCCACCGCTTCGTTGCCGGGTCGTATTCTGCGCTCTGGCAGGTGGTGCTGTTCCAGCAATCCAGTTCCATCACCTTGTATACATCTCCAGCCAATCGCCCAGCTTGTCTTTCGGCGTGGACACCGGGCAATGCGCAGGAAATGGAATGTAAGGCATGTGATCGTATCAAACCGGGTCGTGCAGACAAAGCGACTTGTAGCGCTTTCGCCAATTGTCACCGGGACGCGCATGCTTGTCGACGATCAGCGTCGGCACGCCCAACAGCTTCAACCGCGTCGCCAGCGCCAGGCCACCCTGGCCACCACCGATGATGACGCAATACGGCTGCACGTCGCGTCCCAGACTTGCAGTGATCTCCGTGCGGTGTTCGAGCCAAGTGCGGAGATCAGGCGCGTCCCGCGGCAGCACACCCATTTCGCGCGTCGTACCTTGTCTCTCCTCAAACCCCTTTAATTCCATCATGGCTGTCAGCAAAGTCCAGCACTTGCCCCCCGCCGCCGGGCGTATCCGCAGCCACGGGCAACGGCGGTTTCGAAAGTGATCCAGCCCTCGACGACGTCGTTCGCCTCCTTGGTCTCGCCTTCGACTGCCCATGCGCTCGGCTGAGCATAGGCGGCACAATCATCGACCATCACTTGTATCGCCGGCTTCCCCCTCCATCGTGCGAATCGTCCAAGTGAACGCGATCAGGTCGCGCCAATAGCATTCCTCGCGAAACAGCCCGGCGACCACACTCGCATCGACGACGGTTAGACCGCGGCCGAACTCGTAAAGCCAATGGCTAATACCATGTCTTGATGATCAGAACCCATGTGCCCACTTGCGCAAGCCGAGTTTCATAATGGTCCAAGGCTGATCGACAAGCTTGTTCCAGGCATCGGAGCAGTGGTCGACGACGTTTTCGTAACTACTGAAAATGCGATTGGACAGCCAGTTGTCGCGCATGAACTGCCAGACGTTTTCCTGGGGGTTGAGCTCGGGGCATTTGGCGGGAAGCGGGACGATGGTGATGTTGCCGGGAACGACCAGATCGGCCGACAGATGCCATCCGGCCTGGTCGAGCAAGAGTGCGGCATGTCGACCAGGCTCGATCTTGGCGGCAATGGCTTCCAAATGAAGGTTCATTGCCTCCGTGTTGCACCAGGGCAGGATCAGTCCGACAGCTTGGCCTCGCTTGGGACAGATTGCGCCAAAGATGTAGGTGGACGCGGTACACTGATCCTGCGGTGCCGAGGGGCGTGAGCCCCGACGGCTCCAGCGGCGGGTGATCTTGTTCTTCTGTCCGATCCGCGCTTCGTCACCGAACCAGACATCTATAGAGTTGGGATTAAGCCCGAGACTCTGCGCAATCGCGTCCAGGATGGTTGGGAACTTTTTTTAAATTCTTCGATGGCACCGGCTGCCTGTGCGTGATGACGCGGCCGCGCAGACAATTTACGGTAATTCATGGCTCGAAGCTCTCGGCTCAGCGTCTGTTTGGAGACGCTGATTTGGAATTCCTCCCAAAGCCATTGGCAGAGATCGATGATCCGCCAACGGACCACACCGTGGATGGCTGGGATCGGCCCGCTTTCAACGATCTCTGCCAAAGCCGACCGGTGTTTCCCGTCGAGCAACGATGGCTTTCCAGGTGCTTTGCGATCGATCAGACCTTCCGGACCGGACGCGTTGAACTTCAACACCCAGTCCCGGACGATCTGCAAGGTCACCCCGCCGATCGCTGCCGCCTCGCGCCGCGTCGAACCGTCATAGATCGCTGCAAGGGCCAGCAATCGGCGCACCTGATTTGGATCATCACTTGCGCGCGCCGCAAGACGCAAACTCAAGCTATCAAAATCCGGCCGAAGCGCGATCGCCATCGAGAACTCCTGAGCTCCCCAGACAGGAATCACACCTGCCTCGAGCCGCGCAAGCCCCATGAGTCACACACATCAGGACCTGGTATAAGCTGCTCCGTCGCTTCAGTTCCGGACATGGCAGCATTCCTCCCCTTTGCAGCCGTATTGCCTTATATGATTTATCTTCATGCAGTCCATATCGATAGGAGATGCGCACCGCGCAAGCGGCGGGCGCGTCTGCAGGGTACTGATGCCGCATTGGATCGAAGTCTACCTGCGGTGACGAAGCGCTTCGCCATGTGCGCAGACAGTTGCCCAGGATGAGGTTAAGGTTCACAGGTTTAGATGTTTAGTCCCGGCATCTGGTGGAGCGGATTGAGGGTGAATCGTTTGGGCTCGTGTGTCCAGATTTTGCAGATGGCTTCGTAGGGGGGGCCTTTGAGGGTCTTCAGTCTTCGGCCGAAATTGTGCGTGTCGATGAATTCGCCGAGGTGCCTTCGGAGCTGATCGTGGGTGTCGTAATGGAAGCGCTTGACGGTGGCTTCCTTGATGGTGCGGTTCATGCGTTCCACCTGGCCGTTGGTCCATGGATGGCCAGGCTTGGTGAGCCGATGATCGATGTGGTTTTGGGCGCAGGCGTATTCGAAAGCATGCGCCATGAACGGCTCGCCACAATCCATGGCGCGGCAGATCTCGGCGGAGGCTGAGCAGATATTTCCGGGTGAGGTGAAGTGGGTGCCGTTGTCGGTCAGCACGGTATGGATGGTGTATGGCACGGCTTTGATGACAGCGCGCAGGACGTCTCCGGCGATACGGCGTGTGGCCTTCTCATGCAGTTCGACGAAGGCGAATTTGGTCACGCGGTCGATGGCAACCAGCAGATAGAGCCTACCCTGGGCGGTTTGGACTTCGGCGATGTCGATGTGGAAGTAACCGAGCGGGTAGGTCTTGAATTTGCGTTTGCCCGGAGCGGCGCTCTCGATTTCGGGGCGCCGGGAGATGCCATGATGTTGCAGGCAGCGGTGCAGCGAGGACCGTGTCAGGTGCGGGATGGTGGCCTGGAGGGCATACAGGCAGTCGTCCAGTGGCAGCAATGTATGTCGACGGAATGCGACCACGACGGCCTCTTCCTCGACGGACAGCACGGTGGAATGGGCCTTCTTGGGTCCGGTCGGCAGGTCCTGGACGGAGCTGCGGATGCGCCACTTGGCGACGGTTTTGGGATTGATGCCGTAACGCTTGGCCAGGTCCCTCAGGCTCTCTTGACTATGCAGTATCGCTCAACGGATTGCCGCTGTCGTTGTGGCGCCCCCATGGAAAACCTGGCCCATAGCGCTTCCTTCCACTCAAGCAAGAAGACTGCACACCAAACCCTGGGATCACATCTAATGATTGCCCGCATCAGCGTCGACTTTCGTGCACCGTTCGCCCCCAGAACCGCAAACGCCTTGCCAGTGGCAACATGTAAGCTCCTGCTGTGCAGGACCGGCGCGGCGCTATAGCCCACTTCTAAGGCCTCTAACGATAGCAGCGAGCACTCATGGCGCGCTACCCAGATAGGCCTCGATCACTCGTGGGTCGGAGCGCACCTTCTCCGGCGACCCGTTCGCCATTATGCGACGAACGTCCAGGCACACCATGCGGTCGACCAGCGCCGCAAGAAAGGCCATGTTGTGCTCGATTACCAGCACCGCCACGGCATCCCACGCCACCCTGCGCAGACGCTGCGCAAGATCGGCTTGCTCCGTCTCGTTGAGGCTCGCCGCCGGCTTGTCGAGTAGGATGATGCGGGGCTGGGTTACCAGGCGCGGGCTAGCTAGACACGGCGGGCCAAGCTGGGCGGCAGCACTGCGCCCGGGTGCCAGCGAATGCGGCGACGCCCACCCAGTCCAGCAACCCCATTGCCTCGACCCGCGCCCGGCTTCAAGCGCTGTCCCGCCAGCCGGCGGCCAGGGCCGTGACGAGCCCAACACGCGCCGCGTTGCGAGCCACCGCGACATTGTCCAGAGCCGATAACTCCGGGCCAATGACGCGGTTTGAAAGGTGCGCGCGATACCGCGCCTTGCAATGCGATACGGTGCGTTTCCAACGACCGTTCCACCGCATAGCGTGATTTCGCCCGCATCCAGTAGAAAAGACACCGGTGATGGAGGTCAACAACGCCGTCTTACCCGAGCCGCTCGGCCCGTTAAGGGCCAAAACTTCGCCGCTACGGATGTCGAGAGATACGCCATCTCGCGCCACCACGCCGCCAAAACTGCGCTTCACCCCGGCTACGCGAAGTACAACTCTAGTTTCAGGCACACGCCTCAGCGTAACCGGGATTGCGATCGGCATGAGAGCCTTTGCTAGAGGCAAGGCCTTCGCCAACAGCTGCTCCGCCACGACGGCCAGGCCCCCGAGTACTGCTACTACGATGACAAGCAGGATGCACCCAAACGCGAGCATATAATCGTCGCGGAGAAAGCGGGCCCATTCTGGCAATTCGGTGACCGACCCGACGATGGCGCCGGTGATCCGAAGGCGGCTGCCCGCCACTGCAATCGTCAGGCAAGGAACCATGACGGGAAAACCAGGCACATCGGGCGACAACACCTCGATCGTGTGCACGTACAGCGACCCGGCTAGCTCAGCATAGCCGGCACTGAGCACGAATGCGACAAGCCGAAGCCATCCCGTATCGATCCCGACGGCGCTTGCGTCGGTGGGTTGCACGCGCAGCAACGCATAAGCATTTCCCAAGCGTGCGCGCGTAATCTGCCGTGCCTGTAAAGCACCTAAGCTTACCAGAAGCCAAATTGCGCGCCGCAGAACCGGAATTGCGAGCACCAGCGCCAACAACACGGGAAGTCCAATGCTTGCGGGCAGCGCTGCATCAAATCCAACGCCGCACGGCGTTGTCAGAAGGCCGGAGACGTAGGCACCTACCCCCATGAAGACGCCCTTTGCCAGCGACAGTGCGCCCGCATGGTCGAAGATAAACCCGCAGCCGATCGTCAGCAACGCATAGACGCCCGCCGTGGAGAGCACGCGCATCGCATAGCCCGAGGCGGACGGCATAACCCGAGCGGCATAAATTAGCGCTGCCGCGCTCAACAGCAACGACACTTGTGCCTGGGCGGTCACCGACCAAACCGGGTCATGGCCGCGTGCCTACGGCCTGGCCAAGCAATCCGCATGGCCGCACCACCAGGACCACCCGGACCGCCACGTCAAGGACGACCGACGAGACGGTTTGGGAGAACACTGTTCGGCACCGGGCAGGCGGCCCAAGACGGGCGGCAGCACGGGAAGGCTCGGGAACAGCACCTCAAACCCCGCGATCAGCACCGCCCCGGCCACGGACCCGGGTATGCTACCCCAGCCGCCAATGACGACTGCGATATAGGCTTAGCGGATGTAATCCGACCCAGTGGTTGGTGTGACGACAAACACATTCGACAGCAGAAGGCCGGCCGCTCCTGCCAAAGTCGCACCCACGGCGAAGATGCCGACGATCATCGCATTTACTGGATACCGACTCCAGCAGACGTTTCGGCAGCCATCTCTAACGTGGCATATCAGGGCGTGACTAGCGGGAAAGCGTAATGTTGACTACCAACAGCACGCGGGAAGCGCCATCGAAACACACGATCACCGCCGAATCGGCCATGTAACCCTGGCCGTCACTATTGTAGGCCACAGCTCACCCGTTATAGTTCGCGTTGTAAAGCGCCCGAGTAACCGCCGCCGCGTCGACCGCCTCGTGTGCCACAGCGTCCAGAGCCATCATCGTCGCGTCGTATTGGCCAAGCGCAAACCCATCCGGATCCGCTTTGAGCGCTGCGCAATATCGATCAAGGAAGCCGCGCCGTACTGCAGTCTCTGCCGAGATCGGCGACGACCGGGTCTCAGCGCAAACGCCCTTGATCTCCGCCGGCTGCAACAGCGCCGTCGTGGCGGGCTGTGCCAAGCCCAACCCGGCAACGCTCGGCAGACCAATATTCACCGCCGCGGCCGCTTTCAGCAACAGCGACGTTGGCCCGCCGTGCAACTACAGCAGCAGCAAGTCGGCACCTGCAGCCCGAGCCTCCGCCAGCATAGGCTGCCTATCACGCACCATTTATGTCCAGCCCATACTGATCGACGGGCATTACACCATTCGCCGCCAGTGCTTCGACGATCTCTACCCGGCCGCTTTGCCCATAGGCGATGGTCTGCGGGATCACCGCCGGGCAATTGATGTGGTAAGTGTCGATTGCATAGCGAACCTGCGCACTCTTTACGACACTGTCGGCAGGGAAGAACTGAAAGACAAACCGGTTGCCTTTGCGGGTAATATCCGCTGTCCGCGAAATCGTGACGATCAGCGCTTTTTGCTCCGCTGCTTGCGGCAACATGGCCAGCATCTGCGTGCCAAGCATAGACGCCGCTACGGCTGTGACACGCCCGTCAGAGACAGCCCGTTCTGACCCATTGAAGGCGCCTCCGGGTGTGGTGCCGGTATCAGTGACTGTGAATGGCGGCTTCACACCAAAGGGAGGGGTCAGCAAAGCCAGCAATGCGCCGTTGCGTTGGCTGCTGCCCTCTGCCGCCAATAAACTGATGATCGGTACCAAAACGGGAATGGTTGGCAGTGCAGCGAAACCCGCTTTGCAAGGCAGTATGACCGCCAGAATTGCAAGCAATCGCCAGGCTATACTTTGCGCGTCTAGCATTCAGCGCATCGGCGAGAAAACAGTCGGACGCAAAATTCGGCTACGCATCGACTGCACAAAGCTGGAGGTGCGCATCCGAAAGACCTGCCACTGCGGGTCCGCGTCCATGGAGGCACGCCGCCGCTCGCGATCCCCCATATCGGCATAGCGCCACATATGAACGACCTCGTTGACCACGCCGACATCGGTGGTGAACCAGCCCACAAGATTGCCCAGATGGCTAATTTGAAGCGCCATACCCTCCGCCACGTAGATGTCGAGATACTCTTTCACATGGGCTGGATGGATGGCGTAGGTACGCTCGTCGAGGATCATACGGGGGCCTAGTCGAAATAAGGCGGGGCATTCGTGGCGGGTTGCCGGACCCCGGATGCACCATGTCTATAGGGCCACAGCCCTCTACTTGCCACCCCGAGCCCGGTGGCGCTCAGTTGCACGTCACTTCGGTCAGAATCTGACTACCACCGAGACGCATCAAGTGGCAAGTGAACGTCGGATACAATAACCTGATCTGAAGAGTGCCTTACCAGGTAGCCGCAACTACTCGACACGTTCGACCGGGCGTACACGTAATTGCAACATCATTGACGCCATTGCCGCCGGCCCTGCCGGCGGACCGTAGAATGGACGACGGCGGTTGGCCAGAAGGCCACGCCGCTGCGGCCTCAGAATCAGTGTCGAGGCCTATGTCGCGTAAACCTACTCACAGGCTGCGAAAAGGTTTCGGGCTAAATGTGTTTCACAGGCTACCTCGCTTGTCGGTATTGCATGGTGTATCAGCGCTATCTAGAGGGTGTTATGTACTTTCTTGAGGTTAGGGCTTAATGGGG
>NZ_LMUY01000081.1:91952-103000 GCF_009765685.1 Acidisphaera sp. L21 | reverse complement strand
GAGATGTGGGCCGGCGATCGGCGGATGTGAGCCGCGCCTAGCGCCTCGCCTGCCGCCAAATGTCGACGACAAACCCCACTAAGGCGCAGACAGCCAGGGGCACATAAAGCTGCCAATCTCCCAGTGTCATTGAGGCAAGATTTTTGGTGAGCCAGTGGGTCCATGCCGTCAGCGCCAAACCGTTCAAACCAAACGCAGCAATGCAGAGCCGCAGTGTAGTAGCTTGTCGGCGAGTGTCATCGTAGGACATTGGTCGCCACGCTCATAGGACAGAGCTGCGAGGCGAGGCCTTAAGCCCTGCTAAAGCTGACGTCTTGCGTCCATTCCGGTATCGCACGACGGCTTGGTCGCCGCAGGTTGGTGAGAGCCATGAGCGCGATGTCGACTGCTGGACGGTGCCAGTGTGCCCTGTTGTCTGACGCAATGAAGCCGTTGACCGGGTGCGGCAGGTCGCCAGCAACAATGTGGTTGAGTATTTGCACTGCCTCAAGGAAGCCCAGATATTCCCGCAGCTCCACGAACTTCATGACCGTCGCCTTTTAAGGCCGCATTGATTTGTCGAGGAAGCCTGTCTTGCGGAACGGAAGGTTCCATCCCCCAAATGGGGGATGCGTCACAATTTTAATCAATCTGTGGCGGGTTTGCAGGGCAGCAGCAGAGCTGCCCACGTGTCGCAAAGGCGTCATGACGCCAAAGCTTCCACTCTCATGTCCAGAATGCGGCTTGCAATCGGCTAAGTCGTTTCAGATAATCATCCGCATGCGGTCTGATGTGGAAGTCGACATCGACACGACAAGGGCTGCGGTTGCTCGCTCGACCCAGCTCATCATGCTCACCCGCCGCGAGTGCGAAGAGATCGCGCAGTACGTACAACGGACGAGTGACGCCGTGGCGCGAAGCCAGCGATCTTGGCCCGAGGCAGCCGGCTATCGGAAATGGCGTAGGTCCGGCGCTAGCGCATTGTGGGTGCAAAGCATAGATAGGCAGACGATTCGCTGCGCGGGAAGGGCGGGTTATAACATGGGTTTGCCGGCTTCATGCGTCTGTGGCGCAGCAGGCAGCAAGTCTTGGATGTTAGACGTGATGTGACCACTTGGTGACGCTAGATATGAGTCAATGACGGTATCAACAATGCCCTTACCCGCGACTGTAAGTCGAACGAGCCTTTCTACATCGCGATTATCGTCAGGCATGGCGTTTTCTTCGAAGTATGGGCACCCAGCGTCTAGAAGACCGATGAGGGTAGCGCTATGCGGCCCCCTTCCCCGCATCCAACTGCCGTTTCTGGGTATCGCCAAGAAGAGCTGGGCTGCGGCTTCCGACACGATCATTCCACACGAAGCCAATAGTTCGGGCGCACACTAATATCATTTTTCAACGTTTCTCAACAGCTTCTTTGCGTCCACAAAGTAGGAACATCGGACATCTCCAGATATTATAGGTGGCCTGGGCTATGTCCAACAGCAACGGGAACGAAAAGCGCTCGCTGGTTCAATTGTCTTGAGGCCTACATGGTGGGGGAGCGTCAACTGGCGGCGACTAAGGCCTGATACTGTGCGGTTAGGCGCGCCGTCACCGGGCCGGGTAACCCAATCAGCGGGCGCCCATCGACCATTCGCACTGGCGTCAATCCACCGAACGTGCCGGTCACGAACGCTTCCTCGGCGCCGTAGACATCCAGGAGGGTGAAATCCTCGCAGCGCACCAATAGCCCAGCAGGGGCACATAGCTCGATCACCTTGGCCCGAGTGATGCCATTGAAACAGCTACGTCCCGTCGAAGTGCAGACCGTGCCATTGCGCACGAAAAAGAAGTTTGTCGCGTTGCAGCTTGATACGAAGCCGGCATCGTCCAGCATCAACGCCTCGTCGGCCCCTGATTTGTATGCCTGGATTAGGGCCGTGATGAGGTTCAGGCGGCTGTGAGAGTTCAACCGCATGTCGAACTGGTCGGCACGGGTGCAGCGTATCGTGGACGTCAGCAGGGCAAGCCCCGTCCTCGCGAGGCTTAGTGGCGGGACCTTGTGTTCGGCGACGATCACTACTGTGGCAGGTCCGATGGTGGCGCGGGGGTCCTGGCTGGGTGTGCGCTTAACCCCGCGTGTCACCATCAAGCGCAGATGGACCCCGTCATGCATGCCATTCGCGCGGCACGTCTCAATGAGCGCCGCCGTCAGGGCTGCGCGGTCCATGCCCATATTTAAGTCGATTGCCCGGGCGCCGAGGCAGAGCCGGTCCAGATGCTCGTCTATGAATAGCAGGCGGCCGTTATGCAGACGCATTCCCTCCCAAACACCATCGCCGGCGATGTAGCCGCCGTCGAAGACCGAGACGACGGCTTTGTCGCGTGGCACCAATTGGCCGTTTAGCCAAATCAGCACCGAGGCGTTGCGGGGGTCTTCTGCGATGTCCTGACTGCCGGCCATGCTGGGTCTCCTCAGCGGCTTCGGCGCCGCCGATGAACCCTGCCGCGACCTGTCGCCTGTATCAATTGGAGCTGGCGAAAACACGCTCCAGCGTTCCTGGGCCGGGCACCGACCCGTCGAAGAGCGCGGGATCGATGCCCAGACCCGGCTGATCGCCCAATCGAAGTTGGCCCTCCCGAACAATGGCCATCTCTGGCTGCAATGCCTGGTTTAAGCTGTCGTGGAACTGGTGGTTCTCAACGGACTGCACCCCGGGCAGCGCCGCCCCGATATGCCAGCATGCCGCCTGCATCACCGCCGTCGAATAGCATTGCAGGGTGACTGGGATGGCCGCCGCGTTCGCCATGGCTGTCAACGCCCGCGCTCCGGTGACGCCACCTGCCAATCCTGGGTTGAACTGGAGCATTCCTACAGCTTGCTGCTCGATAAGGGCTCGAAACACCATCGGATCATGCTCCCGCTCCTGGGCCACAACCGTCAGCGGCCCACGAGCCTGAAGGGCAGCCATCCCATCGATGTCGCCTTCCGGTAGTGGCGCCTGGATCGCATGGACGCCCAGCCTCGCAAGGCCATCGATCCACGCCGGCGCGGTCGCCCTACTCAATTGCCCGACGGCATCGACCATCAGCCGGTGGCCCGAGCCGATGGCGTCCCGGACCACCGACACGCGAGCCAGATCGTCCGCCATAGGGAGTGCGCCGATTTTCATCTTGACGGCGGTGAAGCCTTCGGCAGCGTAGCCGTGCATCTCCGCGGCAAGGTCGTTCAGGAATTTGCCGTCGGCATACAATCCGCCACTGGCGTAGACCTCGACGACGCCAGTGGTACTGCCGAGCAGGCGATGGAGGGGCGTGACGCGTCGTCGGGCCCGGAGATCCCAAAGCGCTATGTCGATGGCGCTCCCGACCGCGGGCGCCACCCACGGTAGCCGGCTGGGTGAGCTGAACATCGTAGCATGGATTGGGTCGATATCGTCGCAGCGTTGCTGAAGCAGCCAGCCGGAGACCTGCTGAAGATGGTCGAAGAAGGCAGCGATCTTCCCCTGGTCGGACCAGCCTTCGCCGATCCCGACACTGCCGTCTTCCGCCACAAGGCGAATGAACGGTGCGCGGCGTTCGTGCCACCGCGAGACCGGGTTCCAGGCGGCTCCGTCCAACCGGCGGTGGAACGCGAATGCCTCGATCCGGGAGATGCGCAGGGGAGGGGGTTCCTTGACGCCGCGAGAGCGCCATTCCTATGCTCGCCCGCATCATTGAACAAGGCGATGCTGGAATGGCTGAACATGACCGGCAGCGCCGTGCGGCGTTGGGTTTGGGACTGGCCGGACTCGCTGGGCTGACCGCTGCGGGAACCGCGCGCGCCCAGACCCCCACGTCGACTTGGGATCGTATCCGCACCACAGGAGAGGTCCGTATCGGCGTGGTGCCCGGCGAACCCTGGTTCTACAAGGATGTATCGACGGGCGCCTGGGGGGGGATCGGCACTCTGGCGGGAGAAGCCATCGCCCACGACTTGAACGTCAAGCTGGTGACGGTGGAAACAACTTGGGCGGCCGCGGTAGCGGGGCTGCAGGCTGGCCAGTACGACGTCATGTTCGTACTGGACGCCACCCCGCAACGAGCCCTGGCATTGGATTTCCCAGTCCAACCGTTCTTTTACTATGCCCAGGGCGTGCTGGTGTGCGATGGCACTCCAGCGCAGCATTGGAGTGACCTCAACAAGCCCGAAGTCACGATCGGCGTGGCGCTTGGTACAGCGCCCGAGCGGGATGTCACCGCACGGCTGCCGAAGGCGACAATCAAACGCTTTCCAGGGCTAGATCCGGCTTTGCTGGCGTTTCAGGCGGGTCAACTGAACGTGCTATGCTTCTATCACCCCGCCTTAGTGTTGATGCAGCAGAAGACGCACTTCGGCACGGTGGTCCTGCCCGAACCCATTCGATATTCCGCGACCTCTGCTGGTGTGCGGCGGGAGGTGGACAAGACCTGGCGTGACTGGCTCGGCACGACGCTCGATTTCTACTACACCACGGGCCAGACTCAGGTGATGTACGAGACTTATCTCATTGCACGCGGGATTGACCCGGCGAAAGCACCTCCTGTGGTTCGAGAACTTTGGGCTCAGAAGTCTTGAGACTACGCGTGATTGCTTTGTTCAACGTTTTCTGGACGCGTGAGGATTGTCTCCGCGCGGCACGGCAGTCGCCGGATGTCTCGTGAACTGGGCAGTTGGCGTACCGGGTTCAGTCGACCGCCGACCACTTCGACCATACCAATAATCCGAGCGCCCTGTGCCGGCAGTCGTCGACTTCGCATCGGTTTCTGATTGTCTCAAGTTGAGTTAGGCTGTGGACGGCCCGGCAAAGGTTCAATAGCGGCAGTGGCGGCGCCAAGCGGCCGGACTGACACCAACTGCCTTAGAGAAAACGCGCGTGAGATGACTTTGGCTTGCAAAACCACATTCAAGTGCAATTGCACTGATTTGTAATGCCGTGTTTTGCAGCATCGACTGAGCTCGTTCAACTCGCTTCATCAAAAGCCAACGATGCGGCGGAATGCCTGTAGATTGCTTGAATGCCCGAGCAAAATGTCGTTCAGACATTCCGCATGAAACAGCTAGATCTTCCAAACTCACATCTGCCGTTAAGTCGTCGAGCAACATACTCTTTACTCTGGCTTCCTGACCAGACGATAGTCCTCCGCGACGTAGCGCATCATGCTCTTTGAGACCGCCGTATGTTTTAACAATATGAAGACATACCGCTTCGAATATGTGACCTATAAATAACGCCGAGACCTCAGACGGGTGCTCAAGTGCACAATCCATTGTTTTCGCGATGTAGAACATAATAGGATCGTAACAGTATTGATCCAGGAGAGTGGGTAAAGCCTCAATTCTTGAAGCGCCCATTTTATAGGTGATATCCGCTAAATCTGCCATCGGAATGTAAAAGCTGACATTATCAGCTACACGACTATCATTGTACTGCCCTACTCTACGATCCCGGATCGTGAACGTACCCAAAGCAGTCGCTTCACGGTGAATAAGCTTTCCGTCGTAGACAATATTATATTGCGGCCTTGGTGCCATGTGAACCATTGGCACCAAGCAGTCGATTAATGACGCCACAGGCACTGTCACTGCCTTGGTTGCTAGAATGTAGCGGGCGGCAAATGGCCGTTTAACACCGTTTCGGCGTATCGACAGGACCCGATGCACATCGGGACGATTGTCTCCGTAGAACAGGTGTCTATTGAAGTCCTCGTAGCTGAGACGTCCTGCCAGCATCAATTTCCCCTCCTCTGGCATGGTAGGTATGAAGCTTGTCCCCTGCAAAGGGAGAAGTCGGCATTTATCCGATCAGGCTGTAGTTCTTACACGCAGCATATCCAATAAGAAAGCTAACTCCTAAAAACATGTCTGGAAACGAAAAGCCGTGTCTGAATTGGGCAAGACATTGCCATGTGAGAACGGCCAAACAGCAATCAGAACCACGCTAGGAAGCGAACCAAAGGATGTCCAGGCAAGCAGTCCTTCGCGCAGCTTACAGGCAGTTGGTTACCGCCATCGTTGCACACGGGTCCTGGTTCACTTGGGCGTCGCCCATCGTAGCGTCGACGTCGTGAGGCGTCGGGTTAGTTTTAGAGGGCCGATCAGTTCGACCACTACGGCGTCGTGGCGAATTTGGGTCCTCTGTGGCGTTACATTGATTTCTTCTCAGGCCTTGGCACAGGCGCCACCTCCAACGGTAACAGTGGCCACGCCTTTATCTCGTGTCATTGCTGATTGGGACGAGTCTACCGGTCGTTTCACTCCGTCCCAATCTGTTGAAGTCCGACCGCGTGTTACGGGTTTCGTCGATGCTCTGTATTTCCGCGACGGCCAGTTGGTGAAACCGGGAGACCTCCTCTTCACCATCGATCCGCGACCCTATCAAATTGCTGTCGATAGTACCCAAGCGGATGTCGACCGGACCAGCGCCGCGGTCGAGATTGCCGCGCTTGAGGTCCACCGTGGCGAGCCCTTAGTTCCTGCCCAAGCTCTGCCGCAAAGCCAACTTGACATGCGTCGTTCGACCCTCCGTCAAGCTCAAGCCAATCGCGACTCTGCCTTGGCCGCATTGCACAACGCTCAATTGAACCTGAGTTGGACAGAAGTCCGCGCGCCAATCGCAGGTCGGATCTCCGACCGCCGCGTAGATGTCGGCAATCTGGTCAACGGCGGCCAGAACGGAATGACGCCAACGCTGCTGACCACGATCGTCGCCCTGGACCCGATCTATTTAGAGTTCGATGCTGCCGAAGCCGACTACCTTAAATATGTTCGCTTGGCTCATTCTGGCCAAAGGCCTTCCGGGAGAATTGTGCGCAATCCAGTCGAGGTAAAGCTACAAGATGAGACGACATGGTTGCACAAAGGAACGTTAGACTTCATCGACAACGTGGTGAATTCCCGCTCTGGAACCATCCGCGGCCGCGGCATCTTCGATAACGGCGATCAATTGCTGACCCTGGAGGATTTGCGCGAATTCGGCTATGGGCCGGAGACTCCAAAGTGTTGTTGATCCCCGACGACGCTGTCCAATCGGACCAGGCCAGTCGGATCGTCCTTGTCGTAACAGCCGATGGAACCGTCGGCGCCAAGTCGGTCATGCTTGGCCAGATGGCACTGGGCCTGCGGACCGTACGCAGCGGTCTGACAGCTGATGACCGTGTCATTATCAACGGATCTGCCAATCCCTTCGTTCGCCCCGGAAGCAAAGTCACGGCTATGCCTGGTAAGGTCGAGGCTTCACCGGGATGAAGATCTCACATTTCTTTATAGACCACCCGATCTTCGCCAGCGTTCTGTCCATCGTTTTGACGGTCATCGGGGCGATTGCCTTGCAGCGCCTTCCGGTTTCGGAATACCCAGACATCGCGCCACCAACCGTAAACATCGTGGCATCTTATCCCGGCGCCTCGGCCGAGGTCATCGCGGCGACTGTCGCGGGGCCGATCGAGCAAGAGGTCAATGGCGTTGATGACATGCTCTATGTGGAATCGGAAAGCACGGGTGATGGACCTCAGCGATCCCCTCATTCCGTTCAGGCAAACAATCCACTGAACTCGTGTGCCTCTGAGACGGCCTTTGCGAAGGCGGTTATGAGCGGCACCAACCTGTGCTCGGGCATGTTGGGGATCAGCTCGTAAAGCATGCATCCTTGGCGGAACAGGGAATGAATATGGGTTTTGCTTGTGTTAGATTTGAGCTGCCGGTCCATCCCCAGGCTCTCACCAACGGCCCCCAGAAGGGTCAGTAGCGCCATGGCAAATGCGCTGATCAGAAGCAGCCGGTCACGACGCGTCGGCTCGCCGATGCGGGTTGATGAGAGCCCCATACCGAACCGCAGATCCTTGGTATCGCGGAAGGCGGGCTCGATGGTCCATCGTTTGGCATAGTGGTTCACCAGGACCGCCGCCGTTGCTTCTGGGTCGCTCGCTGCCAGACACCATGGCTCCTTCATCGCCTTGGCGTGTAAGCACACCACCGCACCAACTGGCTGTCCTTGCGCCGTTACCCGCGCGTCACGCAGCTTGCGTGCGCGGCCACCCTGGCCTACCCACTCGGCAGCAGGCTTGCTCTGGCCCTCAGCGTCGGTCACCCGGATGTTGCCACGGAAACGGATGACGTAGCCAAAGCCGAGTGTGGGCAGGAATGCGAACAATTTTTGGTCACCGAAACCGCGATCAGCCAGGATCGTCACCCGGCAGTTCGCAGGCATGTTCTCGGTCAAACGGCGCAGGCAGGCATCCTCATAATCGTTGCGACGGGTCGCGATCTCTTCCTTCCAGACCGTCAGCCAAATCAATGGCGCAGCGCGGCCGTGGCCTGTCACCAGGCTCAGAACCAGCGTCGATTGGCCGTCGTGATCAAATTCGGTCCAGTCCATGGCCACCAGGATGTCGCTGCGGTCACCGATCTGCTGTGGCACCCAGCGGGAGAAGCTGTCCCACACGTCGATCCCTGCATTACTCATCAGCCGGTCAACCTGTTTGATCGCATGCTTGGTCACCAACCCGCGCGCTTGCGCCAGCGCTTGCCCGATCATCGCCACCGCCAGCGATGCGCTAGCCATCACCCCCAACGTCGCCGCCGCCAGGGCGTCGATCCGTTTGGCGCGCAGGTCAGGCCCATACAGACCGCCGATAAAGCCTCGGACGTCACCCAAGCGTCCGCTCGAACCCGCTGCCTTGCCCATACTTCAAACTCATCCGCGATCACACGAAGTGTGTACGGAACAGACGCGAATCGCGCCTAGATCAGGTCAGCTCGAAATGAGGGGATTCGTGAGGGGCGGGCTACCACTTCTCGACGTAGACATCGCCGCGAGTATTGGGTGAAGGTGCCATGACCTTTCGGGCCACCATCGCGAACGTTACCCGTGTAGCGGCCAGTCGTCCGGCATATCGACCCAAAGCATTGTTCGGGGTAGACTCGCAGCCTCAGATTAAGCCGTGACCCCCTGTCGCATCACGTTCGATTCATCAGTTCGCCTCGGCAAAACGGCCAAAGTCGAGCTTAGATGTGGAGCTGCTATGCCGAAAACCGCTAAGAAAAAGCTCGCTTCTCCAAACGCTCAGCGCAAGAAGGATTCCCGTGCGGCATCAAAAAACGGCGCAGGGATGATAGCGGCGGAGATCAAGGTTGACCCCACGGCGCAACGCAGGCGGGCGGACTCTCCCAAGACTCGTCCATTGGATCAAGCGATGAACCTCCATGCTGAGTCCAATGTGCTGGACCGGCTCTGGTCGATCATCAAGGATCACAGGACTGCTGACCCCCTCATCAGCCACTCTGCGCGGTTGCTCGACAAGGGAACCCATTATGTTGCTCAGAAATTCGGCGAAGAGGCTGTCGAATGCCTGATCGAAGCGGTAGCCGGTAATCGGCCTGGTCTCATCGGCGAGAGCGCAGACCTGTTGTACCACCTGTTGGTGATGTGGGTGGATGCCGGAATTCGGCCGGAGGAAGTCTGGGCAACCCTGGAAAACCGCGAAACAGCCAGCAATCTGACCGATAGGCCAAAGGGGCCGCTGAAACGCCTGATCAAGTCAGTCCAACTCGGAACGTCCAAGATCCCTTGACGACCAGCTCGCCGACATCCTCCAGAATGGCCGCAGTCTCGGGGTGCTGGGTAACGGCTTTGAACGCTTCGACCGTCGGGTGGTGCCGTTGCACTGTTCGGCGCGACTTGGCTGGGCATCCCCGTCTCGACCATCCATACCATCGCCGGTTCGATCGTCGGCGTCGGAGCCGCTCGCCGTCCCAGTTTGGTAAGATGGGGTATCGCGCGCGGCATCGTTGTCGCGTGGGGCATTACTCTGCCAGGCTCGGCGGCCGTCGCCGCCATTTGCTACTGGATCGTGGAAGCCATAGCGCGCTGCGCCTAGGGTCAGAAAGCGAGGCACGCCGCTCCCACCGCGATGGCGCCGCAGGAGGCAATCCGACGTGCGGACAACTTCTCCTGCAGAAACATCCGGCCAATTAGGGCGGCCCAAACCACGCTGGTCTCCCGCAACGCCGACACCACACCCATGGCGTCGAACTGCATCGCCCAGATGACGATGCCGTAGGCCAGGATGGATACCAGTCCGCCCATCAAGGCAATCGCCGTTTGGGTTCGGGTGTAGGTCGGCGGCTTGCCGCGCAACGCATAGAAGATGGCGGGCATCGTGATGCTCCACAGCAGGAACATGGTGTTCGTGTAGGCGGTGCTGTTATCGGAAAGCCTGACCCCGATGCCGTCGACGACGGTGTAGGTGCCGATCAAGACCCCGGTGGTAAAGGCCGCGGGCAGGAAGTCCGCGCGGACCTTCTTGCTCCCGAAAGCGAGCGAGACGATCCCGGTAGCCACCAAACCGATGCCAACCCAGACCGCGACGTTCGGGATCTCGTGCGCGAACACCGCCGCACCCAAGGCGACGAGGACGGGCGACGACCCACGGGAGACCGGATACGACTGACCGAGGTCACCGGAACGGTAAGTTCTCACCAGCGATAGGTTGTAGCCAACATGGATGACGGCCGAAGCGATGATGTAGGGCCAACTGGCCGCGTTCGGCCACGGCAGGAACGGCAAGGCAAACGCCGTCACCACGGTGATCGCGACCATCATCAACGTCATCGACCAGAGGCGGTCGCCGCCACCGCGTAGGACGGCATTCCATCCGGCGTGGAGGATGGCGGCGCACATCACCAGGCCGAGGACGTAGGAGGTCATGCCGCCGGGTGCTGGGCGTCGTCGGCAAGCCGCGGCGCGAGCAAGACCATCAAGGGAATGACGCACAAAGCCGCCGAAGCCCCGACGGCAGTGGCCCATGATGGCCCGGCCCAGTCGCCGAGGGTTCCGAGGACGACGGGAACCAACGCGCTTGAGCCGAGGGTGCCGGAGTAGAACAGGGCGAAGGCATGCTCGACCTTGTCACCGGCGACGAGTTCGGGAACCGTGCCGTAGAGGACGGAAGAGGTGCCGTTGAGGGCGATGCCCAGGAACGGCAGCAACGCCAGCGTCGGCGCGAGCGGCAGCGCCAGGACTGCGAAGATCGCCGCCGCCGTGCCGAGTTCGGTTCCGACCACGGTC
>NZ_LMUY01000081.1:91148-91942 GCF_009765685.1 Acidisphaera sp. L21 | reverse complement strand
AACATTCGGCCAATTAGGGCCGCCCAGACCACGCTGGTCTCCCGCAACGCCGACACCACGCCCATGGCGTCGAACTGCATGGCCCAAATGACGATGCCGTAGGCGGCGATTGAAACCAGGCCACCCGTCAGAGCCATCGCCGTCTGGCCGCCCGTATAAGAAGGCGGCTTCGCGCGCATCGCGAGGTAGATGACGGGCATCGGAGCGGCCCACATCAGGAACGAGACGTCTGCGTAGGCGAAGCTGTTGCCGGACAGCCGGACGCCTATCCCGTCGACGACGGTGTAGCCGCCAATCAGCACGCCGGTGGTGAACGCCGCTGGCAAGAAGTCGGTGCGAACCGTCTTGCCCTGGAACGCCAGGGAGATGATTCCGGCCGAGACCAGGGCGATGCCCACGCAGGCGACGACGCCGGGCGTCTCGTGCGCGAAGACCGCCGCACCCAGCGCGACCAAGACCGGAGAGGATCCACGCGAGACGGGATAAGTCTGGCCGAGGTCGCCGCTGCGGTAGGTGCGGACCAGGGACAGGTTGTAACCGACATGAATGACGGCCGTGGCGACGAGGTAGGGCCAACTCGCGGCGTTCGGCCACTGCAGGAACTGCAGGGCGACCACCGTCACTGCGGTGATCGCGATCATCATCAACGTCATCGACCAGAGCCGGTCGCCGCCGCCGCGCAGGACGGCATTCCATCCAGCGTGCAAGATGGCCGCGCACATGACCAGGCCTAGGACGTAGGAGGTCATGTCGTCTGGAGCGATGGGTCGTCGGCGAGTCGCGGCGCGAGCAAA
>NZ_LMUY01000081.1:74304-91138 GCF_009765685.1 Acidisphaera sp. L21 | reverse complement strand
GCCAACAGACCCAGCTTCGCTCCCAGCCATCCGCATGCCGCCTTCCCGCAGGCGCCGCCGATGAAGATGAGCGCCAGGGCGATGCCGAGCGTCGGCAGCGAGGCACCCTTGGCGCGAAGTAGCGTGGGCAGGAAGAGGAGGAAGGTCACGCCCGCCGCGCCATCCAGCATGCCGATGGCCAGAAGGAGACCAAACCCACCTTTTCCTTTGCCCACGGCCGTGGCTTTGGACTGGCGGGGCGCGGGCTGGTCCACTTGCGTCATCAGCAACTGGACGAGCAGCGCCACCACGGCGCCCAGCCCGGCGACGATCCACAACGACGACCGCCACGGAAGAACCGTGAGCAGCAGCGCCAGCAGGGGCGGTAGCGACGCCTTGCCGATGTCGCCCGCGAAGTTGTAGGTGCCAAGCGGGCCGCGGGCGCCTTTTCCGTAGGCGCGGGACACGGCGGCGGAAGCGAGAGGGTGTTGCGTGCTGCTGCCCGCGCCCGCCAGCGCCAGGGGGACGCATAGACCAATCAGGCCGCCGGAAAATCCGGCCAAGGCGTAGCCGCCCGCGCTGAGCAGGGTGCCGAGGGCCAGGACGGTTCGCGGACCGAAGATACGGGCCAGGCGCGTGGACGGCACCTGCAGGAGGGCGAGGCTTCCGACGTAGAGAGCGCGCAGAACCGCCATGGCGCCGTAGCCGAGGGCGAACTGACTCTGCCAGACGGGCAGGAGCACGTAGATGCTGGAGGTGTAGCCGTCGTGCAGCGCGTGGGCGAGACCGGCCAGGGCCAGGGTTCGCCTGGCGTGACTCTTGACGATGGTGACCGATCCGGCGGCGAGGTCGCTCATTTTCCGCCGGTGACGTCGAGGAACGTATTGGTGACGAAGGACGCCTCGGCGCCTGCCAGCCACAGGATCGCACGCGCTACCTCTTCCGGCTGACCACCCCTCCCCATGAGGATCGTGTCCTTGACGCGATCCACCCGTCCAGGTTCGCCGCCGCTGGCGTGCATCTCGGTGTAGATGTGGCCGGGGCGGACGCCCACCACGCGGATACCCTCCCGTGCGACCTCCTTGGCGAGGCCGATGGTGAACGTCTCCAGCGCGCCCTTCGAGGCGGCGTAGTCGACGTATTCGTTGGGGCTGCCCAGCCGGGCCGACGCCGACGAGACGTTGATGATCACCCCGCCCCGGCCTCCATGACGGTGAGACATGCGTCGGACCGCTTGTTGAGCACAGAGCATGGGACCGATCGAGTTGACCGCGAAGATGCGCTGCATCCGCTCGAACCCGAGGTCTTCCATTCGGGACTGTTTGGCCAGCATACCGGCGTTGTTCACCAAGACGTCGATGCGGCCGAAGGCTCCGTCGATGGCTTCGAACAAGGCGGCGACCTGCTCCGGGTCGGCGCTGTCGGCACGGAAGGGCAGCGCCCGGCGCCCGGCGGCCTCGACGTCGGCAGCGACCGCATGGGCGGCGGCTTCGTTGGCGACGTAGCTGATCGCCACGTCGTAGCCCTGCGCGGCGGCGAGTCGCGCGGTTGCGGCCCCCACGCCGCGGCTGCCGCCGGTGACGAGGAGGACGGGTGCCCCTTGGGATGCGGACATCTCGCTCACAGCGAAAGCAGACAGAGAGTCACGACCGGCACGAGGACGAGCGCGGTCCAGGAGGTCCAGCCCGCCGGTAGATTCGTTCGGTGCGCGAGTTCGATGTTGCGCCCGGCCTCCGACCAGACGTCGACGCCGGAGCGGCCTGACAGCAGGAAAGCTGACGTGGAGCTGTTGGTTGGACCGTTTTGCAAGCTGCTTCTCCCCCGGGTGCCCTGACTATCGGACGCTCGGGAGATGGCTACAAACGACTAATTTCGGCGCTTCAGGTCAGGAAAACTCACATCGCAGCGCTCGGGGTATTTTGCCGGTCCTAAGTTGGACGCTCGCACGCGGCCTCCATAACCCCGATATTGAACCTTCGTAGCCTGCCAACGGCAAACGTTACGAAGCGTTGCGCACGCACACGTCGAGCGCCCGACGCGTTGCGGAATGGCAACGGGGAAAAGCCTGCGCCCCGATACGAAAGATGGTCCACCAGTGCGTCGATGAACACTCTCACCTTGGCGGAAAGGCTGCGGTGGCTGGGGTAGAGAGCATGGGCGTCCACCGAGCGACCGGCGAACTCCGGTAGCAGACGCACCAGGCGTCCGTCTTCGACTGCGTTCGCCGCATGGAAGTCCGGGAGCAGTCCTATTCCCGCTCCCGCAATCAGCATCGTCTTCAGGACGTCCGGCTCCGGCACCACGATACCTGGCTCGACTTCAATGTCCCTGATGGCGCCAGCGAACGTGCGGAACTCCCACGTCTCCCGGCGGTCGGCATGCGCCAGGAGGTTGTGCGCGAGCAAGTCGGTCGGTTTCGCGATCGGCGAATGACCGGCCAAGTCGGCGCTGGCGCACGGCCATAGCTCGATGCTCGCCAGCCGCCGGGCAATGAGTTCGGGGTCCTGCGCCGCCACCTTGCCCCGCAGGTGCGGGCGTTCATTGACTAGGCGGGAACGGTGGTCGAGGGCGCTCGCGGCGTTTGGATCACGTCGCCCTCGTAGTTGCCGCCGACCTCACCGTCGCTGCCCCTAAAGTCCGGGGCGATCGTCAGCATCTCCGGCAACCTGGAGCCGGAGGTCGTCAACGCCGCGATGGTCGCCAAGGCCGGACTGGTCGTCTGGTCCAAAGGGCTGTCCGAGCAGATCGGGCAGCACGGCATCACCGTTAACTGCATCCAGCCGGGCCTGATCGGCACTGCCCAGATCCGCCGACTCTACCCCGACGACGAGCGCCGCAAGTTCGCCGAGCGGGAGATCGCGCTTCGCGACTTCGGCGAACCCGAGGACGTAGCGAACGCCGTGACCTTCCTTGCGTCACCGCGGGCTCGCTACATCACGGGCATCGTTTTGACCGTAGATGGCGGGATGCGCCGTTACTTGTTCTAACCGATGGGATGTCTGGTCCTCGGTGCCACAGGGGAACGGACATCCTGCGCCATCCTGGGTGGCACCTCCATGGATGGAGGAGGTGGAGGCGGTCAACGCAAAGCATTCCTTACCATCCAGGCCTCTTGCAGACGCCGAATGCAAAGGATTCCTCATCGAAGCCGACCTCCGAATCACGCCCAATGATGAATTCCCGATATAGCTTCATGCCGTTTATGCCGCCTTATCCATAAGGCACCCGCGCCGTATTTTCATCCCATCACAGTGACGTCCTCCACCGGAGGAACACCGAAGGATTTGAACATGCAGAAGCGTCTCCTTGGAAACAGCGGCCTGGAGGTCTCGTCAATCGGCTTCGGTTGCATGGGCCTCAACTTCAGCTACAGCCACGCCCTGAGCACGCCGGAGTCTATCGCGCTCATCCGCGCCGCCGTGGATCGCGGTGTCACGCTGTTCGACACGGCGGAGGTCTACGGACCTTGGACCAACGAGGAGATCGTCGGCGAGGCGCTGGCGCCAGTGCGCGACCAGGTCATCATCGCCACGAAGTTCGGCTTCGCGCTGGACCCGGCAACCGGCAAGAACGGCGGCCTGAACAGCCGACCGGAGAACATCCAGGCGGTCGCGGAAGCCTCACTCAAGCGTCTCGGTATCGAGGTCATTGACCTGCTCTACCAGCACCGCGTCGACCCGGATGTGCCCATTGAGGACGTTGCCGGTGCGGTGAAGGACCTGATAGCCGAAGGCAAAGTGCGGCATTTCGGCCTGTCCGAGCCGGGCGCGCGGACCGTTCGCCGCGCGCATGCGGTGCAGCCCGTCACGGCCCTGCAAAAC
Organism: Acidisphaera sp. L21; assembly: GCF_009765685.1. Taxonomy (GTDB): domain Bacteria; phylum Pseudomonadota; class Alphaproteobacteria; order Acetobacterales; family Acetobacteraceae; genus LMUY01. The sequence goes on along the minus strand of NZ_LMUY01000081.1, from coordinate 87,338 downwards.
GAGTATTCTCTGTGGACGCGAGGCGTGGAGACCAATGGGATCCTCGACGCCTGCGAGGAGCTTGGCATTGGCTTGGTGGCATACAGCCCACTCGGCAAGGGTTTCCTGACCGGGGCCATGTCCGCCGACACGAAGATCGGGGCCAACGACTTCCGCGCCGCCCTGCCACGGTTCACGTCCGAAGCGATGGCGGCGAACCAGTCTGTAATCGACTTGTTGAAGCGGATGGCCGGGGAGAAGAAGGCGACGCCCGCGCAGATCGCGCTTGCCTGGCTGCTGGCGCGCAGGCCCTGGATCGTGCCGATCCCCGGAACCACCAAGCTGCACCGCCTGGAAGAGAATCTTGCGGCGGCCGACGTCGAATTGACGGAAGGAGACTTGGCCGAGATCGAGACCGCTGCGTCCGCCATCAAGATTGAGGGCGAGCGTTATCCGGCGCACCTGATGGCTACCACCGGGCGCTAGTCGATCCGAACAGGTCCGCGTGTTCCGGCGCGTGGGCCGACTCTATTGCGACGGCAGGCGGAGACCAAAGACATGACAACCGAAGTTCTCCGCGCGGGAACGCCTGCCACACCGGCCGCGCAACATGGCATTCGCGTACTCGCCATCCTGAGTGCCCTGATGGGATTCGCTTCCATCTCGACCGACTTCTACCTTCCGGCGATGCCAACGATGGCGGACGCGCTCCATACGGACGCCGGTACCGTTGGACTGACGATCTCGGGCTATCTGGTTGGGTTCAGCGCAGGCCAGTTGCTTTGGGGACCAGTCAGCGACCGCTACGGCAGGCGTGCGCCAATTTCCGTTGGGCTGATCCTCTTCGTCATCGGCTCCGTCGGATGCGCACTTTCCGGCAGCGCTTGGACCATGATCTGGTGGCGCGTCGTCCAGGCGGGCGGCGCCTCCGCCGGTGTGGTGCTGTCCCGCGCGATGGTGCGCGATCTCTACGTCGGCAATCGCGCGGCGCAGATGCTGTCCACGCTGATCACCGTAATGGCCATAGCGCCGCTGCTCGGCCCCATACTGGGCGCGCAGATTATGGCCGTGGCCGGGTGGCGGGCCATCTTTTGGACGTTGGTCGCGGTCGGCGTGGTGACGCTCGCGTCACTGGTCTACCTGCCGGAGACGCTGCCCTCCATCAAGCGCAACGGCGAACCGTTGTCCGGCGCGCTGGTCCGTTACGGCAAGCTCCTGCGCAACCGCACACTGCTCGGCTACGGCGGGGCTGGCGGACTATTCTACGGCGCCATGTTCGCCTACGTAGCGGGCACGCCATCCGCCTACATCACCTACCATCACGTTCCCGCTCAACTTTACGGCCTGCTGTTCGGCGTTGGAATCCTGGGCATCATGGCCACCAACACAGTCAATGGCCGCCTAGTCATGCGGTATGGGAGCGATTTGCTGATGCTTCGCGGCACGGCCGCTGCCGCGTTGTTCGGAGTGGCGGCAGCAGTGGCGGCGTGGACGGACTGGGGCGGTCTGGCCGGACTGGCGATACCGCTGTTCCTGTTTGTTTCGGCGACCGGCTTCATCGTCGCGAACTCGATCGCCGGTGCAATGGCAGGTTACCCGGAGCGCGCCGGTGCCATATCGGCGTTGGTCGGCGCAATGCAGTACGGCAACGGCATGATTTGTTCCGCGCTAGTCAGCGCATTCGCCGATGGCACGTCCAGGTCGCTTGGCTGCGTTGTAGCACTCGCCACCGTTGGGAGCTTCCTCTGCGCGTGGCTGGTTGTGCCGTCACGCCTGACTGTACCGCCGGGTTAAGGCTGCACTACTCCGCATCTTCCGCTTTGTAGACGTCGACCGTGAGCCGGGGCAGCGCCGCGATGTCGATCGGCGGCTCCCACCCGTCGGCGATCTGCACGTTGCGGTCCACCTCGTCCTCCCAGCGCATGCCGATCAAGGCTGAATGGATGCGGGAGTCAGAAAGCACGAACTTCAAGCTGACCTCGTAGAGGTCACGCGCATCTTGCCACTCGGGCGCCAGATACTGCGCTGCCCGCTGGAACACGCCCGACGTCATCGTCCGCATGGAGACGACGCCCGCGTTGGCCTCCGCGGCTTCGACCAGGAAGTGCCGTGAAGCCGCCTGGTAGATGATGTTGTAGGCGATCTGGAACACGTCGAATTCGCCCTGCGCCAAGAAGGGCAAGACCGTCCACGGCTCCTCGGTCGTGATGCCGATGCAGCCGATCTTACCTTGCTCCTTCAGCTTGCGCAGGGCATCCAGTAGTCCGCCGTTGACGATGTGCTCGTAATCGGCCGCGGTGTACATCCGGCCATGGACTTGCAGGACGTCGATGCGGTCGGTCTGCAGGCGCTTGAGGCTGTCGTGCACGCTGGCCAGGACACCTTGATGGTCCTTTTCGAACCAGACTTTGGAGGCCAGCACGCACTCGTCGCGCCGGCTCCGCATGACTTCGCCGATCAGCGTCTCACTATTGCCGTTACCATAAAGTGGGGCGGTGTCGATGTAATTAATCCCGGCGTCGAGCGCGTGGTTTAGGGTGGCGATGGCAGTGTTACGCCCCTCAGTGGACCATGGATCCCAGCCATTGGCCTTGTTCACGTAGCCGAACGGGGCGCCTCCCAGCGCCACTGCCGACACCCTCAGGCCAGTTCGGCCCAACGTCCTCGTCTTCATGCCACGTCCGGGAGGCGCGAGAGGTGCTTGTCCAACGTGATCGGATAGTCACGGACCCGCACGCCGGTCGCGTTGTAGACGGCGTTGGCAACGGCGGCGCCGACACCGCAAAGCCCCAGTTCACCGACTCCCTTTGCTTTCATCGGCGACGACATCGGATCGACTTCTTCCAGAAAGACCACCTCCTGATGCGGGATGTCTGCATGGACCGGCACCTCGTATCCAGCTAGGTCGTGGTTGACGAAGAAACCGCGCCGGGTGTCGACGGCCAGTTCCTCCATCAGTGCCGCACCCACGCCCATGGTCATGGCGCCGATCACCTGACTACGTGCCGACAGGGGGTTCAGGATTCGGCCGGCGGCGCACACCGCCAGCATCCGCCGGACGCGAACCTCACCGGTGTAGGCGTCCACCGCCGCCTCCACGAAATGCCCGGCAAATGTGGATTGCTGGTATTTTTTGTCCAGGTCACCGTATTCAATGGCGTCCTCCGCCATCATGCCGTCTGCTCCCGCGGCTTCCGCCAGGGAGGCGCTGCGGTTGCCCGACCGAACCTGACCGTCGGCGAAGGTCACGTCGCCGGAGTTGAAGCCCAGCTTCTGCGCGATCGCCTCGCGCAGCTTGACGCAAGCCGCGTAGACACCCGACGTGGCGTTGTTCGCGCCGAACTGGCCACCCGAACCGGCGGCAACTGGGTAGCTGGAGTCGCCCAGCCGGACGGTAACCTGATGCAGGCCTAGCCCCATCATTTCAGCGGCAGTTTGGGCGATGATGGTGTAGCTGCCGGTACCGATGTCGGTCATGTCGGTCTCGACCGCAATCTCGCCCTTGGAGTCGAGCAGAACCCGAGCGCCGGACTTCATCAGCAGGTTATTGCGGAAACCCGACGCCACGCCCATGCCGACCAGCCATGGACCTTCCCGCCGCGCGCCCGGCGCCCGGCGGGCTTTCCAGCCGAAGCGGTCCGCACCGGTGCGGAGCCACTCGATCAGCGAACGCTGGGAATAGCGGCGGGCTGGATGTTCCGGATCCACCTGGGTGTCGTTCATGACCCGGAACTCGACCGGATCCATCCCCAGTCTTTCCGCCATTTCGTCCATGGCGATCTCCAGGGCCATCAATCCCGGCGCCTCGCCCGGTGCACGCATGGCATTGCCTTCGGGCAGGTCGAGGACGGCGAGGCGCGTTGCCGTCATACGATTCGCCCCGGCGTAAAGCAGGCGCGTCTGCATGACGGCCGTCTCCGGGCCGCCTTCCGGCAGGTTGCCGGACCAGCCCAATCCCGAAAGCTGCTAATAGATGCAGAATTCCCCAGATTACATATAGAAAAGCCCCAATGCGGGCAGCGTTGATCACTTTACTATGCATGTCTCGCTTCCTGCTCGTCAGTGCAATAAGGGGGACGGCCAGAAATCGTTGGAACGGCAGGCTGGGTCCAACCTGCCGCTCCGATTTAGGTTTTAGTATTGAGAGACGCCGCCATCGACATCGAGCTCGATGCCGGTGATGTAGGCGCTGTCGTTGGAAGCTAGGAAGACGGCTGCCTTGCCTAGGTCTTCGGGCGTGCCGAGGCGCGCGAGCGGGATCCTGTCGATAATTCCGGCATGGGCCTCATTCGGGATCAAAGACTGCAGACCCGGGGTCAGCGTATGGCCGGGGCTCAGCACGTTGATGCGGATCCCCAATTCCTTGGTGTCGTGTAGCCAGCCACGGGCCAGGTTACGGACGGCCGCCTTGGTCGACGGGTAGACCGACATGCTGGGGATGCCGATCGAGCCCGCGATCGAGCCGGTGAAAATCACCGACGCACCCTTCGGCAGCAGCGGCAGGGCCTTCTGGAACGCGAAGAGTAGGCCCTTGACGTTGACGCTGTAGGTCTTGTCGAAGTGCGCTTCAGTGATCTCGCCGACCTTCGCAAATTCATAGAACCCGGCGTTAAGCATCAGGACGTCGATGTGGCCGGCCTTCTCCGTAACGGTCGCGTAGAGCCGGTCGAGGTCGGCGAGGTTGCCGGCGTCGCCCTGGATGCCAACGGCACCGTTGCCGATCTCGGCCACGGCCTTATCGAGTTCCGACTGGCGACGGCCGGTGATGAACACCCGCGCGCCTTCACTGGCGAAAGCCTGCGCAACACCGAGGCCAATGCCCGCGCTGGCACCGGTCACCACCGCAATCTTGCCCTCTAGTTTTTTGCTCATTCTACCGATCCTTCACTCTCAGCTGTCCCGCGATGCTCGTCGACGATGCGGGTCACGGCTCTGGCGCCGGGATCGGCGCCAGAGCCTGAAATAGGCGATTAGGGGATCGGCCCGTAGATGGCCGATGAGACTAATCTTTATTCCTGTTTGGAATGCGCCAGGGGCCATTGAGACCGGCAGGGATCTCCGCCACCGCCCAGGACAGCAGATCGGCCGATAACAGACTTGCGGCGCCGCCGACCCATCGACGTGAAACGCGCCTTGATTTCGGCGGCGGTTATCGGCGGCCAATGGTGGGCGTAAATTGATGTCCATAACGGCGGGCGTTTAAGACCCTGCATGCGCTCGACGCCGGGACGCAACAACCGGCACGTAATGGCAGCGCGGACTGGCAAAGTCTCTTCGCGATCCTAAACGCGCCTAACGTCTCGAGATCGTTCGACGGCGCCATGGCCGGCCGTGACCCGGTCATGGCGCCTCGTATCAAACCGTATTCTTGAGGCCGAGTACTTCGATTGTCTCGATAGCCGGCGGCACGGAGAAAAGCTCGTCAGCCCTGGCCATCAGCGCCTGGGCAATCGGTCCCGATAGATGAGCCTGGCGGTTCGCATCCGTCTCAAACGCGTCGAAGATGCCAAAGGTAAGGGTGGACAGGCGCAGCGCAAACCAGATCGGCGTGGTGGTCTCTTGGTTCGCCATGCTCAGGCCCGTGGCTAGGAACTCGGCAACGGCCTGTTCCTTGCCTGGTTTGGCTTCCAGGCGGGCGAAGAGTGCGAATTTAATCATGATCGTGCGTCCTGTTCGGAGGTGAGCTGCTATTCGTTACGGTCATTGGAAAGTCAGGTCGGCGGCACGAGGGCGGTAACCTTGGCGATGCCAGCCTGGACGTTCGGCCGTGCCTCGATCATCTCGTACCAGCGTGCAATATTCGGCCAATTATTGAGATCGAGGCCGGCGAAATCCCGGCGCCACAACCAGCCGAAATGTACGATGTCGGCGATGCTGAACGCGTCGCCGGCGGCAAATCGGCGCTTAGCCAAGACCCCGTCAAGCACGGCAAAAACGCGCTCGGACTCGGTCTGGAAACGGTTGATCGCGATCGGGATCTGTTCGGAAGCCTGACGCTTGAAGAAGCCGACTTGGCCGAGCGCCGGGCCGATGCCGGTCAGATGAAAGAACATCTGCTCGAAGACGCGGGCCCGCTCGGCGCCGTCCCTTGGCAGCAGCTGGCCGGTCTTCTCCGCGAGGTAGATCAGGATGGCGCCCGACTCGCTGAGGGTCAGCGGCTCGCCGCCAGGTCCCTCGGTGTCAACCAATAGCGGGACCTTGCCGTTTGGATTAATGGCAAGGTAGTCGGGCTGCTTCTGCTCGCCCTTGCGCACGTTAACCGGCTTGAGCTCGTAGGGAAGCCCCATCTCCTCAAGCGCGATTGGTACACGCACGCTGTTCGGTGTCGCAAAAGCGTAAACTTTGTACATCGGTGGCTTCCGTCTATTGGGAGTGAGACTCAGGTCCGTCGCCTGAAGGGCGGCGGGTTGGAAACGGCAGCGGCGGGCCGCATGGATTGCAGGCGGCGCAGCGCGATCAGGATCTCGGCTGGCTCGATCCGATTGGTGAAATCACTGTCGAGGTATGAGAAGACGATTTGGCCCGACGGGTCGACCACATAGGTCGCGGGGACCGGGAGCGGCGTGTGGTAGTCGGCACCGCAGGGGCGACCGAGCGCCCGGTATTCGCCGTGGAGTTCGTCGGCAGGCATAAAGGCAACGCCGAAGCTCTTGGCCACCTTGGCGTCAAGATCAGCCAGCAGTGGAAACGGCGTCGACGCTGTTCCGCACTGATGGCGAAGGTTGCTGGCTTGCGGAGCGATCCCGACGAGCGAAGCCCCAAGGGCTGTGACCTCGCCACTGACGCGAGTCCAGGCTTCGAGCTCGAGCGTGCAGAACTGGCACCAGTCACCCCGATAGAAGCAGATGACGACAGGTCCGGCTTGTAGCAAGGCGCCGAGACGAACCATGGCGCCCTGCCCGTCCCGCAGCCGAAAATCCGGCGCCGTGTCGCCGGCCTTGAGCGCTTGCCGCAGCGTGCCCGAGGCGCGCAGTTGGGCGGCTTCCGCCTGTAGGCGGTCGAACGCGCCATGCGGCAGGTCACTCTCAGCCCGGCTACGCAATGCCGCCAGTCGCGACTTCAGGCACATTGGTGAGCCTCGGCTGGATGTTTCGGTGAGCGTCTCGACCGTCATTTGCCCACGTCCTCTTGACGAGGGAAGGCTATGTAAAGGCATATTCGTCATTCCGAAGGGGAATGACGATGAATCGACTGGCCGCCATGGACGCCTTCGTGCGCGTCGTCGATACCGGCTCCTTCACCGAGGCGGCGCGTCAGCTCCGTGTCGGTCAACCAGCGATTTCCAAGATTATCGCCCAGCTCGAGGACCGGGTCGGGGTGAAGCTGTTACTGCGTACGACGCAGGGTCTAACGCCGACGGAAGCGGGCGAAATCTTTTACGAACATGCCAAGCGGTCGGTCGAAGAGGCCGATGAAGCTGAACTCAAGGCCCGGGGAGCAGGCGCGGCGCTCTCTGGGCGCCTGCGCATCAGCGGTGCGGTCACTTTCTCTCGGCTTTACGTCGTACCCGTGCTGCGCAAATTCATGACGATGCATCCTGCTCTTGACGTCGAGGTGTTTCTCGATGATCGCAATGTCGATCTGGTCGAGGCCGGCATCGACATCGCGCTCCGAATGGGCGATCTGCAGGATTCATCGCTGACGGCACGCAAAATTGGCAGCAGCCCACGTATCGTCGTGGGCGCGCCCGGCTATTTCGCGGAAGCAGGGATTCCAGAGACACCGGCGGACCTCGTGGCACACCAGTCGGTGATCTATGACCGGCGCGGCGGCGGCACTGTCTGGACATTTACGCAGGGCACGGCAGAAAGTGCCGTCAAACTCAAGGGCCGCGTTCGCCTCACGGCCGCTGAAGGCGTGCGCGAGGCCGTGTTCTCAGGGATGGGTCTTGCGGTCACTTCGGAGTGGATGTTCCTGCCCGAGATTGCGTCTGGGCGCGTGACGCGGGTGCTGGCCGACTGGTCGCTGCCACAGATCGATCTGTGGGCCGTGTTCCCGACCGGGCGCAACGTCAGCATGAAAGCGCGGGCGTTTGCGAACTTCATCGAACAGGAGCTCGGGTCGAAGTTCTCTAATGAAGCGGACGATGCCGGCGATGAACGCGCGTCCTTGGACGCCAAGGTTAGCGTGATACCCGTGTCGTGATGGCGGCGGCGCTACGACAACGGCAAAGCGATGTGTTGCTGGAAGGCAAAGCGTTGGGCAATGCCGTCATACCAGGCCCGGAGCCTTCCATAAACCGGGCGGTTCGGGACATCGACCCCGAACCAGCGTCGCGCATAGGCGCCGAGCACGATGTCGGCCAGGGTGAAGCTGTCACCTTCGACGAATGCGCCGCCATGGGTCAAATGCGCCTCCAAAACTGCCCAGGCATCCGCGCTCGCCTTCGTCGCAGTGGCGATCACCTTGGCGTCGCGGTCCTCAGGCGTGGTGCGGACCATGTTCCAGAACAGCGGCCGCTCGGCCGGTTGCATGGTGGTCAGGACCCAATCCAGCCAGCGCTCGACCGGCGCACGCTTGATCGCGGCAGCCGGGTAGAGCGAGAGCGCGGCTTTCGACCCGGCCTCGATCTGCGACAGCGTCAGATAGCGGATGATGGCGTTGGACTCCCAAAGCACGAAGTCGCCCTGGACCAACGTCGGCACCCGGCCATTGGGGTTCATCGCGCGGTATTCCGGGGTATCGACATGCCCGTGCGCCATCCCGGCATTGATCCGATCGGGTGTCACGCCCAACTCAGCGCAACACCACAGCACCTTCTGCACGTTGACCGAATTTGCCCGCCCCCAGATGCTAATCCCGCTCACTGCCTTCTTCCCCCATTACGCTAGACGCTCGGACGCCATACAGCGCCGCCATCCGCTGGGGCGCCATCGATGATCATGGGCATCCATATCGTTGCCCATGTCCGTGGTTTTCTTCATTGGGCACTCGATGCGCAAAAGCGCCGGTTAGAGCGCCGAGTGGTCTTTCACGGCGTCTTCGAGGACCGACTTAAGGCCAAGGAAACGTTCGTCGACCGCTTCCGGATTGTCGCGATTCATGGCGATCATCTTGGCCCGGGTTTCGCCGCCGCGGATCACCTCGAATGCGCCGGCTTCGATGCCGGCGATTATTGCCTCGGCAACATCTGACGCCGGCTCGCGCGAGAATCCGAGCTCCGGACCCGCCCGGTTCGACCGCATCATCGGCGTGTCCGTGCCGCCAGGATAGGCGGTCAGCACATGGATGCCCTCGCCCTTGAGTTCGCGCCGTAACGCTTCGCCAAACCGGGCGAGGCCGGCCTTGACGGCGGCGTAGGTGGTGTAGAACGGTGCACCAATCAGCGCGATCCCTGACGCAACGTTGACGACCACGGCGTCGCCACTGGCGCGCAGCGCCGGCAAGGCAGCTCGCGTCAGCAGGATCGGCGCCAGCAAGTCGACCGCGACCATGGCCTCGATGTCAGCCTCCGAGGTCGTCTCTAGGCGGCCGGCCCGGACGCCGCCAGCGTTGTTGACCAGGATATCCAGACCGCCCAGCGCGTCGAGCGCTTGCTTCAAGGTTGCTGCCCGACCGGTTGCGGTGCCGACATCCGCTGAGACACCCCAAATAGAGCCGCTCGCTTTGAGTTCAGCGACAGCTGTGGCTAGCGGATCCGGTCGCCGCCCGGTGATCACGACCTTGGCGCCCTTGGCGAGACAAACCCGGGCAATTGCAAGCCCGATGCCGCTGGATCCGCCCGTGACGAGGACGCGCTTCCCGGTGATTTCCATTGCTGTCGCTCTCAGGCTGCAGGCAAGAAGTTGGAGGGAAAGAGCGCGCGTTTGGTCTCCTCGTCGTTCACCTTTTTGAACGGGTGGTCTTTTCCTACCGCGCGGGCGCGCGCCACGGCCGGGCGCGCCTCGACAGTCGCAAACAGGCGCTTCAGATTGGGGTAAGGCGCAAGCGGATCCACGGCGCCTTTGCGCACACGTGAGGCTCGATCGAGCCAGCCCCAAGCCGAGATATCGGCGATCGTGTAGTCGTCCCCCACGATGCATTGTCGCCCCTGCATATGGTCGTCCAGCACCTGATAATGGCGCTCCGCTTCGCGGCGATAACGATTGACGGCGTAGTCATTACCCTCCGGGGCCGCGAATTGAAAATGCACGGACTGGCCCGAGAATGGGCCAAGGCCCGAGGCGATGAAAAGCAGCCAAGAGAGCAACTCTGGCCGGTTCTGCGGTGTGCCCAGGAATTTACCGGTCTTTTCTGCGAGGTAGATCAGGATTGCCGTGGAGTCGAAGACGCGCGCTTCCTTGCCGTCCGGACCGTCCGTGTCGACGATCGCCGGCACCTTGCCGTTCGGATTGATCGCGCGAAAATTGGGCGCGTGCTGTTCGCCCTTGCTGGTATCGATCGGGCATACTTCGTAGGGCAGACTCGCCTCTTCCAGCAGGAGTGCGATCTTTGCGGGATTAGGCGTCGGGTGAAAATAGAACCGGATCATGAAATTTCCTTGGTTGCTTTGGTATCTCGCGATGCGTTCAAGCTGGGCCCAAGGTTCTGAGTGCCGCCAAGATGGCGTCGGGCTCCAGCCGCTTGCGATAGTCGACCTCAATGGCCGCCAGCGCGACCCGACCGTCCCGACCGATGACGTAGGTCGCGGGCACTGGCAGTTCCCAACTGTCGTCGCCATTGATGTCTGGCAGCGCCTTGTTGTTCGATCGTAGCGCCGCCCGCAGTTCCTCGGGCAGCGACCAGACCAAGCCGAAGCGGCGGGCAAGGTCGTTGCCGACGTCGCTCAGCACGTCGAAGGCTAGGGCATTGGCTTCGGCCGTGGAAAGCGAGCCATCAGGCCGTTGCGGCGAGATCGCAATCAGCCGCCCATTCAACGCGGTGATCCCCGGCAGTATGCCTTGATAGGCCCGGAGTTGAATGTTGCAGTAGGGGCACCAGCCCCCGCGATAAAAGGTTAAGACGGCCGGTCCGGTCCGCAGCACGTCGTCTAGCGACACCACCTGGCCGTGCTGGTTCGGCAGTGAGAACGCTGGCGTCATGTCGCCCAAACCCGTTGCGCATTCCTGTGCGAAACTGAGACGCAAATCCTCTATCTTCGCGTCATAGAGCGCTGGCCGGCCGGCAGGTGCCGTGTGCGCAAATTCGGCTTTGAAGGCGTCGAGCTGCTGCTGCAATCCCATCGCGCTGTTCCCTGCCCGCGCTCGCCATCGCCGGCTTGCGTTCTAGTATGATTATCCTAGAATGCATACCGCGGACGCGTGTGGCAAGGTGCAAGCTGAGCAGTGGGGTGGTGACGGGATGGCAAGGCCGCGGGAATTCGATGAGGGCACCGTGCTGGACGCGGCGGTGCTGTGCTTCTGGACGAACGGCTACGACGCCACGTCGGTGAAGGATCTTGTCGCTGGGACCGGCATCACGGCAGCAAGCCTATACAACGCCTTCGGCGATAAACGCTCGATCTACCAGAAAGCGCTGGACCATTATGTCGAGGGCAGCATCGCCGATCGGATCAGGCGCTGCGAAGAGCTGCCGCCACTGGCGGGAATCGAGGCGTTCTTCGAGGAGATCGTCAGGCGTTCGCTCAGTGATCGGGCTCGCAAGGGCTGCATGCTGGTCAATGCAGCGCTCGATGTCGCACCCCATGACCCAGATTTTCGTAAAGTGGTCGCGGAGGTCCTCCTCCGGATCGAGGCGTTTTTCCTAAGGCGCATCGAGATTGGTCAAAGCGACGGCACTATCAGCATGGCGCTGCCGGCCTCGAGCCTTGCCCACAATCTCCTCGGTGTGCTGATGGGAATCCGGGTCCTAGCGCGTGTCCGGCCCGAACGCGGTCTGCTCGAAGGGGTCCTTGCGCCAACTTTAACACTGCTCCGCTGTGGTGCCCTGTCGCCACAGACATGAACAATCGATCAACGGGGTCGACAGCGGACAGCCCATCTATGGCACGATAACGATGGACGCCCGCGTTTAGGCATCGCGCCAAGGTATCTAAGCGGCAAGCATGGGTATTCAGGTCGACGGCGCCCACCCGCCTATCTGTCGGGTGGCTCGGCCAAAGTCGCTGCTATTGTGGCCGCCCACGCTTTTGGCGCCCTGGCAGTAACTCAAAGCAGTGTGCAGGGGACTTACGGGCTCCTGCCCTATAGAAGACCAAGTCACCAGGTGCTTCGGGAATGTGACGGCTGATTCCATCGCCACGGCAAGCGTGTGATGCTGGCAGACCTTGACCACAGCCAGCCCGCAATCGACTAATTGAGGAAACTGTCCTAGCCGCCGACCAAAGTAGCTCACTGTTCGTTGACGCCAGCGGGCCAGAGACCTAGCAACTTGCAACCTCGCGGGCCCGTTGCTCTGTAATGAGGGATGCGCAAGTCATTGTAGTCGTTGAAGATGAAGCAGTCGTTCGTATGCTCGCGGTTGATGCCCTCAGAGAGGAGGGATACCGCGTGTTTGAAGTCGCCCATGCCGAAGGAGCGATCCAATATTTGGAAGAGCATGCGGACGACGTGCGGGGGCTGTTCACGGACCACCATCTCGCTGGGCAGCTCACCGGACTGGATCTCGCACACCACACGGATCGCCATTGGCCATGGATCGCAATTCTTTTGGCTAGTGGCATTGCACGCCCAGATCCTCATGTGTTGCCCCGGAGAACTCGGTTCCTCAGGAAGCCCTACGAGATCGATGAGGTGATCGGTCACTTACAGGAGATGATCGCTCTCGATTAGGGAACCTCGCCATCTACCGTTGTTAAGCCTGTTGTTAGCCGTGCCTGAAAGCCGCCGTTCGCTGGTGAGACTGCCCAAGTTCGCAGGTTGACGGCAGCGGTAGAGCGGGGTCAACGGCATCACCGGCTGGTTCGACCACCTGAGCTGCTGCCGGTTTGGTGGACACCGAGATTAGGGTGTTTCACGAGATTGGAGGGTGCAGATGGCGCGGCGACAATTCAGCCGAGAGTTCAAGCTGGAGGCGGTCCGGCTGGTCAAGGAGCGTGGTGTTTCGGTGGTGCAGGCCAGCCGGGACCTGGATGTCGGCGAGAACATCCTGCGGCGTTGGATCAAGGAACTCACTGC
>NZ_LMUY01000081.1:55572-74238 GCF_009765685.1 Acidisphaera sp. L21 | reverse complement strand
GGCGTGAGGTCGCCAAGCTCAAGGCCGAGCGCGATATCCTAAAAAAAGCCGCGGTGGGTTCAACCGGTCGACGCAACAACCTGGGCGAACATATCACCGGGCGTTCTGTAGCCAAGAGTCTTTCTGGGCCGAGCGTTTAGGCTTAGCGCGATGATATTGAGATCGTCCTGGCTCTGGGCTGATAGATCGGACCCTCTAGGTAGGTATTGACGCAGAAGGCCGTTCGTATTCTCGTTGCTCCCGCGCTGCCATGGGCTTTGTGGATCGCAGAAATAGACATCCACGTCAGTCGCGACCGTGAAGCGCTTGTGTTGTGCGAGTTCCATGCCGCGGTCCCAAGTCAACGATGACATAAGCCCGACAGGCAGCTCTGCGACCTCACGGATGAGGGCGTCGACTACATTTTCGCTGTCCTTACCACCGACATGAACAAGCATCACGAAGCGGGACTGACGCTCTACCAAAGTCGCGATGTGCGTATTTTTGGCGCCAGAAACCAAATCACCCTCCCAGTGACCAGGTATCGCACGATCTTCGATCTCAGCAGGCCGGTCCTTGATCGACACGGCTCCGATGATCTGCCCCCTCGGCTGCCCGTCGGTTGTCGACGTCTTGGCGCGCCGCATGATGCGCCTGCTACGCAGGTTCGAAAGTAATTCCCTTTTCAGGACGCCACGGGCCTGGATGAACAGGCTTTTATAGATGGTCTCATGAGACACCTGCATCGCCTCATCATCACCATGCTCGACGTTCAGCCATCCGGCAATTTGCTGTGGCGACCATTTCGCCTGCAGTTTTTCTGCAACTGTGTCCCGGAGCTGGCTATTGGTCGCCAGTAGACAAAGCTTTGGACGAACCGCCCTTTGCCAAGCACGCTCCTCAGCCCCTGTCGCACGGTAGTGCTTGCGTCCGCCGTTGCGCCCTATTTCACGGCTGATTGTGGATGGGGACCGCCCCAGCTGGACAGCAATGCAACGGAAGGGCAGTCCGGCCACCAGACCACGCGATATCTCCTCCCGTTCGCCGTCCGTCAGCGCCAAGCGACTTCTGGTCCTCAATGGCGGGGCAATGCCGCCCTTGGCAAGGACCACCCCGAATACCGATGCAGCATGCTTTCCAAGCGCTCGGCCGATGTCGCTCAGCGACTCACCAGCCTTCCATCGGTTCCACAGCTCTCGCTTCTGTCCGGCGGACAATCCAGGTCGGCCCATTTGCGCCATCGTGGAACCCCTCTGACCGTCATGAATTCAACCATGTTGCGTCGACCGGTTGAACCCACCGCGGCCTACTTCGCGAAGGAGTCGATGTGAAGTTCGGCTTTGTCGCGAAGCATCGAGGGATTTGGCCGGTTCGGTGGCTTTGCGAGGCGCTCGGTGTCTCGCGCAGTGGCTTCCACGCCTGGCTTATCCGGGCGCCCAGTGCCCGAGCACGCAGCGATCAGGTGCTTGGCGCGCAGGTCAAAACCAGCTTCGTCGACAGTGACGGGACGTATGGCGCCCGGCGGGTCTGGCATGACGTGCTGGCCGAAGGGGCCGCATGCGGGCTCCATCGCGTTGAGCGTCTCATGCGCGAGCAGGCTTTGCGGGCCCGGCCTCGCCGCAGAGGCCTGCCCTCGGACAACGGCACACGGCACGAGGCGGCGGACAATTTGTTGGAGCGGCAGTTCGTGGCCACGGCGCCGAACCAGAAGTGGATCGCCGACTTCACCTACATCTGGACGGCAGAAGGCTGGCTCTACGTCGCGGCTGTCATCGACCTGTTCTCACGCCGGGTGGTCGGCTGGTCGATGAGCGCCACCATGGCCGCCCAACTCGTCGCGGATGCGCTGATCATGGCAATCTGGCGTCGCGGCAAACCAGATGCGCTGCTCCACCACTCGGATCAGGGAAGCCAATACAGCAGTGAGCAGTTTCAGAAGCTGTTGGCCGATCACGGCGTCACCTGCAGCATGAGCCGGTCGGGCAATGTCTGGGACAATGCGGCGATGGAGAGCTTCTTTTCCTCGTTAAAAACCGAGCGGACCGCCCGAAAGGTCTACCGTTCCAGGGACCGGGCCAGAGCAGACATATTCGATTACATCGAGCGGTTCTACAACCCGCGCCGACGCCACTCGACCATCGGCTATCTCAGCCCTATGGAGTTCGAGCGGAACAGAGCGTCAGCTTAAGGTGCGTGTCTACCGAACCAGCAGCAGCTCAACCGGAGTCGATGATCTCGGGGGGCCTACGCCACCTTTTCGCCGACCCGTGCGCTGACATAGTCCGGGCCGGGCCCATCTGAAGCGTCATGAGCGAGCTCCTTGTCTGGTTTGATGGCGATTGCCCCCTGTGCCAGCGAGAGATCGCGCTGATGCGGCGGCTGGACCGTCGCCGCGCCATCCAATTCACCGACGTCTCCAAAGGTAGTGCGACAGACTGCCCAATTGACCGGGCAGCGCTGTTGGCGCGGTTTCATGCGCGGGAGGACGGCCGCGTGCTGTCCGGCGCGGCCGCCTTCGCCGCGATGTGGCGGGCTATCCCAGTGCTGCGGCCGCTTGGGCTCATGGCGCGAAACCGCGTCGTGCTAGCGGTCCTGGAGCAAGCCTACGGGGCGTTCCTGCGGATGCGGCCCCGTCTGCAGCGTTTGGCGCGGAGGCTGGCGTAACGGCGTTCGTGCCCACGCGGGCGGAAGGCCTGCGTCGGCAGGCGGCGTTCTTGCCGGCGGCCGGCCGGCACTACGCAGATAGCCGGAACGCTGATGGCGGGCCGGAGGCGCGAGGCAATGTATCGTTGCTATCGCCCTACCTCCGCTACCGCTTGCTAACCGAGGACGAGGTGATTGCCGCAGCATTGGCGCATCACGGCCCAAGCGCAGCGGGCAAGTTCGTGCAGGAGGTGGCCTGGCGCACCTACTGGAAAGGCTGGCTGGAGCTGCGACCCGCCATCTGGCGGCGCTTCTTGGCCGAGCGAGACGCTGCGCGCGGAAGCGACCTGGTGCGTGCCGTGGTACAGGCGGAGGCGGGGGCGACCGGCATCGAGGGGTTCGACGCAAACGGCCAACCGGTTCTCGCGAGCTATCGATGTCACCGAAAAGCGCACCTCACCGTCGCGGCCAGCGACGGCAATCGCCACCGAGACCTTCAGCTTCGAGGTATCCAAACCAACATACACCTCGCTATCCTGTCCCACGGCTCGTCCCCTATGAGAGGCTCTACGCCGGCCAATCCAGCGCAACCGTCGCTCCCACATGCTGCGGGGCGAGCCACCATCGCAGTCACGAACATGCGGTCTGACAGTTGCTGAACCTCATTAATAGACAGGGACGTGCTCAGCAGAGCGACCGTTGATGCGCTCGATCCATTTGGCCGATGTCGGCCTTGGCACCATGGTACTGCGGAAATGCATTGGTGATTTTCCAGTTACGCGCTTGAAGGCGTTGCTGAACGCGCTCTCTGACGTGTAGCCAAGCGATCGTCCAACATCTCCGATATGAACGCTGTTATCGCGCAGCGCCTGCTCTGCAAGCCGCATACGCCATTCCGTCAGGTAGGCCATGGGGGCAATTCCTGCGACTATTTTGAAGTAGGATGCAAACGCCGCACGCGACATTGCTGCTGCTCTCGCCAATTCTTCGAGTTGCCAGGATCGGCCGGGATCGCCGTGCATCAGCCGAAGAGCCGGCGCTAACCGCTTGTCGGTCACAGCTCGTAGCCATCCTGCAGCGAGGGGTTCGGCCTTGTCGAAATGGGATCGCAATATCTGAATGAACATCAGATGGGCGAGTTGAACCGACGCTATCCCTGCGCCTGGCGGATCGTATTCGCGTTCCTGAACAAGCTGATCCATCAGCCAGGAAAGTGTCTGCGCCTGCCGCGACCCTGCCCGCACGTGAATTGAAGGCGGAATGGCGTCCAGAAATAACCGATCGTAATCGGCACTTAGATCAACACTCGCAATAATTACATAACAATCGTCGCCGACGCCATGTTGCGCCGTGGCGCCTACGCGATGTCTCAAGACCTCACTTAAATCCACGCGCGGCGCAGCGAGGTCGCTGGCCATGACGAGCGCGCGAGGGATCGAAGAGAGAAACACGTCGCCTTCTTCGAGAAGAGTGGGCTCCACCACGCCATCAAACGAGAGCCAGCAACTTCCCCGCACAACGCCCCAAAACTTGATCTTGTCGGGCGGAGGGATCGCGATCGCCCATGACCCGCCCGCCACCAATCCGCCCGAAATGACAGACCGCGCGCTGACGAGGTGGAGGAAATCCGAAAAGGGATCATTTTGCATTATTAGACGTTGGCGCAATTTCTAAAGCTTTTCAAGCATTAATAATCCATACGCGCCACGCTATGGTCTATTTCTGAGATTTGAAGAGCGCCGCCACAGACGGGTGCTCACCGACAGTTAGCCCCCCCGGCTCGATTTGTCGTCACTGCATCGTGGCGCATGCAACTTCGACTTGAAGATCGCGCCCGATCGACGCGAACGGACATTTTAGTAATCAACTCGACACTCACAGGATCACGAATGACACAGCGCACATGGTTTATCACCGGCGTAAACAGCGGATTTGGCCGGCATATGACGGAGCAACTCCTCGCCCGCGGGGATCGAGTCGCAGGCACCGTCCGCAAGATGGATTCCATGGACGACCTGAAGGCAAAGCATGGCGATCTGCTGTGGCTGAGCCATCTGGACATGACCGACACGCCCGAAATCCAGGCCGTCGTCAACAAGGCCTACGCTGATCTCCGCAAAATCGACGTCATTGTCAGCAACGCCGGCTACGGCCTGTTCGGCGCGGCGGAGGAATTGAGCGACGACCAGATCACGCATCAGCTCAACACCAACCTGGTCGGCCCGATCATGCTGGTTCGCGCTGCATTGCCTCACCTACGAGCGCAGGGCGGTGGTCGCATCATCGGTCTATCGACCTTCGGCGGCCAGGCAACCCTTCCGGGTGGATCGCTCTACCATGCCGGCAAATGGGGGCTGGAAGGCTTCCTGGACTCCATCGGTCAAGAACTCGCCCCTTTCAAGATCAGGGTCACGATCATCGAACCAGGCGGCGCTCGCACAAACTTCCGAGGCGGCAGTGTCAGGCTCGGTGAGCAACTGGAAGCTTATAAGGGCACGCCGGCATCGTTCGTCCACGTGATGATCAAGGACACCTCGCGTCCGGCTCCTGGCGACCCGGAAAAGATGGCGGCGAAAATCATCGCGAGCGCTGATCAGGAGCCCGCGCCGAAGCGGATCGTCCTTGGCAGCGATTCCTTTGGGTTCATCCACAAGGCGCTGTCAGACCGTCTGGCTGACGTCGCGGCACAGAAGGATGAAGCCGCCTCGACCAACTTCCCGCCGAGCGCCTGACAGTCCCCGGCTTCGCGACATCCTCGTGGGCTTTCCGGCCCACGAGGAGGCCTTACGGGGCGGTTCGCAAGCTGATCGCGCTGAAAACACAACGAACGACGAAAGCTGCACCATGATTCTGACCCATGAAGTCGCCCAGCGAATGATCAGCACCAGCCAGGAAAAGGCGCGCGAGCTGGGCATGGCGATATCGACTGCGATTGTCGATACGGAGGGCCGGCTTTTCGCCTTCGGCCGAATGGACGGGACTCACTGGCTATCGATCGACGCGGCACAGGCGAAGGCTTTTACAGGCGCGATTTTGCGACAAGACGGACCGGCGCTGCAGCAGGTTCCGTCCGCCATGATTTCGGCGTTGTCCCTCATGCAAGCACGTGCAGTGTTGCCGATGGGCAGCATCACCGTTCTACGCGACGAAAACGACCGGGTGATAGCCGGCATCGGCTGTAGCGGCATTGGATCTACCGGAGCGACGGACGTGCAGGACGGGGAATGCGCCCGAGCTGCACGCGATGCCGGGGAGCCGGTGCGGCTGACGGGCGATAAAGCGGGGTCCACTTGAAGGTCTTGATCATAGGCGCCGGGGCCGGAACCGGCCGACATATCGTCGAGCAGGCGGTCGCGCTTGGGCACGAAGTGACCGCGTTCGTTCGCAATCCCCACCAATATGACGGGTCTTCCGTCCGTGTCGTCGTCGGCGACGCTCGCGACGAAAAGGCCGTATCCCTAGCAGTCGCGGGACAGGATGCGGTGTTGAACACCATCGGCACGCAAACCCCTTGGGCGCGCACCAGGCTGGAACCCGTCGCCGGGCGCGTGATCAATAAAGCGCTCCGAGAACATGGCGTTCGTCGTCTGATTGTCGCCACGACGATGTGCTGTGGAGACAGCGGCAAGCACGCTCACTTCTTCTTTCGGTTCCTCTTCGCTCCGACCTTCCTGCGTGGTGCCGTGAAGGACAAGAACCAGATGGAGCGCGAATTGGCGCGCACTGACCTTGATTGGGTGATAGTCCGCCCGGCTGAACTTACCAACGAGCAACCGACCGGCCAGGTAAAAGCCTTTACACGCCAGACCGGCGGTAAGGCGCGCCGGATCGCTCGTGCGGACACGGCGGCGTTCATGCTCGATCAGCTCACCAGCGAAAACTATCTTTGGCGGCCCGTAACGATTGCGACGAGTTGACGACCAACTCTGTATTGCCAAGCAATACGAGAACACAGACAACCTAAAGGAAAATAAGAATGGCGACCTGGACTATTGCGAATATTCCCAATCAATCTGGTAAACTGGCCATCATCACCGGCGCGACTGGCGGTCTCGGATTGGAGACGGCACTGGAATTGGCTGGAGCCGGGGCTGACGTCATTTTGGCAGGACGTAACCCTGCTAAGGGCCGCGATGCAGAAAAATTGATCCTCCGAAAATACAAAACCGCCAAGGTGCGGTTCGAACTTGCCGACATGGCCAGCTTGGCCTCAATTGAGAGTTTCGCCGACCGCATGCTCGCCGTAAGTCGCCCGATCGACATCCTGGTAAATAACGCAGGCATCATGGCCCCACACGATCGAGGGATCACGGCGGACGGTTTTGAGCTGCAGTTCGGGACTAACTATCTGTCTCATTTCGCGTTGACCTCACGACTCCTGCCGCTTTTGAGCGCGGCAAAAGCACGCATCGTTCAACTATCCAGCTTCGGGCACCGAACCGGCACGATCCAGCTCGACGATCTCAATTACGAGCAAGGATACAATCCATTTCCGGTTTATTCGCAGTCCAAGCTCGCCATGCTGATGTTTGCGCTCGAACTCGATCGGCGAAGCAATGCGAAGGGCTGGGGCTTGACCAGCGTCGCTGCACATCCGGGCTTCGCTCGTACGGACTTGTTTGCCAACGGTCCCGGACCAAAGGCTAACATTATCTTCCGATCCATCATCCCCGTTGCGAAACTGCTCATGGGTCAATCGGCAGCTGCGGGTGCGCTGCCGACGTTGATGGCGGCTACGATGCCCGGCGTAAAGGGTGGGCAATATTTTGGACCGCAGGGTTTTAAAGAATTCAAGGGGCCGCCGGGACCAGGAAAGATCGAGGCGCAGGCGCTGGACGCCGACGTCGCCTCGAAGCTTTGGACCGCATCCGAGCGACTGACCGGCGTCACCTTCGGCCATGCGGCCATGGCCGCGACACTGTGAGCTATGCCCACGCGCCGCTCGATCGCCTCGGCCATGCTGAGGAGATGGCGAAAGCAGCTCTGTTCCTGGCGAGCGATGCAAGCAGCTTCTCAACCGGGAATGAGCTGTTTGCCGATAGCGGGGTGACGCAGCCCTAACGCCCGGCGCTCTAGTGGCCTGGCCAATTCTCCATCGCGACATCGACGACCTGGAGAAGCTGGTCGGCCGTGCCGCCGTGCTGGGCTTGCAAAGCGATGCCCTGGATGATGACCGCGTAGTAGGCAGCGAGCTTTGCAGCCGAGGTACTGGCCGACAGCTCGCCGTCCCGGATCGCCCGTTTGAGCCGATGCATGATCGCCTCTTCGACCTCAGCACGGCGCCGGGCGGACAGGTCACGCGTCGCCTCCGACACCGCGCCGGCCGGGAGCGGAGCCTGGGTCACGAAACAGACCCCATGGGCCTGGTCGGTGAAGTTGGAAACGCAGTTGCGGAGAAGCTGGGTAATGCTTTCCCGTGCCGGTTGGGCGTTCAGAGTTTCCTCGACACCGGCTTTCCGCAGGTCGTTAAACACGCCCATGGCCCTGATGTAGAGTTGTTCTTTATTGCCATAGGTGTCGTACATGCTGGGACGGCTGATCCCCATCGCCGCCACCAGGTCGGAGGTTGAGGCGCCCTCGAACCCCTTTTGGGCAAAGACCTCCATAGCCGCCATGAGCGCCTGCTTCTCGCAGAATGTCTTCGGGCGGCCCGGCGGGTTTCCGGTCGGTTTTTTGGTCATCGGCATTGGCATCCTGGTTTCCGACCAATCGGTATAAATCCCTTGACGGCGGAAATCCTGAGTGGATAGTATCATACCGGTTGGTCGGAATCACCCCCTTTCGAGTTGATCCGGCCAGAACCCACGCGAGCAAGTAGGTCATGAACTCATCAGTCTAACGGCTCACGCCTAGTTTCCGACACTTCAGTAGGAATTAGGCGGCTCGCTTGGTCATCAACTCAAACTCGGAAAGAAGCTCATTCCATGTCCAAGTACTCCCTCGATCTCACGAAGGAATTTGTCGGCAAGCGCGCGCTGATCACAGGCGGCTCTCGCGGTATCGGCGCCGCCGTGGCGCAGCGCCTGCTCGATGGCGGCGCGACGGTCGTCGTCACCGCCCGCAACACGCACGCCGAAACGCCAGAGGGCGCGACATTTATCGCTGGCGATACGCGCACCCTCGCAGGCGCACAGCAGGTGGCAAAGGAGTCGATCGCCAAGCTCGGCGGCCTCGATATTCTCGTGAACAGTGCCGGCGCTGCCCGGGTTATCCTACCGTCTTCGGCCGCGATCCCGGACGAAGAATGGCTCGACAGCCTCAACATCAATTTCCTCGCGGCGTTGCGCGTCACCTACGCGGCACTGCCTGAATTGCTGAAGACCAAGGGCACGATCGTCAACGTCACGGCCGGCGGCCGTATCGCCTTCGGCGGTCCGATGGCCCACTACGGCGCCGCCAAGGCCGCGCTCAACAACTGGTCGGAAGCCCTCGCCAAGGAAGTGGCGCCACAAGGCGTGCGCGTCAACGTCGTGACCCCTGGCCCGATCATCTCCCCCGGCGGTGACGAAGTTCGCAAAACGATTACCTCGGCCATGGGCATCACGGACCAGCAGTTCTTTGCGACCGTGCCGCTCGAGGGTCGGGCCGGCAAGAGCGAAGACCTTGCCGAGGCAATCGCCTTCCTGGTGTCGCCGCGGGCCTCCTACATCACGGGCGACAATATGTTCGTCAGCGGCGGCTGGGGCGCTCTCTCGGCCATGTAACCGAAAGTCTGGGGAGCCGGGGTGAGCCGGTATCCCCGGGGCCTTTCTTTCAAACACTCAAAACTCGAACACGACCCTTCGGCTGCTGTGACAGGCGCACCGCCCGCCCCATCCGAAAAAGCCGACAAGGAAGGACTTAGACCATGACGACATATCTTGTGACCGGTGCAACCGGCAATCTTGGCGGCCACACCGTCGACGCGCTTTTGAAAACTGTCCCCGACAAGGACGTCTCTGTCATGACCCGTGACCCGGAAAAGGCAGCGGCACTTGCTGCCCGTGGCGTGACGGTCGTGAAGGGTGATTACTTCGACTACGATTCACTGGTGAAGGCATTCACCGGCATCGACAGGCTGCTGCTGATCGGCGCCGTCAGCCTTTCCAACCGGGCACCTCAGCACGAGACCATGATCAAGGCGGTCAAAGCCGCCAAGCCGGGCTACGTCATCTATGTCGGATTTTATTGGACCGAGGGCTCGAAGATCAAACTCCGCGAAGTCACGGACGTCGAGATCAAGAGCGAGAAAGACCTGGCCGCGGCTGGCGTCCCCTACACCATCGTCAGGAACCCACTCTACACTCACGCTTATAAGTTCCTGCTCGGCGGCGACCTCAAGGCAGACGGGGTTCGCGGCTTCGGCTCGGAAAAGCAGGCGACCTATGCCGACATTGCCGACCTCGGCGAAGCCAATGCCAAGCTGCTTATCAAGGGCGGACACAAGGGCGAGACGCTTCTTCTGAATTCCGGCGAGAAGCTGACGTTGAAGGACATGGCCGCCGTCTGGGGCAAGGTCTACGGCGCGCCCATCGCCTATACCTACGGCACGAGGCAGGCGTTCGTCGACATGCTCGTCGCCAAGGGGCAACCGCTTGAGCAGGCGGAATATGCCGCCGCCTTCATCAATGCCGTTGTGGAGGGTGAGTTCTCGGCAACGAGTGCGTCCTTGGAAGCGCTTCTCGGCCGCAAGCCGACCAGCCTCAAGGAGACGTATGCGGCCAACCCCTAAAGGCAGGACCGCATGAAAATCGCCACCCTAGCTATGAAAACTTTCAACGAAAGATTTGAACCATGAAAGCGCTTGTCTACGAGAAGGCGCATGACCTCGACGCCTTTGCCATTCACCAGGTCGAAGAGCCGGAGCCCCTGCCCCGTCCTGCCGATGTTGTGGTCGACGTCCATGCCATCGGCATCAACCCCGGCGAGACATTCTTCCGGCGCACGCAAAGCGCGCCACCGGGCCACAGAATTCTCCTGGGCTTTGAATTCGCGGGCGTTGTCGTCAATGCCGGCGAGGCCGTGCGCTATCTCAAGGTCGGCGATCGCGTCTTTGGCACGGGCGATGTGACAAGGGACGGCGCGTGGGCTGAGCGCGTGGCGGTCGATCACAGGGTCGTCGCCAAGCTGCCCGACCGCCTTTCCTTCACCGACGCAGCAAGCTTGCCGATCGGTGCCCTCACGGCCTGGGAGGCGCTGTTCCGTGACGTCGACGAACTGCCGGGCCACGTCAAACGGGTGCTGATCATTGGCGGTGCCGGCGGCGTTGGATCTCTCGCAACCCAGCTCCTCAAAATCAAAACCGATGCTTTTGTCATCGCGACTGCCTCGCGGCCGGAATCAAAAGCCTGGTGTCAGACGATGGGTGCGGACCTGGTGGTCGATCATAGTGGCGACGTCGAAGCCCAACTGAGGGCTGCCAACATCGCCCATGTCGACATGGTGCTCTCAACGGCCAAGACCGCGGAGAATATCGGCTGGATCAGCCCCGTGCTGAGACCCTTCGGCCATCTCTCAAGCGTCGATGGCGCGGGCGGCCTCGACGCCAGTGCCCTCATGGCGAAAGCCTACTCCCTGCACATGGAGATGGTGTTCAGCCGGCTGATGCACGCCTACGCCCCCGAAGCGCACAGCGCCATCCTTGGCGCCGTATCGTCCTATGTCGGCGACGGCAGGCTGCACCCGATCGCGACGACGAAGCTGGTCGGCCTAACCCCCGAGACGATGCGCGAAGCTCACGCAATGGTCGAATCAGGCCACATGGTCGGCAAGGCCGTCATCACCATTCGCTAAACCCCCAACACTGAGGGACTGACAATGATTGATCTGCACTATTGGACCACACCGAACGGCCACAAGATTGTAATGTATCTCGAGGAGACTGGCACGCCTTACAAGATCGTGCCGGTTGACCTCACCAAGGGTGAGCAACAACAGCCTGATTTCCTGCGGATCGCCCCCAACAACAAAATTCCAGCGATCGTCGACCACGAGCCGAAGAGTGGTACGACGCCGGTCAGCGTCTTTGAATCCGGCGCAATTCTCCTCTACCTCGCGGAAAAGACCGGCAAGCTGCTCTCGCCGGACCTTCAAGCGCGATTCGACGCGTTGCAGTGGGTTTTCTGGCAGGTCGGCGGCCTCGGGCCGATGGCGGGCCAGCTCGTCAACTACAAGCGCAGCGAGTTCAAGAACGAGCACGCGATCGAGCGGTTTTCAAATGAAACCGGCCGGCTCTACAGCGTCATGAACCGCCGTCTCGAGAAGACTGAATATCTTGGCGGCGCGGAATTCTCAATCGCCGACATCGCTGCCTATCCCTGGGCCGCACCCTACAATCTGTTCGAAATGGACCCTGACCAGTTTCCCCATGTCGAGCGCTGGCTCGATGCGGTCGGGCAGCGGCCGGCAACTCTGAAGGCCTACACTGTAGCAAAGCAGTATAACTCCAATGCCGTGCAGCCGCCGGCACCGCGCAAAAAGGTATCAGGCTAACTTGAGGCTGTCTCGTTTCCGACGAGGCAGCCGCTCAAGCGGGCTGGACTGCATCAGGTTTTCGCGTCCACCAGGGCGAAAACCGTTTTACTCGCAACCGGGCGGGCGCCATGAACAGAAAAGCGCACCGGTATCGTGGCCGCCCCGTTCAGTCCCGTCGGACATATTTTCAACCCGCGGCATTCCGCAGCAACTTGAGCGGCTTCGTCCGGGTGCCGTTCTCCGTCTTCTGGGGCGTTCGCCGCTCCTGACGCTTGTTGCCGCGTGCCTGCCCATCCATCCGGTGCGGACCGGTAGGCTCTCGATCCGAGAGACGTGTATTAGCGCTGCCCCTGCTGGTCAGGCCATCGGCCACCCCAGTCGCGCCGCCCGACGCAAATTCGAGCGCACGACCAAGTGGTGGAAGGGCTTGATTGTCGCAATATAGGTGCGTCCCAACGCATTTTGGCAGTGGACGACGGTGGTGGAGACAACCTCATCACCGGATCCATCGCCAACCGGCCGGATCAGCACCGAGGCGCGGAAATCCAGATGACGGTCATCCTCTCCGACCACGAGTTCGTTCGTCGACACCGAAAGGACTTTGAAGAAGTCGATCTGCCCTGCACCGCCCTGTTTGGCTCCGGCGCGAAGCTGCTCAGAGGTTTTCACGCCGAAATTGCCCATGACGCGGTCGCGGATCTTCAACAGTGCCAGGAACCAGGGTGTTGGCCGACCGAAAATGGCCGGCGCGACATCTCGAATGTCCCGGCTCGCGCTTTCGGGAAGGTGCATGGCGTAGGCATCCACGGTATCGGCGTCCGCAAACGAGGGAGATAACTGGCTCTCGTGCGGCGGTATCACGGATCGCTCGCGTTCAAAGTCACTGCGCATTCGCTCCACTCCTACTCGGCTGTTCGTAATCGGCGCCCCGCCCGGATCGTGCGTCAGGACTCCAGCCGGGCGTTACGGAGCATAGATGCCCGATGCTGAGTGTCGCCCTGCCCTTGGCTCAGTGAACGGCGCCTCCACTGCGATTATTGGCGACAACGCTTTGCGGAGCCGCCGAAAGCAATCTTAGATATCTAAGGTAGCTCGATGACGTCTCGTCCGCTCCCTTTGCGGCTCGATCCCGAAAGTTCCTGCGATGACGATTGGACGGTCAACCGGCATCGGGAGCAAGCTATCCGGGTGTCTCCACGGCATCTGCGTTGTGCCCATCTCGATTGGTACCTCACCCTCAGCTTGGCATCACGTCGGCGCGTTGCCCGTCCTCGGCGGACTTCTCGATTGCCGCGATGATCCGATGGATCGCGACAGCGTCGTCGAATGATGGCGCGGTGCGCGTTCCGGCGGTCAAGTCTTGCGCCATCTTCGCGTAGATCCTAGCGACGTTGCCTGGGACCACGTCCTCGGGAAAGCCGGCTATGAAGGACGCTGGGATTTCCACAGCCTGGAACGTCTTATCGTCGTGACGGGCTGCCGTGAGGGCCAGGGGCACCATCTGCGCGTGGCCAGTAGGCCCTATGACGCGGATGTCGCCTTCGGTGCCGTTGATCTCCCAGAAAAGGCCCTCCCCGTCACGTGGCATTCCACCCCGGTAGTGGATGGACAAGGGGGCGCCGCTCGCAAGGACGCCGCTGACCAGCACCTGGTCGGGTGCGCTCATGGGCAATTTCTCCCCGGTATCGGCGACGAGGGCCGAACTACGCCGGGTGGCCAGCACCGATGACACGCGCGCCACCTCGCCCAACACTTGGTGGAGGGCCGCCAGGACGTGCCCGACTGGGATCGTCAGCATGGTGGCGCCGTTCGCCCGGTCAAGCAGGTATCCGCTGGTCTTCTTCTGCGGGATGACCCCGCCCCAGCCACCGCCTCGCGCCACTATGGTTGTGGACAGAACCTCACCAATGAAGCCGTCGGCCGTTAATTGCGTAAGGTATGCGATCTCCGGGGCAAGCCGCGCCTGCGTTCCAACGACGCCCAACACGCTCTTCGTTCGGGCGAGATCGGCCAGGATCTCGGCCTCGGCCAGCCCGTTGCCGAGCGGCCACTCGCAATAGACGTGTTTGCCTGCAGCGATAGTCGCCTTCACGATCTCCAGGTGGTGGGGCACCTTCACCGCGACGGTCACGATGTCGATCTCCGGCGCGGCGAGCAGCTCTGCCACGCCCGCGAATGCTCTGGGTATGCCCATCTCGTCCGCAGCTTTCTGGGCGCTGGCGAGGCTGGTATTGGCAATGCCGACGAGGTCGAAGCTTTCGGGAAGCGCGCGGAGAGCAGGAATATGGGCCCGAGCCGCCCAGCTCCTGCCGGGTTGCACGCCGACGATACCGACCTTGAACCGCTGTGCTGCCATTATGTTCAAACCTCCCGTATTTGCCTCGGTCATCCGACCCGGCACCGCCCGACACCTTGAGGATATGGGTGGCTGCCATCGTGGCCACAAACATGCGGTCCGGCGACGCAGTAACTCCTTGAGTGAGTGGCCCGCCGCCTTTTCTCTCAGCGCCCGCTACCATCGGCAGAACCGGTTCCTAACGAAGGCGCGCCGCCACGACCCTGGTGGAGGGACGCGTCCGGCACAAAGCCTTGGACAAACGCCAAGACCTGCTCTGTCGGCATTTCGCAGGGGCGCAGCACCATCCCGCCCGCCAGCGAATAGAGGTTGAAGCTGACGTGCTTGGTGGCACCGAGCTCCTTGCCATAGAGCCAACGCCGGCGCCCGTCTGCAGACGAGTGGAGCGTCACGCCCCAACGCCGTCCCTCGAACCAGCCCTCGCTGTAGCCGGCTGGTATCGCGCAAAGTGCGGCGAGGAAGGCGGTTTCCTCGGTAGACACCGTAGCGCTGGTTGCCAGGAACACGCGACTCTCGCCTAGCCGCGACGAATATTGGCGACCATGCGTTCCCAATTCCCATGGGCGATGGCGTTCTTATCGGCGTCGGGCAGTTGCACGTCCTCAAGAAAGCGCCGCGCGCCGCCATCTGGTGTGAAGCGGTAGGGATAGTCGGTCGAGAACAGGATCCGCTCGGGGCCGAGCACCTCGAGTGCCCACCTCAGGTAGCGCTCGCTCCACACGCCGCTCGGCGTTACCGAGACATGGCGGCGGAAATACTCTGACACCGGGTGGGCGAGCTTGGCCGGCCCAGCCAGGTTGTCAATCCGGTCCAGGTAGAACAGCACCACCTCGCCCCAGTGACCGGTAATGAGCTGCAGGTTTGGAAAGCGGTCAAAGACGCCGGCCAGCACCATGCGGAGAATTTGCACGCCCGTCTCGTAGTGCCAACCCAAGCCGAACGTTGCGAGCGCAGCGTCGGTCGCCTCGCCAAGGCCGCTATAGATGGCGTCCCGCACCGCTGGCGCCGGCGATTGCGGGTGAATGAAGATGGGCGCCCGGAGCGCCGCGGCCGCCTCGAAGATGGTCCAGTTGTCGGGATGGTCGAGGTTGCGGTCGCGGGTGCGGCCGAACAGCATGGCGCCGTTCAGGCCCAGCTTCGTCACCGCGCGGACGAGCTCGCGAGCGGCGGCCGCCGGGTCTGGCGTGCCAAGCGTCGCAAAGCCCTGGAAGCGGTCAGGGCGGCGACGGACGATGCTGGCGAGCAGGTCATTTGACGCGCTCTGCAGCGCGATGGCTGTGTCTGGCTCCAGATTCTGCACACCTGGCGCGGTCAGCGACAGGACCTGCACGTCGACGCCGGTCTCGTCCATCGCCGCGATCCGCACATCCGCAAGGTCTGCAAGCTGCGCGCCCATCTCGCCGCCGTCCGAGTGCTGGAACGCCACATCTTGCCAGCGTGGGTCAAGCTCACGCCATGCCGCGACCACGTCCGCAGTGACGAAATGCTCCTCAAGGCCAATGATCTTCATGACTGCCCCAATCAGACGTCCGAGCTTTAAGCGATTACGGCCATGCGCCGGTTCCCTTTTGGGCCTTCGCTCCCGCATCAGCACCGCCAGCGGCTGAAGAATTTCAAGGCCGCCGCGCTCGCCGGCTGCATCCTGGTTGGACGCGCGCCAGGGGCACCACTGAGCGCTTGCCGAGTTGTGCTTATGTCGCCCGGAATGCGGGAAGGATCCCCTGGGTCAACAAAGCGTGCCGGGTGAAGACTTGGCCCGGAACACGGGGCACATCCACATCGGACGTCATCACGACGGTCAGCTCAAGCCGGGGCAGGAGATAGATCATCTGGCCACCATAGCCCCAGGCGAAGACCATCGGTTCGCCTGGCGCCTCGCCAATCCACCACCCTAGTCCATAAAGCTGGCCACTGAATGTGGATCGCACGGCGGGTTTCCACGCCTCGACCAGAAAGCCCTGCGGAATGATCTCGCGATCGCCGCGGCGGCCCATGTTACGACAGCACTCACCGAACGCCAGCAGCGCGTCCGGCGCGATCGCCATGTCGTTGCCGCCAAAATAGTAGCCCTGCGGGTCGCGTGACCACGCCGGCACGCTGAAGCCAAGCGGCGTGCCCAGCCACGCTTGGGTGAGGTCGCGAAGTGTCTGGCCGCTGATGCGCGCCAGGATCACGCCGAGGATGTGGCTATTGCCGGTGGAGTAGATCATCTGGCCGCCAGGCTCGTCTGTGAAGGGGCGGGACAGGATGAAGGCCAGCCAATCGCGGCTGGAGACCCAGCGGCCGTAATTGGCGCCCGAGGTGCTCTGCAGACCGGCGCGCATGCCAAGCAGATGCCGGATCGTGATCTTCCCAACGCGCGGATCGGCATCCTGAGGAATGAGACGCCCCAGAATTAGCGCGATGCGGTCATCGAGGGAAAAGAGGCCGCGCGCGGCGGCAATGCCGACGAGGGTGGCCACGATCGTTTTTGAGGCCGATTTGATGTTGGTCGGGCGCTCCAGGCTGGCACCTCGCCAGGTGCGCGCGGCGACCCGCATGCCCCGGTGTGCGATCAGCAAGGTGCGTAGATCAGGCGTGGCATCCGCCATCGCAAGGCCACGGGCAAGCAGGGCATTATCCGGGTCTGCAGCCCGGGCAGACCTGGCAGCAAGGAGGAGAGCAGAAGCGAGCACAGTCCGGCGCATGATAAGCATCGCAGATCGATGAGCGCCGAGCGGATCAGGTACCGTTTCGGATCTTACTTGATCACAGGGCATGACTAAACCGGGCATTACACCTGTCGTCGGCTTTGTTCTTGTTGGCTTCCGGAGCGCGACTGTAAATTCTGCTCCGGAAGCACCGTGTATGAGGCTGGTTCGATCACTCGTGGCCGAGATGCTCCAGGTTCTCAAGAACACTCTTCGCCTCTTCGTCGAGAGGCGCAGGTTCCTGGACGGCCACACCCGGCGGCACCGCATCACCTGGGTCAATCTCTCTGGCCTGGCGCTTTGCGCGGGGTGCCTTTGGAAGGGCCGCCTGGCGCACTGGCGCAGTCGCTGACGCGAGTTTCTTTTCTAACTGGGCCACCTGGTCCTCCAACTCAGCAATTCGTGCTGTGGACGCCTTGGCCGCCTTATTGGCCTCGCGGCTCTTTGCGCGGAGGGTGGTGACGGTTAGCTCCAGTTTTTCGACCTGGGCTCGTAGCTCGTCCTTGCAGACCTTCGGCGCTGGCGGCGGCGCTGGCGCCCGGGCGGTCGTCTTCGTTGCCTTCGCCGCAATCGTCGGCGCTATGACAGCCGCCTTCGCCGGTCGACCCGGCTTCCGCTTTTCCGTCGGGGCGACCGCCTTCGAGCGCTTGGTCGGGGTGGACACCACCGTCGTTGCGGGCTTGCTCGCAGCGGCGGTCGTGGGACGCGCTGGCTTGCGCACCGGCGTGGCGGATTTCGTGCTCTTGCTGACCTTTGCAACGCGCGCCATGTTTCTCACTCCTGATAGAACTACGGCTGACCCTTAGACTACGGCCCCGCGCCGTGTCTCCTGGCTACGCCACGTCGGAATGCCCTTATAAGAACCCAGGCTGCCTTGAAGTGGAGACCCCTGCCATGAGCATCACAACCGAAGATGTCTATCGCAGTTCCAATGGCGACCGCTGGCAGCTGCTTTACGATTCGTCGAACCAGCAGACTATCGTTCGGCATTTGCCGAATGCCTCTTCCGGCGGCGCAGCGAGCGAGTTGCCTGCAGAAGACTTCCTGCGGATCGGTGGCTCAGGTCCGGAGTTCGACGCCGTTCGGAGCGCGCTCAGCGCTCAGCCACCCTTGGTGACCGCAGTTCGGTCTGCGGGGCTGTTTTGGGTTCAGGGCCCCGAGCGCCCAGAGCCAGCTTATTGGGATGGCGAATGCTGGAGCATGCTGTCACCCGTCACAGCAGAACCCCTCGTGCTCGACGAGGCACCCATTAGGTTTGCGGGTGCTTAGCAAGCTGCGAGATCCTTGGAAATTGCGGTCGCACGATCCGGCATCAAGCCGTGAGTGATTCCATCGCACCATGCTCGGTCGTGGCCTGGTACGACGCGAACGCTACGCGTCTCGCGTTGCCCTATGAGGACGTTCCACCCATGCCGGGTCGGGATTGGCTTGCCGATCTACTCCCGCCGCCTCCGGCGCTGATTGTCGATGTTGGGGCCGGCACGGGTCGTGACGCCGCAGCCTTTGCGGCGGCGGGTTACGAGGTCCTTGCAATCGAGCCTTCCT
>NZ_LMUY01000081.1:0-55558 GCF_009765685.1 Acidisphaera sp. L21 | reverse complement strand
AATGGGTCACAGACAGCCTCCCTGCCCTGCCCGCAACCTCCCGGTTGGGTGTCGCTGCCGACGTCCTATCACTTAGCGCGGTGTGGCAGCACGTGCCTCCCGCCGATCGCCCTCGTGCCTTTCGGAAACTGGTCGGCCTGATGCGATCCGGTGGACTGATGGTCATGACGCTCCGGAACGGGCCGGATGACGGTAGGGGCGGCTATCCCGTCAACCTCGCCGAGGTCGAGGACCTCGCACGAACCCAGGGCATGCAGGTGCTACGGTCGGTTGCCTCGGCTGACCTCCAAAGCCGGCCTGGTATTTCCTGGACGAACGTCGTTTTGAGATTGCCGGACGACGGGACTGGAGCCCTCCCACTGCTCCGCCATCTGGTGCTTAATGACGCCAAGAGCGCTACCTACAAGCTCGGCCTGCTGCGCGTGCTGTGCCGGGCCGCTGACGCGGCGGGCGGGTTGGCCGAGGAAGATGGTGACGACCACATCCGCCTGCCATTGGGATTGATCGGGCTTTATTGGCTACGGCTTTATATTCCTTTGACCGCTTCGAATCTGCCGCAAACCCCTGGTAATCGCCATGGGGCCGAGGGGCTCGGTTTCGCCGGGCCAGGATGGCAGGCTTTGACCGATGGGGCTGCAACCCAGCGAGACCTGCGGATCGGCGCCACCTTCGCCGGGGAAGCCGCGATGGCCGTCTTTCGCGCCCTGAGAGAGGCTTGCGATCATGTCTGCCGAATGCCGGCCAACTTTTTAACTTACCCAAATGGGGGCCGCATCCTGGAAACAACCAGGTCGAGGGCGTCGCTCCAGGCGGCAGACATAACCCTTAGCCGCGACACCCTTGCGGCCTTCGGCTCAATGCGAGTTCCACGGCACCTGTGGACTGCTATGCAGCGCTTTGCAGCATGGATTGAACCGGCCCTTTTGACTGAGTGGATGCGACTGATGCAGGGCTACGCCACCACTTAGCAAAGGAGCATCGATATAGGCGCCATGGCCGCCGCTATGACATGGTCGGACCCCGCGCGCGACGTCGCTTTCCCACGGGCCCGAGCGCTAACGCTTATGACTGAAGGCCACATCGTTCACTGCGTCTGGAGCGGAAAGCGCCTGACTGCCGATAATCTCGATGTCGATCATTGCTTACCTTGGTCGGCGTGGCCATGCAGCGATCTGTGGAATTTGATGCCGACTGATCGGCGGGTAAACCAGGTCAGCAAGCGCGACCGTCTTCCCTCGGCCGAGGCCCTCACCGCGGCAGAAGACAGCATATCGACGTGGTGGACTGCCGCTTACTTGCAGCCCGGCGATCCAATACTTCCAGCCCGATTTAGGGCGGAGGCGGTCGCAAGTCTTCCTGGGATTACGATATCGGGCAGCCCTGATTCCAAGACTATTTATACCGCCTTGGGACTGCAGCGGGTCCGACTGCGACAAAATCAAGGCGTGCCTGAATGGGCATGGCGTTCCTGACAGCAGCACGGGCGCATCCAATCGGTCAATGGCTGTGAGTTTTCGTTGATGAGGTTCTGCGTCAAAGTTGGTGCAAGCCCGCCTTTTGAATCCGGCAACGCGACCCCGGATTCCGTTGATGCCCAACAAACAGCTTCGACTTTCGAGATCCGACCTAGAAATTAGGAACATAGAGCGAGAGACCGACCAATGGGTGATCCACGCAGAGAGCCGATCGAGCCCTGCTTGCCCCGTCTGTAATACACTGTCCACGTTTCGTCACAGCCATTACGGACGGCGCTTGTGGGATATGCCCATCCAAGGCGTCCCCGTCCGCCTGAATATCACTACCGGGCGATGGCGATGCCGCGACGCGGATTGTAGACGTCGCATCTTCGCAGAGCGGTTGGGCGAATTGGCGCAGCCGCATGCCCGATGGAGCCATCCGCTAGTGGAGATTCTTGGGGCCTTCGGCCGCGGTGCCGGCTTCCGGCCAGCCGAGCGACTGTTGGGAAAGCTCGGAATGATAGCAAGCGACAACACTATCCTGCGACACCTGCAGCGCGCGGTAGCCCGCCGATCGGCGCCAAACCCCTACGGGTCGTGGGCATTGATGACTGGGCCTGGACGAAAGGGCAGAGCTACGGAACCATCATGGTCGATCTGGAGGCCCGCACCGTGGCGGACGTGCTACCGGATCGATCAGCCGCCAGCGTCGCGAAATGGCTGCGCCAGCATCCGAGCGTGGAAATTGTTTGCCGTGACCGATACGGGCTTTACGCAGAAGGCGCTCGTTTGGGCGCTCCGCAAGCCCGACAGGTTGATGACCGATTTCATTTGATCGACAATCTGCGCGAGCGATTGGAGCAGCAACTAAGCCGCCACCACGCTCCCCTTCGATCCGTCTCGGCGCCACCGATCGTTGGAGAAATTGCCGAGCAGAAGGAAGTCGTTGCGCAGGAAGGCCGCCACGCCATGCTTGAGCTGTTCAATCATGTGAAGACCCTCTACACCATTGGGCGGACGGCCTCGTCTATCGTGAGAGCCACCGGGTTGAGCCGAAACCGCGTCGACAAATGGATCCGGCTTGATAACCTACCCGAGCGAAACAAGATGGCCCCGACAACTGCGAGTCCGAGTTCCTATCACTCCTATCTATCCCGTCGGTGGGCAGAGGGGGTGACGCAGATTCGGTGGTTGTTGGATGAAGTTCGGCGACTTGGCTATACGGGCTGCCGCTCCAGATTGGCAGAGTATGTATCCTCCTGGAGAACGGCGGGTCCTGTGTTCCACCACTCGAACGGTGGCAGGCTAGTCCTTCCCGTCGACCCCACGACAAACACAAGAATCTCGGCCCTTGTTGCGGCGGCAATTTGCATGAAACCTCGTCCGATGCTCAGCCAACGCCAATTACTCATACTCGACCTGCTGAAGGACACCTTGCCCGGATTTCGGATCATGCGCCGGCTATCTCTTCAGTTTCGAGCGTTGCTTCGTAGCCGTAAGCCCGAGGGCCTCTCCCGATGGACGGCCGACGCCATGCAGTCGGGGATCTACGCTCTGCAGCGTTTTGCGAAGACACTAAACCACGACCTAGATGCCGTTCGTAATGCTATTGCTTATCCATGGAGTAGTGGACAAGTTGAGGGGCAAATTAATCGCCTCAAAACCCTGAAACGCGCTATGTATGGCTGGGCCAGTCGCGACCTCTTGCAGGCACGTATGCTGCCGTTGCACCAACTCTGACGCAGAGCCTCTTTAGTGGAAACTGACACTTACCACCGCTACTTCAGCAGGACCTCCCAACCCTGGAGGAACTAGCCCGCGAGTTTCCGTTGATGTCGGTCATCAAGCTGCGGATCGAGATAGAGCGTGCCATGCGGGATTGGTTTAGCCAGCCGCGACCTCCTTCCGCACGCAATCTCGGGATTTCCGACACGCTACGCGAGTTGCATCACCGACTGAGCAGCCCCGAAAAGTCGATTCATTTTATTTCTCTCGCTACGTCGCTCAGCCATTCGCCGGGTGTCCTCTCCGAGGGTGGATCAGCGATTCACGCCAAGACTCGCTGCCAGACAGCACCATGAAGTCGGTGGTCGGAAAACTCACCACCCGGCGGATACAGCCCGCGGGCAGTGGTTGCTTCACCCGATCCTCATGCTCGCAAGGCTCCCGCGTTTCATATCCGTGAGAGATCAAATATCGGCGCACCACCTTGAATGCCAATCCGCCATGCGGCTCGAGAAAAGCGATCGGTACCTCCGCCTCGACGATCGACGGCGTCCCTACGTAACGCAAAGCCGCCACTGTCTCCAGGTGCCGATCGTGCGAGTTATAAAGCGCTTCGCCACCCCACAACCGGAGCAAATCGCCGATACCGCTTTCGCCGGCCAAGCGCGGCGGAAAGAAACAGAACCAGACCATTCCGGCCCTATTGGGCTCGTGAGCCTGATTCTTGGCCTTAAGCCGCTCACCCACGGCTGCGGTCAAAAGCCCTTCCTCAACCGCGGCATCGATGCGGCGGATCAGCATTGCAGCATCCGGCAACGACATGCCGCTCTTACCAATTGCAGCGCTCTCCCGGTCGGTCAGACGCGTGCAATGCCAACCAACGATGGCGTAAGGCTGCACCGCATCGATCAGTCCATAGATTGCTCGGTCGTAAGTTGCCGCGTCCACGCGAACAGGGCCGTTCGCCCAATCGAGAAACACCTCGTGATGCGCATCCAAATACGCCAGCAGTTCGGCAGGCCACGTCGCCACAGATTCGAGGTCAACGACCGTACGCGACAGGCTGCGCTTGTCATCTTCTTCAATCATCCAGCTCATAGCGTGATGCGCCCCGGCTTCAAACGGTGGCGACTGGCCTGCGCGAGGTTGACGGTGTCCTTCACGAAATCCAGCCGCGCCACTGCCGTGTGGTAGCTGCGGAACGCCTCGCCGAGCGCTTCGTCGGTGACTTCCGGCGAGACCTGATCGTCCTGGCCAACGGTCAGCGGCACATCTGCCAACGCGATGCCTCGTCCAGCGAGGAATGTCGTGACAATGACCTCGAAGGTCATCGGCTGGCGATGGTCCATGTGACCGGAGTCGCACGCCACCCATTCGCCCGTCACGGCGCAGGACACACGCCCATCGGTGCCGACCTGGGCCGCGAAGAACGTATCCCGCGCACGATAAAGATCGAACCTCGCTACTCGCCGGAAGGCCTGGCTCACCTCCTGCTTTCGGCTGGGCGCGCGTTGCGCGATACAATGCAGATAGGAGAAATCCGTGCCGCTACCTTCAGCACGGATGACCCGGAAACATTGCGTTCCGTGCTCGGTCATCATGACCTGAAAGTGGCTGACGCCGCAGCCCACCTTTGCAGCATATTCAGTGTGACGTTCGAGAAGGGCCGCGACATCAAGGCCGTCCTCGTCTCTGACCCTCTCGCCGGGTCGGTACGGTTCAACATGGCCTTGAAGAAGTCCGTGGCGTCGCCTTGCTTCTCGAAGCTGCGGGTAGCCAAGTCGACGGGCTTGGAACGCCCCATCAGAATGGCTCATCTTCTTCAGCAGCGCGAAACACCGTCACGTGGCGGGTGATATCGGAATAACGAACCTTGCCGACAACGCGGTCCTCTTCGTCCTCCTGGAGAGCCTCGCCCCACGCTCGCCGGATAAGATCTCTGGCATAAGCGGCGACGTTCGAATCACTCCATCTGGGCAGACCGGTGACAGATCTCGGCCAGCTACTATTATTGGCCCTCCAAATGCCGCCGTCGTGCTTGAGCACCAAGGCTATATCTTCAGCACCTTCAAAATCTTCACGAAACTCCTTGGGATGAACATCATCTTGCTCCTCGTCGTAGTCAAACTCGCCATCAAAACTGACGGCAATTTCCGTAGAGGAGCGAAGCCGGTCCTGGAATTCACCCGTGGTCAGCCAATCCGTTCCCCACTTGACGAACTTGAGGTTTCCAATATTGCCACCACACTCAAGCACGACTTCCGCTGAACGCGCCTGACGCTCTTCGTCCTTTACAGATTCTACGATCAATTCGGCCTGCTTCGACGCCCATCGCGCAAGCGCCTCCTTTGTAGCGAGTGGTTGAGCCGCATCGCGGGCGGCGGTCACCGCCTCGCCGAGCAATACACCCTCGACATTGTGCAGCCTGCCAGCACGCAGTCCGGAAATGGTCACCCAGCCGCCGTCTGCCGAATACGAGTACCTCGACGGTGAAATGAAGGCCCGTCCAAACACCTGATTGTCAGCACCTTCTATGGGCTGCATCAGCGCCCGATCCGCCTTTGGAGCCTCAGCTTCGGGGCGATCGACGTTTGGATTCAGTCGACGGATGAGATCGAAGTCGCTGATTTTCAACCAATCGCCCGGCCGCGCGACCGGTTGGCTGCCTTCTTTCACCATGGTCTCGATCGTAACGTCGAGATTGGGAGCCACCGCGCCTACGAGCGCAGCCAATGGCATGGTCCGCTTAGAATAAGAGTTGATGTAAAGAAGACCGCCCGCCTGAAATGGATTGTCTTTCAACAAAACCTCCACGCGCGTACCGCCATCGATTGGCACGGGCTCGCCGAGGACAGGCGATAGAATTGGCCGCGCGCTTGTGCCGCCACGAAATTCCAACAATCGGCTTGTTTCTTGTCCCTTGTCGCAACGTCGCGAATAGACGCGAACAACGGGCCCAAGCATGAAGACTGAGAAGAATCCGATTCCAAACCGGCCGATGGCATGCATCCCCGCGGCCATCAGCCCGGGAAACTCCTCCATTGCGAGGGGAGACCGCCAAAACGACGTTCCGAAATCAAGTAGCGGGCCGGTGAGCACCTGTTCAGACATGCCGATGCCGTTGTCCTCAACAACCAGCCAAAACCGGTTGCCTTCCGAGAGCAATCCGACCGTAATGAGTCCCCAGTCGGCGGCGCGCTTCTGATATTTTCGCCTGGCCTGTACCGCGTCGGCCGCGTTCTGAATCAGCTCGCGAAGTGCGACGGTCGGATCATTGCCATAGAGCTTCGATCCGCCGAGGTTTTCTACGATGCGGGGAACATCCGAAACCTGAAGACGGGCATCGACCGGGCGCCAACCCCGAGTCTGGACTGAGCGGGCAAGCATTTCCGGCGATCCTGCGCCTTTAACCCGTCTTGCCTTTAAGACCTCACGACCGCGGCCTTGCAAGAGCAGATCAACGTCCCGAAGCTCGCGATCGACAGCATTCAATGTGTCATACGCCAGCCACCAAGCTTCTGCGTCCTCTCGCCCGAAAGGCTGGCCAGTGGTGAACACCACGGCGTCGAGTTCAATATGCGGCCTAGCCAATCGTTCCTGAAACGACCAGTGGAGGGCTGAAATACCACTTGGATTCGTGATCGCGCGAAGAAATCTTGGAGCGCGACGGCTGTCGAGGTGCAAGGCATCTGCAATACGTAGCAGACAAGCGAGCTTTACCCTATCAACCCGATTGAGTGTCCGACTTGCAAGAGCGCCGAGATCTTCCGAAAATTCCTGTTCGAGCTTTTGTACAGACCACCAGTGACTGTGGGCGACCTGACCAACTGTCGGCCCATAGAACCTGCGCAAATCCGAATCCTCAACAAGATATACCTGCGACCCGTCCGCAGTGCGCCACGCTTGTTCGGCGAGTTCTTGGGCGCGCTCTGCATGCAGTCGACGGAGGACATCTGGGACGATCCGTTGCACGATAGCGTCTGGCGGGTTTTCGACATCAAACTTCTCGCCGGCGCTTTCCTCTGAGGCCAATGCGAGGCGCGCGATAGCATCCTTCCATGCGACCGTTGTCCTGACTTCCGCCAAGCCACCGGGGTATGCCGCCAAGCTCATCGCGGCATCGTGCAAAAGGATGCTCGCGCCGAGAACAAACGCCTCCGCTGGATTGACGTTGATCGCACCCTCAGCAACCGAAGAAGCCGTATCCCACAGAGCATCCAAGTGGCTGATGTCGTGGACGGTCATCCCCGGCAAATCGACTGCAATCCGAGAAACGAGCTGCGCTGCGCGTTCTCGAATCGATAGGTATTGTGTCCTGAAGAACTCCTGCTCTTCAGTAGTGCTATCCGAGCGTGGAGTTAAAAACGCCTGTCGCCAAAGCCACGTTTGACGAAAATCTGGCCCGCTGACAGTCATATAATCCTCGACGAGAAAAAAAGGTTACTGCGCTACTAGCGTTGGCACAACGAATTCGAATTGCGCCTCGCAGCCGTCATGGGCGCAGACGGGTCTCTTCAGAGTAAAGGGTCTCTGGAATTTGGTCCGGTTGCATTTCTTGCAGGTGAACTGGGCCCGGAAGGCTTTGAATTCCTCCCAACGCGCCTTCTCGTCGCCGATCGAGCCGTCGCCATACGGTCCATCCTGGAAATGGCTTCCGAAATTCTCGATCTCGCCCTTCGCTAAACTCGCGAGAAACCGATTGTTGACGCCCGGCACTAAAGTCGGCTCCAGCTTGGCGTCCTTGAGCAACCCGGCCAGCGCCAAGGCCAGTTCGCTGCGCTCGTATGAATAAGCCTTCTCCAGCGGCCGGATGCGCACGCTAACCCCGAAATCCCGGCACATACCCAGGAGCCACTCCTCCTCGGCCTGGCGCATCTCGTTGGCTGCCGACTGGGCATCCGCCCAACGCGCCTCGATCATCCCGTCGCTGACCTTGTGGTCAGCGAAACGTGGACCATAGGCAGGGTCGAGCCCAATGATCCGGGTGAAGTGCCACGTCTTCGCCTCAAGCTGGTCCTTCAAGTAGTTGAAGAACCGCTCGTCATGAGTGGTGATCAGGATCTGGCAGTCTCCGAACCGGCTCGCGATGAGACCGGCGATGGTGCGGCGATGATCGGCGTCATAGGACGTGACGATGTCGTCCAGTGCGATGATGGGTGCGCCGGCGTTGAACTGCTTGATCGCCGCCATTCGCAGCGCCAGCGCTAGCGAATGAATCTGGGAATCGCTCAAATAGCCACCGGGCTGCACACCGGTTCGGTTTTTGGCAAAATCGATCAGCAGATTGAGTCGCTGCTGGTTCGTATCGTCTTCTGCCGGCAATTCCAGCCGGACCGGCGTGGCGCCAGCCCCCTGGACTAGTTTATAGATGTCGTTCATCGGCGTCTGAAGCTTGTTGAGCAGCGCCTGGACCTTCTTACGGATTTCGGCCGAAATGGTCGCTGCCTGCGCCGTCAGGGCGTCCGAGAGCTTCACCAATTCGTCGCGCGTCCGTAACCCGAGATCGCGCTCGGCCTGCAGCTCCAGCAGCCGATCGATCTTCGCCTTGGCCTTGATATAGGTGTGGTCACCTTGCTTCAACTCGATGTCGACAATGGCCTGATCGACCGTAGCGAGCAGCTTGACGATCACCGCGACAATATCGGCCGAGGCCGGCACTGCACTCTGCGGCCAACCGGCGATGCCCGCTTGATACGAGATGAGATCGGTTTTCAGCGCGGCCTCACCGCTGCCAAGCAGGCCAATCAGCCCCGGCAGCGCCGCCACCAATTGGGTATGGGCCTTGGTCGCCACCGTCCTGGCCTCGTCGAGTGCCTTCTTGGCGGCGGCGTAGTCGGCCAGTTCTTCGAGATGCTTGGCGATATGTGTCCGGATCGTCTCGGGGCTGCCTGCCGCCGTGTCCGCGACGGGCGTTGCACAAACCGGGCAAACCATGGGTGCCGGCCCGCCTTCGGCGAAAAGCGGTTCTGCGGCTTTCCACAAAGCCTGAAACACGGTGCTCGCCGCCTTGCCGCGCTCTTCCGTTTCCTTACTCTCCGCCGCCGACAGCGTCGCGACAGCCGCCCCGAAGGTCGGAATCGTGCCGATGACGACGATCTCACCGCTCGCCGCGTCCGTCGTCTCCGCCCACAAGGCGGCTGCCGCATTGCGAATCTGACGCAGGCCCGCGAGTCCGATCTTGTTCTCCTCGGCCTTGGCGCGCGCTTCCAGTTCGAGATAGGCCAGATCACTAGCCGCCAGCGCCGTAAGCACCAACGCCGGATCGAGCGGCGCCAGGACCGACGTATTGGCGTGGGCAAGCACCGCCGCCGAATCCCAGGCTTTCACCACCTGGGCCGTCTCCCTGGCAAGCTGGGTGTCCACGCGCTGCAGCGCCGTCTCGTCCTCGGCCGCAGCCTTTATCTGCGCGCGCAGCGCACGAATATTCTTCTGAACCTCGACCAGCGGGCCGAGTTGCAGCCAATTGGCGACATCCGCGTAGCGTTGTTCGGGCGTATGGATTTCGACGAAGGTACGCAGCGCGTGCCCGCGAATGATCGGCGGCACCGCGAAGCAGGCGTTCACAGTCGTGGCTACTGCCGGTATCGGCCGCTTCGCCCCTGTCGCCGATCGGCTACCATTCACGGCATCCTTGCCCGAGACGACGCCCATCGTGATCGCCGGCGCGATCTTCGCCTCCTCAGCCAGATTATGCGCCAGCGCCACGGGGCCGGCCTGGTTGTTGATGGCGCGCTGTCCGAGCCTTTCGAGCGTTCCGTCCTTGGAGAACATGAATTCCAGCGCATCGACAACGCTGGATTTGCCGCTGCCGTTAGGCGCGAAGATCGCCAGGCAACGCTTCTTGCTGAAATCGAACGTCTTCGGTTGGAGATAGGCGCGGAACCCGGAAAGGACCAAGGACTGGAGGAAGTAAGGGTCAGCCATTGGCCGCCTCCGGATTTGGGGGGTCGGCGCGTTCGGCTGCGAGTTTCAGGATGGCGTCCTTGGCTTTCGAGAGCGCGTCAACGGCTGGCGAAGCAGTAAGTAGGTGTTTCGCAAGGATATCTGCCAGGCCGACGTCTACATTCTCCTTTCCGCGAAGCGCGTTGCCCAGGTTCGCCAGGAAGTCCGCGGGAGTCTCCACCTCGGCTGCCGCCGGCGTCCTCTGTTCTCCTGCGTCCGCCATACGCACCTCCCTATTGTTCTGTTTCCCGATACTACAACACGAACGAGAGCAGACGTGTGCTGACACGTACCAAAGCTCGGCCTTTGCCATCACGGCATCGGGCCCGATCCACGGAAGGAACCGCCACTCTGGCTCGGTGGAGCCGCGACATCTGAGCTTCGGACCTCTCACAACGACACGACGCGGGTGAAGACCCGGACCAGTCCGACAACCTTCGACCTTGCATTCAATAGAGTCCGGAATATATTCAATGTCAATCTGAATGTGTCGGAGGCTGAAGGTGAACACGGAAACTGGTGCCATCCTCGCTGAAATCCGCGATGCTGCAGGC
This sequence comes from Acidisphaera sp. L21, assembly GCF_009765685.1. Classification (GTDB taxonomy): domain Bacteria; phylum Pseudomonadota; class Alphaproteobacteria; order Acetobacterales; family Acetobacteraceae; genus LMUY01. Next base: position 44,880 of record NZ_LMUY01000081.1, on the reverse strand, counting down.
ATGACGCAGCGCCAAGTCGCCGAACGTATGAGCGCCAATCAGACGCGCGTCTCCCGTATCGAAGCCGGCGATGGCGACGACGTCGACATAACGTCATTTCTCGAAGCGCTGGGTACGCCTCGCGCACGCTCTTTCGCGGATCTGCTGAAGGTTGAGTGGCTGCATTTGCCGCAGCCGTCTCTGCGACACCCCGATCTCGACGTGTTGGTGGCGATCGAGTGCGGGCTAGCCCGCATCCACGCATTCCTAGCCGATGGACAAGTGCCGACGGTGTTGGCGGGTCAAGCGGAGCTTCTCGAAAAGCGGCTTGAGGAAGCAGGCCACTACCTCCTCGCCCTTGACCACGACGTCGTCTACGTCGGTGAGATCGGCGTCGGCAAGACGACGGCCGCTTGCCGGCAGACCGGCCTGGTGATCGACGCAGCTACCGCCGCCGATCTCAAGGGGATGATGCTGGACACGGGCGGGGGGCGGACGACGCTCTGTGACGTCCGCGTTGAGACCGGCGAGCGCTTTGCGTTGACGGTCGAACCCATCACCGATGAGGAGGTCTACAAGCTTGTCGCCGAGGTTTGCCGGGGCGTTCACGAAAAGCTCGGCGGTGAGAGTTCACCCTCGTCGGCGGATTTCAAACCGGCCGAAGAGGTCGAACGTGCGCTGCGCAACATGGCAAAGTTGCCTCGGCCTCCTCGATCACGCAAAGGCGTGGTCGCAGGCCTGGACCCTGCCGCCGATCTCGCTCGTCAATATCCAAAGCTCGATGACCTAACGGCAGAGTTCGCCGCGCGCCTCAGCTTGTGGCGCCGAAGCCGACGCGCCATCGATTTCGACGGCGTCGATCCCAAAGCCGGACGCCAGTGGCTGCGATCGACCTTCACGGCGATCAACAACGGCCGGCATGATGACTTCTCCCTCCCGGCGCTCATCACCGTAACCGTACCCTTCAGCCTTGTTCCCGGCGCCCGCCTGGCGATCGCAGTGGTGGATACGCGAGGGGTCGACGGCAGCGCGGTACGCCCCGACATCTTAGCTCACCTCAAAAACGACCGCGCAGTGACTTTACTCTGCTCGAAATGGGGGAGCGCGCCCGATCCAAGCGCTCAGAATCTCCTGACTTATGTCACTGAAACTGACGCTGATTCTGCGCTGCTGAACCGCGTCGCAGTTGTCGCACTGGCGCGCTCGGGCGATGCACTATCCATGCGTCATGACTCGGGGGAGAGCGCCGAGGACGTCGCCCAAGGCTACGACATCAAGCTCGGCCACGTAGAGGACGCTCTGCAGAAAATCGGGATGCAGGGTGTCGAGGCATTCGCTTTCGACGCCAGCGCTGACAATCCCGCCGATCTCACGACCTTCGTGCTGGACAAGATCGGATCGGTCCGCAAGGTCCAGGCCGACGCGGCGCGCGCTACGATTGCCGCAGTCGACCAGATGCTGTCGAACCGGCAGGAAGCCCAAGCCCTCGCGGCGATGCAGGCGGTTGGCGGTAACCTAGAGCGCTTCGCTGACCGTCACCATGCACTGCGCGGCGTACGCCGGCCTGCTCATGACCGATTGATTGCGGCGGTCACCACCCTGCACCCGCGCACCGTATGGGCGGCGACGCGCCGTGCTGGACGTTTCTGGAACTTCGATGTCTTTCAGTATCTCGGCGACGGCGCTGCGGCTGAGGCCAAGGTTCGCTCGTCCGAGGTTATCGCCGGACTGACGGCGATTATCGAGTCGGACCAAGGCAATCCCGAGCTGGCCAGCGCACATGGCTTTCTGGCCCAGATTCTCGCCAATGCGGCGCAGTGGGAGGCCGATTTCGTGAATGCTTCACGGCATCACGCCGCAGCGGTCTACCACGAGCCCCTAGGGCGCGCGCAGGACCTCTGGGATCGCTGTGAGGCAGCCTATGGTACGAATATGGGCGGCTATCGCGACAGGGTTGCCGCAGAGCTGCGGGGCTGGTTCGAGGAAAACGTCGAATTGCGGGAAGAGCTCGACCGCCGCGTCACCCGAGCCTGGGAGACCAGTTTCATCGCGCCGGTTCGCCGAGCTGCCGGCCTCACCGCCGAGACGCCGGTTGCGTCTGTACAATCCAACGAGTGACGGCGATGACGAATTTCAGCAACTTCCGAGTCATGGAGCCCGAGACTAAGGATCTTGTCTTGGATCTTATGGAGAACGCGGATCGCCAGCGGTCGGCCTTCATGTCATTCGTCAATATCTGGATGGCCTTCAACGGCTGGATGGCGGCGGTCACCGAACGGGAGACTGACGCCGACATGATCCGGGTTTTCGCCGCGAATACTCGCCTCATCGAGGCCTACATAGCGCTCACGCATACTTCTCGGTCATTCCATCGTCTTGTTGCGGATTTTGCTGCGATGTGGCCAGTGCTGAACGTACGCGACGTACGCAAGAAGCTTGGCCGCGACGCCCTTTGGTGGTTGCAGCACGATGATCTGACCGCGGCCTGTCAAGCAGCCAATGTCAAGCAGCAACCCTTGGCATGGCTCCTAGGCGATACGCCCTCATGGGAACAGTTGTTGCGCACGATCTACCAGGTGCGATGCAATCTGTTTCATGGTGAGAAATCCCCACAGAACCCCCGCGACCGTCAGCTCGTTCTTAAATCAGATCGCATTCTTCGGGTGTTTCTCGCCGAGACTGGATGCTTCGATTGGCATGAATGACCGATTATGATCGCCGCCGCTTGGGCACGGGGACGCGGATCGGTGACGGCACGCTGGTGTGAATGGGCGCCCCCAGCATAGGACTTGGCCGTCCAATTCCTAACTGAAACCTTTGCGCTGCATCGACAAGCTCAAGCGCGCCCGACTGGCCGAACGAAATCTCCAGCCATCGCTTTTTCAGGTCGAAGGTAAAGGTAACGCTATCGCGCTCGTTCGCGACGCGCTGGTTCCGATCGTCGTCGTCGACCTCTCCGCCCTGGTCATCTCGAATGTCTTCAAGCTTTTCTATGAAATCATCGAAAGTCTCATCGATGCTTTCGAACTCGATCACAAGCCGGTCAAACTCGCTCCCGAAGAGCTCATCGATGGCGGCCCTATGAGCGGCCCATCCCTGCCGCAATTCCAGGCGACGACGGATGATGTACTCAGCAGGATCTTCGGGGTTCTGCCCGGTCTCAATCGAGTATCGGAACGCCGGGGTGTCCAGGTCCCCAGACCCGCCATCTTCCTCTTTGCGTAGGTCCTTTCGGCGCGCATTTAGCGCGGCCCGGGCGCGCTGATATAGTTCCTGCAGCTCCTCGGCGCCGCGGTCAGCAAGTGGGCGATGACACCAGCCTTCAGCGGAGTCGTTTATGTCAGTCGGGACCTTGTGGTAACCGCGTTTGAAGCCATCGAGTTGGCGGATCGCTCCGGTTTCAGCTCCCTCAAGGAACTCGCTGTTGTTGCGCAACCTGATACCCGCCAGGGCGGCGTCGGCGGGGGCCGCTGGCGGCTCTGGGATATGGTGGGTCCGAAACGAGTTCGACCCCGAGAGAACTGCCTGAGGGGTCTGAGTTCCGCGGACTTGCATTTCACGCGTCATGAACCGCGGGACCTCGACACCTAAGTAGTCCCGCAGCCCGGCGTCGGTCAGCCAACGATCTCGCGTGAGAGCCCGATCTGCCCGTCCCGACATCGCCTCAAGGACAAAATGGGTCCACACACCATGACCGAGATGCGCGGCGGGATATGACTTTTCGCCAGGCGAGCAGGAAAGGAAGACCCCAAGATACCAACCACTGTCGAGAAACTCCTCGACCTCATCAGCGTCGAGGTTGGAAATTACGTCGCGTGATTCGAGCCCTTCCCTAAATTTCTCCGCGCACGCGTCGACAAAGACAAACGCCTGACGACAGTCGCTGTCGGCGAGCGGCTCCAACAAGTCGTCGCGCAGCCTAGAGAAGCGGAACCATTGGGAAAAGACCAGCCACGCCCCCCTGGTCGGAGCGATTCTTCACGTCCTCTATGCCGAGGAGGACAAGACGCTCGCGGGTGTCGCCTCGTTCCTGTCCGATCCGAAGCGGCCGATCGAATCGACGCTCTCGGCCATGATGCAGACGCCGCATCTCGGCGAAGCCGGCGTCCATCCTGTCGTCGCCTCCGCCGCGCGCGAGCTGCTGAACAAGTCCGGCAACGAACGGTCCGGCGTGCTGAGCACAGCCATGTCGTTTCTCGGCCTCTACCGGGATCCTGTCGTGGCCGAGGTGACGCGACGCTGCGACTGGCGGATCGGTGACATCGTGGCCGGCGCCCGGCCGACCACACTATACCTCGTCGTGCCGCCGTCCGACATCAACCGGACCAAGCCGCTGATCCGCCTGATCCTCAACCAGGTCGGCCGGCGGTTGACGGAGGACCTGCAGGCCAAGGCCGGGCGACGCCGGCTCCTCTTGATGCTCGACGAGTTTCCGGCGCTCGGCCGCCTCGACTTCTTCGAGTCCGCGCTGGCCTTCATGGCCGGCTACGTCATCAAGAGCTTTCTCATCGCCCAGTCGCTGAACCAGATCGAGAAGGCCTACGGTCCCAACAACTCGATCCTCGACAACTGCCATGTCCGGGTCAGCTTCGCGGCCAACGACGAGCGGACCGCCAAGCGCGTCAGCGATGCGCTGGGCACTGCGACCGAGATGAAGGCTATGAAGAACTATGCCGGGAGCCTGCTGTCGCCGTGGCTCGGGCATCTCATGGTGTCGCGCTCTGAGACCGCGCGCCCGCTGTTAACGCCAGGCGAGGTGATGCAGCTCCCGCTGTCAGAGTCCCTTAACTGCGATAACCGCCCGATTTGCAGCAGATTTCCCTCAACTATGAGAATATCGCAGCCTTCCCACGCTGAGGGAGCCTTTCTCGAATCTGTAACTCCTTTTGTTCTTTGGCAATTTTCGGCTATCGGAACGCCAGGCCAACTCAATGATGGGCTCTCATCGTTAAGGGAAAAGACCTTTTCTCATTCTCGTGGTAAAAGTGCAAGACCTTGATTTAGCTGGAGATCTAATTCTCATAGTTGAGGAAAACTTACAGCTGGCGTCGCGCCTGGCAGGAAGTTATCCCGTTCTACGCCTTTCCAGGCCAGGTCCGCCGGATCCTCTATAGGATGCCTCTTGGAGATCGTAATCCCCTGTTTTCATGGCTGATTTCAAGCCATCGGAGCATCCATGCTTATGAACGTTCTCATCGTTAAGGGAAAGACCCCTTGCTTATTCTCGCGGTAAAAGAGCAAGCCACTGATTCGATTACGGGCTTTATTCTTACAGATGAGGAAAAACTGACAGCTGCGACGGGATTGGATCATTTCCTGAACGCGACACGTTTACACATGGAGATGGCCGGCGACCGGAATAGTCGATAAGCAAAGGTGGTCATACGGCTTGTAACACGGGGGCGTAGTTTTGGCTGAAACGGATTCGCTGGCGCCGCTGTCGCTAGCAGACTTCAGTCAGGCAATCGCCTCCAAACCCAAGACGCTCGAGGTTCACCTCGATCTAGTGGAGCGTGATCTCGAGATCGCGGGATGCAAGGTCCGAATTCACTGCCACTGCCTGAAGGTAGACGCCAACGGGCGTGTGAGCGTAGCCCGCCTCGCCGAATTCATTCGCACTGCGGTGATCGACTATGCAATCCCGCATGAGGCTCGTCAGCGTGCCAGAGAGCGCGACAACCGAGAGGGTGGGTTCGCTGCCACGGTCGAACTTTACCATCGCGCACTCGGGACGTTTACCGACCTGAAGACGTCCGGCGAGGGTGGTGAGCTCCTCCTATACTTGCTTGCTGAGCGCTTCCTCGGTTTGCCGCAGATACTTTGCAAGATGTCACTCAAAACCAGCGCGCAGGTGCATTACCACGGCGCAGACGGAGTGTATGCCGACGTCGACGAGGACGGCATTTTGAATCTATATTGGGGCGAGTCAAAGATCCACTCGGATGCGGCAAAGGCGATCCGCGAATGCCTAAGCTCGTTGAAGCCGTTCCTTGACGAGGAAGAGGGGGAAGCGGCGAAGCGCGAACGCGACCTCGTCCTGCTGAGTGAGCGAGCCGATCTAGGGAAGCCCGAACTCAATGCATCGCTGCGTCGGTTCTTCGACCAGACAGACCCGCTCGTGAAGAGGAAACGGTATCGTGCAGTCGCTTTGGTTGGCTTTGACAGCGATAGCTACCCCGCCGCTGATGGGAAGTGTGGCGCGAACGACATCGTCGACGCGTCTAGGGAGACGCTAAAGCAGTGGTCTAAGAATGTCGGGAACCGGCTTGCCCTTGAGCAGTTGACCGATTGCCGGATAGAATTCCTCTGCCTACCTCTTCCCGACGCCGACGCTTTTCGCAGCGCGGTGCTGGCATCTTTGGGTCTGTCCAAATGAGTGAAGAGGAACTTATCGATTGGCTACTCACCGAGGGAGTGGCCAGCGATCTTATCCTGCTCTCGAGGGTTAACGCGCTCCAAGAGCTCGAAAACGTGGAGCCGATCGAGGCCATCGGCAAGGCCGTGATGAATATCGACTGGAATCGGTTGCTGCTCGCCGGCAGCATCCTGGCGCGCTCGGAGAGCCGATCCCCTCGCGAGGCGGCGCTGCTGATTGCGACTTCCGCGATGACGTTGACGGAGCGTGGCCCGACGCGGGATGCCGCAGCATTGCTGTTCGAGCAGCTTTCCAACAAACTGGCAGTTGCGCTCTCACAGCGGAGGGGCGAGGTAGGAACGGATTTCGACACGCGCTTGGGTGTCGGTGCTCGGCTGGAATTAACGCGAAACCGCCTCAAAAATTCAGTAGTGTTTGAGGCAGACGGCGGGCTCATGGAGGTGAACGCCTTCCAGCGATCCTTCTGGACCGACGCACAAGAAGATCACAGCTGGATATCCGCCTCGGCGCCGACCGCGTGCGGGAAGACTTACTTGGTGTTGCAATGGTTGCTCGACCAGGTCCGGGCGAAGAGGGCTCGAATGGTTGTGTACCTTGCCCCGACCCGCGCGCTGGTGAGCGAGACCGAGACGAACCTCAAGAGCATGTTGGCAGGTGCGGGCATCGACGCCGATCAGATGCGGGTCAGCTCACTCCCTTTGACCGACCAGTATCTGGCCATGCGAGAGGGTGGCCCCCCGCTGATCGCTGTCTTCACCCAGGAGCGACTGCACCTGTTCGCCAATGCGCTGGCCGACGAGATGACAATCGATCTATTGCTCGTGGACGAGGCCCACAAGATCGGTGATAGCAAGCGAGGGGTGATCCTGCAGGATGCAATCGAGCGCGTGATGAGGACCAGTCCGAACGTTCGGGCGGTCTTTATCAGTCCGGCGACACAGAACCCACGGACCCTGCTCGACGACGCGCCGGCATCGGTTGGCCGCCGGGTTGTCGAGAGCGATGCACCAACTGTGCTTCAAAACGTCCTGTTCGCCCAGCAGGTCAGGCGCCAGACCACTAAATACGAATTGGCAGTCCGTCGTAACGACGAGCCTGAGAACGTGGGTGTCCTAAGCCTGGCAAACCGTCCAGGCGGGCTTCGGAAGAGGGTTGCGTTTATCGCCGAGGCCTTGACGGGCCAACGTTCGGGCACGCTAATCTACGCCAACGGGCCCGTCGAAGCGGAGCAGATCGCCTTTCTCCTAAATCAGGGCGCCCCCCGGGGGGCGATCGACCTCGAGTTGGCGGCCCTTGCGGACCTTTCTCGAAAGGGGGTACACCCTGGCTACCTGCTCGCGCCGCTCGTTGAGCGAGGGGTCGCATTTCACTACGGCAATATGCCGTCGCTGCTGCGTTCCGAAATCGAGCGGCTCTTTAAGTCCGGCAAGATCCGGTTCCTGGTCTGTACCTCGACCCTTATTGAGGGTGTTAATCTTTCATGCCGAATGATTGTGCTTCGCGGCCCAAGGAAGGGGAGCGGCAAGCACATGCTAGCGCACGACTTCTGGAATTTGGCCGGTCGTGCGGGTCGATGGGGCGACGAGTTTCAGGGCAAGATCGTCTGCATTGATCCTCACGACGAGGAGGCGTGGCCGCAGGGCGTGCCAAAACGTGCACGCTACGAAATTAAGCGTGAGACGGACGCGGTAATGGAGGCCCCGGATGAGATACTCGGCTTTCTAAAAGGGCGCTCTGGCATGTTGATGGAGGAGGTGGGACTAAACTCCAACCTCGAACAGGTCTCGTCCTATTTGATTTCGACATTCCTGCGAGCCGACACTGTCGCCGATGCGGCATTCGCGAAGCGACACGATCCGGATTTCATAGCGAGCCTGGACAAGGCGCTCACTGAACTATGCAAGGGTAATCAATTGCCTCCGGCATTGGTCTCACGGCATCCGGGCGTGAGTGCCATTGCGATGCAATCCCTTCTCGAATTCTTCGGACGGCATTCGGGCGATGCGGAAGACCTGGTTCCCGCAGCTACTGAGGACGAAGAGGCGGTGACGTCAATGATGTTCGTTATGCAGACGATCAACGATCATCTCTATCCGGCCTTTAAGCCGGATAAGCTGATCTACGGGCATGCCGTTACTGTGCAGCGCTGGCTCCGCGGTTGGTCGCTCGCTCGAATGATCAAGACCCGAATCGAGAATCTTCGCAGGGGCGGAAAGGTCATCGACGTCCCGAAGGTCTGTCGCCAGACTATGGAGATGGTCGAACAAACCGCGCGGTTCGCCGCACCGAAGTACATCGCCGCCTATGTAGATGTCCTGAAGGTCCACCTTAATGACATCGGGCGTGCCGACCTTCTTCAGGAGCGCTTCGACATTGGGCTGGCCCTGGAATTCGGCATCTCGACTCAAACATTGCTTTCGCTCATGGAGCTAGGCCTTTCCAGGATGAGCGCCGTTGCCCTGTATGAGGTGATAGCACAAGATAGCCTTGATCAGGATGCGTGCCGCGATTGGATGCGCGCTAATGCGAGCACCTTGGCAAGTGCAGGTATTCCCGTCATCATTGTTCGAGAGTTGCGCGAGAAGCTGCTTGGCGAGACCTCGTCACCGAATGCTTCAGAAGGACAAAATATAGAGTGAATATAGATATTACGGTTCATTGAACACTGTTGTTTGGCTGTTGCGAGAGGACTCAACGGGGAGGCCTATAGATCTGCCGGAGTTTGATCAACAAGCACGAAACCCGTTTTAAAAGGGATTGGCGATGGGCAGGGCGCGGCGGATTATCCTCAGTACCCGAACTTTTGATAAGGCTGGAGATGCGACGGCATTCTTCACTGCTATGTTGAACCGTTACGATATCGGGGTCCGCGTCAGCGATGAAGATGCAACCGATCTATCTGCGTTACTCGATCGTCACGATGAATTTGAAGATAAGGCGAGAACTGGGATCGCTGGATTTGAGGTCAACACACCGCCGAAGGACGTCTTGCAATTCTCGAAGAGATGCTTTTGGGTAATTAGAAATGATGGGTCGAAGATCGATTTTTCAATAGGCCACTGTTTAAAGCCACAGCTATACGATTGATTGGCCATTTATTTGCGTCCACTGTCAATCAGCGTCCAAAATTCCACGCCGACACACAGACACCGACCCCGGGCCTTCTAAGCAAAAACGGTCCCGAAGGACTGCTTTCGACCTCTTGATTTCATTCAGAAAGTCTGGAGTGGGCGAAGGAATTCGAACCCTCGACCCCAACCTTGGCAAGGTTGATCACCGAAGAACAACGATAGTTCGACTAAGCCGGCTCAATGTCCATACGTCCTCTACACCGAGCGACGCACAGCCCGGGCAGAAGCGCCGATCATTCATCGTCCGTCTCCTCAGCCGGTAGCATGCCGGGCGCCAGTTCATCCTGGGTCGGCAACACGTTGGCAAGGTCATCCGGGAGGGTCTCTGGCGCCAGCAGACGATAGCGGGCAACGCCGATCGGGGCATCGACGCCACGGAGCGCGTACTCCACGACTACCCGGTTGTGCTCGCGGCAGAGGATCAGGCCGATACTGGGATTGTCGCCCGGTTCGCGCTCCGTGTCATCGAGCGCAGCGAGATAAAAATTCATCTTGCCGGCATGCTCCGGCCGGAACGGTCCTGTCTTCAAGTCGACAGCCACAAGGCAGCGTAGCCGGCGATGGTAGAACAGGAGGTCGACGTAGAAATCCTGTCCGCCGACCTCCAGGTGATGCTGGCTGGCGATGAACGAGAAGCCCTTGCCGAGCTCCAGCAGCAGGTCCTTGACGCGCGCTATCAGGCCGCGCTCCACGTCGCGCTCGTGCGCGGCCTGCCGTAGTGTCAGGAAGTCGAATTGGTAGGGATCCTTGAGCGCCTGCTGAGCGAGGTCGGAGGTCTCGGGCGGCAGCGTACGCGCGAAGTTCGTCAGCGCCTTGCCATGTCGCGCGTGCGCCTGTGTATCGATCTGCGCGCCAAGGACGGGGCGGCTCCAGCCGTGCTCGAGCGTCGCCTCGGCGTACCATAGCCGCGCGGCCGGGTCCTTGACCGCGAGCAATTCGATATTCTGGCCCCAGGGCAATTTGCCAACGAGCCGTTGGAGCATCGCTGGATCAGGCCAAGCCTGGGCGAAAGCCTTCATGTAGCGCAGGTTGGCGGAGGAGAAGCCACGGGTGTCGGGGAATGCGACGCGCAGGTCGACGGCGAGGCGACCGACGATCTTGCTGCCCCAGCCTTGTTCAGCTTGCCTTACCAGGATGTCGCGGCCGATGCGCCAGTAGAGGCCAATGAGCTCACTGTTGACGGCGAGGGTAGCACGCAGCCGCGCCTCGCGGATCTGCGTCTTCAGATCGGCGAGCCAGGCAGGGTAGCCGGTGGGAACCGGAGGGGCACTCATTGACTCACCTTAGGCCGGCGAGCGGCGCCGACGTAAGACGGCGATCAATCAATCGACCGGCGGGTCAATTTGCCAACGGGCCGTTGGCAAATTGACGGGCAAATCTCGCCAATGCCGCTGCGGAGCGGGCGCACTCACAATGGTGCCACTTTACTCTCAGCGAAGCACTGGAACTGAACGTGATCTCCTTGCCTTACCTAAGGAACGCTAGGCCACCTTCGGCCAGATTCTGGCGGAAAGCGATGGTCTAAAGATCCAACCGGCAGTGATGTCGGGCGTCAGGCTGATGCATTGATGGTCATCTGCCGGAATTAACCCGCTGCAAGCTCCTCTTTCTGTCGTCCAGCAATGAGCCGCACGAGTCCAAAGTCGCTTTCCTGATCGATCGCGAGGACGCCTTCTCGCGCAAGCTCAAGGCCCGCTAGCAGCGTGCTCGCGACCGCAGCCCTCGCTTTAAGGGCCCGATCAGCAACGTCGGCCGCGATAATCGGCAAGAAGCGGCGAAGTTCGCCACCCTCGGGATGGTCCACCAACGTCAACCTTATCCGTGCCAACGCGTTCGAGACGCGCCAAAGGTCCGGAACAACCTGCCGATAGACCAGCGCCTCCTCCGGCCGCCCTCCCCTGCCCCGCAGTACGACCAGACACGCCTCCATCAGCGCGACGTAGCCGCCCTCCCGCGAAGGCACCGTCGTCGCCGGCCGGCTGAAAACATCAATCCCAAGCCGTGGCCGTGCCGTCAGCCAGGACGCCGCCGCCCGCACGAAGACCATCTCCTCGAGGCGCCTGACCTCGATGCCGGCTTCCTTCTCGGCCTCGATCGCCGCTTCCGGGCTGGCCGGAAACAACAGCCGCGACCGCAGCAGCACCAGTCGCGTGGCCAACACCAGCCAATCCGCCCGCCGCTCCAGCGACACCCGGCCAGCAAGGCGCTCCATGGCGGCCACGAACTGCTCGGCCAAGTCGCGGACGGACATGCGGCCAAAGTCGATCCGCTGCCGCTCGGTGAGATCCAGCAAAAGGTCCATCGGGCCGTCGAATCCGTCGAGATGAAGCACCGGCATCTCCGGCACCCAGGGCGGATTATCCCAGTCATCCCAGACGGGATCAGCAGACCCCTCGGCAACCTCCCCCTCCCGTCCCTCCCCGTCCGTTAGTCCGTCACTCACCGCCGTAATCCGGCCGGATGTCGAACACCAAAGCGGGCCAGCGGCGGCGCACGGCCTGGATGGCAGACCATGGCGTCCAGTCAGGCGACCAAAATTCAAATTCGACGCGAGCTGAGCGCCGAAGGCGGCGGTCGTCGCCGCCCGTCTTCAGCCGCACATGCCGAAGGGCCTGCACCACGCCCCAGTGGGTGCGAAGCCAGGCGATGCTGGCCGGATCGTCTGGCCCGAGATGCAGAATGCGATCCGGCACCGGCAGCAATGCGTGCAGGTCAAAGGGGCAGCTTCGAACGCGGCCGATTGCGGCGGCGGCACGCTGCTGATTGACCTCGATGGCGCTGCGGATCTGCCCCGCAAGCGCCCGAGCTCCGGCCAGGCTGAGCCCCGCCGAGCCATCCGGCGGGTGGACCAGAGCCATCACCCGGTCCTCCTCGAGAAGATCGAGGTCGGGAGAAACCCACGGAATGGCGCTCGCACCGGACGCCGCTGTTCGGAACGACGTGACCGCGTCCGCCGATCCGGTCACGATCAGGTTGTGCCGCAGCCAATCCGTACTCGTCAGTGCAAGGGGATCGTTGCGCGTCGCTGCCTCGGGAGCGATACCGCGGGCACCTTGCGCATAATCGCTCACCCTAACCTCACAAATCTAGCAACCGGGCCGGGTTCTCACCGGTGATCTTCGCCCGGCGCCGGTAGCCGCGCATGGTTGAAACATCCTTCTGCCGGGTGTGTGCCATCACCTGCTCGTCGGGGGCGGCGGCCAGATACGCCTCGGTGATGAAGCCGGCCCGCAGACCATGCGGTGACAGGCGCTCGCGCGGATCAACGGTCAACCCGGCCAGCGCGGCGCGGCGCACCAGGATCTTCCGGACGCCATCCGCCGTCAGGCGGTTCTCCAACGTGCCCCACGCCGTGACGCCGCGAAACACCGCACCATGGGTGATGCCGGCGCGCTTCAGCCAGCGCTCCATCGCCTTCACCGGACAAGTGTCCTCGCCGCGCATCCAGGGAATGGTGATATCGGCCCCCTGCCCTTCCTGGTCGCGCTTGCTGCGCGGAATGTGGATGGTAAGCCCCACATCGAGAAACTTCAGGTGCTCCCGGTCGATTGCCACCAGCTCCGAACGGCGCAAGGCGCCGGCGAAGCCGGTGAGAAACAAGGCGCGATCCCGCACCCCCGCCAGGCTCGTGGAGCCCCCAGGGTTCGTGGAACCCGCAGGACCTGTGAGGCCGCCAGGGCTTGCGAAGCCCGCGGGGGTCGTGGAACCAGCAGCGCCTCCAGGCTCACCGCCGCAACTGCCGAGGAGTTGGCGGATTTCCGTTGAGGTCAGGGCGGCGGAGGGGCGGATCGGCTTGCCGTGTTGGCGCAGGATGCCTTGTAGGGTGCCGGTGATAGCCGGGTGGCGCGCGCTCCACAGATGGCCCTTCTCGTGATGGTGGTGGGCGATGGCGGCGAGCCGCGCCTGCAATCCGCTCTTGCCGAGCGCCGGCACCAGGCTGGCGAGATAGGCGGCGACCAACACCGGATGCACCGGCAAGGCCGCCGGGTCGACTTTCTGGGTCCGGCACCAAGCGGCGAAGCCACGCCAGTCGCGTTCGTAGGCCCGTTTGGTCGAGGCCGCCAAACGGCCATCCGCAAACGTGGCGGCGGTCTCGATGGCCTGCCCAAGTGGTCCCGACAGCAGCGACAGCATCTCTGCCGACGCGGGTGATGCTGGCGCCATTCGGCCCACGATCGCGAGCGCGGAGGCTTGGCTGCTCGCGGGTGCGTCCGAAGCGTCATCGCGCGCCAGAGGATTGTCGTCCGTCATGCCCGACCGAACCTGCGCATGGCAGGACGTCCAGACGCCGGGGCGCCTCTGCCATCTTGTACCGGCCTGGCACTCTCCGCATGAAAGCACACCGGTGACGGCCATGACGCCACGATACGGGTTGGGTCCCACGGGTCAGTGTGCCGGTGATCTCCCCCGTGCGTCCCCACGCGGCGGACCCCAGGTGCTCGGACCCGAGCCAATTTGCCGTCCGCTGGTCCCTCGGAGCGAGGGTCGACGCCTGACAGCCGGCCGGTTCATCGACAATCGAGCCCGGAGACAAAAATAGGTTGTCGGAAGCAGGCCCAAGCGCATCCGGCAACCGCTTTGGGTGAAGGAACACCTGCGGAGCTAACCCTCTGTAATCACGTCCAGTTTTCTGTTGGCATCGACCCATGAACGACACTGACCCCACGCATGACAGGCCTTCGGCGCGCTCAAAATGCCACCATCCGGCCCGGAAACACCCTGCCAGAGGCCTGGCAATTGTGGCAACTGGCCATTTGCACCTACGAGGTCTTGATAATGGGGCTTATGGAGACTGTTTTACTTGTTGGCCCTGGCTATTTGCTTATAGCTATGCTCATGATAACTGATTGCAGATTATCGCATTTACGATGATGATCACGGCTACGATCCGATGCACGAGCCTCGCAATTTCAGGAACGCCCCGATGCGGAAGCTGTGCGGACCGCCTGATACGACAGGACCGCGGTTTGTCTACATAGACGACAACGAACCGAGCCACACCCGTATGCGTGCGGTGCACGCACCAGACCGAGTAACTTGAATGGTCCGCGAGAGAGAGGCTGGAATTGCTAGCCTGCCGAACGGGCTCTCACCGGGCCACAAACTCCGGGGAGAAATCGTCGTTCTCAGGGCAGGGTATCGCCCTCTCCGAGGAACAAGTCAGCTTTAGAATTCCAATGGCATTCCAGTTCGACCATTGCAGCGCGGAATTACAAGATCCCTCAAACGCTACTGAGGTGGTGTTGCCCTAGCTCGTGGTTACAGTTCAGCGACTGTTACACACCGGGAGATATGTGTCGTGTTGCGGAAGGCTGCATAGACTATCCGAAGTGAGGGCTCTTGTAATAGAGCTAATACCAGGTCTCATTGATCACAACCGCTCAGCTCACGGCGGCTAGCCCAGCGATATCAGGTGCGCCAAGGCAGACTGAGGACCGTCTGATGGGTTCTAATCAAAGAGCCTTGGTATAAGGCCGATTTGGCGGGTGGTTGCTAACACCCTGTGGAGCCAACCAAAGGAAGTTCTGCGACAAAGTGGCTTGTTTAGGGCATGTTGGAATTGGGAAAATGCCGTTCCGGTAGGCCTTTTATCAAGTCGATTGCCCCGTCCAGCGGAATGAGGGTTCTTGTAATGCCCCAGGATTGCGAAGACACCTACGCCATGCTCCGTCGGGCCGACTCACTCGGGACGTTCCAGGTTGAAAGCCGGGCGCAGATGGCCATGCTGCCGCGGCTGCGTCCCAGCGTGTTTTATGACCTGGTCGTTCAGGTCGCGATCATTCGCCCTGGCCCAATCCAGGGCGATATGGTGCACCCCTATCTCCGCCGTCGCTGGGGTCAGGAAGAGCCGGTCTATCCGCAGCCCTCACCTGAGTTTGGCGATCCGGACGAGCTGAAGAAGGTGCTTGGGCGCACGCTCGGGGTACCGTTTTTCCAGGAACAAGCCATGCGGGTAGCGATCGTCGCGGCGGGTTTCACGCCCAATGAGGCGGATCAACTCCGCCGGGCGATGGCGACCTTCAAGCACACGCAGGGCGTTGGCATGTACCATGAACGTCTGGTGGGCGGCATGGTCCGGCGGGGCTATGACCCCGAATTGGCTGAGCGCGTGTTCAAGCAGATCGAGGGGTTCGGCTCCTATGGTTTTCCAGAGAGCCACGCCGCGAGCTTTGCCCATCTTGCTTATGCGTCCTCCTGGCTGAAATGCCACCACCCAGCGGTGTTCGCGGCGGCGCTGCTCAACAGCCAGCCCATGGGGTTCTACGCGCCGGCGCAGATCGTCGGCGACGCCAAGAAGCACGACGTTCTGGTGCGGCCGCTCGACATCAACGCCAGCGATTGGGACAGCACACTGGAACCTGAGGTCCGGAGCGCTGATAAGCACGCATTACGGCTTGGATTGCGGCTGGCGTCGGGGCTGGCGGAGGAGGACGGCCGCCTGATCGTCAAGACACGGCGGTCGGGCAACGGTTCGCCTTATGGTTCCGTCGAGGAGGTGGCACGACGCACCTGTGTCAGCCGCAAGGCAATGGAAGCCCTTGCCGAGGCGGACGCATTTGCCAGCCTGGGCGCTAGCCGGCGCGATGCGATGTGGGATGCCAAGGCCATCGAGCACAACATCCCGCCACTGTTGCAGTTGGCCGGAAATGCCCTCGGCGAGGCGGGGCTGATCCGGGAGCCTGCCCCAGCCCTTCCCGTCGAGGCTAATGGGCAGTCCGTGGTGCTGGATTACGCGGCGACGGGATTATCCTTGCGCCAACACCCGCTCGCCTTGCTACGCCCTGCTTTGGCGGCGCTCGGTTACCACGACACCAACCACCTCAACAGCGCCAAGCCCGGCAGCTCGATCCGGTTGCCCGGCCTCGTCTTGATGCGGCAGCGGCCGGGCACGGCCAAAGGCATCGTTTTCATCACGCTGGAGGACGAGTTCGGGGTGGCTAACCTCGTGGTCTATACGGATGTCGGCCAGCGGGATCGAGCGGCGATGATCGGTGCCAGGCTGATGGTGGCCGAAGGCCAGATCGAGCGGGAAACGGAGCGTGCGGAGGTGCCGATCACGCATTTGATCTGTCGACGTCTCATCGACAGAACGGATCTGCTGCGGCAACTCAACACGGCCCACCCTTCACCAAGCTGGAGCGATGCTGTGCTCAGTCGCGCGGATGAGATACGACGGCCTAATCCTGGATCGGCCCAAACGAAGGTCAAAATGCCGAATAGCCGAGACTTCCGATAGCCCCTCTGCCGCAGCGGCATGAGACGATCGCCAAGAAAACTGCTATGTAGCATGCATGACAACGGCGCCGGCATCAACAATGACTTTGAACCCCAAAGAGCGCGAGTTCGTTCGCAGAGAATTGGATATGTTTTTTTCGACATACCCAACAGTCGCGGAGGGCATACAGATCAAGACCTGGCGCGGCGGACCGCACGCAGGTGAGCCCAAGATGCCACCACCCGCTCAATCCATGCTTGAACGAGGCCTACTCGAGTTGGACACCACCAAACGGCCACCGAGGCTGTTCTTTACAGAAGCAGGCTTGGCTGAATTGTCCGCGATGATGGCGGACCGGCGCTTGGCTGACCCGGCAAAATTCGCGCATATCCGGGAAGAGTTAGGGATCGCAAATTCATAGCCTGCACATCACTCTAACACGGCGTTTTTCGAAGAATTTGGCTGGCTAAAACGGGCTAGCGTCAAGTGAAAGCTCCATACAAACGGGCAGTCGTCACTCACAGGTAACCACTTCACGTCGGATGCTAAGGCACTTTCTACTCGAGAGCCAATCTTTTCTATGGTGCTTCACCTCGTCGTCATAGGCTCACGATGATCATCCAAGTCCTATGATGACGCCAAAACCCATCAACGCGACGCCGGCACCGAGGTTGAGGTGCTGCGTAATCGCACCCGCGAGACCGCGGCGAAGCAGCAAGGCGCCGCTGCACACCACCGAGTACCAAAACGCCGCCCCGACGATTGCCCCAGGCACCATCAGAAGCGCGTTGTCACTCCGACCAGCGGCATCAGTCGCTATTGTTGATGCCGTTGCAAGATAAGGCAGGATCGTCATCGGATTGGATAGACCGAGCATCAAGCCAGAGAGATAGGCAGCATGAGGCGCCTCGGCTGGAGGATCCGTCTTTCTGGCAGCCTTCTTCAACAAAAGGCGAACACCCAGAAGCATGAGAACTCCCGCTGACACAAGATGCACTGGCGTCTTCCACGCCGAAAGTGCGTCGGCAATGACATCCGCGCCGCCTACCGCCATGCTTGCAAAAGCGCCGTGCGCAGTGGCCGCACCGATGCCGCTGATGAGCCCGAGATAAGGGCGGCCCATGAGACTGCGTTGGAGGCAGAGCAGCGATACCGGCCCAAATGGCGCAGCGATCGAAAGACCGAGAAAGGCTCCGTGTAAGATCGGCGGTAGCATCAAAATCTCCCTGGCTTCATTCCACAGGCAATCACGCCAGATTGGGCTATTCGAACGGAGGAGACTGTGACGGGGGTCATACGGAATAGGGCCGCTCAGAAACTGCGTCTGAATCGGGCGGCTCTTAGATGAGTGTCGGCACGCCGTGCAAGATCCGTAGGTGAACTTTCGAACCGGAAGGTGATGCCTTTTGTTATTGATACGAAACGTGATATGGTACTACCATTGTCCTGCTTGGTAGATAGAGGCCTTCTAAAGGGCAGGAACTCGACATGATTGTATCGACGCGACGGACGCTCATTGGTGGCGCGACTCTTAGTGCTGGAGGCCTTCTCGCCCCTATCGTCCGTGCCGCGGCGCTGGACGGCCACGCGGCTGGTTTTGATGTTGCGCCCGCAGCGGATGGACTCAAGACGATCCCTCGTCGGTCAGGCGATCCGGTCCAATTCACAACATCGCTCGACACGGCAGCGTTAAAGGCGACAAGCGGCGGCTGGGCGCGAGAAATCACATCGCGCGCCCTGCCCATCGCAACTGGCATTGCATTAGCCCATCTTTTTCTGAATCCGGGCGGCGCACGAGAGATGCATTGGCACAATTCCGCTGAGTGGGCTTACGTGCTCGGTGGTAATTGCCAGGTGACGGCACAGGATCCGGCTGGAGAGACAGAGGTGGTCAATCTCGGCCTTGGCGACCTATGGTATTTTCCACGCGGTCATGCCCATGCCATCCAGGCGCTCGGCGACAAGCCATTTCACGCCCTGCTGGCCTTTGACGATGGGCTCTACTCAGAGCATGGCACGTTTGGGATCAGCGACTGGATGAGCCGGGTTGAGCCGGCGGCTCTCGCGCAGGCATTAGGCGTCTCACCAAGCGAATTGGGCGCGATCCCGACTGGAGAGACCTACATCATGCAGGGTCCCGTCGTCCCGCTCGCTAGTCCGCAAGCCCGTGCCGAGCAATTGCTATCCGCCGACCGCACTCATCGATATCGTTTGATCGATGGTCCACCTTGGGCCTCGTCCGGAAAGAGCAGCATATTCCTCGCGGGTCGACAGCAGTTCCCGATTTGCACGACGATGACAGGCCAAGTCAATCGCCTCGAACCTGGGGCCATGCAGCAGCTGCACTGGCATCCCAGTGGCAACGAGTTTCACTACGTTGCACAAGGTCAAGTGCGTATGACACTTTTTGCCGCTGATAAACGAATGGCAGTAGCGAACCTAATGGTCGGAGACTGCGGCTACATCCCTGCAAATTGCGGCCATTTTCTGCAAAACACCGGCACTGGCGCGTGCGAGGTGGTCAGCGTTCAGGATAGCCCCAACTACGAGGGCGCCACGTTGACGGATTGGCTGAGTGCGGCGCCCCGCCACCTTCTTGCAAACAACCTTGGAACGGCTATCGGTGACGTACCGAGATTCAAGCAAATTGGCGCAACCGTTCAAAAGCCAACCTGATGCGTTTTCTCGTGGTTGTCGCGATTATAGGCGGCACTATGCCATGGGATAGCCCGGACGCACTGGACGACCTAGCCGCCAACATCTCTCCAGCGCAGACTTGCCATGTTATGTTTGAGGCTGCGACAAAGGTGCAACGTGAAGAGCTTTACATGACCGTCAGCAATGAAGGTGGCGCTTGTATGTGGAGTGGTGGTGTAGAGAATGATGGGAAAGCACACCTTTACAAACGCCGGCTCAGAATTCCACCCACCCACGGCAAGGCGCTTGTCGGCGAAATCGCTCGCTCCCGCAGTTATCAAATCTATAAGCCGGAAATTGGCTATGTAGGGCAGGACGAATTCATCGAATACATTCTTAGCAGCCACAAAGAAATTGTACACCACATCACCGTCGAGCAAGTAATGCACTGAGTGAGAGATCCCGGACGCTAGCACAGAATGGGTGACGTCACCCGGATCCAGATGAAATTCCAGACCGACTTAACCCGGCTTCCATTTAAGTTGTCCGGTAGCATTCTCCGCTTACAACGAGGCCAAGGGAAAATGTCCCGTAGGCCCATGAGCGACGTCACGCGTGGTGGCGTCACCCGGGTGCTCGTAATCGCCATGGGCGCCTTCATCGACGTTTGGGAGATCTGACGAAATCGCCTCCAGTGGCGCCGATAGTCCGAACGTCAATCAGCGAGCGCCGTCGCCGTCCGGTCCGATCGTTCGGAAATCAGCTCGCTACAGCATGCCAGGCCGGAAACGTGATCGTCGGCTAATCATCTTGCCCAACCCCATGAACACGCCGTCGCCGGTGTAGTGCAGAGTCTCGGGGTGCCTGGGCGACTTGGCCACATGTGCCTTCACTACCTCAAAAATGAAGAAGTTGTACTTATCGATCAGGGTATCTTCCGCAAGCCGACACTCGAAGTTGGCATAGCACTCCGCGATCAGCGGCGCCTCGACACGCTCAGCCGCCTGGACGGTGAGCCCGAAGCGCTCAAACTTGTCGATCTCCGCGCCTGTCGTGTTGCCAATCCCGACGACAGTATCGGTCAGCGCCGTGGTCGGTAGATTGATCACGCATTCCCCGCTCCTGCGAATCAGTCCGAAGCTATGAATCCCTCCAGCGATGACGCAGCCGATTAGAGACGGCGTAAACTCCATCACCGTATGCCAACCCATTGTCATGATGTTGTGCGTCCCGTTGTGCGCTGATGAAACCAACACGATCGGTCCCGGCTCCAGGTAGCGACGGATCTGCGATACTGGCAGGTCGATCTTGGTTGTGTGTTTCGCCATCGTCTCGTCCCATTCAAACTCTGGCGGCCCATTAAATAGGTGCAGCCACTCTGGAGACCACCGGAGGAATGTTATCGTCCCAGTTCAGCTAGCTTTTGGGTATCCGGCCACGCCACTCTACCTCAATCAGCACCCCGGTGAGCGCCTTTGTCTTCAGCCCAGGCCAGTAGCCAATGAGCGTCGAAGGTGTGATACGCGCGGCTGGCGTCCGAGCCGCTCTTCGCGAAGCCGACTTCGGCCGCACGTGCATTGATCCGTTCACGGTTGGCACGCGCCTCGTCCGCTGAGCTCCCATACTTAGTTGTGATGTAGTCAAGGCGGTTGCGCGGCCGCCCGCCGGCATGTCCGGATTAGGTTCGAATGGATGGAAAGCTATGTGGGGCTCGGCCACATCGCCGATCTGCTCAAGAGCGATCTCCGACCCGCGCAAGCCGATGGCACACCAGGGACAGGCAAAGTCGGACACGAAGTCAATCTTCAGCGCTTTAGTCATGGTTCTTTCCTCGGGCGGCACAGTTCGAACTCGAACATAGATCTTTGTGCCGGTCTGGTCACGCGAGGCTCGGTGCGAAAGCGGCGGACTATAGAGTTCTACGTGGCGTAAACATGCCTGGGTTCCAACGAAAAAATGCAAGGGACGATGATGCCGCTGCTTGCAAGCTGCTATATCACCGTCGCCATGGCGCGGAGGGATGACATGCGCCTGAAAGCAGCCGCCATGTTTGGCGCAGTGATCACAACAATTGCTGCCGCACAGCCCGCCGTAACGACGATGAACCGTTAGCCGACGCTATATGAGCACCCCTGGTGAGATCAAGGCCTCGGGTTGAACCTACGCGCCATGTTCCCGATTCCCTTGCTGACGCAGCAAATCAGCTCTGAAACGCAGCAAGGTTGCGTCCGGACCAAGGTTGGATGCCTATTGGGAACCAAATGCCGTGCTTACTCACCTCCTTAGGGCTTCTATTCGAAATTCACGGATGCAACCTCGATCTGCAACGTGAGAAGTTTGTCCAGTTTGGGGTAATGGGTATCGAGGTAGCTGTTACCGCCAGCGAAGAGCGGATCTTGCCTACCTGCACGCATTCCACTTCCTGACGCCTCGCCGTATCCTGCATAGAGGCTATCAACGACGTCCATGCCGGAAACAATTTGACCAAACGGCGCGAAAGCAGGCTCCCCATCGTTTTGGCTCGAGTTGTCGCCGAGATTGATGTAGATCTGTGTGGAACGTGTCGCCGGCCCAGTATTGGAAAAAGCGACAAAGCCACGATGGTTTGGTCGAATTAATTTATCGTCAGGTATTGTGTTGTCTCGCCAGAGTTGTGCAGTAGCGGGATCGCCCGCGATACCAAATTGAGCCCATTTCCCGGTAACCACGCGGAAAAAGCGCGAGTCATTATAGTAGCCCTCGTTCGCGAGGTTGTATAAGCGCTGGGCGCCGTGAGCTGACCAATTTCGATGAGCCTCAATCAAAAACCGGCCCTTCGTCGTCGTGACGGATACGATGTAAACCTCAGGGCATCGCGAGGCTTCAGGCATGGATTACCTCTCAAAAAAGGCCCCGACGCTCGCCAGAGCGAGGCATCTCTGCAATCTTCCGCACGGAGTCAAGTGTCGACCTGCACTCAAGCTTGAATGCGAGCCCGCACGCCGGGCCTTCTGGCTCTCCGCCGCCGAGGCAGTTGGACCAGATGCACCGTGCGTCTTGCAGGAGCCCGTTCAGGGAACGCGAATTAGGCTGCAGGTCGAAGTGGCCGTAATGGCCGCGCAGCGCGCTGGAACACCGTAGGTGCTGTTCGGCCGGCGGCGTGTGCATCCCGCCGCCGCGTTTTCTAGCGGAGCGCTGCTAGTTTGCGTGACAGACGATCGCTCTGATGAACTGGCCGTCCCGGGACCACCCCCGATAGCGAGCGAAGCCCAGAAAGGCAAAGGTCTATGGCGTGATCGGCGGCCACGGCATCACCTGGAACAGTTCTCCCGTCTCCTGGGACGGCTTGTGGGACGGACCGCCCTCCAAGCTACAGATCGATCGCCGCGTCGGCTAACTTACCTTGTGATGTGATCTTTAGGAACAAAGGTGCTTTGCCGGCGTTTGCGTTCGGTCCGCCGGGCTTCTCCGAGGATATGCGGGGTGCCGGCCATTCAAAATCAGCACGCAAGCGCGTTGGAAGTCGCGCCATTTGATTTCGCACCGGCTGAAACCGGCTTCGGAGCAGTCTGGCTGCATCGCCTCATGGCTTCCAGCCGCACGCTGCGCCAGCTGACTTTGGGAGCCATGGCGCGGCTCGAACTGGCGATCCTAAGCGGGCACAAGGATAATCGCATACTGGTTGCCATTCGGTCGGCAAGACAGGGCCGTGAGTCCCTGCTCAGCGGCAATGAGGCATTCACGCTATTTTCTATGGCACGGGCTCAATCCAATCTGCCTGGATCAATGGCAGAGCTCGGCGTCTACCAAGGCTGCTCGGCCAAAATCATCAGCATGGCGAGCGAGAATGTCGACCTCCACCTTTTCGACACGTTCGAGGGGCTTCCGGAGCCGGGAAGCACGGAGAAAGCGAGATTGCGGACCGGTCTCTATGCGGCAGGCCTGTCCTTGGTGCAGGCCTTCCTTGATGACCGGGAAACATCAGCTTCCACCCAAGCCTCTTTCCGCAATCCGCGGAGACCTGCCGGGAAACCACCTATTCGTTTGTGCACCTCGACGTCGACCTGCACTCGAGCACCCTCGCCTGCCTGGAATACTTTTATCCACGGATGGTTCAAGGCGGCATCATCCTGTCCCACGATTACTCCTACCTGCATGGCGTCAAAGGTGCCTTTGAAGAGTTCCTAGCCGACAAGCCGGAAATGGCGTTGGAGCTGTCAACGTCCCAGGCCATGCTCGTCAAGCGCTGAGCGCCATTCGGCGAGCCCGTGGCTCATTTGTCACACGGCATGCCGCCTTCAACAACAAGAACATGGCCTACATACCCTAAGGCGAAACGGCATCCCTTGACTGGGCCATGGTCGTCTCTCTGGCCGACAAAGCGGCCCGCTATGGTCAAGTATTGTGGCCGGTAGACCCGGACCCCAACCAGCACTTTCCCAGTGAACGACAATCGAGCATTCTCATCCGGGCAACACCGCCGTCGGATGTAGCAGTATGTCCGCTCCGCGCTGTCCGATGTTGCATTTTCCCGCCGGGCGCGATCTGGTTGGCAGCCCGAATGGCGGTGGTCTGCTCCCCAACCCGCCAGTCGCGGCACCTTACCGTGCCCGCCAGATAAATGGCCTCCCCAAGGATCTCCGGTTGGTAGACCGGCGGCGGCGGCCGCGGCGCCTTCTCCATGACCGAGCCTGTATGGCTGTAGAATGGTCCGTTGACCAAAGGCGGATGCACCATCGTGACGTGGACAGCCGACTGCTCGTGGACCAACTCGGAGCGAACCGCCTCGGTGAAGCCCCGCAGGCCGTATTTAGTTGTCGAATACCAGAGGCCATGCTGGCTCGCATCTTCGAGCCTTTCAAGCGAGGCAAGCACCGGGCGAGTTCGCAGGGACTGGGACCCGGGCTTTACATCTCCAACCAGATCGCCGTCGCCCACGGCGGGTCGCTCGGTGTCGTATCGACGGACCGGGAAACGCGATTCACCTTCCGGATGCCTCTCGGAATCGAACCTTCTGTACAAACGTGACTCGCACGAACCGCCGCAAATCATGCGAACTCTGCGAGAACGACAATGGTATCTTCGATGTGCGTGAGCGGGATGGGCAGGATTGACGGTTTAAATCGCAAGCATTATGCTTGCAGTCGGCTGACTTGAGCGCATATGCTTCCTCGTGAGAGGGAGACGGCCATGAGTGACGAAGCCAAGTCGACCTTCGGAAGAGCCTCAGGTGGTCATGCGCGAGCCGAGGCTCTGAGCCCAGAACGCCGAAGGGAGATTGCGCAGGAGGCGGCGCGTAAGCGTTGGCGAACCGACCTCGCGGGACGTTCTGCCTCTGTCCGGAAGGTTAAGGCGGATCTCGGGGAGAAGCTGGCGGTCAACGTGCCTTATGTGGATCTCGGCCATATCGACCTGCTGGTGTCGGAGGGCATCTACGCCAGCCGGGACGAGCTAATCCGCACGGCCATCCGAAATCAACTCGACAAGCATGCGGAGGTCGTCCGCCAGTCCGTCGTCCGCCACAGCCTAGACCTCGGGCTGCGGCATCTGGACCGGAGGACTTTGGAGGAAGTGCGGAACGCGGGTGAGCGGCTGGAGTTGAAGGTGCTGGGTCTTCTGACCATCGCCGACGACGTCGATGCCGCCCTTGCCGTTGAGACCATCGCTTCCATCCAGGTGCTGGGCGCGATGCAGGCACGTCCCGAGGTTCGCAAGGCGCTCGCCGACCGCACGCGCTGAAGTGCCCACTCGACTCCGAGGCGGCCCATTTGGGGCCTCGTGCGACAAACGGAAGCCGGTTACCGGTTCCAAACGGAGATGCCCAAGCGGGTCTCTAACGAGGATGAATGCAATGAATTTCACGATCCTCGACACGATGCGCGAAGCCACTCGCCTCACCGCAGGCGGTCGTTTGGTGGAGGCAACCGCCGCCATCCAAAGGATGATGGGCGGCAACGCCACCCCCTCGGCCTCGGTCGAAGTCGGCACGACCATCGAAGGAACCTTCGAACGCATCGGTGAGTCGCAGACTCCTGATGCGTCCACCCTCAAGCCAAGCTTTCTGGGCAAGGTGTCTCTGAAGGACTTGGTGCGGCCCAAGGGGCGGACATCGATCTCCGCCAACGTTGTCGTGCCCGAAGGCGCCCAATTCGAGTGGGCGACCTACGCCGGGCCGACCGGATCACGCCGTTACAAGCTCTACGTGCCAAGCGGCCACAGCGCGGACGTACCTGCGCCGCTGGTGGTCATGCTGCACGGCTGCACCCAATCGCCGGACGATTTCGCCTCGGGCACCCGCATGAACGACGCCGCCGAGGCGAGCAAATTCCTGGTGGCTTATCCCGAGCAGACGAGCGCCTCCAACATGCAGAAGTGCTGGAATTGGTTTGTCGATGGAGATCAGCGCCGAGACGGAGGTGAGCCGGCGGAGATTGCGGGCATCTCTCGGCAGATCATGGGGCATCATGCAGTCGATCCCTCGCGTGTCTACGTCGCGGGGCTGTCGGCAGGCGGTGCGATGGCCGCGATCCTGGGCGAAGCCTATCCGGACCTCTACGCCGCCATCGGCGTCCATTCGGGCTTGGCTAGCGGTTCGGCGCACGACATTCCGTCGGCCTTTGCCGCCATGCGCGAAGGCGCGCCCGGCAGGTCCGGTAACGGGCGTCGCACCACCGTTCCGGCCATCGTGTTCCACGGCGACAAGGACACGACGGTGAACGTCCGCAATGCAGCCGCCGTGGCCGCGCAGGCGAAGGGAAGTGTCAGTTTGGCCGCTTCATCTGAAAAGGGCACCGCGGTTAACGGCCACGGCTACACCAGAACGGTTTGCAGGGACGCCGCCGGTCAACCCGTCGTGGAGCAGTGGACCATTCACGGGGCGTCGCATGCCTGGGCGGGGGGATCGTCTGCGGGCAGTTACACCGACTCCCGTGGTCCGGATGCCACGGGTGAGATGGTGCGCTTCTTCCTCGAACACCCCAAGACGGCAGCCGCCAACTAAGGAGCGCAATTGAAGAACAGCGATCCCAGTCATTAGGGGCCGTTCCTGGTGGTGCTGACCTGGGGCGGCCTGGGGCAGCGGCCTATCCGTGGCACTCGCCCTGGGACTGCCCGCCGGGGCGTATCGGGCAAACCGGGGACCATGATGCCTGACCTAATTCTAGCGCCCACGCTCGTCGGTGGCCCGACTGTCTTCGTCGAATTCGGTGGCATCGAAAGAGTGTTCGACGGAGCAGAGGATTTGGTAGCTGTAGGCCTTCAGTGGGCGGTATCGTTGAGCCGCCCCCGGCTCCAGTCGTGGCTGGCGGCTGGCACTTCGGCGGCCATGCGGGGGCTGAAATGAATGAAGCCGTGAGGAGCCTCGGGCAGCAGATGCAAGTCAACGGGCGCCGCGTTGCGCCAGCGGTCCGCCATCCGCAGCATCAACGGGCAGAAAATTCGCAAACCAAGCTGCATAAGGCGTGGTCCGCGCCATCCTGCGGTTGAAGTCAGGCGTGCCATCGGTCCACCACAGAGGCCCACCGTCGATCCGTCCGAGCCGCGAGGAAGGATGGTTCCGCGGAGGTCAGGCCGCCACCCAACACACGCCCACATGCGTGCCCGGTCGCCCAACCCACTTGGGCGCCCGCTCGACTGGCCATGCCTCGGCACCCGGCAATCCTATGGATTGAGGGCTGCCGCGCTGGCGGGTCTACCTAGTACGGCGTTTCCGAGGAACGACTCGTATCACGCGACCGCATTGATCTTATAGGTCCAGCTATGGACGACGGGGTCGCGGTTGAGGTCATCGAGATAGGCGAGGATCCCTTCCTTGAGCTCATCCTTCGATGCGACGCGGATTCCGCGAAGCATCGACCGCGCCATTTTGGAGAAGAAGCCCTCCACCAGATTGAGCCAGGAGCCGTGCTTTGGAGTGAACACGAAGGTGAAACGGCCCTTCGGCTGAGTTCCCAGCCACGCCGTGGTCTCCTTTGAGATGTGCGCGGAGTGGTTGTCGAGGATCAGCTTGATGGCAGTGTCTGTCGGATAGGCGGCATTGAGCCTCTCGAGAAAGCCGACGAACTCCCGCGAGCGATGGCGGTTCTCAACGCTGGCGTGAACCTCTCCCGTCAGCAGATCGATCCCGGCAAGCAGGCTCAGCGTGCCATGGCGCTTATATTCATGGTCACGCGACCAACCTGGATGAGATCCCGGCTGCGGCGGCAGATCAGGGGCGGTGGTGCCAATCGCCTGGATGCCGGGCTTCTCGTCGTACGAGATGATCGCAACATTCGGCCCGGCGGTTTTGTCCTCGCGCAGGACTTTGACCTCGCGGTAAACGCAGAGAACTTCAGCCATCTTCTCCTCGAACGCCTCGTCGCGGCGCTGGAGATAATAGCGAACCTTGTGTGGCTTGATGTCGTGCTCGTCGAGGATCTTGCAGACCGTGCCCTGGGCAAGACGCATCAAGCACGCATACCCGGCCGCTTGCGCATGCTCCCGCACGTGGCGCGCGAGCAGTCGGGTCGTCCAAAGCTCGTGCGGATATCCCAGGTCTTTGGCCTTCTGGCAGGCCAGCGACACCACCCATGCTTTGGCATCATCGGTGATCTTCGGCTCTTGGCCAGGACGCGGACTGTCATCGAGCGCCGCCATCACGCCAAACTGTACCGCGCGACTGACGCAACGCTGCACGGTCTGATGAGTGACCCCGATCAATCGACCCACGGCGTAGGTCGACGGGTCGGCCCAATAAGCCAGGAGAATGCGCGCCCGTTCAACCCGACAGGCGCACTCCGTGCGCGATCGCGCAATCGCTTCCAGTTCGATCAATTCACTCTCTTTGATCGAAATCCCAACTACCTGCCGAAGTGCTGCCATCCTACCCAGCCGTCACGGTTGCGATCCGGCCAGATTACAATATCTGAACCGGTTATGGAATCCGGCGCAACTGGTCGGTTCCATGGAATCGCTGTACTAGATCCGTGCTCGTGCGGGCCGAGGCGTTGTTGGCCGGGTTCAATGAAGCGAAGCCAATAAGGGCTTAAACGGCCTAGAAGAGGTGCGGGACCGCCACCATTTAGGGTTTTAACGCTGCTTCACATGATTCCCGTTTTTTCATAGATCGACTGCGTAGTCTCTCCGGCTTCGATCATCCCTCGCACGGCAGCCTCACCGGCGACCTTCCGTAAGGCTTCTTGAATGATGTCCCCCACGTGCGCCTTTGGGACAACAAGTACCCCATCGACATCGCCGACGATCAGGTCGCCCGGATGAACCTGGGCCCCGTTGTCGAACTCAACTGCACACCGGTAATCCACCACTCGGCCGCGTACCCGCTGATCCTGGGCGTAAGATCCCATTGAGAACACAGGCAGCCCCAATCCAAGGATCTCCCGCGTATCCCTGTGGTAGCCGCCCAACACAGCACCCGCCGCGCCGAGGGTGAGCGCACGCGTGCTCATCAAGCCGCCCCAGAAGGCGTATCGAGGTGAGCCGCCCGCTGCGACATAGACCTCGCCTGCTTTCAACGAGTCCAAAGCCTCGAACATCAGGCCAAAAGGACCCGGTTGGCCGGTATGGCCAATGTCTTGACCATGGCAATCTGCCTCCAGCACGGGCATGGCGCGGCCAACGATCACCATCTCCGGCCGCAAGGCTCGGATATGCGGCGGCAGGAATTGATGGGTCAGCCCGGCCACGTCCATGACATCGCCGATGACAGCGGTGAACAGGGTGTCGCGCACGGTCTGAAACAAAGTGGCGTCGTCTTGGTTCATGATGGTTCTCTCCTTTGCTCGTGGGACGCCGCCTGCCGACGCACGGCATCCGCGGCCTCGTCAAAATGGATGGTCATGGCAGCCCGCGCCGCCGCAGCATCTCCTGCCGCCACTGCGTCTAGGATCATCTGGTGCACAGCTTGTACCCGGCCCAGCTCCGCCTTGCCTGCGCGGCTTCTCAGACCGACCGCAATGGAGTCGAGCATGGCGAGATGCATGTCCTCAATGAACAGGGCAAAGAGCGGATTGCCTGTGGCCTGAGCCAATAGGCTATGGAACTGCAGATCGAGGGTCGAATACGCATCCCTTTGCTGCAGCACGCCCTTCATGGCGCTCAGCGTCTCTCGAAGCGCCAGCATCACTCCGGCCCCGCTGTGGGAGGCGGCAAGGCCAGCCATTTCAATCTCCAACCCGCGGCGTAAGCCCAAGAGGTCGAGCACGTTGGCCTGTCCCGTGGTGATGGCTCCCTGCAAAACATGGCGCACCACGCCGCCCTTCAGCGTTCCCACGCGGGGTCGCCGCCCCACAGATACTGTGATCAGCCCCAGCGCTGCTAACCGGCTGGAAGCCTCGCGTACGATAGGGCGGCTGATGCCCAAGGCACGCCCAACCTCAGTCTCACCCGGCAGCACGTCACCCGGACCCAGACGTCGGTCTGCAATGTAGCCTCGCAAATAGGCCGCCACCGCGGTCGTGCGGCTGTCGAGCGGCGGCTCGGATGCGATCAGTTCGCCCGGTTGGCGCTGCAAAAAGGACCCCACTCCTAATGACCAACCCTGATTGCCAAAACCTGTCTTACAGGTTTATGTCTGTTTCAAGGGCGCTGGACAAGCCGAAATTCAGTGGGGGGTGCGTTGGAGCAGACACAAACGATCGCGGTTCGGGTCAGCGACACACGCGCGGTGGTCGCCGCCAGCGCCGTTGGTACGATTATGGAGTGGTATGATTTCGCGCTCTACGGCGCGGCTGCTGCTCTTTTTATCAACCGCCTCTATTTCCCCAACGTCAGCCCGACCATTGGCTCACTGGCAGCCTTCGCAACATTTGCAGTCGGGTTCCTGGCGCGGCCGCTTGGCGGCTTCGTTGTAGCGCATTACGGGGACAGGATCGGCCGCAAGCCAGCGTTGATCTTCACTGTGGCGCTGATGGGCTTCAGCACCGTCGTGATCGGACTGCTGCCCAGTTACGCCACCATGGGGATATGGGCGCCAATCCTGCTGGTGGTACTACGCTTGCTGCAGGGGTTCGGAGCCGGCGCGGAA
Organism: Acidisphaera sp. L21; assembly: GCF_009765685.1. Taxonomy (GTDB): domain Bacteria; phylum Pseudomonadota; class Alphaproteobacteria; order Acetobacterales; family Acetobacteraceae; genus LMUY01. Next base: position 14,542 of record NZ_LMUY01000081.1, on the reverse strand, counting down.
CTAGCGGGCGCCATCACCTACATCGCCGAATACACGCCCCGCGGCAGTCGAGCTTTCTACACCTCCATTCCAAACGGCTGCACCGCGGTGGGGCTGGGCCTCGCGGTCGGAATTCTCGCGCTCTTGGGCGCAGTATTGACTGACGAGCAGATGCTGGCATGGGGTTGGCGTATTCCCTTCCTGGCAAGCATCGTGGTGGTGGGGATATCCCTCTACATCCGCAGTCGGCTGCAGGAGTCGCCTGCTTTCGAGCAAGAACAGCAGAAGCTTCGCTCCGCCACGAAGCTGCCACTCGCCGAGGTGTTCCAGGAGCGGGGGCGCAACGTTGTGCTGGGTTTCTTTTCCGTCACAGGGCACAATGCCAACGCCTATGTGCTGAATGCCTTCGCGTTGGGCTACATTGCCAACACTTTGCATCTCAGCCGCAACGTGGCGCTACTGGCCCTGCTATCCGCGGCCGCGGCCGGCGTGGTCATGACGCCGCTCTTTGGAATCTTGGCCGACCGAATTGGTCGCAAGCCTGTGTTCATTGGCGGGGCGGTATTCGTGGCGCTGTTCGCCTTTCCGTTTTTTATGCTGCTCGGGACGGGTGATACCACAAACGTGGTCGTCGCAATGATGCTAGGCTATGGCATTGGCTTTGGCGCCATGTCAGGCGCCCAGGGCGCATTTCTGTCCGAATTGTTCGAAACCCGCTACCGCTACACTGGCATCGCCGTTGCGAGGGAGATGAACAGCGTTCTGATTGCCGGGCCAACCCCGTTCATCGCGAGCGCCTTGGTCGCCATGGCGTCGGGGCAGCCGTGGCTCGTCGCCTGGTATTTGGTTGCCTGTCAGGTCGTGACAGTCGTCAGCGTATGGCTTGCACCCGCTCCTTCCAGACTTGAGGTAAAGGGCGTTTAGACCGACCGCGCGGCGGCAGCCAATGCTCAAGCTGCTGATTTTACCGGCGGGAAGAAAAAGCCGGCAAAGGTGTGGACGTGCCAGTCCTTCCAGCTCAGTCGAACAGGCGGCGACCAAAGACGAGTGAGAAAGGTGGCTCAAACCTTGTTATAGCGGACCACCTTTGACTATCATTCCGAAGCGTTTACCAAATACCCGGTGGCATCTCAGGACAGTCATTTGGTCGGACTGATCTCTCGCGGTATCTTAGCCTATATGCGCACCTCAAAATATAAGCCAGGCGTTCGAGTTTTGCTGGTCTTTCGGCCTAGAACCCGGTTACTGAGCCTGAGGCGGCTGGTTGACGGCAAGCCGACCGGATCCCTCGACTACTGGAGCTTACTCGAAGTCCAGCGACCCCGATTGCCGGCCACTTGGCATGCACACGGATTACGAGGCGATGGCAGCGCCTGGATCACATCGAACCTAATCGCCTACGATCCAGGCGCCGACCTGATCCAGACAGCCACTGGTTCTGTTTATTCCATCCAAGAAATTGCACCACCCGGTAGCACGACGCCGGCATTGGAAATCGCATACGATACAACAATCAAGAAATGGGGCCTTCTCAAGGACGAGTGACCCGAGCTTCCCCTTCTAGCCGGCCAATAGGGGTAGAAATGCGTGGAGTTACTGACTCACGAGCCGTCCTGATGACGCTGTCTCGAGCAAACGCGGCACCCATGGAACAGGGACCTCTAGCGCATGGGTATCCTCAATTCGTCGGCTGCCAAAAGGGAGATGATTGACTGGGCCGCCCGGATGGTTGTTCTCTCACTCTTCGATCCGCTGGCCTCGCGACATGATCGCGACCGCGGATTGGAAGGACCGTATTGAATGAAGGTGTCGTTCTACGCCCATGCGAGCTTCCGGCTGGAGACGCCAGGAATGAGCATCATCACCGACCCTTACACGCCTGGTGTTTCCGGGTTCGCTCCAATAGACGAGCCGGCGGACCTCGTGATTATGAGCTCGGCAACCGACCGATTTCACTCCGATCCGAGCCATGTCCGCGGTCAGCCAACCATCGTGAACGCGCTGTTGGACGTTCCGCCCGATGGAATTACGGTGCGCGACGCACTGATCCGCGCTTTTCCCACCAGCGAAAGTCTGACGTTCGACTACGGCCGAGATCCCGATGCAAATGCCATGTATCTCGTCGAGCTAGGGGGCGTGCGAGTGTTGCACATGGGGGACGTCGGCAATGCGATCGCGCAATCCGTTCTGGAGAGCTTGTCGGGGCAGGTCGACGTGCTTTTAGCTCTGACGGGGGCCCATGCGACGATTGCTCTTGAGGATCTCGACAAGGCGATTGCCGTCATCGCCCCTCGTATTATCATTCCGATGCATTATTGGCACCCACGGGGTGTCCTTCGAATTGAGCCCGTGGAAAGTTTTCTACAACGACACCCCGAAGGTATGGTCCACCATCGAGATGCAGCGTCTGTGATAATCGACGCCGGCAAGTTACCTGAGCAGCCACAGATCATCGTGCTGGCGCAGGCCCGATGAGGCGAAATGTCCAATCGGGCATCAAGCTTGAAGGTAGAAAAACGTAGGCTCGATAGTCAAAGATACAATCATACACTGTCGCGCAATGTATCACTAAGATCAGCAGCCTTCATTGGAGATCCACCCCGATCCGCGGAACTGACGGCCTTGCGCCAAACGTTCTTATGACACTGCTTGCTTGCCTGGCCTTAAGACCCATTACAATGCGGCGAGAGTATCGGCTTAACTCACCCCATCCATATCGATGCCGCCACAAGCCTGTTTTCAGACATTGACGCCGCCGTTGAAAGGCGAGCACATCAGCACGAAAGCCGGCTCAACACGGTGAAGTCAGGAGGGCAGTCAGATGTTTAATGGCTCAATGCGGCTCGCGATCCTATTAGGTCTGAGTGCACTGCCGGTGGTTGTGCAGGCTCAGACGGTCCCTCGCGATTGTGCATCGATAGCCTCGGTTCCGCTGCCCGCCACCGCGATCGGCCTTCCGACCTCTGGTGCCCGGGTCACCATCGCCACTCAAGTCGCCGCATCCGGGACTGCACCGCGGACCATCGGCGCCTACTGCCACGTCACCGCCGAGATTGACCCGATTGACCGTACTGCACCGCCCATCAAGCTCGAGGTGAACCTGCCCGACGCCTGGAACGGCAAGGCGCTCATGTATGGCGGCGGCGGTTTCAATGGCACCGTGCTGAGCTCACCGGGCCTGATCCGTCTGCAGCCTGCTGACGTCCCCGTGCCACTTGGTCGTGGCTACGTGACTTTCGCTAGCGACTCTGGCCACCAGGGCGCCTCCACCGACGGCTCGTTCGCGCTGAATGACGAGGCGTTGCACAATTACGCCTACGACGCGCTGAAGAAGACGCGAGACGTGGCTGGCGTCTTGATCGCGGCGCGGTATGGCCGCCCTGCAGACAAGGTGTATTTCCACGGCAGCTCAAATGGGGGGAAAGAGGCGCTCGGCATGATCCAGCGCAATCCAGCCGATCTGGACGGGGCCATCATCTTTTGGCCCGCCGTGAATTTCACCCGACTAGCCTTACAGCACACCCGGGTCGCACGTGTGTTGCTGGGGCCCGGCGCCTACCCTTCCGTGCCGCAACGCCAGCTTGTTCTGCGGGCCGCTATCTCGGCCTGCGACGGACTGGACGGCGCCACAGACGGGGTCATTGCCAACGCGCGTGCCTGTCAGTCCGCGTTCGACCCGGCCACCGCCAAGCTTGACGGTAAGCCGTTACGCTGTGAGCCCGGCAGTAATGGAGATGCCTGCCTAACCGACACACAGATCGCGGCTCTCCGCCTCATGGGCACGTCCTTCGGCGACGATGCCTATCCTGGCTTCAATATCTGGGGCACCGATCTCGGCTCCCGCACCAACGACGACCTGTCCCGCAACATCACTGACCAAGGGCTTGGGACGGTGGCGTCGTCCTACCCAACCACGCCGGGCATGCCGTTCATGCAAAACTTCGCTGATCAGTTCTTCAAGTACTTCGTTGCTCGGGATCCTAACGCCAAGCTGATGGAGTTTGATCCAGAGCACCCCGGCCGCTGGAAAGACAGGCTGGAGGCGTTAAGTTCCATGGCAGACCTGGGCGACACCGACCTTTCCGCCTTTGCCCGGCATGGCGGCAAGATCTTGTTGCTGCACGGCATGGCCGACCAGATCATCCCCACGCAGGGCACGGAACGCTATGTGGACGCCGTGGGGCAGCGCATGGGTCGCGAGCAAGTGGCGGGCTTCCTCAAGTTCTACGAGCTGCCCGTCACCGCCCATAGCGGCAACAGCCTCGCCTTCATGCCGGCCTGGGACGCACTGGGTGCGCTGGATGCTTGGGTGGTGAACGGTACGCCACCCCATGCGCCTGTCATCACCGACTCTTACGGCAAGCCCGGCCGGGCCCGACCGCTTTGCGAATACCCAACCTTCGCGAAATACAACGGGACCGGAAACATGGACGATGCGACCAGCTTCACCTGTGCCAAGTAAGCGTCGGGTTCTGACGGCGCTATTCGCTCTGCTGCTCCCAGCCGGCGCTGACGCGCATGCCATGTTGCTTCGGTCGGACCCCCCGGATGGCGCGCAGATCAAGACGCCGCCCGCGAGGCTCGTCCTTCAATTCACCGAACCGCTCGAACCACGATTCAGCCGGGTCGAGGTGACAGGCGGCGCGGGCAACCTTATCGCCTTGACACCGCCGCGGCCGCAGTCGAACGACGCCTCGGGCCTTGTCGCGGCCCTGCCCCCCCTTGGCGTCGGCCAGTATCAGGTGCGCTGGACCGTCATCTCGATCGACCTACACCGAACCACCGGAACGGTCGGCTTCACCGTCACGCCGTGATTTTGGGCCTCGGCGATGTCACCTCCCTGATCAGGGCACTATACGTCGCGGGTGCCATTGCGGCGTTTGGCGCGCCGGTGGCGTCGCTCACCTATGCCCGTGGCGCGCCGGGCTTACGGCGTTATGCGGTGTATGGCGTGGCCATCGCTGGTGCCGCGGGCCTCGTCTGGCTCGCCTTGCAGGCCCTCATGCTCGCGGACACACCAACCTGGGCCGCCTGGCAAGAGACGCTCCCCACGGTCGCACTCCACACCCGTTTCGGACAGGCGTTGCTGGCCGGGTTGATCCTGCTTGTTTGCTCAGCCTTCGCCCATCGGGTCCCCGCCACTCTGCTAGCGGGTGCCCCCATCGCCCTGCATGCCGTCGCCACCCACGCCACTGCGACCCAGGGCGGGATTGGCACCGCCGTGGAGGCGATTCACCTCCTGGCGGCGGCAGTCTGGCTTGGGGGGTTGCCCGCACTGCTATTAGCGTTGCGTGGTGATGTGGCAGAAACCGCACGTCGGTTCGCCTGGGTCGGCGCACCCGCGGTGCTCATGCTGGCGGCATCGGGCGTGGTCCAGCTTTGCTGGCTGGCCGGTGGATGGGCGGGCCTGTTCGGCACGACTTACGGCTTTATTTTGCTGGCAAAAATCGCACTGTTCGCGGCAATGCTTGGCCTGGCCATCTGCAATCGGACGCTGCTCGCGACCAGGGCGAAGTGGCTCGCCCGTGCCATCGTCCTGGAAGCGGCACTCGGCCTGCTGGTGGTCCTCCTTGCGGCGGCCCTGGCTGAGAGCCTGCCGGGCATTCACACCGATGCGGTCTGGCCGTTCCCGATGCGCCTGACCGACGCGCCGCTCGCCGACCCCGCCGCGCGGTGGGGTGCCGTGGCCGGGCTGGTCGGGTCAATGCTCGCGATCGCGCTGCTCGTCCGCGCGGTGAGGCACCGTAGGCTGATCCCCCTCACCCTAGGCGTCATCCTGGCCACCTGGAGCCTACCGCAGCTCCAGCTGTTCACCACCGAGGCTTACCCCACGAGCTTCGCTGACGCGCCACTGCCCACCACCGCGGCGATTGTCGCTGGTGACACACTTTTCGTCTCGAATTGCGTAGCCTGCCACGGACGGTCTGGGCACGGTGACGGACCGCTAGCCCCCTCTCTTGCGGTGCAACCCGCTGATCTGACGGCGGGGCACGTGCTGCAGCACCCGGACGGCGACCTGTTCTGGTTCATCGCCCATGGTCTTGCCGGGCCAGACGGCACGCAAGCCATGCCTGGGTTCACCCCAGCGCTGGAGGAGCCCCAGGTTTGGAGTCTCGTCGCTTACGTGCATGCGCTGAATGTCGGCACGGCGTTCACGGCCAACCGCCATTGGCCACAGCCCGTTCTTGCGCCCGATTTCCCGATCACGTGCCGCAACCGGACCACCACCCTGTCGTCGCTGCGTGGGCGGATGGTGCGGCTGGCGCTCGCACTAGCACCTCCATCACCTTCGGCGGCCTTGGTCCTGCTGCCGGGCACCCCTGGGCCGGACGACGCGTGCCGCACGGCGACCGGCGACGTTGCACAGGCTTACGCCGCGTTGGTGGGGGGCCAACAGGAGCATGAATTTCTGATCGATGCCCAGGGCTGGCTACGAGCCTACTGGAGCCCGGCCAATGCGGACGCCGTGGCGGCGAAGCTGCGTGATGTCGCAAATGCGCCGCCCCTGCAGGCCAGCGTTCCAGCAGGGCATAGGCATTGACGGACTTCGATATTAGGCTCGCGTCCAAGGTCGCAGCGATGTCGACCAAAAGGGAAGGACACCGAATGATCGTTCGCTGGACCGCTTTGGGTGCGTTCGTTCTCATGATGACTGCGGCCGGAATCCCACCGGCCCTTGCCGCGGACGATCCGCCTCAGCCTTGGACGAAGCCGGTGCCGCGCGCGACCTGCGGCCCTGGATCGCGGGCCGAAACCGGATTGCAGGGCAGTTCGACGCTGGCCGAGCGTTTCGGTGGTGCCACCGCCCAAGGCTTTAGCTGTAACATGCAACTCGTCGGTCAGACCCAGGGTGAGGGCGCAAGCTGGCAGCTCGCCTGGTCCGACACTTGCGCCTACTACGACACCGCGAACGGCACGCATCAGGCGCACCCCGGCGTGGTCGTCGTCGACGTGTCCGATCCTGCTCATCCGAAGCCGATTGACTACATCGACAGTCCGACGATGCGCGACCCTTGGGAGTCGCTACACGTCAACCCAGGCCGCAAGCTGTTGGGGGCCGCCGAAGCGGAGAACGGCACGGGCACCGGTAACGGCTTTGAGATCTACGACGTCTCGGACTGCCGCCATCCCGTGCGCAAGTCGATGCTGCAAATTCCCGATAGCCACGGTCATGCCGGAAATTGGACCCAGGACGGCATGTTCTACTACATCACCCAGGGCTTCCGTGGCGTCGGTGGCACCATGCCCATCGTCGACACCGCTGACCCGGCGAACCCGAAGCTGGTAACCACCTGGAAGTTCGAGGGCAACGGCCGACCACACGATACAAGCTCGAACGCGGACGGAACGCGCATGTACAGCCCGCAGCCGGGTTATTTCACCGCTCCCGTCGGCTCCAGCTCCTATGGGCCGGAAGGTCTCATCATCCTCGACACCAGCGACATCGCCGAGCACAAACCCAACCCTCAATTGCGCACCGTGGGCACACTGTTTTGGAAGGATGGCGGACAATCGCAAGCAGCACTCCCGATCAAGATCGGCGGCAAGCCTTTTCTGGTGTTCACCCAGGAGCTGAGCTCTGGCGGCATTGGCGCCGCGGGACGGGCCGCCTCTTGCGCGCAGAACCTGCCGCCTTTCGGCTTCCCAAAGCTCATCGACATCTCCGACGAGACGCACCCGAAGGAGGTCGCCAAGATCATGCTGGAGGTGGACGACCCTTCCTATTGCTCGATGACGATGGGAGAGGCGACCAATCCAGCGTTCGTCTATGACAGCCATTACTGCAATGTTGATAATGCCCAGGACGCCCGGCTCATGGTCTGCAGCTTTTTCGAAGCCGGGATCCGCGCCTTCGACATCCGCGATCCTTACCATCCCCGCGAGGTGGCCTACTACAAACCCCCCGCCCAGGGCACAAAAGATCTGCCGGGCTCCAATCTGCAGAAATTCACCGGCAGCGGTGGGGTCACCCTGAACCGCACGGCGGATTGGGCCTCCTCCTTCCTCCGAATCCTTAAGCGCAAGGATGGTCAGGTGGAGGTCTGGTTTACCTCTCAAGACAACGGCTTCCAGGTCGTCCGGTTTACCAATCCGGACGTCGTCGGCGCCGACCTCCTCGCGGCAAAGCCCGGCGACGACGCGATGTGATCAGGATGCGGCGCGGCTACCTCGTTTGGGATAAGCCGCGCCGACTGTCATGAAACGTTGCGCCCGATTATCAGCGACGGTGGCCGTCTTTGTGGCCACCCTCTGCCTGCTTTCAAGGCAGGCGGCGGCGCATTCGGTTGTGACGCCCTACGACCTGCCAATTCCGTTCTCCGTCTATGTTTATGCCTGCGCAGGCACGCTGGTCTTGACCTTCGCCGTGCTTCTGTTCGTGCCGGCTCAAGCTGGCGTGGCTACGAGGGTGACGCCGCGCACCTGGCAAGTGCCCGGGGCGCTGGTGACGGCCATTCGCGCCGCCGCCCTGTTCTTATTGGGCTTTGCGATCATCGTAGGATTCGTCGGGACGCCAAGCCCCATCGCCAACCCGGCGATGTTCCTGATCTGGACTTTGCTGATGTTGGTACTGACTGGCCTGACCATTTTCTTCGGTGACTTGTTCGCGCTTGCTAATCCTTGGCTGAGTTTGGCTCGGCAATTCCGGATCGGCGATCGGCCGTTGTTGTCCTATCCGGACCGGCTCGGTCACTGGCCGGCCTTTGGATGCTACCTCGGGCTTGCGTGGCTCGAACTGATGGCTCCCCCAATCCCCGCGCTGCTGGCATGGGCACTGCTTGGTTACACCACTTGCACCCTGTTCGCTGTCGCGTTGTTCGGACGAGAGGTATGGTTCGATCGGGCTGAATTGTTCAGTTTGTTCTTCCGCCTCGTCGGTGCCATGGCGCCACTTGTCTGGGAGCGCCAAATCGCAGGCTGGCAAATGCGTCGCCGAGCTGCGCTATCGGGCGTGTTGGCTCGTGAAACGCAGGGTGGGCAAACAGCATCTGCCCGGCTCAGCCTGATCGTCTTCGTCTTGTTCATGCTGGCGGCGACCACGTATGACGGCGTATGGCAAACCTCCTTCTGGGCCGGGCTGTATTGGGGCAACCTGATGCACTGGTTGCAACCGCTTTGGGGCAGCGACTTCGCTCGGGCCCAGGCTCTCCTGGCACCTGGCTACGTCGTCTACCAGCGAGGTGGACTGTTCGCTGCACCGTTCGTTTACCTAGCGATTTATCTGCTCGTCATTGCGGCGATGCGGATGATGATGCCCCGCCACATCGGCCTGCTAGACCTTGCGGCGCGGTTCGCGCCTTCATTGGTTCCCATCGCGGTAGCCTACATGCTCGCGCACAACTGGACGGCAATCCTGTCGAGCATCCCCGTTGTGCCGTTCCTGGTCACTGACCCGTTCGGCTGGGGCTGGAACATGATCGGATTGCCCGCTCTCTTGACCGCCGAGCCGCCGCCGCTGGACATGGGCCAGGTGTGGCATGTCGAGGTCGCCCTCATACTGGCCGGGCACGTGACGTCGGTGTATGCAGCGCACCTAGTCGTCACCAACATGGTCGCAGGCCGCCGCGCTATGTTGGCGAGCGAAGCGCTCTTGCTAGCCCTTATGGTTGCATACACGGTCATCGGACTAGTGGTATTGAGCCTTCCGCTCGCGATACATTGACGGCAGAAATGCGCCAATTGACGTCGTTCAGCCATTAGTCCTTCGCACCCGAAAGCTGCCGTTCGTCTGGCAAGGCTGCCAAACTCGATGCCAAGCGCACAGTAGTCTCCAGCTTGGTATGATTGTATTAGACGGGGCCCCGCCGGCGCCTGCGTTCGATCCGACACGGCGGCTAGCGAAGCGTGAAACGCAGCAAAGCGCCCGCGGAAAGAAGCATCATACCGACGCCGCAGCCGGCGACTAGCCAGGCCGGGCCCATGGCGGCGGCGATGCTGGGGGCGAGCAGCATCGCGACCAGTGCGCCGGCATAGTTCACCGTCATGAAGGCTCGGGTCGAGGCGGCGATTTCGTCGGGCGGCAGTTCGGTCTGCCGGAGCACAGCGAGAGGAATGTCGCCGACAGGGCCGCCTAGGGCCGCAAGAGCAGCGGCCAGCATCAGACCGGGCAGCCCGAGCGCCGGGCCAACGGATAGCAATGCGATGCCCAGCCCGGTCAACGCCTTGCTGCCGAAGATCATCGGTGCAAGCCGCTTCGGCAAGGTGCGGCTCCCGACGACCAAGGTCGCGGCCAGGTTCGTGCAGCCATAGGCGGAGATGCACAAGCCAAACGCCGCCAGACCGGAGGCGCCTGGGCCGGTGATACCGGTACGCTCGATCAGCAGGGGCAGCGCAAGGAACATGCTGGCATACCACAACCCGTTATTCGGTCCATTCACGCAGATCGCCAGCCCCAACAGTTTATGCCGCCGCACCGCGGCGAACCCGCCCCGCAGCGCGCCGCGTAGTGGCCGCACCGGCATTGACGGCGGCTGAATGGCGCACACGGCACAGGCCGAGACCAGGAAGCTGAGGGCATCAAGGGTGAAGAAATGCATGACCGGCAAAACAGTCGCCAGCGCACCGATCAGGCCAGGGCCAATCAGCCGCGCCATCCGGTCCGTGGTGTCGAACAGAGCGTTAGCAGCAGGGAGAATGGCGCGATCGGGCAGCAGGCTGGGCAGGAGCGCGGCCAAAGCCGGACGGAACACCGCATCGCCGATCGCCAGGACGATGATTGCTGTGCCCAGGCCGATCGCCGATGGCCGGCCGGCCATCGCCCAGTTCGCGACCAGGAGGGCCAGGATGCAGGCGCGGGTGAGGTCGGCACCGGCCATAGCGATGCGGGGGGCGATTCGGTCGGCCCAATGCCCAGCGAACAAGGCCGCCGCCAGCCCGCAGCCGGCTTGCAGCGCGGTCAGGTAACCGGCCGCCGGACCGAATACGCCTACGCCGACCCAGGCTAGAGCGACGATATAGAGTTGATCGCCCATGGCAGAGAGGCAGAGGCCCGCCCAGAGGAGCGAGACCGCTCGGTATCGCAGCGGCCGGAAGAGCAGCACGATCTATCGTTTTCCTAACGAGGGAATGCGCAGAATGCGTCTGCAAGCGGGCCCCAGATACAGGCGCCCTTGTCCGCAGGCAGGCTCAGCGCAGACCGGCATCCCATCGGGCGGTGAGCCGGATATCGTTGCAGCAGCGCGCAAAGATGGCCGTCTCGCCATGCAAGAGATAACGACTGGCGAATGACTATCGCTTTCGACCCAAGCGACCCAGCCCACACGGCGCAGCGGCGCCAGGCTGCCCGGGCGGCGCGCCAGAACAGCAATGTGGCGGAGCCCGCGGTGGAGAGCCGGGAGTTCACCCGAGGTGCTACACGCCAAGATTGCCAGCGCGACGAGTAGCGCATCTTTCCCTCGCCCAGCCGTTCCCAGGTCGGGGGCCGCCAGAGCCTGGTTCATGACGTCTGCTAGAACTTTTCGGTCCAGCTTTCCGAGAACGCCAACGCACTGGTGCTGAACGGCCTGCCGTCACGCGGCGCCGGGTGCGGCACGCCGGTGGCTTGCCGGCCATTGCGGGTCAGCCGAGCCCCGAGCGCCGGGATCAGCACCGTGCACACGCCATAGCGACGGGCCGGGTCCTGGAACGGTTGGGTGTGCACCAGCAGCGGCTCGCCGGTGTTGTACCAGGTCAGGCCAAACTCATCTTCCTCGGTGCTGACGTGCTCACTCCAGAAATCGCGGTAATCGCCGGACTTGCTGAATGCGGCGTCGGACACCGGAATGCTCTGATCCTCGAGTTCGGGGTTGAGCATCCCCTGCACGGTTGATTGCAGCCAGCGCGTCATGGCGATGTTGTCGGAGTAGATATGCCAGGTGCCGTCAGTCAGCTCGCTTTTGATGTAGAGCACATGGCCCGGACCGGCCGGTGAGAAGATGATGCGCCAGAAACTTGCACTGGTCGTGATCGGGCCGGAAGCGTCCTTGCCCAGCCGGATGAACGGATTCTCGCCGGTGAGAATCACGCGGTTGGCGTCGATGGTCATAAATAACTCCTTGATGGGGATTGTCGCGCGATACCTGGGTCTGATGCTCGGTGTCGAAGAACCTCACTCCACCAGGACAGCCCCGGGCAGGACAAGCCCAGGATGACACGGAGGGGCCTGGATCAGATCCGGGCAAGACGAAGTGAGGCTGCGATGACGGTGCGGTCAGCGCAGCAGGTCGAGCACCGCCTGCACCACAGCATCTGGCGTCTCACGTGACAGGAAGTGACCAGCAACCGGGATGATGCGGCGCTCATAGCCTCCGGTGAAATGCCGTCCGTCATGATCCGACTCGTGGGATGGTCCAACGCCATCCGCCGCGCCATGCAGGTTAATCGTCGGCACGGAGATCGACGGTTGCACCGCGAGGCGATCCTCCAATGGCTCGAGCAGCGGATCACCGGGCGCCTTGGCGTATCGGTGGCGGTAGGATTGAACAGTGACTTCGACAAAGTCGGGGTTGTCGAAACTAATGGCAGTCGCCTCGAACGTGGCGTCGTCGAAATTCCAGTTGGGCGACCAGAGTCGCCATAGCAGCCTGCAGAAATCGCGGCGGTTCTCGATCAAGCCTGCATGGCCTCGGTCGGTGTTGAGATACCATTGATACCAAAGCCGGTATTCGGTGTCGGCAAAGGAGGGCAGGCCTGCCTTCGGGATGTTCTGTATATTGTAGCCGGTAATCGAGACCAGCCCCCGCACTTTTTCCGGCCAGAATGCCGCGGTGATGCAACAGGCGCGACCGCCCCAATCGTAGCCTGCTAGGATGGCAGGCGGCAGACCGAGCGCGTCGATGAAATCGCGCAAATCGGCGCCGAGGGCGGCTTGCTGGCCGGAGCGAGGGGTCGCTGGATCAAGGAAGCGTGTCGGTCCGTAGCCGCGTAGGTAGGGCACCAGTACGCGGTATCCGGCTGCTGCGAGGGGCGGGGCGACATCGTCCCAATCATGCACGTCGGACGGCCAGCCATGCATCAGGATGATTGGCGTCCCATCAGCCGCTCCCCTTTCGAGGTAGGCGATTTCCAGCGTCGGGGTGCGGATCGTTTTGTGCATAGGTCTCGGCTCCCAAGGCGGTCATGCGCCCGCCGGCGCATGCGTGATCTAACGCTATCGAATGCCCACGAACGAATCAAGAACGAACATTTGCTGCCCGGTCATGACTGAGTATGGTCGGGCCCGGCCAATGACCCAAACTAAGATGAGATGAAAGGCAGCTATCTTACGTACACCGCCCTGAAACTGCCCATCCGCTTCCGGCCACTATAAGCCAGTTGACGCGAGCGGCACAGGCTTGCGCGGGATCGGTGGCCGAAGCCGACAGGATGCTAAATACTACGCCCCTTTCATTACGATAGCGAGAAAGCCCTGAGTCTAGGCCGTGCGGCTCTCATGGCGGCAACGCCAAACGCCATCAATTTGGCGGCAAGATTACGGCCCTTTAGTCCTGTTCGTTCATGGGTTAGGGTCTGCCCATGTTCTCAATACTGAGCGGATGCCTAGCAGGGTTACGACGACGCTACGCCGAACCGCACCGGGCCTATCATGGCCAGGCTCATGTCGACGCTCTCCTGGAAGGTCTCGCCGATGAGTGTCGCCATGTCGGCGACAGGGCGGCGGTCGAGCTTGCCGTTTGGTATCACGACGCAATTTACGACCCGAGCGCGACCGACAACGAGGCTCGCAGCGCCGACCTGCTTGTCGCCGAAATGAAGCGGCTGGCCTGCCCGTCGGTCGTCAGAGCGGCAGAGAGCATGGTCCGGGCGACCGCAAGCCACGAGCTGCCGCCAGACTTTCTGGACGCGTTGCGCGACGACATAGCTACCTTTCTCGATCTTGACATGGCGATACTCGGCGCCGAGCCCGCCGACTACGATGTCTATGAAGCGGGCATCGCCGCGGAATACATCCCTGTTCACGGCCTAAACAATTTTCGCGTTGGCCGGGCGGCGTTCCTGCGGAACATGCTGAGCCGCGAGCGGCTGTTTCACACAGAGCGCTTCCATCATCGGCTGGATGCAGCGGCACGTGCCAATCTGCGAAGATGGCTGCTAGATCTTGCCACCTGACACAACGCACCGGGTGCTCACGCTCCCAGCGGCGAGTAGGGCGCTCGCCTTAGGTGCCGCCGACGAACCCCGTCCGCTCTGCAACAGGTCGGCTTTTCAGGATCAACGCACGCTCCAGGCTCGACTGATGCTTCCGCAGAATGGCGCCATGGTCGGCTGACGGGTCGCCGATACTAACGTCGCTGGCGCATGTCCGCTTCTCTTCTCCGTTGATTAGAAGCTGGCCGGCAGCTGTCGGCCAGCATCCGTCCGAATGCAAGCGCGGGTAGTGGCCATCCTGAAACGTGACTTATTCGAACAGCACCCGTCTGATCCAAATCGGGCTCCGGGCATATGGCGCGGCTCAAGGTCTGTCCATGCGGCTTAGGGCCCGTCAGGAAATAACTGAATTGGGTCTATGTTTTAGTGGATATGGGATTCTCCGGTCACGGAGGGGTATCGTAGCGTCGTGAGATGATCGACACCAGGGCCATCCGTA
>NZ_LMUY01000080.1 GCF_009765685.1 Acidisphaera sp. L21 | reverse complement strand
CACTTCACGGCCGCCTTGAAGTCGGCCAACACTTGGCTTCCGGGAAGATGGCGGTCGTCCAGGCTTTTCGCCCAGCTCTGCACCACGGGGTCCAGCAAGGTTTTCAGCGTTGCCTGATCGGCCGGCGGGATATTCCACACCCGCACGCCCGCCTTCTGCACGTCGGCGAGGGCGGCGGCCTCGTTAGTATCGACAAACTGGCAGAGGTGCTCGGTCGCTTCCTGGCCGGCCTGCACCAGTGCAGCCTGGTCTTCTTTCGAAAGGGAGCGGAATTTGCGCAGGCCGATAGAGTAGGTCGAGGCGAAGCTCCCAAACGCCACGCCCTCGGTCAGCACCTTGGTTACGCCCAACAGATCGTAGGGTCGCAAGCTGAGCGCAGTGCCCACGCTGGCGTCCACCGTGCCGCGCTCTAGCGCCTCACGCAGCCCCGCGACGGGAAAGTTGACGGGCACGGCCCCAATCGCACGCAAGATCAGATCCCAGGTGCCCCCCGAGGCTCGAACTTTCAGACCGTGAAAGTCATCCAGCGAGGCCAGCTTAGCCTTGGAGCTGTCAATTGGATATGGCCCGAGATTCCAAGCCATCAGCATCATCACGCCGTTTGGCTTGAACTCACGCTGATCCAGGATACCGTCATGGGCGAGCGCGTAGAAGGCGTGCGTCCCCTGGCAGGAGGAATTATACAGCCCGGGTAGCTCGGCCACGCCCGAAAGCGGCAGCTTCTCCGACACGTAGCCCGGCGCCACGTATCCGATGTCCGCGACGCTGGTCTGCACGAGCCGCAGCAGGTCGTGCGATTTACCGAGCTGCTCACTCGGGTAATATTCGAACGTGATGTGACCGTGGCTCAGCTCAGTGGCCCGGCTCATGAAGAACTTGGCACCTTCGGTCGACATGTAGTGCGTGACCGGCAGCGAGTCAGCCACCTTCAGCACGATCGGCGCATCGGCGCTCCGGGCGACTGGGCAGAGGAAGGCCGGTGAGCAAAGCAGCGCCAGCGCGGCGAGATGGGTGGTAATCCGGCGAGTGCGGCGTTTCATAGATGTGTCTCCCTCAATGACTCATGGTGTTCGGTAGCCAGAGCACAACGATCGGAAAGGCCACGAAAAAGATGATGGCCAGGATGTGGGCGATGAAATGCGGCCAAATTCCCGCGAATACCTCTTCCACCGGTCGGCCAGTGTAGCGGGCGACAACGAAGGCGTTCATGCCAACCGGCGGCGTGACCATGCCGACTTCGGCCGTCAGGACCAGCACGACACCAAACCAAATCGGATCGAAGCCCAGCTT
Source organism: Acidisphaera sp. L21 (assembly GCF_009765685.1). Classification (GTDB taxonomy): domain Bacteria; phylum Pseudomonadota; class Alphaproteobacteria; order Acetobacterales; family Acetobacteraceae; genus LMUY01. The sequence continues at coordinate 6,468 of NZ_LMUY01000080.1, read as the reverse complement.
GACGATGAGCGGCACCATGATGGGCACGGTCAGCAGCAGGATCGCGAATTGGTCCAGGAAGCAGCCCAACGCCAGCTTAATGAGAAGAACCAGCGCGATCACCACATAGCGGTTCACAGGGAGGCCAGAGATCGCGTCCACAAGCATCTGCGTCGCCTGTGTGAGCGCCAAGGCGTAGCCGAAGATGTGCGCCCCCAGGATGATCATGGTGATCATTGCCGACGTGCGGGCGGCGCTGGCGATGGCCGCCGCGAACGAAGCAAAGGTCAATTTGCCTCGAACCAGCGCGATCAGACAGGCGCCCAGGGCACCGAGACTCGAGGCCTCCGTCGGTGTGGCAAGCCCCAAGTAGATCAGCCCCGTGACGAGCATGATCAGCACCAGCATCGGCCCGACCACGCGCAAGGAGCGGATCTTCTCCATCATTGTATACCGCTGTCCTTTGGGCGCGCGGCTTGGATCCTGTGTCACCAACAGCAGCACCGTGGCTGCGATCAACAGCGTGACCAGAAGTCCCGGCACGAGCCCCGCCAGCAGCAGTTTGCTGACGCTGAGCTCGGTGAGCAGTCCATACAGCACCAGCGCCAACGCGGGCGGGATCAGCATCGCCAGCGTGCCGGAGATCGCGACCACACCGTTGGCTAACCGCTCCTCGTAGCCGTGCCGCAACATGGCTGGCAGGGAGATCGAGGCCAATGTCGCCGCCCCGGCCGTGCTGGACCCGCAGATCGCACCGAAGCCGGCGCCAGCAAACGCCGTTGCGATGGCCAGGCCTCCCCGTACTCGGCCAACCCAGATCACCATCGCGTCGTACAGTTCTTCGGCAATGCGGCTGACGATGACGAACTCCGCCATCAGGATGAACATCGGTATGCTGAGAAGCTCATACGTCGACACGGTGGAGAGCGGCGTGGTCGTCAGCACGCCCGTGACGGTGTCGGCACCGCCCAGCAGCCATAATCCCACCGCACCGGAAACCCCCATGGCAAAGCCAATAGGCATGCCGGCGGCGAGCAAAACGAACAGGCTGAGAAAGGTGATCCCCGTGACCATCACTCGACTCCAGCGCCGGCGGCGTGCTGCTCGTGCGACGCCAAGTGAAGCACGCCGAAACACGCTGCTAGCAAATTGCCGGCGAACTGCAGTGCAAGGCGCAGCAACAGCATGGCGCAGCCCACGACCAGCAGTGCCAAAGTGGGCCAGCGGGGCCAGGGAATGGCACCGGCCAATACGTCGCCGCCAAAATAGGCGTCGCTCAGCTCTGGCCAGTTCGTGACAGTAATACCAGTGAATAGCCCGATTGTGAGTAGCTGGCATAGTGCTGTCATGCCCGCACGCAGACGAGGCGGCAGTCGTCGCACTAAGATGTCGACACCAATATTCTGCCCAACACGCTGTGTGGTAGCGATGGCCAGGAAGAAAATCGCGACCATCAAGTAATCAGATATCAGTTCGAACGCCCAGATGAGCGGTGCGTTGAAGGCGTAGCGCATCGTGACGTCGGTGGCCGTGATCAGCACGATGGCCACGAAACACACCCCGGCGACGACCATGCTGCCCCGTTCAAGCCAGCAGGCCATTCGCGACGCCATGCCCAATGGTCCGGGCAAGTCCCGAGGCGGCACGGCTACTCCGACGCCCGTCATGCGCGTGTGTTGCGACGTCTCCACTCTTTCGGCCCTTCTTTGCTGGCTCTTGATTGCAGCATCGACCAACACGCGTGATCATGCAATTCGATTAAGCTGATCTGCGCGATAACCTGTGTGGATCGCGAGGTTGACCGTTCTTGGAAGGCCCGCCCATCATGCCACGTATTGATTTGTCCCTCCGCCAACTTGAGGCGTTCACAGAGATCGTCGGCACGGGGGGCTTCCGGACGGCGGCATCGTCGCTCCACATCTCACAGCCCGCGCTTAGCCGCACGATTCACCTGGCGGAGGAGGCGCTTGGGGCTCGGTTGTTCGATCGAGGCAATCAGGGCGCGGTTCTAACGGCGGCGGGGCGTCAGCTGCTCCCCATTGCACAGCGCATCCTGCGCGAGTTCGACACCTCGCGGGGCGAGTTGGCGGAATTTCTCGCGGGGCGCACCGGACGGATCGGCATTGCCGTCTTGCCCTCCATCGGCGTTTCGATCATGCCGAAGATCATTGCGGGCTTTCTAGCCGAATTCCCCGCGGTCCGGATCACGCTGCAAGGATTAAGCGCTGGACCGCTACAGCAGGCGGTGATTGATGGCCGGGTCGACTACGGTTTTTCGGTGCGGCCTCCCGCAGGTTTGGGACTTGTATTCGAGCCAGTTCTGACAGACGAGTTTGTTTTCCTCTGCTCTAAAGACGATATGTTAGCGCAACGGACTGAAGTGCCTTGGTCAGTTTTTTCGCACTGCCCGTTCGTGGCAACGTCGCAAAACAGCAGCATTCGAACTACGACAGACGCCGTGTTCGCCCAAGCCGAAATGGCGGTCGAGCCGCTTTATGAATGTGGTAACGTTTCAATGACGGCCGCTATCGTCGCCGCGGGGCTGGGCGTGACGGCAATCCCGCGGCTGTCGCTTGGCCTTGTTGATCAAACAAAGTTGGTCACCCGTAAACTGGTCGCACAGTCTGTGTCGCGCCAGCTTGGGATTGTTAGTCGGCCAAGCAGCTCGCTGTCGAACGCCGCGGAACGTCTAAAATCAAAACTTCTGAGCCTCTCACAGGGTTCAACCTTGCCGCGGGCGATCCGTTCGAAAAGGCTTCGGTGAAACAAGCGTGTTGAGGCGATAGCACTTGGTCGACGATACGATATCGCTGTTTAGCCCCCGGTTCGCCTTACCACCGCCGCCAAGCGCCCGACCCGCGGCTTCAATTTCCTCACGTTGCCGCTCATCGGGCTTCGGCATATGAAGATCTAGACGCCCCAGACCATCGACGAGGCGGCGACAACCAGCAGACGGATGAACCACTTGTTGTCCGCCGGGACGACGAATTACGGAGCATCGGGCGTCGCCGTGGCGGCTATCGCGTCCTGGTAGGCGTCTTGATAGCTGTCCCAGAACTCGCGCTCAGCGAGGTGAGCGGCGGTGAACTTCCAGTTTTTGACGGATCGTCAAGCCGCGCCACGAAGCGCTTGCGTTGCTCCTCTCTGGAGACGTTGAGGAAAAACTTCGCGATCACGGTGCCCTGGCGGCTGAGATGAGCCTCGAAGTTTCGAATGGATTTTAGTCTGTCACGCCAGATGTGCTTGCCGGTCAGCGATGGCGGTAATTTTTGGCGGGCGAGTATGTCCGGATGCACCCGGGTCACGAGCACTTCCTCATAATGGCTCCGGTTCCAGATCCCAATATTTCCTTGAAGCGGAAGCGCCAACGTCGGGCGCCACAGGAAATCATGTGCCAGGTCCGCGGGCCCCGGCGCCTTGAAGTTGGTCACTTGAACGCCTTGGGGGTTCACGCCTGACATCACGTGCTTGATGGTGCCATTCTTGCCTGCGGCATCCATGGCTTGGAAGACGCAAAGCATGGACCATCGACCGTCGGCGTAGAGCTTTTCCTGCAGGCCAGACAAGGCTGCGACGCCATCCGAAAGCAGCGCCTCAGCCTCTTGCTTTCCTGCGACCTGGCCACCTGTGTCCGCTGGATCGAAGCGCTTCAGTCTGAAATCCTCCCCGTTGGTAACTCGGTAAGGTTTGACCAACGCCCTAATCCGCTCCGGCGACAAGAACTGATTCCCCGCCGCGCTACTTGCCTTGGCAAAAGACCACTCCTCGTTGGTCAGATCGCTCGGATATGCGCCGAGTTCCAATTGCCGAGTTCTTCGGGAAGATCACGCCAGGGCGCACCGGTACGGGCAATCCAAAACACCGCGTCGAGTGTTCGCCGATGGTCTAGCGGAGGACGGCCACGCAATGCGCCCATCTCGGTGACGAACGGCTCGAAGAAAGACCATTCGAGGTCGCTTAGAAGACCCCTGATCACACCCGATCTCCCGCATGAAGATCAGCTTCGAATCACACAACACCGCGTCGGGGGGATCCCCTTCACGCACTTTGTCCACGCGGCCTAGTCACGCCCCAGGACCCGCGCACGCAGTATGCGGGTTCGCCCCCGACCTTCCAGCTTCAGGCGCCCCCTGCCCTGCAGAGCACGATGAAGCAGAAGCCCGACTGCGGCGAGCTCTCGTATAAGGGCTCGGGACGCCTTGCCGGTCGCAAAGCGCTCCTTACCGGCGCAGATTCCGGCATCGGCCGCGCCGCCGCCATTGCCTTCGCCCGCGAAGGCGCGGACGTGGCGATCTGCTATCTGCCGTCAGAGCAGCCGGACGCTGAGGAAGTCGCCAAATACATCCGCGACGCCGGCCGCAAGGCCGTGCTTCTGCCAGGTGACGTTTCCGATGAGGAATTTTGCCTTCGCCTGGTCGCCGATGCCGTTGAGCAGCTTGGCGGGCTCGATATCCTGGTCAACAACACGGGCCGGATGGGCAAGACTGAAGGTGTGTTGGATACGTCCTCCGAGCGCTTCGGCACCCTGATGAAGACCAACGTCTATTCCCAGTTCTGGATCACCAAGGGGGCGGTGCCGCACATGAAGCCCGGCGCCTCGATCATCAACACAACCAGCATTCAGGGGTATAAGCCCTCCGGCAAGGTCTTCGATTACGCGATGACCAAGGCGGCGATTGCCAACTTCACGAAGGGCCTGGCCCAGGATTTGATGGAGGAGCACGGCATCCGGATCAACGCGGTGGCCCCGGGGCCGGTCTGGACGCCCCTACAGGAAGCTGATGGTGAGGAGGAAAAACTGAAGAAACTCGGTCAGGACGCCTACTTCAAGCGTCCCGGCCAGCTAGTCGAGCTGGCGCCGGTCTCTGTACTGCTCGCCTCCCAGGAAGCCAGCTACATTACAGGCGAGATCTACGGCGTGACCGGCGGCCACGGCATCGCATAAGGGTTGGGCTTCCGTCTCGGAGACACCTTGCGAGACGGGCTGGCCTCGAGCCGGAGGGAAACGCGCGGGGCCAACTTAACTTGTGATGTGCTTCACAGGAACAAAGGCACTTTGCTCGCGTTCGCCTCTGGTCCGCCGGACTTCTCCGAGGATCAACGGAGTATCCGGCCATTCAAAATCTGCACGCTGGCGCGATAGATACATCGCAGTTCGATTTTGCCCCGTCAGAAGCCGGCTTCGGTGCCGTCTGGCTGCATCGCCTCATGGCTTCCAGCAGTGGGCTGCGCCAGCTGACCCTCGGCGCCATGGCGCGCCTCGAGTTGGCGATCCTCAGCGGGCATAAGGACAGCCGGGTTCTCAGCGCCATTCGGACGGCGAGAGCAGGCCGTGAATCCCTGCTCAGCGGGAATGAAGCCTTCACCCTGTTCTCCATGGCGCGCGCCCAGTCGAACATGGCCGGCTCGATGGCCGAGGTCGGCGTCTATCAGGGATGTTCGGCCAAGATCATCAGCATGGCGAGTGGAAACGCCGACCTGCATCTTTTCGACACGTTCGAAGGGCTACCGGAGCCGGAAAGTTCAGAGAAGGCCTGGCTGCGGACCGGCCTCTACGCCGCCGGGCTGCCATCGGTCCAGGCATTCCTTGCCGACCGGCAGAATATCAGTTTCCACCCGGGTCTCTTTCCGCAGTCGGCTGGGTATTGCCCGGAGGCCAGATACTCTTTCGTGCATCTCGACGTCGATCTGCATGCGAGCACCCTCGCCTGCCTGGAGTATTTCTATCCGCGGATGGTGCCGGGCGGCATCATCCTGTCTCACGACTATTCATACCTGCACGGGGTCAAGGACGCTTTTGCCGAGTTCCTGGCCGGCAAGCCCGAAAGCGCGATCGAGCTGCCCACGTCCCAGGCCATGCTCGTCAAGCGCTGAAAGATCGTTCACCGGGCAAGCACCAATCGACACACGGCATGCCGCGTCCAACCTTGAGAAGAGTGCCAGCATGTCCGAGATGAACGAACCGCCTTTCCCGACGCCGATTCTGCCGGCCCACATTGAGAAACCATCCAGGCGATCGCCCGGCTCCATTCTGACCACCGCCAGGAAGCCGGGCCCCAGCAGCGAGTGGTCGAGCGGTCGACCGCGTGGATCGGGCAGCCGCGCTTTCTGGCGGCGCTGGGCTTTGCGATTGCCTTGTGGATCGGCGGAAACGTCTTCGCCAGCCTGACCGGCTACACCGCCTGGGATGCCCCACCCTTCGCCTGGCTCCAGGACGTGCTGGCCTTGCTCGCCTTTTATGTGACCCTGCTGATTTTGACGACACAACGCCGGGAAGATCAGCTGGCGGGCTACCGCGAGCAATTGACGCTCGAGCTCGCGATTCTAAGCGAGCAAAAACGGCAAAGATCATTTCTCTCCTGGAGGAGATGTGCCGCGACAGCCCGACACTGGTCAACCGTCGCGATGCCGAGGCTGTGCATAGGCATGGAATAGGGGCTCTGAGTCAATCTCGGTGCAGGTTGATGGTCAGGCTGGACTTGGGATGAC
>NZ_LMUY01000079.1:34992-55498 GCF_009765685.1 Acidisphaera sp. L21 | reverse complement strand
TCGCCCTCATCGAGGTCCAGTCCGGCGCCTACCTTGGCGAGGACGACATCGTCCGCTTCGAGGACGATTACGGCCGCAGCTGATGCCCTTCGTCTCGCACGCCCAGAATTTCGAGGACCTGATGCTCTGGCGCGCGCTGAAGCACATCGACCGCGGCTTCTACATCGATGTCGGCGCGTGCGAGCCGGACGCCGACTCCGTCACCCTCGCCTTCTACGAACGCGGCTGGTCCGGCCTCAATATCGAGCCCGCGCCCGGCGCCTTCGCCCGCCTGGACGCAGCCCGCCCCCGCGACATCAACCTCAACCTGGCCGCCGGGGCCGAGGATGGCGAGCAGGACTTCCTGCTCGTCGATGGCGGCAACGGGCTGTCGACCCTGCGCGGCGACATGCGCGAAACCTTCGAGGCCGAGGGCCGGCGTATCGACCCGGTGCGCACCCGCGTCCGCCGCCTATCCGACCTCTGCCGCGACTACGTGCGCAGCGCCATCCACTTCCTGAAGATCGATGTCGAGGGTGCCGAGCGCGACGTCATCACCGGCGCCGACCTGGCGCAATGGCGCCCCTGGATCGTCGTCGTCGAGGCCACGGTCGCCAACTCCCCCATCCCGACCTACGACCAGTGGGAGTGGCTGCTGCTGCAACAACGCTACCGCATGGTCTACGCCGACGGACTGAACCGATTCTATTTGGCCGAGGAGCACGAGGACCTGGCACCCGCATTCGCCACCCCGCCCAACGTGTTCGATGGCTATGTTCGCCAGCGCGAGGTGGCCGCAACCGCCCTCGCCACGTCGCAGGCCGAGCGGGCGACAGCCTTGCTGGCAGAGACGAAAACCCTTTCCCAGCGTCTGTCCACGGCCGAACTGCGCATTGCCGAAACCGAACGGCGCCTCACCGCCGCCCAGACCGAATTGCGAACCAACAAGCAAGCCACCGCCGACGAACTGGCCGCCCTGTCTGCCGAGCGGGACCACGCGACGCAGGAAATGTGGGAGAGCAATCGCCTGGTTGGCATCCTGGCCAGCGACCGGCAGAAGCTGATGGACGAGTTGCGGACCAAGGACGAAAACCATGGCTCGTTCCAGCAATTGCAGGCCGTCTACGCCAGCACATCCTGGCGCATCACCGCCCCGATGCGGGTTCTGGTCCGGCTGGGTCGCGGCCGGTGACCCGGCGCCCCGCGGGCGAAGTCACCTTCGGCAACGAAGGCGCGGAGATCTGCGTCGTCGGGCGCTGCGACTTCGCCACCGGCATCGGCGCCATGACCTACGCCGCGTGCGAGATGCTGTCGCGCGCCTATCCCACCTGCATCCTTCCCACCGAATCGCACCGCCGGGCCGAGCAAGCGATCTACCTGCCCAATGGCCGGCGCATCCCGGTGTGCCAGGATCGCTCGGCCATCAAGCTGTTCCTGTTCTGCGACGTGCTGTGGAACGGCGCCCACGACACCAACTTCCTCCTCGTGCCGGAGGGCGCGTTGCGCATCGCCTGGATCGTGTTCGATTCGGACGAGTTGCCTGCCATGTGGGTGCAGATCCTGAACCACCGGTTCGACCTGGTTCTCACCACCAGCCCCCATTTGATGCACATCGCCGCGTCCTCCGGCGTCACCACGCCCACCGCCTGCCTGCCGATTGCGCTCGACCTGGCGGCCCAAATGGCGGCCCCGCTGCCCCGGCGCACCCCAGGCCGGGTGCGCTTCGGCTCCGTGGCCGCATTCCACCCCCGCAAGGGCGTCGACACGCTCACAGAAGGGTTCCTGCGCGCCTTCGCCGGGCGACCGGACATCGACCTGGTGCTGCACTCCAATCTGGCGTTCGGCGACACCTACGACCGGGTCATGGCGCTGATCCGGGAGATTGGCGGCACCAACGTCACCGTCACCCATGCCCAACTTTCCGGCCCCGACAAGGACCTGCTGATCCAGTCCTTCGACGTCATGGTCAATTGTTCCCGCGGCGAGGCCTACTCCATCGGCCCGCGGGAGGCACTGGCCAGCGGCTGCGCCCTGGTGCTGTCCGATGTGGGCGGCCATCGCGACCTGGCCGATCTCCCCGGCGTGTTCATGGTCCCCACCAGCATCGAGGTCCCAGCCCGCTATCCAGAGATCGACGGCACGGTGTTCGGCCGCCAACACGCCGTGTCCGCCGTCGCAGTGACGCAGGCGCTGCACGAGGCGCACGAGTTCGTCCTATCCCCGGCCTTCGCCGCAACTCTGCGCGCCCGCCGTGCCGCCGCGGCGGATTGGAGCTTCGACGGGTTGGCCACCGCCTTCGCCTCCCTGCTGGACGAAGCGCTGCCCGAATTCCGCCGGCCCGCCCAGGTGCCAAAGGCCGTGGTGATCCCCCCCGCCGCGCGGGCCGTCATCCGCAACCACCTCGGCGACCGTGCGGCGCGGCTGGGCCACATCAACCGTCTGGTGCAATTGGCGCATGATGGCGGCTTCTTCTCCGTCTTCAACGCCTTCATCAGCCACGTGGCCTGGCAACAGCGCGAACCACGCTGCCACGCCGTGCTGCCGGACTGGGATGTCGGCCGCATGATGGCCGAATACGACACCGACACCATGACCAGCTTCTGCTACGGCCAGCCGGAGGACGGGAACCTCTGGTGCCATTTGTTCCAGCCACCGTTCGGCTTCACCGACGCGGAGTTGAACGACCCGGACACGATGTATCGCCGGTCGACCCGGTCCGAGCACATCCACAACGAACGCTGCGAACCGCAGATGACCTATGTGCACGCCTACACGCTCTACAACAGCCGCGCCTTCGCATCCTGGCGGCGCCAATACCACGCGGTGTTCGCCCGCCACATTCACCTCCGGCCCGGCCTGCAGGCCGAAATCGACGCCTTCAGCACGCAGCATTTCACCGGCCGCTTCGTCATCGGCGCCCATGTCCGCCACCCCAGCCACACGGTGGAACAGCCCGGCGCCGTCATCGCGCACGAAGACGCCTACATCACCCGCATCCGCGCCGAACTGGCCAAACGCGATCTCGGCGACACCGGCTGGACCGTATTCCTGGCCACCGATCAGGACCGCGTGGTCGATCGCTTCCGCGCCGAGTTCGGCGACCGCGTCACCTACCTCACCGACGTGCGCCGCACCCGCCCGGCCGAAGACGCCGCGTTCGACAGCCTGTCCGCCGTGGAGAAGAACCAGGACGGCCACCAGCTCCAACACCTCGTCGCCGCCGACCGGTCGGCCTGGTCGATCGACATGGCGAAGGAGGTCGTGCGCGACGCCTGGCTTATGTCTCGCTGCAATATGCTGCTGCACGTGGTCAGCAACGTGTCGACCGCGGTGTCCTACATGAACCCGGACCTCGAAATGGTGTTCTGCGCGGCAAATCCCTAGCGGCGACCCGGCGCCAGCGAACTTAACGCGCGCTCGTGCATTGAGGCATCATCGAAGGAGACCGCCATGCTTCAGCTCGCCCGCCGCCTTGCTCGCCCTACCGCGTTCGTCGCCCTGCTCGGCGTGGCCGGCTGCGTCGGCGCCCCGGCGCCTGGCCCGGTGGCCTACCAACCCGGGGTGAACCCAGCCTACGCAACGCCGGGCTACAGCCAGGGCACCGGGTACGCCCAGCCCTTGCCGCCGCAGGCGCAGCAGGTCGCATACGGGTTCCGGTGCTACGCCGGCGTTTATACCTGCGAACTGCCGCAGCAACTGCCGGCGGGCGCGCCGTGTTCCTGCCCCGGCCTCGGCGCACCGTCCTACGGCAACGTCCGCTAGCTAAAGTGGCGGCGGCGGTCTGGGCAACCCTGCCCCTCCCGCCGCCGCCTAGCCACCCGGCAACGCCGGTGCTACGCAGCCGCACCCTGGCCCAGAGGCAACGATGACTGCGTTCTTCCCGGCGGCCGCGCTGGTCCCAGAGCAAACCAGCCCGCTCGTTCTCGCCCTGCCAAAAGGCCGCATTCTGAAGGAATGCAGCGCCCTCCTCTCCCGCGCTGGCGTCCACCCCGCCGCGGATTACCTGGATGAGGACTCACGCCGCCTGCGCTTTCCAACCGATGACCCGACGCTCGACGTCGTGCGCGTGCGCCCGTTCGACGTGGCGACCTTCGTCGCGTTCGGCGGCGCCCAGATCGGCATCTGCGGCTCCGACGTCCTCATGGAGTTCGACTACCCCGAACTCTACGCTCCCTTGGACCTGGACATCGGCCACTGCCGGGTCAGCGTCGCCGGCCCCGGCGACTGGATCGATACGGCCGAAACCCGCTCCTGGTCCCGCGTCCGCGTCGCCACGAAATACCCTAACATCGCCCGCCGTCACTTCGCCGCCCGCGGCATCCACGCCGACGTGGTGCATCTGAACGGCGCCATGGAATTGGCGCCCGGCCTCGGCCTCTCCCGCCTCATCGTGGACCTGGTGCAAACCGGCTCCACCCTCGCCGCCAACGGCCTGCGGGAGAGCGAGGTCATCGCCCATGTGTCCAGCCGCCTGGTGGTCAACCGCACCGCCCTGAAGACCCAGCCCGAAGCCGTCGGCGCCTGGATCGAGCGTTTCCGCGCGGCACTCGCGCCGTGAAGCGGCTGGACAGCCGAGCCGCCGGCTTCGACACCGCCTTCGAGGCCTTGCTGCAACAGGCCCGCGACACGACATCCCGCGTGGATGCGCCCGTCGCCGAGATCATCGCCGCCATTCGCGACCGGGGCGACGCCGCCCTGTGCGAGCTGACCACCCAGTTCGACCACCATCCGCTCGGCGTCGACCAGATCCGCATTGGCAGCGATGAAATCGACGATGCCACCAACGCCATCGATCCGGAGCTTCGCGCAGCCCTAGACGTCGCCGCCACCAGGATCGAGGCATTCCACAGCCTGCAAATCCCCCAGGATATCGAGACGACGGACGCAACGGGCCTACGAATGGGCATGCGCTGGAACGCGCTGGACGCCGTCGGCCTGTACGTGCCCGGCGGCAAAGCCGCCTACCCGTCCTCCGTCCTGATGAACGCCATCCCCGCCCGGGTCGCCGGGGTGAAGCGCATCGCGATGTGCGTACCGACGCCGGGCGGCGCGCTGAACCCGCTGGTGCTGGCGGCGGCGCGCCGTGCCGGCGTCTCCGAAATCTACCGCGTTGGCGGCGCGCAGGCCGTGGCCGCCATGGCCTACGGTACCGCCACCATCGCCCCGGTCGACCGCATCGTCGGCCCCGGCAACGCCTACGTCGCGGAGGCGAAGCGCCAGGTCTTCGGCCGCGTCGGCATCGACGGCATCGCCGGTCCGTCCGAGGTCGTGATCCTGGCGGACCGCACCGCCGACCCACGCCGCGTCGCCATCGACCTACTCGCCCAGGCCGAGCACGACGAAAGTGCCCAGGCCATCCTGCTGACCGACGACCCAACCCTCGCCGACGCCGTCGCCCGCGCGGTCGAGACGGAACTGCACACCCTCACCCGCCCCGAGGCCGCCCAATCCTGGCGTGAGCACGGCTGCATCATCCTGGTGCAAGACTGGACGGAGGGCGCCGCCCTGAGCGACCGGCTGGCGTCCGAGCATCTGCAAATCATGGTTGCCGACCCAGCCGCCCTGTTCGCCCGCATTCGCCATTGCGGCGCCGCCTTCCTCGGGTCAGACTCGCCAGAGGCACTCGGCGACTACGTGGCCGGTCCGAACCACGTGCTGCCCACGGGCCGCACCGCTCGTTTTGCCTCCGGCCTCTCGGTCTACGACTTCGTCAAACGCACCACCTGGATCGAAGCGAATAGCGATTCATTGGCCCAAATCGGCCCCGCTGCCGTGGCTTTGGCCGAGGCAGAAGGCCTTCAGGCACACGCCCGCAGTGTCGCCATGCGTCTGGGACAGCCACCGCACGCTTGACCCGGCGCGCCTGCAACATCATGTTCCGGCCCGTCAATAGTAGATGCGACCAGGACCATGCATGTCTAAAGAGGATATGATCGAATTCAGCGGCACCGTATTGGAGCTGCTGCCAAACGCGATGTTTCGCGTCAAGTTGGACAACGAGCACAGCATTCTCGCGCATACCTCCGGGAAAATGCGCAAGAACCGTATCCGTGTGCTCGCCGGGGATCGGGTGAACGTCGAAATGACGCCCTACGATCTCTCCAAGGGTCGGATCACCTTCCGTTTCAAGTGAGCTTGCCGGGGCTATCCGCGCCCCGCTGACCCTCGCATCCGCGAGCCCGCGCCGGCTGACCTTGCTGGCGCAGATCGGGATCGTTCCAGACCATGTCCGCCCCGCCGACATCGACGAGACGCCCCTTCGCGAGGAGGCGCCACGCTTGTACGCGCAGCGTCTGGCCCGCGAAAAGGCCGCCGCCGCGCATGTGGCAGGGGGGTTCACGCTGGCCGCCGATACGGTCGTGGCGCTCGGCCGCCGCATCCTGCCCAAGGCCGCCGACGCGCCGGAGGTTGCGGCCTGCCTTGCCCGGTTGTCCGGCCGTCGGCACCACGTGCTCACGGCGGTCGTCCTGCTAGGCCCGGATGGCCGCCGGACGGAACGCATGGTCGACAGCGTTGTCGGCTTCGCACGGCTGAGCCCCGGCCAGATCGCCGCCTACCTCGATGGCGGCGAAGGCGTCGGCAAGGCTGGCGGCTACGCCATCCAGGGCCACGCGGCGTCCTTCATCCGGTTCCTCAGCGGCAGCTATTCCGGCGTCGTCGGCCTCCCACTGTTCGAAACGGCACAATTGCTGCGCGGGCAAGGGCGACTGGTGCCGTGACCCTGTACGCTGCCAGCAGCCCCGGCGAGGTTCGGGTCGCGGCAGTGGTGGACGGCGTGCTGCTCGACTACGCGATCTGGCGCCCTGGCCGGCCGGATGGCGTGGGCGACGTGCATCGCGGCCGGATCACCGCGGTCGTTCCCGGCATGGCCGGCGCCTTCGTCGCCATCGCAGGCGCCGACGGCTTCCTCCCCGACAGCGCCGGCGCCGCCGGGCATGGCGTAGGCGATATCCTGTCCGTCCGCGTCGTTCGAGCCGCCCAGGGCGGCAAGGGTCCCCGCCTGGCCGCGGCCACTACACCACCCGGCAGTGGCCCCCCTATCCTCCTCCAGCCCGGCCCCAACGCCGTCGAACGGCTGGCGGCGCTACATCCGGGTGCGGTCGTCGTAAACGACCCCGGCCTCGCCGCCCTGCTGCGCCCCACGCTGGCCGACCGGGTCAGCATCGGGCCGGGTTGGGGTGACACGATCGACGACGCCATCGCCGCCCTGACCGACCCAGCCGTGGCCCTTCCCGGCGGCCTGCGCGCCACCATCGAACCGACGGCCGCCCTGGTCGCCATCGACATGGACATGGCCGCTGCCACCGCCGGTCGCGAGTTGAAGCCTTCCAAGCAGGAGGCCGCCAACCGCGCCGCCCTGCCCGCCCTGGTGCGCCAGATCCGCCTGCGCAACCTGTCCGGCGCCATCCTGCTGGACCTCGCCGGCCTGTCCCTCCGCAAACGCGCCAGCCTGGCCGAACCGATCCGCACCGCCCTCTCAACCGACCCGCTCAATCCCCGCCTGCTCGGCTTCACCAATGGCGGCCTGGCGGAGATCCAGCGCCCCCGCATCCACCCGCCGCTGCACGAACTCCTCGCCGGTCCACACGCCACCGGCCTGGCCGCCCTGCGCCAGGTGCTGGCGATGGCAGACATCACCAATCCACCCTGGCTGCGCGCCGCGCCGGACGTGGCATCCGCCCTGGAGTCGGACCCGATTGCGCTAACCACCCTTGCGAATCGGCTGGGTCGCCCCCTTCTGGTTCGCTCGGACCCGGCGTTGCGTTCCTGCCGCTGGGCGATCGAGGAGACTGTTCGTGCCTGAAGCCTGCCCGATCTGCGGCGCCAAGCCGGACCCAAAACTACGTCCTTTCTGCTCCGCTCGCTGCGCCGACGTGGATTTGGGCCGCTGGTTCACCGGCCAATACCGCGTGCCCGCGAAGCCTGAGGAAGACGAAGGCAACGAGGCCGATTGATGACGGCTTGATTGCGCCCGCAACCCCAGCTAAACCCCCCTCCGCCAGCGTTGCCCAGGTAGCTCAGTTGGTAGAGCATGCGACTGAAAATCGCAGTGTCACTAGTTCGATTCTAGTCCTGGGCACCATTTCCCCTCGCTACGGCTAATAGATCTCCACCGGTTCGCTTGCCGTCATCGACGGGCGTATCGCCATGGTGGCGTGCCACGCGGTGAGCGCGGGTCGACCCTGGCGCCAGGCATCGTCGGCGAAGCGGAAATCCAGATGCGCGAGCGCCACGGCAACCGCGATGCTGCCCGCCGAAAACGGCTCCAGATCGGCGACCTGCGCTTCCAGCGCGTCCAAGGTCCGACGGGTTTTAGCAAGGAATGCGTCCGCATGCGGCTGGGACGCCAGTTCGCCGCGATTCCGCTCGCCCATCCGCTGCAGGTTCAGCGCCATGAGGCCGTCACCCAGCGCCTGCAGCCGCAATACCGGCCAGCGCCGGGAGGGTTCGGCCGGGACCAGCGCGCCCGAGCCAAACTGCGAGTCGAGATATTCGACGATCACCGGCGAGTCGAACAGCGCCGAGCCATCATCCAGGATCAGGGTGGGGATCTGGCTCAGCGGATTGACCTGCATCACCTCGGCATTCGTAGTGTTGGCAGCGACCAACACTCGATCCAGGGTGACGCGCTCAGCCAAGCCCAGTTCATGGATGACGACCAGGGCTTTGCGCGCAAATGGCGAACGGGACGACCAGAGCAGCCGCATCAAATGCTCCCTACCTACCGCCTCACGCATACAGGCTGGCCGCGCCGCTGCCTACCAACGGCTCCGATGTGTTCCCCTAGTGCTCTGAGCCATTCGGCTGATTCACAGTTTTCTTGGTTCGTGCGAACCTGGGTTTATGGCCCAGACAGTGTGCGTAATCGTGAGTTCCTTGGACAGAAAGCGGCTGGAGGAGATCGCGGCCGATCGCAACCAGCAGCGCAAACATATTGAGCGGGTTCGCGTGATCCTTGCTTCGGTGCATGGTGGCCCGGTGCAGCACATTGCCCAAGAAGTCGGCGTCAGCCGACCAATGGTCTGGCGCTGGCAGCAGCGTTTCGCCGAGGCAGGCGTTGATGGGCTTCTGCGGGACAAAACGCGCAAGCCCGGGAAAGCGGCCACGGCGGCAGAGACAGTGGCGCGCGTGGTGGCGTTGACCTGCGGCAAGCCGCCCGGCGAGACGACGCATTGGACCGGACGGGCGATGGCCAAGCAGAGCGGGCTTTCGCTCAGCACAGTCCAGCGCATCTGGCGAGCTCATCAGCTTCAGCCCCACCGGGTCCGCAGCTTCAAGAGGTCGAACGACCCCGGTTTTGCCGAAAAACTCGTCGACGTGGTCGGCCTCTGCGTCGATCCACCTGCGCATGCTGTGGTGCTATCGATCGACGAAAAAAGCCAAATTCAGGCCCTCGACCGCAGCCAGCCAGGGCTTCCGCTCAAGCCGGGCCGCCGCGGCACTATGACACACGACTACAAGCGGCACGGCACGACCACGCTGTTCGCCGCACTCAACGTGCTGGACGGGACCGTGATCGGACGCTGCATGCAGCGTCATCGACACGAGGATTTCATCCGCTTCCTCAATACGCCATCCACGATGGACCTTCCACTTTACCCCTACATCCGGCTCTTGGTTGAACGCGGTGGAGAACTTCTTCTCCGTGCTGACCCGCAAGCGCATCCGCCGCGGCACATTTCGCTCGCTCGTCGATCTTCAAGCGGCAATCAATCGCTATCTGGTCGAGCATAACACCGATCCCAAGCCATTCGTCTGGACCGCGTCAGCCGCATCCATCCTGGCCAAACTCGACCGGCTACCCGCATCATCCGTTGAATCGGAACACTAGGCGTGACGAAGCACCAGGCCAATAAGGGCGACCAAGGCCACCATGGTGGCCCACATCAGCAGCGTTCGAAAGGTGTCCATGTGCGCGAACCTCGGGTCACCGGTTTATCGCCGGCGGATCCGCACTTAGCTAGGCGAGACGTCACTCGTCTGGCCGAACCGCATCGGGAACACTCGGGCTATGGCCCTGCCCTACACCATAAGCGAGATCTCGTGCAGGTCGGCAGCTACGTCTTAGAAGTTAAATAAAACAGCCAACGCGACACCGGTGATGATCAGCCCGACGATGGTGTCCGCCCAGTTCGGCTGGCTCGCCCTGGCGCGGCGATGGCGCCGAATGACGTCGTCATTCGACTCTTCCCAAGGAGTTTGCTTGCGGGAGGTGGCGTCGCTCATCTGTTACCCCAGCGATCTATTTGGCGACTCTTTATCCATCCCGTTATCGTGTCATCTGCCAACCGACTGAAAAACGACGATTTTCTAGCTTAATATGTGCGTTCTCGGTTTTTAACAAATCGTTTGCAGCCGCTTCACGGGACGTCAACGCGGCCGCATGTCTACGCCGCCGGCTCCGCAACCCCCTGAAGCAGATCCTCCAGAGTCGTCCGCGCCAAGGCATGCTCCAGCGCCCGCTCGGCGGTCCCAAACGCCTCTCCCAGCACGGCATGTACGCGGCAGCCAACCGGGCAGCGCGGATCAGGATTGGCGTGCAAAGGCAACAATGGCCGCGCGCTTCCGGAATTGACTGCGAGCCACACATCTTCCAGCGTGATCGCACCTGCAGCGCGGGTGAGTTCGGCACCGCCAGGCCCCCGGCGAACCCGCACCAGCCCCGCCCGCGCCAATTGCCCGGTGATACGGCGGATGACGACTGGGTTGGTGTTGATGCTGCTCGCAAGCCGCTGGCTTGTGGATGCCTCACCGCTGTCGGTGGCAACCATCAAGAGGATGTGGGCGGCAACGGCGAACCGCGTGGGAACCATCAATCCACAATGCAGCAGAAACCCCGCAGTTCCAAAGGTTCCCTTTTCGTTCGGGTCGGACTACAGTCCCCCAATGGACATATCGCTGCCCGAGCGCCAACTTGCCATCCGCCGCGCCGCGGCCGGGCTGTGCCAGATGTTCGCCTGGGCCCCCCTGCACGAGGTGCCGTTGCCGAACGGCCGCCGGGCCGATCTGCTGGCACTGCGGCCGGACGGCGGGTTCGTTTGTATCGAGGTGAAATCCGGCATCCGGGACTTCCTGACCGACGATAAATGGCCGGATTATCGGGAGTTCTGTGACGCCCTCTATTTCGCCGTCGACGACAGCTTCCCAACCGACATGATCCCGGACAGCGCGGGGTTGATCGTCGCCGCCGGACGGGAGGCAGCAATGGTGCGCCAGGCCCCAGCGCACGCGCTGCCCCCGGCACGCCGCCGGGCGCTCACCCATCGGTTCGCATCCCTCGCTGCCACCCGGCTGGCAGCGCTGGAACACCCCAGCGTCACAGCGTCGTTGCGAGCGGCCTTACGGTCGGAGTAATCGGCAGCCCATTCGCCGCCAACAACGCGCGCAGATCGCGGATCGGCGGGAACACTTCCTGGTTCCAGTCCGAACCCTGGGCGTCATGCGCCCGCTGCTCCATCTCCACGATCTCGCGGTCCTCGCGGAAGATGCGCTCGGTGAACCACACCAGCACCGGCCACGCCGCATCCAGCAGCCCCGGGATTTTCGGCCGCCGCACGGACAGCAGGCCGAACGTACGGTTGATCCGCTGCTCCGCATCCACAGGCGTGTAACAGATCCAAAGATCCATCACTGGCTCGTCGCCGGAGGTCCAGATCTTCAGCGTCTGATAGGGATATTCCGTCCGGATCGTCATCAGATCCTTATGGGTGTTGGAAACGCCGCGACGGCTGCCCAGGATCGCCGCCTCGCCCAAAGGCTGCTTCCCGCCGGTGCGGGCGAAGGTGTAGTCGACCTCCATCCAATCCTCACCGACCCGGCGGCCCAAGTAGCGGGGGGCGATCTGCCCCATCTGGCGTCGATGCAGGAACTGATGGTTCATGTCCATCAGGTTCTCGTGCATGAAGGTGTAGTGGCAGCGCACTTCCTTGCCGAAGCGCCGTGTCTTGAACGCGCTGTCGCTGGCCGACCCCAGGCGCGGCAGCAGCGTGACGGCAGCAGGATCGCCGGGCCAGATCAGCACCAGCCCGTCCTGCTCCTGGCACGGGTATGACCGCACGCCATTCGGCAGCTTGCCCTTGCCCAGATACGGCACGTCGATGCACTGGCCAGACGCATCATAGGTCCAACCGTGATAGCCGCACCGGACCGCGCAGCCGGACACCACGCCCTTGGACAGGGGAACTTGGCGATGGGCGCAGCGATCCTCCAACGCAAACACCGGGCCATCCTTCGGCCGGACCAACACGATTGGATTGCCGGCGAATTGAGTGGCGTACGTCTTGCCGACCGCCAAGTCCTTCGACCAAGCAAGCGGATACCAATGGTCGGGATGGGAGCCGACGCGCCGCAAATCGCAGGTCTGCTGGTCGCGTAGGATAAAGTCAGGCACGTCGGGCATAGGCGCTCCCCCGGGACACTCCGGCGTTAGAGTGTGCGCTGCGGTAACGTCAAGAGCGACCGTTTCGTTTCAAATCAAACGCGTAACGACTAGACGCTGCGCAGTCGCTGCACCGTGGCCGACGTAGAATAGCCCGGCATCAGGTCGGCCAACATAACTTTTCCGCCATAACCCTGAACGAACTCGGCGCCTACCACGGTACCGATCGTGTAATCGGCGCCCTTCACCAGCACATCCGGCCGCAGCGCCTGAAGCGTGGCTTCCGGCGTATCCTCGTCATAGATGCACACCAGATCCACCGCCGCCACGCTGCCGATCACCGCGGCCCGCGCCGCCTCCGACTGCACGGGGCGGCCCTCGCCCTTCAGCCGCCGGTTGCTGGCGTCGGAGTTCAGGCCGACGACCAGGCGGTCGCAGACGCTGCGGGCCTGTTCCAGCAAATGAATATGGCCGGGGTGCAGCAGGTCGAAGCAGCCATTGGTGAAGCCAATTCGCCACCCGCGCTGGCGCCAGCGTTCCACCTGCTCCGCCGCCTGGTCCCGGGTCACCACCTTGCGCAGCGCGCTTCCCTGCGGTGACAGGGCGGCCAGCATCTCGGTCTCACCGGCCACCGCAGTGCCGATCTTGCCCACCACGATCCCGGCCGCGATGTTCGACAGGCGGGCCGCCATCGGCAGGTCCAACCCGGCGGCCAAACCAGCCGCCAAGGTTGCCACCACGGTATCGCCGGCGCCCGACACGTCGAACACCTCGGCGGCTTCGGCCGGGAAGTGGATCGGCTCGCCCTCCCCCACCAGCGTCATGCCATCCTCCGCCCGGGTCACCAGCACGGCGCCGAAGCCATGGGCGGCGCGCAAGGTTTGGGCGGCGTGGACCAACTGCGCCTGTGTCTCCACCGGCAGCCCCGTCGCCTCCGCCAGGGCGCGGCGATTGGGGGTTATGACGTCCGCCCCGGCGTAGCGCCCGTAATCGCTGCCCTTCGGATCCACCACCACGCGGCGATTGCCGGCCCGCGCCGCGGCGATAATGCGTGCCGCGATATCGCCAGACAGCACGCCTTTATTATAGTCGGACAGCACCGTCACCGTGGTCGCGGTCATCGCGTCCTGGGTGATGCGCAGCAACCGCTCCGCCAGCTTGGGGTGGATCGCCTCGGCAATCTCGTGGTCCGCGCGCAGCAATTGCTGCCCATGCGACAGATAGCGCGTCTTGGTCGTGGTCGTCCGGCCGCTTTGCACCAGTAGCCAAGGCTCCACATTGGGCTGGCCACCGATCAAGCCCGTCAGGTCGGAGCCCGCCTGGTCATCCCCCACCACCGACACGAACGCCACGGCCGCACCCAGGGCGGTGAGGTTGCGCACCACATTGCCAGCGCCGCCCGGCATCGCGACATCGCGCTGGACGGTAAGGATGGGAATCGGCGCCTCGGGCGAGATGCGCTTGACCACGCCGTAGACGTAGCGGTCGAGCATGGCATCACCCACGACCAACACACTGGTGCGTGCCAGCCGTCGAATCGCGTCCGTCAGGTCGGCCGTTCCGGCGGAGCCTGCCGCAAGCGCTGTAGGAACCATCGGCCAATCGCTACATAACCGGGTTGGGATTGGCAAGCATATAGCGGAAGCACAGCGCGACCGGGCGCGGCCGTGCTATGGAATGATGCAGCTTTGCCATATTTCGACAAAGAAGCTGGCTTATCCTCACACTGACAAATGATGGAGACAAACCGATGCGTTCGCGCAACTTGCGCCTGATTGCTGGTTCGACCCTGCTGATGCTGGGCGTGGCTGGCTGCACGGACCCGTACGATCCTGGCCAGCGCGCCGTTGGCGGTGGCCTGCTGGGTGCGGGCGCCGGTGCAGCGCTGGGCGCCATCGCAGGCGGTGGCCGCGGTGCCGCGATCGGGGCATTGGCTGGCGGCACGCTGGGCGCCGTCGGTGGCGCCGCAACCACGCCGCAGGCCCCCGGCTACTACGCACCGCCGCCGCCAGTGCAATATGCGCCGCAGCCAGGCTACTACGCACCGCCGCCACCAGCATATTATGCTCCGCGGGGCTATGGTTATTAGGCTACGCTAGCAAGCTTTTTCCGATCGGCTTGACCCCCCGGATGCTTTCCGCCACACACGTCGCGCTCCGCATCCGGCGGGCGCCGGCGCTGCCGTGTTCTAATCGCGACAAGCGGAGACTAAGTCCATGCGCGACAAAGGCGAGTATCTGTTCACCTCGGAATCAGTGTCCGAGGGGCATCCCGACAAGGTCGCGGACCGGCTGAGCGACACGGTATTGGATGCGTTCCTCGCAGCCGACCCCTACTCGCGCGTTGCTTGCGAAACCCTGGTGACGACCAACCGCATCGTGCTGGCTGGTGAAGTTCGCGGGCCGGATACCGTCACGCCCGAATATCTCAGCCATCTCGTGCGCCTCGCCGTGCACGACATCGGCTACGACCAGGCCGGCTTCTCCTGGAAGAACGCCAGTATCGAGTGCCACCTGCACGCGCAGAGCGCCGATATTGCAGTGGGCGTCGACAGCCTTGGCAACAAGGACGAAGGCGCCGGCGACCAGGGCATCATGTTCGGATACGCCTGCACCGAGACCGAAGCGCTGATGCCTGCGCCGATCTACTACTCCCACCTGATCCTGCGCCGCATGTCCGAGCTTCGCCGCAACAAGGACGTCTCCGTCGCCGGCCTGCAGCCCGACGCCAAGAGCCAGGTGACCCTGAAATACATCGACGGCAAGCCGGTCGGCGCCACCAGCGTCGTCGTCTCCACCCAGCACGATGCCGGGCTGGAACAGGCCGCCATCAAGGCGATGCTGAAGCCGCTGATCGAGAGCACCCTGCCGGAAGGCTGGATGCCCGCCGACAACGAGATCTACGTCAACCCGACCGGGACCTTCGTCATCGGCGGCCCCGATGGTGACTGCGGCCTCACCGGGCGCAAGATCATCGTCGACACCTACGGCGGTGCGGCCCCGCATGGCGGCGGTGCCTTCAGCGGCAAGGATCCGACCAAGGTCGACCGTTCCGCCGCCTATGTCTGCCGCTACCTGGCCAAGAACGTCGTAGCCGCCGGCCTGGCCGAGAAGTGCACGATCCAGATCAGCTACGCCATCGGCGTCTCCCACCCGCTATCGGTCTATGTCGACCTCGGCGGCACCGGCAAGGACGTCGACGAGGGCAAGCTGGAGAAGACCCTGCGCGAGTTGGTCAACCTGACGCCGCGCGGCATTCGCGAGCACCTGCACCTGAACCGCCCGATCTACGTCCCGACCAGCGCATACGGCCATTTCGGCCGCACGCCCGATGCCGATCTGGGCACCTTCACCTGGGAGAAGACCGACCTGGTGACGGACCTGAAGAGCGCATTCGGACGCTGATATCGCTGCCGTAAAGCCTGCTGCCGAGCGGCTATACGGTCGTACCCGCGGCAACACGCTTCGCCCCCGGCAGCAATTGCTGCTGGAGGCGACGCTGCCGCGGATGCGCCTCGCCGCGGAGCACGCGGGCAATCCCCTCACCGCCTTCCCCACCACCCCGGCCGAGCTTTGGGTCGAGGTGGGTTTCGGCGGTGGGGAGCACGCCCGCGCCCAGGCTGCTGCCAACCCATCTGCCGGCCTCGTCGCCTGTGAAGTCTACGAGAACGGCATCTGTTCCCTGCTCTCCGCCCTGGTGCCGGAGGGTGGCGAAGCCACCGCGCCCGTCCCGGAAAACCTGCTGGTATGGGACGACGACGCTCGCCTGCTACTTCGTCAAATCCCGCCCGGCACGCTCAGCCGCCTGTTCCTGATGTTCCCCGACCCCTGGCCGAAGGCCCGCCACGTCAAGCGCCGCTTCGTCCATCCGGACAACGTTGCCCTGGTGGCGCGCGCCATGCGACCCGGCGGTGAATGGCGCATCGGCACCGACGACCCAACCTACCAGGCCTGGACCGCCGAGGTTCTCGCCGGCCAAACCCTGTTCACCGCCCCCGCCCCCGCGACGGAACGCCCGGAAGGCTGGCCTCCCACGCGCTACGAACAGAAGGCCCGCAAGGCCGGCCGTTCCCCGCTATGGTGGGCCGCAACGCGAACGGATCAGCCGGTCGCCGAATAAGGAGGCGCAGCCATGTCGCTCTCGATCGCCATCCTCTACGGCTCGGTCCGCAGCGAACGCGTCGGCATCCGCGCCGCGCGCTACCTGCAGCATCAAATCGCGGCACGCGGGCATACCGTGACCCTCGTCGACCCGGAGATCTATCAACTCCCCCTGCTCGACAAGATGTATAAGGAATTCAAAGGCGACGCACCCGACGTGATGGAGAAGTTGGCCACGATCTACCGCGCCGCAGATGCCTTCGTTATCGTGGGGGGCGAATACAATAATGGCATTCCGCCAGCGCTGAAGAACCTGCTGGACCATTTCCTGGAGGAGTATTTCTGGCGCCCCTCTGCGATCGCCTGCTATTCCGCCGGCCAGTTCGGCGGCGTGCGCGGCGCGATGCAACTTCGCATGACGCTGGGCGAACTCGGCATGCCCTCCATCCCCAGCATCCTTCCATTCCCCCGGGTCGCCTCGCTGGTCGCGGAGGACGGCACGGTCACCGACGAACGCTTCGCCAAGAGCACCACCCGCTTCCTCGACGAGCTGGAATGGTATGCCAAGGCCTTGAAGGCGCAACGCGCAACCGGCGTGCCCTACTAAACCCGGCGGGCCGCCCTCGCAGAGGACGGCCCGTGCGAATCAGGCTGCTTTGGCCAGCGTCACGCCACAGGCATCGAACGTGGCGAACAGCTTGGCCTCTGCTTCCGCCGACAGCTTCATGTGCGGCGGACGCATGTTCAGCCAGGCAGCGTCGCCGGTATGCCGGGCAACCAGCGACTTCAGCCCGGGGATCAGCGCCGCCGACGTCACCGCCTTGCGAATCGCGGCCAGCGTCGTCTGCGCCTGCTTGCCAACCTCATTGGCCCAGTTCGCATACACCTTGCCATTCCACGCGCTGCCGACGTTGGAGGCCGCGGTGATGCACCCGGCGCCCCCGGCATTCATCAGGTCATACAGCGCGCCATCATCGCCGCAATACACCTCGAACCCATCCTTGGCGAAGTGGTCGACGTAGCTCTTGGTGTTGGCGAAGTCGCCGCTACTGTCCTTGATCCCCTTCACCGTGCCCGGATACTCCTTCAACAGGCGCCCGATGAAATCCACCGTAAACGGCACCGCCGACTGCGCCGGAAAATGATACAGATAGATCTTCGTCCCTGTCCCGAGCCGCTGGATCACCTCGGAGAAATACGCGAACAGCCCATCCTCGCTCGGGTTCTTGTAGAAGAACGGCGGCAGCGCCAGCACGCCTGGGCAGCCGAGTTCGGCCGCCTTCTTCGCCAGCAGCACCGTATCGGTCAGCGCCGGGGTGCCGACGCCGGGCAGCAGGCGTGCGGGCGGCAGGCCGCGGGCGACCAGGCCCTCCATCACGTCGATCCGCTCGGACACGCCCAGACTGTTCGCCTCGCCGGTGGTGCCCAATATCCCGAGGCCGTTGCAGCCATTGGCCAGCAGCCACTTGCTATGGGCGGCCATGCGGTCCAGGTCGACCGACAGATCCGGCCGCATGGCCGTCAGCACCGCCGCGTTCACCCCGCCGTAGATTGCGTCTTTCATGATGGTCCTGCCTCTCTGCGTTCCACTGTTGGTGGCAATAAACTCCTGCTGGCCCGGCAGGGGAAGCGGACAAACTGCAGGGCTTCTCGTAACCCCTCGTTAACCGTCTCCACGGCACACTGGGCGCATGACAGATTCGAAATCTGCCCCGGCTGCAACCTCAACCAAAGCATCGCATGGCACCGGCCACGCGACGCATCACGCCGCCGCGCATCGACATCAGGCGGCGCACCCGAGCAACGCATTCCACAAGCATGTCGCCCATGCGGCGCATCGCGCGTCCCACTCCAACCCTACCGCCGCCGCCTCACCCGAAGTGACGGAGGCGTTGAAAACCGCCATGGACAAGGAGGGCGTTCCCACCACCTGGGAGCCCGGCCTGCACTTCATCATGGAGCGCGAATCGACCGGCAAGGTGAATGCCACGAACGGCGTCGACACCGCGCGCGGCCTGTTCCAGTTGACCAAGGCCAGCTACCATCTGAACCCCCACGGCGCCGCCTCCTTCGGCAACGCGGTGGAGGAGGCCCAGGGTGGCATCCGCTACATCGCCCAGCGGTACCAGACGGCCGACAACGCAGTCGGCTTCTGGAAGAAGCACGGCTGGTATTAGCGACCGCCCTCCAGACTATCGCCTGCCGGACTATCGCCTGCCGGACTAGCGCCCACCAGATACGGTGACGATCGTGCCCGTCACGTAGGACGCCGCTGGCGACACCAGCCACGACACCGCCTCCGCCACCTCCGGCGCCGTCCCCACGCGCTTGGCCGGGATCCCCGGCGCAATCCGCGCCTGCCGCTCCGGCGAGTTCATCTCCGTATCGATCAAGCCCGGCGCCACCGCATTCACCCGGATACCCTCCGCCGCAACCTCCCGCGCCAGCCCCATGGTGAACGTATCGATCGCGCCCTTGGTGGTGGCGTAATGCACCAGTTCGCCCGGCCCGCCCAGGCGAGACGCGACCGAGGCCATGTTCACGATCGCCCCGCCCTTGCCGCCGTTATTGGTCGACATCGCACGCACCGCCTCCCGCGCACACAGCACGGTGCCAGCGACGTTCACCGCCAGCGTGCGCGCCAATGCCTCCGCCGTCAGATCCTGCACCCGGGAACTGCCGCCGAGGATGCCGGCATTGTTCACCAGCCCATACACAGGGCCCAAGGCGGCCTGCGCCTCCTTGAACAACCGCAGAATATCCGCCTCATCGGCCACATCGCCACCGACTGCCACGGCCTTGCCGCCATTGGCCACGATCTCGGCCACCACGATATCGGCCAGGTCCTGGTTGGTGGTGTAGTTCACCGCCACCGGATACCCATCCGTCGCCAGCTTGCGGCAGATCGCGGCGCCGATGCCGCGGCTACCGCCGGTGACGATGATCAGGCCCTTCGCGTCACTCACGCCGCGGTCTCCTTGATGTGGCGGAACATGAAGGCCTTGGCCTCGGCATCGAACTCCGCCTTGAAGCTATGCCGGTCGCGGATCGCCTCGGCGCGGGTGGCTGCCGGGCGCGCATTGATCGCGTCCATCAGCCGCTTCACGTGCGGAAACTCGGACCAGACGGTCATGTCCTTGTTCGTCTCACCCAGAATGAACGGCAGCATCCGGGCCCAGCCCCACACCGCCATGTCGACGATGCTGTAGGCGCTCCCCAGCATCCATTCCCGGTCGGCCAAACGCGCGTCCAGCACGCCGTAGTGGCGCTTCACCTCGTACAGGTAACGCGTCACGCCGTATTCCTTCGGTTCCGGCGCGTAATGGCGGAAATGCACCGCCTGGCCGGAATATGGCCCGATCCCGGTGGCGGCGAACATCAGCCAGGACAGCAACTCGCCGCGCGCCTTATCCCCGGCCGGCGGCACGAACTTGCCCGTCTTCTCCCCCAAATACAGCAGGATCGCTCCGCTATCGAACACGGCCGCCTCGCCGTCGACGATCGCGGGGACCTTGTTGTTCGGGTTCACCGCGGCGAAGGCCGGGGCAAATTGCTCGCCCTTGCGGGTGTCGACCGGGATCGCCTCGTACTCCAACCCGGCCTCTTCTAGGAACAGGGCAACCTTCAGCGGGTTCGGCGCGAGGCTGTAGTAGAACTTGATCACGGCATGTCCTCCATACTCGGGTTAGGCGCCGGTAAATCTCGGTGCCCGTTTTTCCATCCAGGCGGCGCGGCCCTCCACCAGATCGGACGATTCGCGGCTGCGCTTCTGGTTGGCGGCGATCAGGTCCAGATCCGGCTCGCCGCGCGCGATGTCGTTCAGCGCCCGCTTCATGCCCTGCACCGCGATCGGCGCGTTCGCGGCAACAATTGCTGCCAGTTCGTGCGCCCGGGTCATCAACTCGCCCGGCGCCACCAACTCCGTCAGGTAGCCTATGCGCAGCAAATCGGCGCTGCTCATCTTCGCCGCCGTCAGGAACAACGTCTTGGCCGCGTTCAGCCCCAGCCGCGACACATACCGACGCATCCCGCCCGCGTAATAATGCAG
>NZ_LMUY01000079.1:21861-34938 GCF_009765685.1 Acidisphaera sp. L21 | reverse complement strand
CCCGATACGAAAGTCGCAGGCCAGCGCCAGGTCGGTCGAACCGCCATACACGCCGCCGTTCAGCGCGCAGATGGTGACGATGGGGAATTGCTCCACCAGATCCACCACCTTGTCGAACGAGCCGTCGCCGCCACGGTCGCCCTCATCGCCGCTCAGCTTGCCGATGTTGAAGCCGGAGGAGAACGACTTGCCCGTCCCCGTCAGCAACAGCACGCGGATCGCCGGGTCCGCCTGCACCACACCCAGCAGGTGGCGCAGTTCCAGCAGGTCTTCCGGGTCCATCCGGTTATGGACGGACGGACGGTTGAGCTGGATGGTCGCGATGGTGCCGTCGATGGCGAGGGTTGGGACACCCTCCTCCACCACGGGCTTCAGCGCGGCACTCATGTGCCGGTCCAGGTCGGGGTGCGCTTGGTCAGGAACGCGTCCATGCCCTCGCGGAAATCGTTGCTCATGTAGCACATGATCACCAGGTCCTGCCCCTCGTCCGGGCGCGACTTTTCGCGGATGCGATAGAGCGCTTCCTTGGTGGCGCGCAGGGTCAGCGGGGCCATGCTGGCAACCGTCTTCGCCAGTTCGTCGACCCGCGTGTCCAGCGCCTCGCGGTCCTCCACCACCTCGCCGATGAACCCCACCTGCTTGGCCTCGTCCGCGCCCAGCAGCCGGGCGGTGAACACCATGTCCTTCACCGCCGCCGGGCCAACCAGCGCGGCCAGGCGGGTGTAATTGGAGATCGACAGGCAGTTGCCGAGCGTGCGCCCCACCGGGAAACCGAAACGGGATGCCTTGGTCGCCACTCGCAGGTCGCAAGCCGCCGCCATCCCGGCGCCGCCACCGGTACAGGCGCCGGCAATTGCCGCGATGGTCGGGATCTTGCACCGCTCCAACGCCACCAGAACGCGGTCGATCCGCGCCTCATACTCCAGCGCGTCCTCCGGCGTCTTGAACTCGCGGAACTGGGAGATGTCGGTGCCAGACGCGAACGCCTTGTCCCCCGCCCCCGTCAGCACGAGCGCACGCATGGTCGGGTCCTCGCCCACCTCGTCGCAAATCTGGGCAAGCCGGTCGTACATCGCGAATTTCATCGCGTTGCGCGCCTGCGGTCGGTTGAAGGTGACGCGGCCAATGCCGTCCTCAACCGTGTACAGCAGGTCTTCGCTGCTGCTTTCTATGTCCGCCATGGTCACCTCCTTGATCAGCGGCGACACCGTAGCGCTCCAAGGGGGGAGTTCAAGGGCGCGGCCACCACCCCGGCTTCCCGCGGCGCGTGCGGGGGCGCATCTTGTCGTTTCATAACTCGGGGCAGGCATGGATCTGGATGCGGAGTGGCTGGAGGCGGACGGCGCGGGTGGGTTCGCATCCGGCACGGCAGGGCTGGTCCGGACCCGGCGCTATCACGCCCTGTTGCTGGCCAGCACATCGGCCGGGCGGTTCGTTCTGGTGAACGGGATGGAGGTGTTTGCAGAAACCGCCTCCGGCCGCGTTGCGCTCAGCAGCCAGGGCTACCAGGGCGGCTCGGTCTTCCCGGACGGTCGCTGGCAGATCGCCGCCTTCACGCCCGCGCCATGGCCCAGTTGGACCTTCCCCCTCCCCGGCGGCGGCACCATCCGGCAGGATATCGTCGTCTGCCGCGCCACGCAGGAGGTGGTGTTGCGCTGGTCGGCGGACCGGCCCGTACGGCTGACGGCGCGCCCCCTGCTATCCGGCCGCGACTACCACGCACTGCACCACGAAAACCCGGCATTCGACTTCACAACCCACCAGGACGGCGAGACGCTAGCCTGGCGCCCCTACCCCGACATCCCCGCCACGACCGCCCGCGGCGACTTCACCTGGCAGGACGGCCGCGACTGGTATCGCCGCTTCAGCTACGCCGCCGATTTGGCACGCGGGCTCGATGACGGCGAGGATCTTGCCTGCCCCGGCAGCTTCCTGTGGGAAACCACCACCCAGGCCACGCTGGTGCTCCGCGCCGGCGCGCCCGGCACCACACCGATCGCCGCCCTCGACGCACCGGAACGGGTGCGCCGGGCCCGGCCGCCATACGACGTGGCCGCCGATGCCTATCTCACGGCGGATCGCAGCATCCTGGCCGGTTTCCCATGGTTCACCGCCTGGGGCCGCGACACCTTCATCGCCCTGCGCGGCCTGCTACTGGCCCGCGGACGGCTGCAGGAGGCAGCGGAGATCCTGCTCGCCTGGTGCGACCATGTCAGCGAGGGGATGCTGCCCAACCGCTTCCCGGACGGCGCCGCGCCACCCGAATACAACTCGGCCGACGCCTCGCTGTGGTTCATCGTTACGGTTCACGAACTCATCGAGGCAGGCGGTGCGTCCCGCGCGGTAACGGCCCGTCTGCGGGCCGCGGCGACCGACATCCTGGAAGGCTACACCGACGGCACGCGGTTCGGCATCAAGCCCGACCCGGCGGACGGCCTGCTACGGGCCGGCGTGCCCGGTGTGCAGGTGACCTGGATGGACGCGAAAATCGGCGACCACGTTGTCACCCCTCGCATCGGCAAACCGGTGGAACTCCAGGCGCTATGGGTGAACGCGCTGGCAATCGGCGGCCGCTGGCCCGGCGGCGACCATTGGGTCAGTGCCGCATTGCGCGCCCGCGACAGCGTCATCGCCCTCTTCCCCGACCGCGCCACCGGCGGGCTGATCGACGTGCTGGACGCCGACGGCATACCCGGCGCGCGCGACACGAAAATCCGGCCGAACCAGGTGCTGGCGGCCGGCGGCCTGCCCATCCCGGTGCTAACGCCGCGCCAGATCACCGGCGTGGTCGCCCTGGCAGAGAGATCGTTGCTGACCCCGCTCGGCCTGCGCACCCTGGCGCCGGACGACCCGGAGTACCGCCCCTATTTCCGCGGCAGCCCGGCGGAGCGGGACACCGCCTATCACCAGGGCACCGTCTGGCCCTGGCTGATGGGCCCCTTCGTCGCCGCCTGGCTGGCCAGCCGGGGCAACACGGCGGAAGCCCGGGCGGAGGCACGCGCCCGGTTTTTACCGCCGCTGCAAGCGCATCTTCACACCGCGGGACTGGGCCATGTGTCAGAAGTCGCCGATGGGGAGGCTCCCCATACGCCTGGGGGCTGCCCATTCCAGGCGTGGTCGCTGGGCGAACTGATCCGCATCGAAGCCATGCTTGGAGTATCCAATGGACGCTGACCCACTGTTCGAAACCGCCGAGGGCCTGCGACTGGTGGCGACCCAGCGTGGCGAGGGGTGGCGCCGCTGGGGGCCATACCTCAGCGAGCGGCAATGGGGCACCGTGCGGGAAGACTATAGCCCCGGCGGCACCGCATGGGATTACCTGCCGCACGACCAGGCCCGCAGCCGCGCCTATCGCTGGGGCGAGGACGGGCTGGCCGGATTCGCCGACGACAAGCTGCGCTGGTGCCTGAGCCTGGGCCTATGGAACGAACAGGATGCCATCCTGAAGGAGCGCCTGTTCGGCTTGACCAACGAGCAAGGCAATCACGGCGAAGACGTCAAGGAACTGTACTATTACGTCGACGGTACGCCGACGCACTCGTACATGAAGATGCTCTACAAATACCCCCACGCCGCCTTCCCCTACGAGCGGCTGGTCGCGGAAAACAAAGCCCGCGGCACCGACGCCCGGGAGTTCGAGGTCATCGACACCGGCGTCTTCCACGAACAACGCTATTTCGATGTCGAGGTCGAATACGCCAAGGCCTCCACCGACGACATCCTGATGCTGATCACCGTGCACAACCGCGGCCCGGACATGGCGCCGCTGCACATCCTGCCGCAGTTCTGGTCGCGCAACACCTGGACCTGGGTGCCGGGCCGGCCCAAGCCGCAAATGGTGCTGGACGGCAACACCGTGCGCGCGACCCATCCCGCCCTGGCGCGGGTTCGCGTGTGCGAGGTCGATGCACCCGGCGCCGAATGGCTGTTCTGCGAAAACGAGACCAATTACAACCGCATCTATGGCGGGGCGCTGCCCGGCCCGTTCAAGGACGGGATCAACGATTACGTCGTCAACGGCAAGCGCGACGCGGTGAACTCGTTGCGGCGCGGCACCAAATGCGCCGCCCGGGTCCGCGTCGAGGTGCCAGCCGGCGGCCAGGCGCAGCTTCGGTTGCGCCTACGCCCGGCAGATTCCACCGGCGACGCCTTCACCTGGTTCGACTCCGTGATGGATGCGCGGCGGGAGGAAGCCGACGCCTTCTACGCCGTCGTCCAGCGCGACATCGCCGACGCCGATGAGCGCGCGGTCCACCGCCAGGCCCTGGCCGGCATGCTATGGTCCAAGCAATTCTACGCCCTGGACGTCCGGCGCTGGCTGGATGGCGACCCCGGCCAACCCGCCCCCCCGGAGGAACGCAAGACCGGCCGCAATGCGGATTGGCGCCACCTGGACAATGCGGACGTCATTTCCATGCCGGATACCTGGGAATACCCCTGGTATGCCGCCTGGGACCTGGCCTTCCACACCGTCACCTTCGCGCTGATCGACCCGGCCTTCGCCAAGGCCCAGCTGCTGCTGCTAATGCGCGAGCGCTACATGCACCCCAACGGCCAACTCCCGGCCTACGAATGGGCGTTCGGCGATGTGAACCCACCAGTGCATGGTTGGGCCGTGCTGCGCGTCTTCCAGATGGACCGTGCGCTGACGGGCGTGGCCGACCGCAAATTCCTGGAAATGGCGTTCCACAAACTGCTGCTGAATTTCACCTGGTGGGTCAACCGCAAGGATGAGAGCGGGCGCAATCTGTTCCAGGGCGGCTTCCTCGGCCTGGACAACATCACCATCTTCGACCGGTCCCACCCGCTCCCCACCGGCGGCATGATCGACCAGTCGGACGGCACGGCCTGGATGGCGATGTTCACTCTGAACATGATGCGCATCGCCCTGGAACTGGCGATCGAGGATGATGCCTACGAGGACATGGCGACCAAATTCTTCGAGCATTTCCTCTACATCGCAGAGGCGATGACCAAGGCCGGCGGCATCGGCTTGTGGGACGAACAGGACCAGTTTTTCTACGACGTGCTGCATCTGCCCGACGGCCAGGCGATCCCGTTGCGCGTCCGCTCCATCGTCGGGTTGATCCCGCTATTCGCCGTCGAAGTCATCGGCAGCCGCGCCTTCCAGGCCCTGCCCGCCTTCAGCGAGCGGCTGCAATATTTCCTGGACCATCGGCCGGATCTGGCGGCGCTCATTTCCCGCTGGACGGACACTGGCACCGGCGAGCGGCATTTGTTGTCGCTGCTGCGCGGCCACCGCATGAAGATGCTGCTGCGGCAAATGCTGGATGAGTCGGAGTTCCTGTCGCAACACGGCGTACGGGCGCTCTCCAAATACCATGAGGCGAATCCTTATGTGCTGGAGGTCGGCGGCGCGAAATTCAGCATCGGCTACGAACCTGGCGAGGGCGTGTCCCACGCATTCGGCGGCAACTCCAACTGGCGCGGGCCGATCTGGATGCCGGTCAACATCCTGCTGGTGGACAGCCTGCGGGAATTCCACCGCTACTACGGCGACGATTTCCAGGTGGAGTGTCCGGTCGGCTCCGGCCAGATGCTGTCGTTGAAAGACGTCGCCACCATGTTGGCCACGCGACTGAAGTCGTTGTTCGTGCGTGGTGCGGATGGGCGGCGACCCTTCCTGGGCGATGATGCGGTCTCGCAGGCGGATCCGGAGTTTCGCGACCACATCCTGTTCCACGAATATTTCCACGGCGACACCGGCCGCGGACTGGGCGCGGCGCATCAAACCGGGTGGACCGGCTGCATCGCCCTCTTGCTGTCCGGCCCCAATAGCGTCTGGGCCAAGACGACGGCGGAAATGCCCTCTGCCACGCCGGGCCGGGTGCAGGCGACGTAGCGGGCGCTATGCCAGAGTTCGACGATGCGTTTCGCGCCACGCTGCTGCAATTGTTCCAATGGCGGCGCGATGTGCGGCACTTCCGCACCGACGCGCTGCCCCCGGGCCTGGTGCGGCAATTGCTGGATGTGGCCGCCCTCGCGCCTTCGGTGGGGCTGAGCCAGCCGTGGCGGTTCGTCACCGTCGATGACCCCGCCCGGCGCGCGGCGATCCGCCAGAATTTTTCGGCCTGCAATGCCGAAGCGCTAGCCCGGCAGGACCGCGCCGCGCTCTATGCCCGGCTGAAGCTGGCCGGGTTGGACGACGCGCCATGCCACCTGGCCGTGTTTGCCGACCCCGACCCGCAGCAGGGCGGCGGCCTGGGGCGGGATACCATGCCGGAAACCACGGCCTACTCCGCCGTGCTCGCCATCCATACGCTGTGGTTGGCAGCGCGGGCCCAGGGCTTGGGGCTTGGCTGGGTGTCGATCCTGGACCCGGCGGTGGTTGTCGCGGCGCTGGACGTGCCGGCGGGATGGATGTTCATCGGCTATCTATGCCTCGGCTATCCCACGGCGGCGGCCGACCGGCCCGAACTGGAACGGCTGGGCTGGGAAACGCCGCAGCCAGCGACGCTACTGCAGCGCTAGCAACGTCTCAGCGATGGTTGCAATCTTCGCCACCGGGCGCAGCGCCGCAATGGCGGTGTCGTGCATCTCCGGCGTCGGTGCGGCGCAGCCATCCTGCAGCACGGTGACGTCCATATCCCGCACATGCGCATCCCGCACCGTCGACGCGATGCCGCCATTGGTCACGATGCCGCCGACGATCAGCCGGGCGATCCCGCAGCGTCGCAGCACCCATTCCAGCCGCGTCATGTAGAACGCGTTGTAGGCGATCTTCTCCACCGCCAGGTCCACCGCACCCAACTCGTCCAACACCCGATGCCCCCAGGCGCCAGGCAGGAAGTCGCCCTTGCGGAGAAACGGCCGCATCGCCAGCAAATGCGGGGAGATCAGCGGCTCCCCATCCCGCGCCGGCACCAGGGTGAATTGCGTCGCCACCACCCATCCCCCCGCCGCGCGCATCCGCGTGGCCAGGGGCGCCAGCCGCGCAGGAAGCGCTGCCACCTCCGCCGCCACGCAACCAACCCGGCCATAGGCGCCATCCGGATGCACGAAGTCGTTCTGCAGATCTACCAGCAGCAGGGCCGTGTCACGCACCGTAGGTCTTGCCTAACGCCAGTATCTCCGGCGTGCCCAGCAACTCGTTCATCTGCTGGAAGTTCAGCATCCGGTCGGCGAAGGGCAGGTTACTGCGATGCGCCGCGAGCGTGCCATAGTAATCCGCCATCGTGCGCAACAGGCTGCGCACGATTCCCCCGGGGAAGATCACCAGCCGAAATCCCAGCCCATCCAGCTCCGCCGCGGGCAGCGGGGGTGTGTCGCCGCCATCCACCATGTTGGCGACCAACGGGGCGGACCCGGCCAGCGCCTTGCCTACCGCGGCCAGCTCCTCGCGGCTCTGCGGTGCCTCCACGAACAACACGTCCGCCCCGGCCTCCACATACTGCGCGGCGCGATCGATCGCGGCGCTCACCCCTTCCATGGCCGCGGCGTCGGTCCGTGCGATGATCAGGGTGGATTGGTTGACGCCGGCATCGACCGCGGCGCGGATCTTGCCCACCATCTCCGCCGCCGGGATCACCGTCTTGTCGCGCAAATGGCCGCAGCGCTTCGGCAGCGTCTGGTCTTCCAACTGGATCGCAGTGGCACCCGCACGCTCGAACATGCGCACCGTGCGCTGCACGTTCAGCGCGTTGCCGTAGCCGTTATCCGCATCCACCACCAACGGCAGGTCCACCCGGTCGCGGATCAGCGCCACCACCTCCACCACCTCGGTCATTGCCACCAGGCCGATATCCGGTCGCCCCAGCCGCGTATAGGCGATGGCCGCGCCGGAGACGTACAGCGCCTCGAACCCGGCCGATGCGGCCATGGCGGCGGTCAGCGCGTCGTAGATGCCGGGCGCGATCACCTGCCGCGCCAGAAGGGTCGTCCTAAGGTCGATCATCATGGTTCCTGTGCCGGGTCATGGGCCAACTCGCCGAGTCGCATCCTGCTACGCGCCGGGCTGCCATACAAATGGCCGGGCGATGCGGTCTGCCGCTTGAAATGCTGCGATCGCCTCGGCGTGCTTCAAGGTCAGGCCGATTTCATCCAGCCCTTCCAGCAGGGCATCGCGGCGCAGTGGCTCGATCTCGAACCGCACTTCCTCGCCGTGCGGGAACACCACCACCTGGCGATGCAGATCCACGCTCACCCGTGCATTGCCGCCGGCGCAGGCATCGGCCAGCCTTGCGATATCGTCGGACGGCAGGCGCACCGGCAGCATCCCGTTCTGGAAGCAGTTATTGAAGAAGATGTCGCCGAAGGATGGCGCGATCACGCAACGCAACCCGGCGCCCATCAGCGCCCACACCGCGGCCTCGCGTGACGAGCCGCAGCCGAAATTGGCGCCGGCAACCAGGATCGGCGCATCGCGAAACGCCGGCTGGTTCAGCACGAAGTCCGGATTGTCCGATCCATCGGGCCGGTAACGCAGCGCCTCCAGCGCCCACTGCCCCATCGAATCGCGCGTGGTGCCCGTCATCCGCTCGATCCGGATAATCATGTCCGTGTCGATATTGTCGCGCATCAGCGGCGCCGCCGCGCCGGAGACGGTCGTAAATGCCTGCATCACAGGCTCCTCACATCGGTGATGACACCCGTCACCGCCGCCGCGGCGGCCATGGCCGGGCTGGCCAGGTGCGTCCGCGCCCCCGGCCCCTGCCGCCCGACGAAATTACGGTTGGAGGTGGAGACCGACCGCATGCCCGGCGGCACACGCTCCCCATTCGCCGCCACGCACATGCTGCACCCCGGCTCCCGCCACGCGAACCCGGCGTCCAGGAACAGGCGGTCCAGGCCCTCCGCCTCAGCCTCTTGCTTGACGCGCTGGGACCCGGGTACCACCCAGGCGGTGACGCCAGGTGCGACATGCCGGCCGCGAACGATGGCAGCGGCGGCGCGCAGATCGGACATGCGGCCGTTCGTGCACGATCCGACGAACACCCAATCCACCTTCGTCCCAGCGATCGGGCGGCCGGGTTCCAGCCCCATATAGTCCAACGCGCTGCGCCACGCCGTCTGCCGCGCGGCGTCCGGCGCGTTCGCCGGGTTGGGGACGCACTCGCCAATCCCGATCGCATGCTCCGGACTGGTGCCCCAGGTGATGGTGGGGGCGATATCGGCCGCGTCGATCACCACCTCCCGGTCGAACACGGCGCCGGGGTCGCTGGGCAATCTGCGCCATTGGGCGATTGCAGCGTCGAATGCCGCACCTTGCGGCGCATAGTGCCGCCCACGCAGATAGTCGAAGGTGGCATCGTCGGGCGCGATGAAGCCCATCTTGGCGCCCAGTTCGATCGACAGGTTGCACAGCGTCAGCCGCCCCTCCACCGGCAGTGCGCGCACCGCCGGGCCGGCATATTCCACCGCGAACCCGGTGCCGGCCGCCGCCCCCAGCCGGCCGATCAGGTGCAGCACCATGTCCTTCGGCGTCACCCCGGGTCCGGTTGCGCCCTCGAACGACACGCGCATCGTCTTGGGCCGGCGCTGCCGCAGCGTCTGCGTCGCCAGCGCATGCACCAGCTCCGACGAGCCGACGCCGAACGCCAGCGCCCCCACTCCGCCATTGGTGCAGGTGTGGCTGTCGCCGCAGATCAGCGTCAGCCCCGGCAGCACGATAGCCAGTTCCGGCGCCATCACGTGGACGATGCCATGGCCGTCCTGCCCCAGATCGAAGAACCGGATCCCATGCTCGGCCGACCGGCTACGCAGCCCAATCAGCAGTTTCTCACCGGGTCCGAACGTCGCCGCGGTGCGGCCGGGGGCGCTGGACACCGCGTGGTCAGGCGTGGCGAAGGCCAATTCCGGGTTGCGCACCGGCAACTCCCGATCCTCGATCTCCTGCAGCGCGCGGGAACCGGACAGATCGTGCAGCAAATGCCGGTCGATGTGCAGCAGCGCCCAACCATCACCCAAATCCGCGATGCTATGGCTGTCCCAAATCTTGTCGAACATCGTGCGAGGCATTCGCCGGCCCTCCCCTATCCGTACAAGCTACCGGACGGCGCCGCTTCCGGCCACTCCGCAGGGAACCCTTCGGCTCGCCATGCGCTTGAAGCCCGGCATTTCCATCAGGATATTCTTATGAGTCAGGCAAGTGGCTTCCGGATCGAGGAAGGTCGCCCATTCCCACAAGGTGCGACCTGGACCGGGTTGGGAGTGAACTTCGCCCTTTTCTCCGCCAACGCGACCAAGGTGGAGCTGTGCATCTTCGACGATAGCGGCGAGACCGAGATCGGCCGGGTCGCCCTCCCGGAATACACCAACGAGATCTTCCACGGCTTCCTGCCCGATGCGCGCCCGGGCACCGTCTACGGCTACCGCGTCCACGGCCCCTACGAGCCGGAGAACGGCCACCGCTTCAACCCCAACAAGCTGGTCTTGGACCCGTATGCCAAGGGTGTCGTCGGCCAGATCACCTGGGCGCCGGAGCTGTTCGGCTACGTCATGGGCGAGGAAGACACCACCTATGACGAGCGTGACAGCGCCAGGTTCATGCCCAAGGCCCGCGTCATAGACCCTGCCTTCACCTGGGGCGACGACCGCGCCCCGCGTGTGCCCTGGGACTCGACGGTGCTCTACGAAACCCACGTGAAGGGCTTCACCAAGCTGCACCCGGCGGTGCCGGAGGAATTGCGCGGCACCTTCCGCGGCCTCGCGAACGGGGAGGTCGTGCAGTATATCAAGCGCCTGGGCGTCACCAGCGTCGAGTTGCTGCCGATCCACATGTTCGCCGATGACAGCTACCTGGGCGAAAAGGGCCTGGTGAACTATTGGGGCTACTCCACCCTTTCCTTCTTCGCCCCAAGCCGCCGCTACGCCGCCGTGCCTGACTTCGCCTTCTCCGAGTTCAAGGAAATGGTGAGCCGCTTCCACGCCGCCGGGCTCGAGATCATCCTGGACGTCGTCTACAATCACACCTGCGAGGGCAATGAGAAGGGCCCGACCCTGTCCTTCAAGGGCATCGATAACGCCAGCTATTATCGGCTGCTGCCCGACCAGAAGCGCTACTACATCAATGACACCGGCACCGGAAACACGGTCAACCTGTCCAACGCCCGGGTGATCCAGATGGTGATGGACAGCCTGCGCTATTGGGTGACGGAGATGCATGTCGATGGCTTCCGCTTCGACCTCGGCACCATTCTCGCCCGCGAGACCTACGGCTTCGACCAGGAAAGCGGCTTTTTGCGCGCCGTCGGCCAGGACCCGGTGCTCAGCCAGGTGAAGATGATCACCGAACCATGGGATTGCGGCCCCGGCGGCTACCAGGTCGGCGGCTTCCCACCGGGCTGGGCGGAATGGAACGACCGCTACCGCGACAACGTCCGCGCCTATTGGAAGGGCGACGAGGGTAAGGTCAAGGATTTGGCCACCCGATTCACCGGCAGCAGCGACTTCTTCAACCATCGCGGCCGGCCCGCCTGGTCCTCGGTCAACTTTCTGACAGCCCATGACGGATTCACGCTGAACGACTGGGCCTCGTATAACGAGAAGCACAACGAGGCCAATGGCGAAGACAACAAGGACGGGAACAGCAATAACGAGAGCTGGAATTGCGGCGCCGAAGGCCCGACGGATGACGTCGCGATCAACGGCCTACGCGAACGCCAAATCAAGAATATGCTGGCCACATTATTATTATCGCGCGGGACGCCGATGCTGCTGGCTGGTGACGAATTCGGCCGCACCCAGAACGGCAATAACAACGCCTATTGCCAGGACAACGAGATTAGCTGGCTAAACTGGGATCTCGGCGAGAAGGGCAACCACCTCGTCCGCTTCGTCTCGCACCTGACGGCCCTGCGCCGGCGCCTCCCAATCCTCCACCGCTCCCGCTTCCTGACAGCGGAGTGGAACGAGGAGTTGGGGATCAAGGACGTGACCTGGTTGAAACCGACCGGGGAGGAGATGGACCAGGAATCCTGGGACGACGACAATACGCGCTGCGTCGGCATCCTGCTGGATGGCCGGGCCCAAGTCTCCGGCATTCGCCGCCGCGGGGCGGACGCGACGGTGCTGGTGGTGATGAATTCCTACCACGATGGCGTGCCCATCACCCTGCCGACCGTGCCGGGCGGGCTGGCCTGGGTATGCCTGATCGACACGAACCTCGATGGCAATCCAGACGACACGCGATTCGATTTTGAGGCCGAATACATCGCCACAGGGCGCTCGCTGCTGATGTTCGAACTGGTTTTAGACAAGGAATATGCCCAGGCGAAGGTCGCACGTGAGAAACCCGCGCCCGTACGGTGAGAAATGGGCGGCGCGTGCATTGCCGCATCGCGCTGCCTTCCAGTAAGGTGCCGTGCCGATTGGCGCCGTGAAGGCGGTGATTATGGCATCCGAAGCGGGGAGAATAACGTCGCATGGCCGGCAGCTTGGAAGTCAACAAGGCAGTATCCGCCGTTCTGGTCGCCGGGATCACCTTTATGGTGGCCGGCCTGATTGGTGAGACACTGGTCCACCCTACCCGGCTGAAAGAGAGCGCGATCAAGATCGAGGGTGCCCCAGCTGCGGACAGCGCCGGCGGTGGTGCCCCCGCCGATGCTCCATTGCCGCCAATCGCGCCGCTACTCGCCGCCTCCGATCCATCGGCTGGCGAGGCCGACACCAAGAAGCTATGCGTCGCCTGCCACACCTTCAATGATGGCGGCAAGGCGGGCGTCGGCCCAAACCTATATGGCGTCGTCGGCGGCCCGCATGGCCACATGGAGGGTTTCAGCTACTCCACCGCCATCAAGAGCAAGCAGGGCCCCTGGACGTTCGATGAGCTGAACGAGTGGCTGCGCAAGCCAGCCGCCTACGCGCCAGGCACCAAGATGGGCTTCGCCGGCATCAGCAACGACAAGCAGCGCGCCGACGTCATCAACTATCTGCATACCCTGTCCAAGAACCCGGAGCCGCTGCCCGCGGTGACCGACGCGGCGGCCGCCGTACCCGCCGCCCCGAATGCCGGCGCCTCCTCCGCCACGGCCCCCGCCGCGGCCGGTGCCGCCGCAGGAACCACGAAAGCCCCCGTGGCGTCCGACAATGGCGGCCAACTCGCCTCCCCCGCCGTCC
>NZ_LMUY01000079.1:0-21690 GCF_009765685.1 Acidisphaera sp. L21 | reverse complement strand
CCACCAGTGCCCTAATCCCCACTACCCCCTTGATCTGCTGGGCCACCAGCCCCGCCGCCTGCACCAACCCGGCGCCATCCCAGAATGCCGCCCGCGCCTCCGCATGCACCACCATCGAGTCCATGCGCCCCTCCCGCAGCAACTCGATCTGGAAGTGCCCGGCGCACCACTCCGCCGCTAGCAGCACTTCCTCGATCTGCGTTGGAAACACGTTCACGCCGCGCAGAATGATCATGTCGTCGGACCGCCCCGTGACCTTCTCCATCCGCCGGAATGCCGGCCGCGCCGTGCCCGGCAGCAGCCGCGTCAAATCCCGGGTGCGATAGCGGATGATCGGCATCGCCTGCTTGGTCAGCGAGGTGAACACCAGCTCCCCCACCGCCCCATCCGGCAGCACCTCACCCGTCACGGGGTCGATCACCTCCGGATAAAAATGGTCTTCCCAGATATGCAGCCCGTCCTTGGTCTCCACACATTCCTGCGCGACGCCCGGGCCGATCACCTCCGACAACCCATAGATATCCACCGCATCCAGGTCGAACGCCGCCTCGATCTCCTGGCGCATCGCATTCGTCCAAGGCTCCGCCCCGAACAGCCCGATCTTCAGCGAACTCGCGCGCGGGTCTAGCCCTTGGCGAGCAAACTCGTCCAGCAGCGCCAGCATGTAGCTCGGGGTGACGGTGATGATCTCCGGCCGAAAATCGGTGATCAACTGCACTTGCCGCTCGGTCATCCCGCCGCCCAGCGGCACCACCGTGCAGCCCAACCGCTCCGCCCCGGCGTGGATGCCCAGCCCCCCGGTGAACAGGCCGTAACCGTAGGCATTGTGCAGCATCATGCCGGGCCGCGCCCCCGCGGCGTATAGCGAGCGGGCAACGACCCCCGCCCACATCGCCAGATCCTCCGCCGTGTAGCCCACCACGATCGGCTTCCCCGTCGTGCCGGACGAGCCGTGGATGCGAACCACCTGCTCCCGCGGGACGGCAAACAGGCCGAACGGGTAATTCTCCCGCAGATCCGCCTTCACCGTGAACGGAAACCGCCGCAAATCATCCAGTGTGCGGAAGTCATCCGGATGCACCCCGGCGGTATCGAACGCCCGGCGGTAATGCGGCACGGCGGCGTAGACCTGGCGCAACGTAGCGGCCAGCCGGGTCGTCTGTAGCGTCGCTAACTCGTCGCGGGACGCACCCTCGATCGGATCCAGACCAATCATGCGATCACCGCCCCGCCGATGCTGCGGGACTGGCCCCGGAACTCTGCCACCACGCCCGCCGGGTTCTCCACCCGCACGTCATACAGGCTGGACCGCCCGGCCACCGCCACCTCCCGCGCCGTTGCGGTCAGCCGGTCGCCAAGTTGGGCCGGGGTGAGAAATGTGATGGTGCAGGTTTGCGCCACCGCCCGCTGGTCCCGGCTGTTGCAGGCGAAGGCGAAGGTGCTATCCGCCAGGGCAAAGATGAACCCGCCGTGACACATCCCGTGGCCATTCAGCATCCGGGGCTCCACCGTCATCGCCATGCGGGCAACGCCGGGTCCAACATCCTCCAACACCATGCCCAACCCTTGGCTGGCCGCATCGCCCGTCCACATGGCAGCCGCGCTGCGTTCGGCGCGAAGCTCCCCCTCGTCCGACATGGCTTGAAGTCTCCCTCGGTTGGGTCAAGACTCCGGACGAAACAGGGACCGTGTCAACCGGTCTGAGAGTGGAAGGAGACTGCGATGCCAGAGGCATTCATCTGTGATTTCGTCCGCACCCCCATCGGCCGTTACGCCGGCGCGCTGAAGGACGTCCGCACCGACGACCTCGGCGCCATCCCGCTGCGCGTCCTGAAGGAGCGCAATCCAGGCGTCGATTGGGAAGCCGTGGACGACCTATACTACGGCTGCGCCAACCAGGCCGGCGAGGACAATCGCAACGTCGGCCGCATGGCGCTTCTCCTGGCGGGGCTCCCCACCACGGTGCCTGCCGCCACGATCAACCGCCTCTGCGGCTCCGGCCTGGATGCAGTTGGCACCGCTGCGCGCGCCATCCGCGCCGGCGATGCCGAGTTGGTGATTGCCGGCGGCGTGGAAAGCATGACCCGCGCCCCCTTCGTCCAGGGCAAGGCGACCGAGGCGTTCAGCCGCCAGACCGAGGTGTATGACACCACGATCGGCTGGCGCTTCGTCAACCCGCTACTGAAGGCGCAATACGGCGTCGATTCCATGCCGGAGACCGCGGAAAACGTCGCGCAGGACTACCAAATCAGCCGGGCTGACCAGGATGCCTTCGCCCTGCGCAGCCAGCAGCGCGCCGCCGCCGCCCAGGCCAGCGGGTTCTTCGATCGCGAACTGACCCAGGTGACCATCAAGGGCCGCAAGGGCGACACGGTCGTGACGAAGGACGAACACCCGCGCGAAACCACGCTCGAGACGCTCGCCAAGCTGAAGGCGCCGTTCCGCAAGGAAGGCGGCTCGGTCACCGCCGGCAATGCCTCCGGCGTGAATGACGGCGCCGGGGCGCTGATCATCGCCACCGAAGCGGCAGCCGCGAAATACGGCCTAACACCCCGCGCCCGCATCGTCTCCATGGCAACCGCCGGCGTACCCCCGCGCATCATGGGCATGGGGCCGGAGCCCGCGACCCGCAAACTGCTGGCCAAGGCCGGGCTGAGCCTGTCCGACATCGACCTGATCGAACTGAACGAGGCATTCGCCGCGCAAGGCCTGGCGGTGATGCGCCAACTCGGCCTGGCCGATGACTCGGAACACGTGAACCCCCACGGCGGCGCCATCGCACTCGGCCATCCGTTGGGCATGTCCGGCGCCCGCCTGGCAATGACGGCAGTAAGCGCACTGGAGCAGCGCGACCAGCGGCGCGCAGTCGCCACCATGTGCATCGGCGTCGGCCAAGGCATCGCGGCGCTGTTCGAACGCGTCTGATCGGTTACGCCGCAAAACGCCGCCGCGGATCCAGCCACCACCCGGCCAAATCCGCGGCGGCGTTGATCGCCACCACGAACACGGCGGCATACATCACCACCGCCATCAGCATCGGCAAATCCAGCGTCTGCAACGCGTCATAGGTCAGCCTGCCGACGCCGTGAAGGCCGAACACCACCTCCGTCAGCACGGTGCCCCCACCGACCAACGCGCCGAAATCCAGCCCGAACAGCGCCACCACCGGCAAAACCGACAGCGCAGCGCATGGCGCAGTAGAACGGTGGTATCGCCCAATCCCTTCGCCCGCGCGGTCCGGATCGGGTCGGATGCCAGCGCTTCCGCCAACCCCGCATGCAGCACGCGGCCATAGACCCCGGCATACAGCAGCGCCAGCGTCGTCCACGGCAGCACCATACCGGCAAACGACACGCCCATGCCCAACGGCGGCACCCATGCCAGCCACCACGTGCCGTGGAAGCTGCGTTGCGTCAGCAGGTTCACCACCTCGCCCATCCAAAAGGCGGGGATCGACATGCCCACCAACCCGGCGCCGATGGCAAGCCGCCCACCGACCCGGAACGCCGTCGCCACGAGCGAGATCGCGAGCCCGGCAGCCAGCCACAGCACCGCGGCCCCGCTTGCCAGCAACAATGTCACGGGTGCTGCCGCCAGCACGGCCGGCACCACCTCCTGCCCGGTATTGACGGTGCTGGTCAGGTTCCGCGTGACGAACATCCGGCCCATCATCCGCGCGTATTGCACCGGCAGCGGCCGATCGAGCCCATATTCGGCGCGCACCGCCGCCAACGTGTCCGGGCTGGCGCCACGGCCGGCCAGGCGAGCGGCCGGGTCGGCGCCAGGGGCGGCGAAGAAGATCAGGAACACCAGGACGCTGATGCCGGCCAGCACCGCCAGCGGCTGCAGCAAACGCCCGATCACCGGCGCAATCCATCGGCCAGACGATTCAACAACAGCACCGTCACCACGACCGCTAGCCCAGGCGCCACCGCCACCACGGGGCGGCTGTAGATCAGCCCCTGCCCGTCCGCGATCAGCGTGCCCCAGCTTGCATCGGGCGGCTGCACGCCAACGCCAAGGACGGACAGTGATGCCTCCGTCAGCAACGCAAACGCCATCACCGTCGGCGCGAACAGCAATAAGGTGCGGCCTACATGCGGCAGGATGTGACGACGCAGAATGTGTAAGGGTCCCCCGCCGAGTGACACCGCAGCCTGCACGAACTCCGCCTCCAGCAGCGTCAGCACCTGCGCCCGCACCGGCCTGGCGACATAGGGGATGTAGACCGCGCCGAGG
Organism: Acidisphaera sp. L21; assembly: GCF_009765685.1. GTDB lineage: Bacteria > Pseudomonadota > Alphaproteobacteria > Acetobacterales > Acetobacteraceae > LMUY01. The sequence continues at coordinate 17,451 of NZ_LMUY01000079.1, read as the reverse complement.
ATCGCGATGGTCAGCAGCGGATTGCCCGCATCGCTGGCCGCCAGCACGGCAGAGAGTGAGATCGCCAGCAAGAACACCGGAAACGCCCACAGCATATCCAGCAGCCAGCGAAGCACCGCATCCACCACGCCGCCCAGCGCGCCCGCCGCCACGCCGACCAGGCACGCGAGCAACAGCGTCACGCTCGTTGCGCCCGCTGCGATGAACAACGACAGCCGGCCGCCATACAGCAGCCGCGCCGCCACATCGCGGCCCTGCCCATCCGCGCCCAGCAAATAGGCCCGGCTCCAGCCCGGCCCGATCGGCGTTGCCCCCAGCCCCAGCCCGGCAGTGTTCTGCGCCAGCACCGCCTGCGGATACCCGGCGCGCAGGGTGGTGCCTTGCACGTTGGACCGGAACGGATCCACCCCCGCCACGCGGGACGCGTACAGTGGCGCCAGCAGACAAGCCAGCACAACCAGCAACAGCCCGGCGGTCGCAACCCGCATCAGTGAACCCGGGCCGAGGAAAGCAGCCAGTGATATTGCTCGTGATAGGCAAATCCTTCGACCCGGCGCGATACGAAATCGACGTAGCGCGGGTTGAACAGCACGGCAAACGCCGCCCGGTCCGTCACCTCCCGATCGATCGCGGCCCAACCCGCCGCGTCCCCACCATCCGCCACCGCCTGCATGCGCGCATCCAACGCCGGGTCGCAGATGCCGCTGAAATTCACCGACCCGTCGGAGCCAGGGTGGTAGGAGGCGCACCCGAACAGCAGCGGCAGGAAGTCCGTGGCACCCGGGTAATCCGAATACCACGGCGTGAGGCTGATCTGCACGTGATTGGCGGTATTCTGGATGTAGCTGAATTGCAAATTGCCCGACAGCACCCGCAGCCGCGCATCGAACCCAAGCTGGCGCAGCACATCCAGCAGGTAGGTGCCAATGGCACGCTGCACGGCGGAGGTGTCGATCACCAGCGTCACCGTCGATCCCGCCTTGCCGCTTTCCCGCACCAGAAGCTGCGCCGCCGCCAAGTCATGGGTAAACGGGCAATACGGCGCGTAACCCGGAATACCCGGCGGCAAAATCTGACAGGAAGGCTCCGCCAGGCGCGGCCCGCCAAACAGTTTTACCGCGGCGCCGCGATCCAGCGCCATGTTCACTGCCCGACGCACCCGAATGTCATCGAACGGTGGCTCGTGCGTGTTCATCGGCAGGAACCAGATCGCCATCGCCGGGTTGGTATGGACCTGGCTGGCGTAGTCCTGCCCTAACTCTCCCAGCCGGTCCAGTGGCGGCGTTTCGAACATCCAATCCGCCTGCCCGTTCTCCACCTGGGTCACCTCGGCCTCATCCTCCAGGCCGAAATGGTATTCGATCGCGTCGGGAATGCCGGGCGGCTGGGCGTCCGGGTTCCAGGCGTGGAACAGCGGATTACGCTCCAGTCGCAACCCCGTGGCCGGATCGTAGCGGGCAAACCGGTACGGTCCGGTGCCGATTAACATCTGCGTGCCAGAATCATGAGGAGGCGAATTGGCCGGCAGGATGCTGGCATGGGGCAACGCAAGCTTCAGCAGGAAATCCGGGTCGCGCCGCGTCAGCCGGATGGTGAGCACACCCGTCGCGTCATCCGCCATCACCCCCGGCAGGATGCACGACGCAGGCACCCGCAGGCAGTCCGCCGCACCGACGATGCCGCCGTAGAAGCTACCTGCCGTCGGCCCCACAATGCGAAAAATGCGCCGGAACGAAGCCGCAGCGTCGCTGGCCCGCACCGGCGCGCCGTCGGAAAACCGCAGGCCTGGACGAATGTGGAAGGTGTACAGCAACCCGTCATCCGTAGGATGCGGCACGGCATCGGCCAGGTCCGGCACCAGGTCCAATCCCGCGGCCCCGGGCACGCGGCGAAACCCGACCAGCCCGTCAAAGACCACGGTAAAGAGCTGCCAATACTGCCCGGTGTAGTTGATCTGCGGGTCGATGCTGCCCGCACCGGCAGACGCCACCAGCCGCACGATCCCCTGCGCCTGCGCGCCCGTCGCCAGCAGCAGCACCAGCAGGATGGCCTGGTGCCAGATGGTCGCCGTTCGGCGGCGGCGCGACGCGAGGGGGGTCATACCTGCGCTTAGCCCGCGACCCGGCGCGCGGGAAGACACCACGTCAACCGGGTGTAGCCATCGCCTCGATGATGATGTCGCGCTTATTGGCCAGATGCTGGCGCAACAGGGCGGCCAGGCCCTCCCCATCCCGCTGCAGCAGCAACGCCAGCATCGCCTCATGCTCGTCCATCGCCTGCTGCCAGCGGGCCGGGTGCATGCGGTTGGACATGTAGCGCGCCCGCGTGATGCGGCCGGCCAGGCTGGCGAAACTGGACGACAACACCGGGTTCGCGGCGGCGGTCAGGATGGCGGCGTGGATCTGCTGGTTCAGCGCGAAATACTCGGGCAGTTCGTGCCGCAGGAAATGCGCATACATGCGGTAGTGCAGCCCCTGTATCTCCGCCACCGCATCCGGCGTGATGCGCGCACAGGCGAGCCGGCCGCCCTCCGCCTCCAATAGCCCGATCACCTCGAACAAATGGAACAGATGATCGTCGCCCAACGTGGCGATGCGGGCGCCCCGATTGGGCAGCAATTCCACCAACCCCTCCGCCGCCAGCACCTTCAGCACTTCGCGCAGCGGCGTGCGGGACACGCCGAACCGCTCGCACAACGCACGTTCCGGCACGCGCGCGCCAGGGGCGAGGTCCCCCTGGTTGACCAGGTCGCGCAGGCCGGAAAGCAGATCGGCATGCAGCGTGCGGGCGCCGGGAAACGGCAGGATGGTCGCGGCATCTTGCAGGGCGGGATGGGTTTGCATGCAGATTTCGTCTTTGCACGGCAGGTCAAATCGTGGCAAGCACGGATTGCATTCATTTTACGGGAGGCACTCCATGGCACATAAAAGCGGCCGGCACTTCCTGCAGATCCCCGGCCCCAGCAACGTGCCCGATCGCGTGTTGCGCGCCATCGACATGCCCACCATGGACCATCGCGGTCCCGATTTCGGCAAGCTCGGCCGCATCGTGCTGGAGGGTTGCCAGCGCGTGTTCCAGACCAGCGGCCCGGTCGTGATCTTCCCCGGCTCCGGCACCGGCGCGTGGGAGGCGGCGATCGTCAACACGCTCTCCGCCGGAGACCGCGTGGTGATGGTCGAAACCGGCCAATTCGCCAGCCTCTGGCACGCCATGGCGAAGCGGCTGAAGCTGGACGTCGACCTCATCCCAGGCGATTGGCGCCACGGCGTCGACGCCGCCGTGATCGAGGAAAAGCTTCGCGCCGACACCACCCACGCGATCAAGGCGGTGATGGTCGTGCATAACGAAACGTCCACCGGCGTCACCAGCCGCATCCCCCCGGTGCGCGAGGCGCTGGACCGCGCCGGCCACCCGGCGCTGCTGATGGTCGACACCATCTCCTCCCTCGGCTCGGTCGATTACAAGCACGAGGCGTGGGGCGTGGACGTCACCATCGCCTGCTCGCAGAAGGGGCTGATGCTACCGCCGGGCCTTGGCTTCAACGCGATCAGCCAGAAGGCGCTGGAGGCCGGCAAGACCAGCGGCATGCCGCGTTCCTACTGGGACTGGCAGGAAATGCTGGCGCCGAACGCCACCGGGTTCTTCCCGTACACGCCGTCCACCAACCTGCTGTACGGTCTGCGCGAAGCGTTGGCGATGCTGGAGGAAGAAGGCCTGGACAACGTGTTCGCCCGCCACATTCGCCACGCCGCCGCCACCCGCGCCGCGTTGCAGGCCTGGGGGCTGGAAAACCTCTGCCTCGACCCGCGCGACTACTCCCCGGTGCTGACGGCCGTGATGATGCCGGACGGACATGACGCCGACACACTGCGCCAGGTCGTGCTGGACAAATACGACATGTCGCTGGGCACCGGGCTGGGCAAGGTGAAGGGCAAGGTGTTCCGCATCGGCCATCTCGGCGACTTCAACGACCTGATGCTGATGGGCACGATCGCCGGGGTGGAGATGGGGCTGCACGCGGCCGGCGTGCCACACCGCCAGGCTGGTGTCGCCGCGGCGATGGACGTGCTCGCCGGGCGCCGGACGGTGGGGCAAGCCGCCAAGGCAGCCTAACGCCACGACGCCGCCGCAGCGACGACGCCGGGCAACGATGAACGGGGAAGACTCATGACGGAATTGTTCCGGCGCAGTGCGGGAATGGCGCCCAATCTTGCTTGACGCCCCCCTCGCCGCCCGCTTGCAAAAGGAGGTCGAGGGCACCGTCCTGCTAGGCGCCGGGGACCGCGCCCGCTACGCCACCGACGCCTCCATCTACCAGGTGCAACCCTTGGCGGTGGTGGTGCCGAAGACCATCGCCGACGTGCAGGCTGTGCTGGCTCTGGCCCGCGACGGCAACGTTCCCGTGCTCCCCCGCGGTGGCGGCACCAGCCAATGCGGCCAAACCGTCAATCGCGCCATCGTTCTTGATTGCACGAAGCACCTTAGGACCATCCTCAGCATCGACCCGGCGGCCCGCACCGCCACCGTCCAACCCGGCATCGTCCTCGCCCACCTCAACGCCGCGCTGAAACAGCACGGCCTGTTCTTCCCCGTCGATCCCTCCACGCATCTGCGCTGCACCATCGGCGGCATGGCCGCGAATAACTCCTGCGGCGCCAAATCCATCCGCTACGGCCTGATGGCCGACAACGTGCGCGCCATCGACGCCATCCTCGCCGACGGCACGCAGCACCGCTTCGGCCCGGTGGCGGACAACCTCGGCGACATCCCGCCCCCCATCGCCGCCCTCATCCAACGCCTCCGTGCCTTAGGCGCCGCCGAAGCCGACGAAATCGCCGCCCGCTTCCCCCACCAGCTCCGCCGCGTCGGCGGCTACAACATCGAGGTCCTGACGCCCCGCGCCCGCCAGGAAGGCCGCGAAAACCTCGCCCGCCTGCTGGTCGGCAGCGAGGGCACGCTTGCCTTCTCCGCCGCGATCGAACTCGCCCTCTCCCCCCTCCTCCCGCGCAAGATGGTCGGCATCTGCCAATTCCCCACCTTCCGCGCCGCGATGGAGGCAAGCCGTCATCTCGTGGCGCTGGACCCCGAGGGCGTCGAACTCGTCGACCGCACCATGATCGACCTCGGCCGCGGCATCCCGATCTACCGCAAAACCATCGACCGCATGCTCCTCGGCGAGCCCGACAGCCTGCTGCTGGTCGAATTCCACGGCTACGAAGATGGCCCCCTGCTCGCCAAGATGGCCGAACTGGACGAGGCGATGGCCGATCTCGGTCATCCCGGCGCCGTCGTCCGCGCCACCGACCCGGCGTTCCAGGCCGATATCGCCGAAGTGCGCGAGGCCGGCCTCAACATCATGATGTCCATGAAGGGCGACGGCAAACCCGTCTCGTTCATCGAGGACTGCGCCGTCGACCTGCCCGACCTCGCCGACTACACCGAACGCCTGAACGACGTCTTTACCAAGCACGGCACCAAGGGCACCTGGTACGCCCATGCCAGCGTCGGCTGCCTGCACGTCCGCCCCGTCCTCAATATGAAAGACGGCGCCGACGTCCGCACCATGCGCGCCGTGGCGGAGGAATGCTTCGCCCTCGTTCGCGAATACAAGGGCAGCCACAGCGGCGAGCACGGCGACGGCATCGTCCGCTCCGAATTCCACGAGAGCATGTTCGGCCCCCGCATCGTCCGCGCGTTCGAGGCCGTGAAGGACGCCTTCGACCCGGCGTCCCTGCTCAACCCCGGCCGCGTCGTCCGCCCACCACGCATGGACGACCGCACCCTGTTCCGCTACCCGCCAGGCTACGCGCCCGACCCAGCGTTCACCCCCGTCCTGGACTGGTCCGAGCAACCGCAATCGCAAACCGGCGGCTCCCGCGCCGGCCTGCTCGCCGCCGTGGAGATGTGCAACAACAACGGCACCTGCCGGAAATTCGATGCCGGGGTCATGTGCCCGTCCTACCGCATCACGCGCGACGAGGTGGACCTCACCCGCGGCCGCGCCAACACCCTGCGCCTGGCGCTCACCGGGCAACTAGGCCCAGACGCCATGGCCGGGGAGGACGTCGCCGCCGCCATGAAACTCTGCGTGTCGTGCAAGGCCTGCCGCCGCGAATGCCCGACCGGCGTCGACATGGCGAAAATGAAGATCGAGGCGCTTGCCGCCCGCGCCGCCCGCCACGGCGTCGGCCTACGCGACCGGTTGGTGGCGGAGTTGCCGCGCTACGCCCGCCTCGCCGCCCTGCTGGCGCCGCTGGCCAACCTGCGCAATCGCATCCCGATGCTGGCCCGCTTGGGCGAACGCGTGGCCGGCCTCGCCGCCAGCCGTCCCCTCCCCACCTGGCGTCGCGACTGGTTCCGCGATGACGAGGCGGACCAGAACGGCGACGTGCTGCTGCTGGCCGACACGTTCAACCGCTATTTCGAGCCGGAGAACCTCCGCGCCGCGGTTCGCGTGCTACGCGCCGCCGGGTTCCGCCCCAGCGTCGCCACGGCCGGCGGCCGGCCCCTATGCTGCGGCCGCACCTATCTGTCCGCCGGCATGGTGGCACAGGCACGCGCAGAGGCCGCCCGCACCCTCGCCGCCCTGGCAGGGGATCGCCCGGTCGTGGGGTTGGAGCCATCCTGTCTCCTGACGCTCCGCGACGAGCTCGGCTCCTTGCTACCCGGCGATGCGTCGCGATTCCTGGCAGACCGGTCGATGCTGATCGGTGAGTTCCTGCAACGCCACGCGCCCGACCTTGCGCTGCGTGCAATACCCGGCAAGGTTCACGTGCACGGCCATTGCCACCAAAAAGCATTTGGCGCCTTCCCAGATGCGCTGGCGACGCTGAGGCGCGTGCCGGAGTTGCAGGTGCAGCCGATCGCCTCGTCCTGCTGCGGCATGGCGGGCGCCTTCGGCTACGGCGCCGAAACCCAGGACGCCTCCCGCGCCATGGCAGAAGCCGGGTTGCTACCGGCCGTGCGCGCCGCGGCAAGCGGGGACATCATCGTCGCCGACGGCATCAGTTGCCGCCACCAGATCGCGGATTTGGGCGGCCGGGAAGCGGTGCATTCCATCCGGGTGATCGACCGCGCTTTGACCGGCAGACCAGGACGCTAAACCGGCACGCCCACTTGGTCGGCGATCGACCGGGTGCGTGGCGTCTGCACGTCGCCAGTATGCTTCGTCGTCACCGTCTCGATCAGCACGATCCAGCATTCCTCGTCCGCAACCGGATTGTGCAGCACACCGCGCGGCACGACGCAGAACTGCCCCGCTTCCAGCACAGTCTGTTCGCCGCCCTCGAACTGGATGCGTAGCCGTCCCCGCACCACCTGGAACAACTCGTCCTCGTCATCGTGCCGATGCCACACAAGCTGTCCCAGCAACTTCGCCACCTTGATGTATTGGTCGTTCACTCGGCCAACCACCTTCGGCGACCAATGCTCGGTCACACCGTCCAACGCAGCTAGAATATCGACGGGCTGTTGCATGATCTTGTCTCCTCGCGCTCGCCTGTCAGCATACGCCGCGGCGCAGACCCGTGCGACTGGATCAACTGCGAACCGGCCCTACCCCGCCACCATCACCCACAGCACATGGGCCAGCAGCCCAGCCGTGCCGACGAAGTTGATCATGAACACCTTGCCGCGCAACGAAACGTCGGACGTCATCGTCTGCACGCCGGAATGGATGACGCGGCCGGCGACGAACATCCAGCCGAACGCCACGTCCAGCCACAGCACTGCGTGAAGCTGCATCAGCAAGATCACCGCGACATAGAACAAAACCGGCAGTTCGAACTGATTGGCCAGGTTGCGGGTGACGCGCGCAATCGCCGGCGGCTCGTCCCTGCCAAACTCGTAGGTGGCAAAGCTCGCCATGCCCGACTTCACCGCGGCCTGCCGCATCACTGTCAACGCGACATACAGCGCCATGACCAACGCCACATGCGCCATCAGCGGCCAGAGAATCGCGGTTCCAGCCGTTGGTGACAGCAGGCGGTCGAGCATCGTCGGCAATCCTACAGAGGGAGCGTTCCCCCGATCCTGCAGGACCGCGGAATGCCCATCTAGTAGGCCATCGGCCGCTGGGGTGCCACAAAGCCGGACTGCACGGCAGCGACGGTCCGGGTCGGCGGGTTCATCAGGATCGTGCGATCCTGGTCATACGCCCAATTGGCGCCGCTGGCCGCATCGACGATCAGCCCGACCTCACCACCGATGATGAGGTTGCCGAAGGTGACGCCGTTGAAATTGGCCTCGAACACACTCACCGTCGGATCCCAGCCCGGCTTCTGGCACGTGACCGTAATATCGCCCCCGTCGCGATGAAACTGGATCTGCGCCGGGGTCGACGCGATCTGTGCAATGACATCGCCACGCCGTGTCGCCGTGCAGGATGCACCGATCGGGGCCGTCCGCACCGTGATGGTCTGCACGGTGCCTTCCAGAATTGCCGCACACCCCGACAGCAATAGGAGTGAAAGAATGCCGAGGGGAAACAAACGCATCGCATGACCTGCTGCCAGTGACAGCTGGATTATGCGGGTAAAGCAGTTAACACGATGTAAGCGGCAATGAATCGCGGCGCCCCCAGCCAACCTATCGCGTCGGCGGAGTCATCAGGATCATGCGATCCTCGTCGTAGCGCCAGGCCGAGCCATTGCCCACATCCACCAGCATCGCCTGCGGAAAGATGACGAGATCGGCATCGGCAACGCCCGTAAAGCTCGCCGCAAGCACCTGAACAGTCGGCTCCCAACCCGGCTTCTGGCACGCCACCGTCAGATCATGGAAATCGGGATGCAAGCGGATCGTGCCGGGCGTGGAAGCGATCCGTGCGATCTCGGCGCCCTTGTGCGTGACGGTACAGGACGCCCCCACCGGAGCGGTGCGGATCGTCACGGTTTGCGTGAAGCCATCCAGGGATGTCGCGCAACCCGGCAGCAGCAGCAGCGCGAATAGCCCGAAATGTGACAGACGCATGCGACTACCTCGGGATGGGATCTCTGTATAACAAATGCCATACGGCTGGTTAATACGCCTCAATCACGCATTAACCGGCCAACCCATCTGGCCTTATCCCTCCAGGCTCAACGCCTGCAACAGGTCTTCCGCCACCGGGCCACGCACTGTGGCGACGCATTCGGCATAGAGCTTCAACAGCTCCTCCTTGCCAGTCAGCCCCGGATTGGTCTCCAGGACCTTCTCCATCAGCCGGAACGCAACGGACTCGGCGGTTCCGGCCTCCACGAACATCGCGCTCGGGCCGGCCGCGTAGCTCATTGTGCCTTCGCGGGGGTCGTCGCCGTGGCGGCCTTCTTGGCGGCGCGGCGCTGGGCACGCATGGCGCGGCTGTGCTCGCGGATCTGGTCCACCGTCACGTAACCAGCCTTGGCCGTGTCGATCTGGGCGAAGTCGCGGGCAACCGACGGCATCTTGGCGCGCGCTTGCTCCATCGTCAGGTGCCCGTCATGCGTGACGTTGGCCTCGTCGAACCGATCCTGCAGGCTACGGCCCCGGCGGGTGGGCGTGGCCGGCGCAACCTTCGACGCCGCGGCCGGGGGCGTGACGACCGGCGCGGCAGGCGACGCAATAGGCGCGGTCGTCCCGGTCATCGGGCTTTGCGCCTGGGCGGTGGCGCCTACGAGCAGAACCGCGGCGGCGGCAGCAGCAAAAAGACGCATGGCGAATTCCCTGTTTTGTGGGTGGTTCGTGTCGGCTTCAAACGATGGCAGCGCGCAGAACGGCTTCGGCCTCCGCCACCTGCGCGGCGGTGACGTCTAGATGCGTGCAGGCGCGGGCGCGATGCGGCCCCATGACCGAGATCAGCACGCCGTGCTGTGCAACCCGGCGCGCCAGTTCCGTCGCATCGATGCCGGAGGCAGTGGTGTCGATGAACACCAGATTGGTCTCCGGCTGCTCCACCGACAATCCCTGCACCTGCGCCAATCCACGCGCCAAGAGCTTGGCGTTGGCATGATCCTCGGCCAGGCGGTCGATATTGTGGTCGAGCGCATACAGGCAGGCCGCGGCGCAAATCCCGCCCTGCCGCATCGACCCACCGAGCCGTTGTTTCCACCGCCATGCCGCGCCGATGAAGTCGGCCGAGCCAGCCAATACCGCACCCAGCGGCGCGCCCAGGCCTTTGGTGAAGTCCAGCCAAACCGTGTCGTAGCCAGCCACCATTTCGGCAGCAGGCACGCCGGCCGCAACCACCGCGTTCATCAGCCGGGCGCCATCCATGTGGGTGGTCAATCCATGCTCATGCGCAACCGCGGCCACCGCATTCAGCGCCGCCAGCGGCCACACCGTGCCACCGCCGAAATTCGCGGTCTGTTCGACCTCCAGCATCACCTGAGGCGGGGAGTAGCGGGATTTCTCACGGATGGCGGATCGGACGGTGTCAGCCGCAAACTGCCCCTTGGCGCCGGGCAACCCTAGGATCATCGCGCCGGCCAGCGCACCGGGGGCGCCGCCCTCGCTGGTCAGGATATGGGCGGTTTCGTGCGCCAGGATCTCGTCGCCGGGCCGGCAATGGCCCAGGATCGCGATTTGGTTACACATCGTGCCGGAGGGCAGGAACATCGCCGCCTCCTTCCCCAGCAGCGCCGCCATGCGGTCGCACAGCGCGTTGATGGTGGGGTCGTCGCCATGCTGCTCGTCGCCGACCTCCGCCTCCATCATGGCGGCCTTCATCGCCTGGGTCGGGCGGGTCTGGGTATCGGAATACAGGTTCACCCGGACCGGCACCGGGGAGCGAAAGGGTGGCGGCGCGAAGCTCATCCCTTCACCGCCACCGGCGTCACCGACATGGTGGCGGTCGGGCGGCCGTACACGCCGCGGGCACGCTTTAAGAACGCCTTCACCATCGCCTCCACCGCCTGGTTGAACACCACGCCGATCGCGGCCTGCAACATGCGGCTGCGAAACTCGAAATCCACGAAGAAGTCGACCCGGCAGCCATTCGGCGCCGGCGTGAACGTCCATTGGTTGTTGAGGTAACGGAACGGCCCATTCTCATACTTCACGTTGACGCTGCGCGGTCGCGTCAGCGCCACCACGCTGGTAAAGCTCTCACGAAACGGGCCGAACCCTATCGTCAAATCGGCCGTTAATTCCGTTTCGCTGCGCGTTCGCACGCGGGAGGCGGCGCACCATGGCAGAAAATCCTGATATTTTCCGACATCAGCCACCAGGTCGAACATCTGGTCTGCAGTGTAGGGAACCAGCTTGTGCTCGGCGTGGGTCGGCACCTAGCGCGGGCCCCCGCGCGCCGCCCGCAACGCCGCGAAGTCGCTGTCGGCATGGTAGGACGATCGCGTCAGCGGCGTGGCCGACACCATCAGGAACCCCTTGGCCCGCGCAATACTGGCGTAATCGCCGAACTCGTCCGGCGTGACGAAGCGATCGACCGCGGCGTGCTTCGGCGTGGGCTGCAGGTATTGGCCCAGCGTCAGGAAGTCGACATCCGCCATGCGCATGTCGTCCATGACCTGCATGATCTCGCCCTTCGCCTCACCCAGGCCGACCATCAGGCCGGATTTGGTGAAGATCGTCGGGTCCAGCGTCTTCACGTGATCCAGCAACCGCAGCGACTGGAAGTATCGGGCGCCGGGCCGGATCGTCGGATACAGCCGGGGCACGGTTTCCAAATTGTGGTTGAACACGTCCGGCCGTGCCGCGACCACGATCTCCGCCGCGCCGGGCTTGCGCAGGAAGTCGGGGGTCAGCACCTCGACCGTCGTGTCGGGCGCCGCCTCGCGTATGGCACGAATCACGGCCGCGATATGGGCCGCACCACCATCCGTCAGGTCATCCCGGTCGACGGAGGTGATGACGACGTGGCGCAGACCGAGCTTGGCCACCGCATCCGCAACCCGGTTCGGCTCGGTCGCATCCAGCGCCTGGGGCACGCCCGTCGCCACGTTGCAGAACGCGCAGGCGCGGGTGCAGGTGTCGCCCATGATCATCATGGTCGCGTGCCGCTGCGACCAGCACTCGCCGATATTCGGGCAAGCCGCTTCCTCACACACGGTCACCAGCTTGTTCTCCCGCATCAGGTTGCGGGTCTCGTGATAAGTCGGGTGGTTCGGCGCACGCACCCGAATCCAGTCCGGTTTGCGCAATGCCGGCGTACTGGGGCGATTTGCCTTTTCCGGATGCCGGACAACACCGCCGGTTCGATGATCGATCAGGACGCGAGTGGACATTCAGACCCCTTGGGAACCCCTCGGCAGGGCTGGGCAGACGAATGGTTAAGTGGCTTGGGGGGCCGGGTAGGTCAAGGCGCGGCCGCTAGCTGACCTGGAATCCGTGGGCGAACGGGTCCCGGTCATCCACGAAAATCGTGTTGTGACCGGTGATCCGCGCCCATCCCGCTACGCTCGGCAGGATCGCGTTCCGGTTGCCGACATGGGCCGCGCCCTCCACCCGGCAGTCGAACATGCTGCCGATGATGCTCTCGTGGATGAACTCGGCCCCCACATCCAGCCGCCCCTTCGCCACCAACTGCGCCATGCGCGCCGACGAGCCGGTGCCGCAGGGCGACCGGTCGATCGCCGCGTCCCCATAGAACACGGCATTGCGGGCATGGGCGCGGGTGTTACGCGCGGCGCCACACCATTGCACGTGGCTCACGTCGCGTATCCGCGAATCCTCCGGATGGATCGGTGCCACAGCGTCCTGCGCCGCCTTGCGCACCGCCGGGCTCCAGCGGATCAGGTCGGAAGCGCTGGCCTCGTCCAGGCCGGGCCAGCCGGGCTGCGGCTCGATGATGGCGTAGAAATTGCCGCCATAGGCAACGTCGATCACCAGGTCGCCCAGGCCCGGCACGTTGATCGGCACATCCGCAGCGTGCAGATAGGCCGGCACGTTGTGCAGCCGCACCTGCTCCACGAAGGCGCCCTCCTGCACATACTCCACCTCCACCCGGCCGGCCGGCGCCTCGATCGCCAGGCGACCCGGCGTGCGCGGGCTCACCAGCCCTTCCTCGATCGCCACGGTGACGGTGCCGATGGTGCCGTGGCCGCACATGGGCAGGCAGCCGCTCACCTCGATATACAGCACGCCAACATCGCAATCCTCGCGCGACGACGGATACAGGATCGAGCCCGACATCACATCGTGCCCGCGCGGCTCGAACATCAGGGCGCGACGGACCCAGTCGTGGTGTTCCAGGAAGATCTGGCGTTTTTCTGCCATCGGCACGTTGGGCAGCAATGGCCCCCCGCCGGCCACGACGCGGACCGGGTTGCCGCAGGTATGGGCATCGATGCAGAAGAAAGAATGGCGTGCCATGCGCCGATCATCGCACGCCAATCCTGGTTGGCCAATGCAGGGTGCCCACTCCGGGGCAGGTCTAACCCGCCAACCACCCGCCATCGACCGGCAACTCGATCCCCGTGACGAATTCGCTGTCGTCGCTGGCCAGGTGCAGGATGGACCGCGCCACCTCCTCCGGCCGGCCGAACCGACCCATCGGATGGCGCCCGATCGAGGCGCGGCGGGCGGCGTCCGGGTCCACCGCACGGGCCATGGATCGCGCGAGCATCGGCGTTTCGATGGCGCCGGGCAGCACGGCGTTGCAGCGGATTCCCCGGGTGGCATAATCCAGCGCCACCGTCTTGGTCATCGCCACCACCGCACCCTTCGATGTGACGTAGGCCGCATTGTTACGGCCGCCCGCGCGGGCCAGTTGGCTGGCGATGGTCACGATGCTGCCCTTTCCCGCCGTCAGCATCGGCTTCAGGCAGGCCCGAATCCAGATGAACGTCCCGGTGACGTTGGTCGCCATCACGGCGTTCCAATCCTCCACCGTGGTGTCGCCCAGCGGCCTGCCGCGGGATATGCCGGCGGCTGTCACCAGCGCGTCCACATGGCCCAGCGAGTCGACGGCTTTCTCGGCCGCGGCTTCATCGGTGACGTCGGCGATCAGCAATTGGCACCCTTCTGGCGCGCCGGGCTGCATGTCCACGGCCAACACCGACGCACCTTCCGCCAACAGGAGTGACGCGGTCGCCCACCCGATGCCGGACGATGCTCCCGTCACGATGACCGTCTTGCCCTTCATCCGCATCCGCGCATTCCTTTCACTGGCCGCCAGCCACCCGCCACCGGCAAAGGCTACAGCGCCTTGTAGAAGATCTCCGTGCCATGCGCCTGGCCGGTTTCGTCCAGTGCGTAGCCGGGAATCACACCCGCCGGGCTCCAGCCGAGATTGCGATACAGCGTGGCGGACGGCGCCTCGGCCAACGTGTCCAGCACCAGCAGGCGACGCCCCGCCTGCACTGCCGCCGCCTCCGCCGCCCGCATCAGCACGCGGGCGATGCCCCGGCGACGGATGGCGGGTGACACCAGCAGCTTCTTGATGTCGCCCCGATGCGGCTGGTTCTGCGGCATGTCCAGGCCGAGTTGCACCGTGCCGGCCAACTCACCATCCCACCAGGCGGCGAACAGCCGCGTCTCGCCCTGCCCCACGGCCTTCGTCACCCGGCGCCAGAACGCCATCGCGGGTTCGCGCGCCAGCGGCAGCAGAAAGCCGATGGAGGCACCCTCCTGCACGCAATCCCGCAGGATCGTGGACAGGGCACGCTCGGCGCTTTCGGCCGCGGCCATGTCCAATTCCTCGACCACCAGCCCGGCCAGCGGCTTGGTAAACCCGGCCTCGATCGTGTTCGACAAATCGTTCAGCGCCCGCAGACCGCCGCGGCGGACGTAGCCGTGCTTCTCGTAGAAACTATGGGCGCGGGTGAACAGCACGTCCGACCATAGGCTCATCCTTGCGGCGCCAGCGGCGCGGGCGTGGTCTTCCGCCAGCCGCAGGAGGCTTTGCCCAACGCCAGTGCCACGTTGCGTCGCATCCAGGTAGACGCGGGACAGCACCCACCCATCGTCGCCGGGATAGCTGGCCGTCATGCCCACCACGCGACCGCTCCGCTCCGCCGTCCACAGCGCGCCACCATGGTCGGCCATGAACGTGGCGAGCGTGCGGATCTCCGGCACCTCGGCCTCGACCTCGACCACCACGCCGGGGTATTCCCGCCAGCAATCGCCGATCAGCGCGATATACCCATCCGCGTCGTCATCGCGGCCAGCCCGGATCTGGAGGCCGGATGCCTCCCCGTTCACGTCAGGGCGGCGCAGAACGCCTGGATCCGACTGCAGGCCTCGGTCAAAGAGGCGTCGTCGGTGGCGTAGCTGATGCGGACGTACGGGCTCATGCCGAACGCCCCGCCATGCACCAGCGCAACATGCTTCTCCTCCAGCAGCGCCAGCGCAAAATCGGAATCGGTGGTCAGCCTGGTTCCCGCCGCCGTGGTCTTGCCCAGGCACCCGGCGACGTTCGGGAACACGTAGAACGCCCCCTCCGGCCGATGGCAGCGAATGCCCGGCGCCTGGTTCAGCGCCTCCACCACCAGGTCGCGCCGGCGGCGATAAGCGTCCGCCATCACCGGCACGCTATCCTGCGGCCCATCCAGCGCAGCGGCGGCGGCGGCCTGGGTGATGCCGGACACGCCGGCCGTGGCGTGGCCCTGCATCGACACCATGCCCTTGATCAGCCCCTTCGGCCCGGCGGCAAACCCAACCCGCCAGCCGGTCATCGCATAGGTCTTGGACACGCCGCTGATGGTCAACGTGCGGTCCCGCAACGACGGCATCACCGCCGCCATGGTCGCATGCTGGAAACCGTCGAACACGATGTGCTCGTACATGTCGTCGCACATGATCCAAACATGCGGGTGCTTCAGCATCACCTCACCCAGCGCCCGCATCTCCTCGGCCGAGCAGGCGGCGCCGGTCGGGTTGTTCGGGAAGTTCAGGATCAGCCACTTGGTGCGCGGCGTGATGGCGGCGTCCAGATCCTCCGGCCGCAGCTTGAATCCGTTATTCTCCGGGCAGTTCACCGCCACCGGCTCGCCGCCGACCAGCTTGGTCATCAGCGGATAGGCGCCCCAATACGGCGCCGGGATCACCACCTCGTCGCCGTCATCCACCGTCGCCATCAGCGCGTTGAAGATGGTCTGCTTGCCGCCCGCCGACACGCTGATCTCGTCCAGCGCGAACTCCAGATCATTGTCGCGCTTGAACTTGCGCTGGATCGCCTGCTTCAGCTTCGGCACGCCATCCTGCGGCGTATACTTCGTCTCCCCATTCAGCCCGGCCTGATACGCCGCCTCGATCGCGTGACGCGGGCTGGCGAAATCCGGCTCCCCGATGGTCAGCGAGATCACGGGGGTGCCGGCGGCACGCATCGCGCGGGCCTTCGCCGTCATCGCCATGGTCGCAGCAACGGGCACACGGTCGAGACGGGTGGCAAGCGCGGGCATACAGGGGAACTCCGTAAGGCAGATAGGGCCCCCTCCCTAAACGGAAGGGGGCCGGGTCGGCAGTTAGCTCAGGGCTTTGCAGAAGTTCTGGATGCGGGTGCATGCCTCCTGCAGCAATTCCGTGCTCGTCGCATAGCTGACGCGGAAATGCCCGGGATACATGAACGCCGTGCCGTGCACCGCCGCGACGCCCTGCTCGTCCAGCAGCGCCACGACGAAGCTCTCGTCATCGACGATCTTGACGCCCTTCGGCGTGGTCTTGCCGATGCACCCGTGGATCGAGGGGAACACGTAGAACGCACCCTCCGGCTTGTGGCAGGTGATGCCCGGCGCCTGGTTCAGCATCTCCACCACCAGGTCCCGCCGCCCCTCATACACCTCGACCATTTTCGGGATGGCGTCCTGCGGCCCGTTCAACGCCTCGACCGCTGCGGCCTGGCTGATGCTGGAGGTATTGGACGTGGACTGCGACTGCAGCTTGTCCATCGCCTTGATCAGCTTCACCGGGCCACCGGCATAGCCAATCCGCCACCCGGTCATCGCGTAGGCCTTGGAGTGGCCGTTCATCGTGACGCAACGGTCCTTCAACTTCGGCTCCACCTGCACGATGGTGGCAAAGCTGAAGTCGCCATAGGTCAGCTTCTCGTAGATGTCGTCGGTGAAGATCCAGACATCCGGGTGGCGCAGCAGCACGTCGCACAGCGCCCGCAACTCGGCCGCGGAATAGGCCGCGCCGGTCGGGTTGCACGGGCTGTTCAGCATGAACCACTTGGTCTTCGGCGTGATCGCCGCCTCCAAATCCTCCGGCCGCAGCTTGAACCCGTTATTCTGCCCGCACGGCACGATGACGGGCGTGCCATCTGCCAGCGCCACGATGTCCGGATAGCTCACCCAGCACGGGCTCGGGATGATGACCTCGTCGCCCATGTTCAGCGTGGCAACCATCGCATTGTAGATGATCTGCTTGCCGCCGGTGCTGACGATGATCTCCTCCGGCGTGTAGTCGATGCCCGAGTCGCGCTTGAACTTGGCGGAGATCGCCTTGCGCAGCGCCATCGTGCCGGCCACGTCGGTGTACTTCGTGTCGCCGTCCTGGATCGCCTTGATCGCCGCCTGCTTGACGTTATCGGGCGTATCG
>NZ_LMUY01000077.1:20183-25695 GCF_009765685.1 Acidisphaera sp. L21 | reverse complement strand
GGGCGGGAAGGCGGGGTTGGGCCCGAACCTCTATGGCGTCGTCGGCGGTCCGCATGCGCACATGCCGGGGTTTGAGTATTCTGCCGGGTTGAAGGCGCATCAGGGCCCGTGGACATTCGAGGAGCTGGACAGGTGGTTGACCAAGCCGGCGGCCTATGCGCCGGGCACCAAAATGACCTTTGCCGGCATCCCGGACGCAAAGATGCGTGCCGATGTCATCGACTACCTGCGCAGCTTGTCTGCCACGCCTGTGCCACTTCCAGCTGCCACGGCCCCGGCGAAGTAGCCGATGGTAAATAACGTGGAAGACCCACTGCAATTCACTGTGGTTTAACAGCCGCAGACAAACCCTATCCCGGTGCGGGAGAAGGTTCGTCCGCAAATTCGGGTCCCAACTGTCGAGACGGCCTTCAGGACTCTTTCGGCGCAAAGGCCACGCACCAGCCCTCTGGATTGATGGTGCCGGCGACGATCTTGCAGGCATTGGGCGCAACCCAGTTGACGCAGACGCTACACTTTGCGTTTTCCTTGGGCATGTTCTGATACTGCACCATCGCCTGGGCAATTTTCTCTTGCGCACCGGCCCGGACTGTGGCCGCGAATGTGACGATCGCGCCTCCGATCAAAGCGAGCCCGGTTTTCATTGCTGTGCGGCGCGACGTCTGACTATCTACGCTATTCATGTCTGTTTCCCTGCGTGTCATTGTAGTAACGATCCACTTGTCCCCGCATCGCAGAAGCGCGAGTCAATAATGCGTCATTGATCGACGTACGATGGACTAGGCAGCCCTTTGTAGGCTCAGCTCGGACCAGATCGTCGATAGCGCTGCGACGAGATGGGCAATATCGGCATCGCTGTGAAAGGGCGATGGCGTAATGCGCAGCCGTTCGGTACCCCGCGGAACCGTGGGGTAGTTGATCGGCTGAACATAAACCCCGAACTGGTCCATTAAGCGATCCGTCACCTGCTTGCACAGCTTGGCATTGCCGACCATTACCGGAACGATATGGCTATCATTCCGGTAGTGCGGGACCCCCGCCCGGTCCAGGGCCGCGCGCAACTGGACAACCCGGTCCTGCTGGGCCACCCGCTCACTGCGGCTGGTCTTGAGGTGCCGGATGCTCGCCAGGGCACCCGCAGCAATGGCGGGTGGTAGCGCCGTGGTAAAGATAAAGCCGGAAGCGAAGCTGCGGATGAAGTCGCACAAGGTAGCGGAGGCTGCGATGTAGCCCCCTACGACGCCGAAGCCCTTCGCCAGGGTACCCTCCATAACCGTAAGGCGGTGCGTCAGCCCTTCCTGCTCGGCAACTCCGCCGCCGCGCGGGCCATACAGGCCAACCGCGTGGACTTCGTCCAAATACGTCATGGCACCGTGCCGCTCGGCGACATCGCAGATTTCGGCAATGGGCGCGATGTCACCATTCATGGAGTAGACGGATTCAAACGCCACCAGCTTCGGAACATCGGCCGGCAGGCGGCTCAGCTTCCGGTCGAGATCCGTCGGGTCATTATGGGTGAAGACAATCTTTTCCGCTCGGCTATGACGGATGCCTTCGATCATGGAGGCATGGTTGCTTTCATCCGAGAGAACGACGCAGCCTGGCAGCCGGCCAGCCAAGGTGCTGAGCGCCGCCCAGTTCGACATATAGCCGGAGTTGAAGAGCAGTGCGGCCTCGGTGCGGTGCAGGTCGGCCAGCTCTTCTTCCAGCAACACATGGTAGTGATTGGTGCCCGCAATATTGCGGGTCCCGCCGGCGCCTGCGCCGCAGCTATCCAGCGCCTCGTGCATCGCGGCCAGTACGGTCGGGTTTTGACCCATCCCGAGATAGTCGTTGGAGCACCAGACCGTCACCTCGGCCCGACCACGCTCGCGAACGTGGGTGGCGTGTGGGAAGCTACCAGCCCGGCGCTGCAGGTCAGCGAAGACGCGGTAATTGCCCTCACGCCGGAGCCCATCGAGCTGTTTGCGGAAGAAAAAATCGTAATCCATGGCTGCTTCTCCCCCTTATACGCCGCGTGTCGTCGCGGCGGGTGTTGATGATAGGCCGGTTACGGCGTGGCGGCCCGGGTTCGCACCGGCACGCTTGCGGTAAATCCCACCGGCACTCTCCCAATCGGCAGTCGTCCCTTGGTCTGCCTTGCCTCCGGCAACTCGGCGGTCTCCGCATCCCGCGTGGCATGACCGGCCTGCATTGCATTGCCGCGTAGCCGAACGGCCCAATTCCATAGCCGCGCAAAGGGCAGCGGCAGGACGAGGAACCAGTGCTCCACCACGGCAAGCGCCAGCATGACGGCGACGACCGTCAGCCCCACTCTGTCGGGCGCCGAGATGCCAGGTGCGGCTGCGCGCTGCGCGAGCCAAGCAGCCAGAACCGTGCCTGCAGTGATGCTGATGGGAAACAACAGGTTCATCGGGCGGCATTTCATATAGCTGGCCAGGAACGCCAGATGCGGCGGCACGAATTGCTCGTTCAGGTTCAATACCCCCAGGAACACGTTCAGCTTTGCACTTTGCCGCGCGCCCCACAGGGTTAGGAACGTCCATAGCCCAACCTGGTTGGGCGCCCCCCAGGTTGCGGCAACGACCAGCGCCGCGCTGATCAGGATTGCCAGTTCGTGATAGAGGCAGGCCATGACGCCGAAGCCGAAGCGCCGCCAACCCACCGCCTCCGATGGGCAGGGGACGCGCCGCGGCCCGGTGACATAGCCCATGAAGAAGCTCATCTCGTGCCACCCCCAAACCAGGAGGCCGTAGGTGAAGGCGGCGTAGACCCCGGACGTCGACGTATCGCTGCCGCCTGCCCACAGGCGATACAGCGACGTCGCACCCACCGCCGTTCCGCCCAGCATGCTCCAGCGGAAGGTACGGCGCGGCAGATTGTCCAGCAAGATGATCAGCCCGGTGCTGAACCACCAGATGAACAATGCATATCCGGCCGGGGCGAGAAATGACCACATGCCTTTTACCAGGACGGGCTCAGACGCACGGTCTGCGGAACGGCATTGTTCTCCACTGGCAGCAGGAATAGGCGCAGGAACGCCAAGGCGGCAGCGCCGGTCAGCACCGCGCCCTTGATCCGCCCGATCAGCCCGCCCTGCCGGCGCGCTGCACCCTTGGCCACGGTGATGCGCCGCAACCGCTCCAGCCCGGCGGCGAAGGCAGGATGGTCGAGGTTGAGCGAGATCGGAAAAACCTGCCGGGCGATTTCGGTCGTGATCCGGTAGACCGTGAAGTCGTACTCGGTCGGGTCGATCCCCAGCGCGGCGTGGAACACCGGGCGTGCATGGTCGCGCACATACATGGTGGCGAAGACCGCCAGCAGGAAAAACCGGATCCAAAGGCGGTTGATCCCGCTCAGCGTCTTTGGGTCGGCACGCATCAGCAGGGCGAACGCCTCCCCATGGCGGAATTCGTCGGCACACCAATTCTCGAACCAGCGAAAGATCGGGTGGAACTGGTGTTCCGGATGCCGCTCCAGATGGCGGAAGATGGTGATGTAGCGGGCGTAGCCGATCTTCTCGCTCAAATAGGTCGCGTAGAAGACGAACTTAGGCCGGAAATACGTATACTTCTTCGCCTTTGTCAGGAAGCTGAGGTCCACGCCGACGCCGAAATCCTTCAGCGTGTCGTTGATGAACCCGGCGTGCCGCGCCTCGTCCCGCGTCATGAAGTTGAACAGGTCGTGGATATCACCCGCCTTGATCCGCTTCTTGATTTCCGCATACAGCACGCAGCCGGAAAATTCCGCCGTTACTGATGACACCAGGAATTCCAGGAACTCCGCCCGAAGCGCCGGCGGCAGGGTCGACAGGTCGAGGTCGAATTCGGCATTGCGGACGAAATGGTTGCGGTTGGTATCGGCGCGCAACTCGGCGATCAAGCCGTCCCATTCCGCACGCACCCCGCTGACGTCGATCCGCTCCATGGCGGCGAAATCGGTGGTGTAGAAGCGTGGGCTAAGGACCGTATCCTCCTGCGCCTGGCGCGTCGTCTCGTTGGGGCTTTTGGCCTGCAGGGTGGCGCTCACGATATCTCCTTCGGCAGGAAGCCGACTTCATAGAGGTCCGTCAGTTCGAACATCGCGGTCAGCTCGGTCCACCAGCGCGCGACCGGCCCGGCACGGGTGACGGTTGCCGGGCATTGGCACGTCAGGCGGTCGCCGAATGCTATGTTGGTCGGGGCCCCGTGCACCACCACCACGTCGCCGGGCCGGATATCGATCCCGTCGGGCACGGCGTGCGCGTGAAGGCTGTCGGGCGTCTTCTCGATATCGACGTCACAGCGGATCGCAACGGTTTCAGCCATGAAGGGCCACATCACACGCCGCCTATGCCATGCAGAAGCCGGGCAAAGACGGCTTCGTTGGTAGGGCCGAACGCCTCCAGCTCCACATGGCGGCCAGTGGCCGGGTCATCCAGGGTCAGCCGGTTGTCGTTCCAGGCCGAGAGGTGGAACGGCGTGCTGGAATCAATCCCCTCGCTTTTGCGTGTGCGCGCTAGCCCGCGCAACGTGCCGCGCAGGAACCCATTCTGCCCGGTCACGACGTCGAACGGCACGGCGCTGTGTCCATCGAACACCAGCACCGCGCCGTCCGCCCGATCCTCGAACCGGATGTCGCGTCCATCGACCATCGTGGCGACCGGCGGCGGTGCGGCGGCGTTCGTGATACGGCCGGTGATCGCCGCCACCAGCGCCAGCCCGATCATGCCCGAGACCGCCAGCGCAGGCAGGCGCTGAACCATCGACTGGCGAGCCGTTACCACGTTCATCGCTCGTAACCCCTCCGTTATCGGCCCGTCAGGCTGAGGCAGCAGCGCGCGGGCGGTTGCTGGCCAGTTTGGCCGGGTGTTGCTGATCCTGCAATTGCGGAATGATCGCCACTGGTGCGGATGCCGATGCGGCCAGTACCCGCGCGAGCAACTGCGCCACGCCTTGAACCTGCGGCAGCGCGCGGAGCATAGGCTGCGCCGTCGCCAAGTACCAGGGACGCGCATGCGGCCACAGCACGAACCACGCGAGTTTGTTCCCGGGGGCAAGCTCCAGCGCGATATTGCCGGTGCCATCCGCGTCGGCATGGAACGATGCCGTGTCGATGCGATTGAATGGCAGGTTGATCGTCATCGGCAAGGCGAGCCCCAGCCGGATCACGACGCGGCGATCCGTGATCGTGTAGGTGGTCGCCCGGCTCACTGCCCAGGCATATGCGATGATCAGCAGCAACGGCACCAAGGCCAGGCCCAGGAAGCGCGACGTGGCCACCGCGGTTTCAGGCGGCGTCTCCCCAGACCGTAGCGAGGATACGACATACCAGACGAGCAAGAGCGCGAAATAGAGTGCCCATCCGCGGAGGTGAAACGCGCGGGTGGCGAGTGTTCGCCAATCCGGGGCGCCCTGCCACAACAAACGCTCGCCCTGGGGCAGGTTTTCCGGCAGGCCGGCTGGCGGGCGGCTCACAGCAGCGGCTCCATACGACGGGGCCGGGCATACAGCGTGCCGCCACCGTAATACCC
>NZ_LMUY01000077.1:17383-20106 GCF_009765685.1 Acidisphaera sp. L21 | reverse complement strand
GATGCGGCGTTGCTTGGCTTTGATCTGCGCGAAGTTCATCGGCAGCAGCACGCGATCCGCACCCTTCGGCGCCAGCAACGCCACTTCCAGATAGCGGATGACGACCTCGGCGCGATCGATCCACGCCTCCGATACGGTTCCGGCCTGCACGCCGTCATCGCCGAACACGGCCATGCCGATCACGTTGGGATCCTCCCAAGCCAGGAAGAACTCTGGAACAGAGCGGAGTGGCACGATTTTCGGGAGGTTGTCGTCGAAGGTATAGTCCGGAATGTCAGCCCGGCGTTGCGCGTAGGATCCAGGACCCATCGCAGCGAGCATCGGATCGCCAACCGGATCCAAGGGCGCGCCTAACCATTGGCCCGACGGCAGCGCGTTCATGACATCCGGCGGTTCGACCCGAGGGGCATAGATCGGGCCGTGCTGGGTGAGGAAGGTCTTCGGCGTTGGGATGGCCGGAAAACCCTGCACCGTGATGGAGCGGGAGCGGTCGGACACCAGCGGGTAGCCCTCCCGCTTATCCTCGCGTCGTAGATAGAAGATCAGGCCTGCGAAACCGAGCCAGAAGACGTACAACGCCAACTGGGCGACGTCGATGTAGCTGGTGATGGCTCCTGTCTGCATCGGGGGACCTCAGCTGTTCAGCGGGAAAAACGAGGAAACGGGGGAGACGCGGGTTCGCCCCGCCGGCCGAGCCAGCGGGCCGATGGCGATCAGCGTGGCGAACAGCAACGCGATCTCGATCGCGTAGACGGTGACGTAGCCCGTGGCCGGCGCCACCAGGGTCGGGCCCAATGCACCACGCTCGGCCAGGGCGGACACGCCATCGCGGATGAGGCCGCCGAGGGCCACGGCGCTGCCGGCGGCGGAGGCCTGGACGGCGCCCCAGATACCCAGCGTCAGCCCGATCTGGCCGGGCTGGGCGGTGGCCATCGCGGCCGTCAAGGTGCAGTGGGCGAACAGCCCCGCCCCAAGCCCGATCAGCGTCACCCCAATGGCAAACAGGGGGGCGCTCTGGAAGGGGGCGGCGAAGACCACCGCGCTGAAGGCGGCCAGCCCGGCCATGGCGCCCACGCCCGCCAGGCGATACGGGTCGGTCCCGCGGCCCAGCAGCCGCGCCGCCGTGGCAAACCCCGTCAGCCCGCCCACGGCCAGCAGCGCCGTCATCGCCGTGGTGGCGCCGACAGGGAGGCCCAGCACGCGCCCGCCATAGGGCTCCAGCAGGATATCCTGCATCGAGAAGGCGACAGTGCCGACACCCAGCGCCACCAGGCGCCGGCGGGCGCGGGCCCCGCGATTGAAGTCGCGCCATGTCTCGGCGAAGCGCGGCGCGGCGCGGTCTGGCCGGGTGCGGCTGGGGTCGCGCGCCTCCTGCTTCCACAGGGCGATGCCGTTCAGGACCATGGTGGCGACGGCAGAGCCCTGGACCACCTGGATCAGCCGCAGTTCCGAGAAATGGGCCAGCAGAGCCCCGAACAGCAGGGCGCTGGCGATCATGCCCAGCAGCAACATCATGCATAGCAGGGCCACGACCTTCGGATGGGTTTCCGGCGGGGACAGATCGGTCGCCAGGGCCAGCCCGACCGTCTGAGTGGTGTGCAGCCCGGCGCCGACGAGCAGGAACGCCAACCCGGCCGCGGCCTGGCCGATGATGATGGGTCCGTTGCTGTCCCCGGACAGGACGATCAGGGCGAAGGGCATGATCGCCAGGCCGCCGAACTGGATCAGCGTGCCCATCCAGAGGTATGGCACGCGCCGCCAGCCCAATACGGACCGGTGCGTGTCCGACTTGAACCCCACCACCGCGCGGAACGGCGCGAAGACCAGCGGGAGCGAAATCATCACCGCCACCAGCCAGGCGGGCACGCCCAATTCCACGATCATCACACGGTTGAGCGTGCCGATCATCAGCACGACCGCCATGCCGACGGTCACCTGGAACAGGGACAGCCGAAGCAGCCGGCGCATCGGCATCGCGTCGCTTGCGACATCGGCGAAGGGCAGAAAGGCCGGCCCGACCTTGCCCCAGTTTCGCGCCAGGCGCTGGTTCAGCCGGGTGACGGCGCCGCTCATGACGGCACCGTGGCGGACGTCATTTCCTGCGCGCAGGAAATGTAGAACCCGGTGGTGATCCGCTGGCTGCGGCCGGGATCCCAGCCCTGCATCGCCGGGTCGGCTGCCAGCAGGCGGCGGATGGTGGTGTGCGTCACCGGTTCGATCGCGGGGGCGCGATTGCCGCGCGGAAACAGCCGCCCGGCCTGGTGCATCGCCCACAACATCGGCGTGCGCGGCGCGAAGGTGAACAGCACCGAGCGCGTGCTGCGCGCCGCCAACCCGGCGCCCGCGCGCGCCATGTCGGGTGCGGCGTAGTGGATGAGGGAATCCATGGCCACGACATGGTCGAACTGGCCCAGCGCCGGGTCCAGCATGTCGCCGACCCGGAATTCCACCCGCAACTCCGCTGGCAAGCGCTGCCGGGCCAATCCCACCAGCGTCGCCGACAGGTCGATGGCCACGACGGCGGCGCCGCGGCGGGCGGCCTCCACGGCCAGGGCGCCGGTGCCGCAGCCGGCATCCAGGATGCGGCGGCCCGTCAGGTCCTGCGGCAGCCAGCCGAGCAAGGTGGCGCGCATCTGGTCCCGCCCGGCGCGCACCGTGGCACGAATGCTGCCGACCGGTGCGTCCGTGGTCAGCCGTGCCCAGGCGGCGACGGCCGTCCGGTC
>NZ_LMUY01000077.1:0-17256 GCF_009765685.1 Acidisphaera sp. L21 | reverse complement strand
GGCCGGTCAATGGCTCGGTCCCGGCCCAGAGCGCCGCGGCGAGGCGGAGGTATTCGAGCTTGACCGCCTCCAGTTCCGGCGATGATTCCATCTCGAACAAGGTGGATTTCTTCAGGCGGGAGCGGCGGATCACGTCCAGATCCGGGAAATGCGCCAGGGTGCTCAGCCCGGTGGCGTTGTTGTAGCGGTCCACCTGGTCCGTTGCCGCGCTGCGATTGGCGATGACGCCGCCCAGGCGGACGTTGTAGTTCTTCGCCTTCGCCTGGATGGCGGCGACGATGCGGTTCATGGCGAAGATGCTGTCGAAGTCGTTTGCGGTGACGATCAGCGCCCGGTCGGCATGTTGCAGCGGGGCCGCGAAGCCGCCGCACACCACATCCCCCAATACGTCGAAGATCACCACGTCGGTTTCTTCCAGCAGGTGATGCTCCTTCAGCAGCTTCACCGTCTGGCCCACCACGTAGCCGCCGCAGCCCGTGCCGGCCGGCGGTCCGCCCGCCTCCACGCACATCACGCCGTTAAAGCCCGGGTAGACGAAGTCCTCGACCCGCAACTCCTCCGAGTGGAAGTTCACCGTCTCCAACACATCGATGACGGTCGGCAGCAATTGCTTGGTGAGCGTGAAAGTGGAGTCGTGCTTCGGGTCGCAGCCGATCTGCAGCACGCGCTTGCCGAGCTTGCTGAACGCGACCGACAGGTTGGAGGAGGTGGTGCTTTTGCCGATACCGCCCTTGCCGTAGACGGCGAAGACTTTGGCCGTGCCTATTTTGACGGCCGGGTCCATTTGAACCTGGACGCTGCCCTCGCCATCGCCGCGGACCGTCCGCCGGATAGGGTAGGGTAGGGTTCCGACTGTCATGCCGCAATCTCCACTTGGATGCCCTCAAGCCGGTCTTCGAGGTCCTCGCCCGCCCGCCGGAGCGCGTTCAGCGTCGCCGCATCCGGGCTCCAGTAATTGCGATCGGTCGCCTCGATCAGGCGGTTGACGATCTTGGACGATGCCTTGGGGTTCAGCGCGGCGAGGCGATCACGCATCGCCGGGTCAAGGACGTAGGTTTCGGCCAATTGCTGGTAGATCCAGGGCGCCACCTCCCCGGTCGTGGCAGACCAGCCCAGCGTGTTGGTGACATGCGCATCGATCTCGCGCACGCCCTCGTAGCCATGCTTCAGCAGGGCCTCGTACCATTTCGGGTTCAGCGCCCGGGTGCGGGTTTCCAGCGAAACCTGCTCGGACAGGGTGCGCACGGTACCGTCCCCCCGCGTCTGGTCGCCGATATAGACGCTGGCGGATCGGCCACCGCGGGCCCGGCGCACTGCCCGGGTGATACCGCCCAACGTATCGAAATAATGGTCGACGGTGGTCACGCCCAGCTCCACAGAGTCGAGGTTCTGATAGGTGATGTCCACGCTCGCCAGCACATGGTCGAGGATGGCTGGCCGACGCTCCGGCCGGCCGGACGCCCCGTAGGCGAAGCCTTTGCGGGCGATGTAGGCCTCTGCCAGCTCGTCCTCGTCATTCCACATGCCGGAGCCAACGAGCGAGTTGACGTTGCTGCCATAGGCGCCATCCGCATTGCCGAACACGCGCAGCGCCGCGTCTTCCATGGTGCCACCGTGTTCGGCCAGGAAGGCCAGGGCGTGCTTGCGGACGAAGTTCTTGTCCGCGGGTTCGTCGGCCGACGCGGCCAGGAGGGCTGCCTCCGCCAACAGCTTGGTTTGCAAGGGCAACAGGTCGCGGAAGATCCCGGACAGGGTGACCACGACGTCCACGCGGGGGCGGCCCAGCGCGATCAGCGGCATCAGCGCGGCGCCGCAGAGCCGGCCGTAGCTGTCGAAGCGCGGGGTGGCGCCCATCAGCCATAGGGCCTGGGCGATCGGGCCGCCCTCGGTCTTCAGATTGTCGGTGCCCCACAGCACCATGGCGACCGTCTCCGGCACGCCGTTGCCGTCGGCGGCATGGCGGGCCAGCAGCCGGTCGGCCTGTTTGGCGCCATCCTGCACGGCGAAGGCGCTGGGCAGGCGGAACGGATCGAAGCCATGCAGGTTACGCCCGGTCGGCAGCACGTCCGTCGTGCGCAGCAGGTCACCGCCAGGCGCCGGGCGGATGTAGCCGCCGTCCAGCGCGTGAATGACGGCAGGAATTTCGGAATCGGTGGCCAGCAACAGGTCGAGCCGGGCGCGTTCCGCCGGGTCCGTGACACGCGCGGCATCCAGCATTTCGGCGCGTTCGTCGCTACTGGGGGGCAGGCCGATCACGTGCAAACCGTGCGGGATGAGCGAATACTCCAACTCCAGCAGGGCGGCGCCCAGGCGATCGACCTCGGCCTCCGGATCGTCCCACGCCGGGTCCGGCCGGGCGAGTTCCACCGCGGCGGCCTGGGCTTGCAACAGGTCCGCGAACTCGGCGCGGTTGGCGTCCGGCTCCATGCTGCGCCACCGGTCCAGGCTGGCCTTCAGGTCCAGCAGGCCACGATACAGCCCGGCATGCGCCACGGGCGGGGTGAGGTAGCTGAGCAGCACCGCATTCGCCCGGCGCTTGGCGATCATCCCCTCGGACGGATTGTTGGACGCGTAGAGGTTGAAGTTGGGCAGGTTGCCGATCAGGCGGTCCGGCCAGCATTCGGCGGACAGGCCCGCCTGCTTGCCGGGCATGAACTCCAGCGCCCCATGGGTGCCGAAATGCAGCACGGCGTGGGCGCGAAAATCCTGCTGGATCCAGCGATAGAACGCCGTGAACGCGTGGGTGGGCGCAAAGCCGCTTTCGAACAGCAGCCGCATCGGGTCGCCCTCGTATCCAAACGCGGGTTGCAGCCCGACGAACACATTGCCGAACTGGCCGCCCAGGATGAACAGCGACGCGCCATCCGTCTGGGCACGGCCCGGCGCCGGTCCCCAGCTTCGCTCGATCTCGCCCAGCCATCGCTGGTTGCGCACATGGTGCTCCGTGGACACCCTGGCGGCCACGTTGGCGTCGGTCCCGAAGCGTTCGGCGTTGCCGGCAAGCAAGCAGTCGCGCAGGGCGTCCACGGTGGCCGGGACCTCGACCGTATACCCGGCGTCGCGCATCGCGGTCAGCGTGTTGTGCAACGAGGCAAAGACGGCCAGGTAGGCGGCGGTGCCGGCCGCGCCTGCATTGGGCGGGAAATTGAACAACACCACGGCGACCCGCCGGTCGCGCCGCGCCGTGCGCCGCATGTCGACCAGCGCTGCCACCCGCGCCGCCAGGGCGGACGCGCGCTCGGTATGCGACACCATGTCGCGCCGGTTTGGGCCGTGCGCCTCGCCGGAGCGTCCTCCGAAGGTCATCGGGCACATGCCGCCGTCCAACTCCGGCAGCGCCACCATCATCGTGGCCTCGACCGGCAGCAGGCCGCGCGGGTCGGCCTGCCACTGCTCCATGGTCTGGAATTCGAGGGGATGGGCGGTGACGTAGGGGACGTCCAACCTGGCCAGCAGGTCCTCGGCAGCGCGGCTGTCGTTGTAGGCGGGGCCGCCGACCAGGGAGAACCCGGTGAGCGACACCACCGCATCCACGGTGGCGACCCCGTCGCGCATGAAATAGGCCTGGATCGCCGCACGGGCGTCCAGGCCGCTGGCGAAGGCGGGGATGACGCGCAATCCCGTGGCCTCCAGCGCCGCGATGGCGCCGTCATAATGCGCGGCATTGCCGGAGATGGGGTAGGAGCGCAGCAGCACGATGCCCACCGTGCCGCGCGTGCCGGCCTTCGGAAGGGCGGCCAGCGTTTCGGTGATGCGGCCTGGAACCGCCGGGTGATACAGGCCGACATCGGGGTAGACCACAGGCTCGCCGACAGTCAGCGCGGTGGCCGGGCGGCGGTCGGCGCTGGCGTAGCGATCCACCAGCATGCGGACCAGGTTGGCCAGGTTTTCGTCCGACCCGGCCAGCCAATATTGCAGCCCCAGGAAATAGGTGCGGACGTCCTGGGCGGGCCCCGGGATGTAGCGCATCAGCTTGGGCAGGCGCCGCAGCATGCGCATCTGCGCTTTCCCGCTGCTCGGCGCGCCCTCGCGACCCTTGCCGCCCCGCAGTTTCTTCAGCAGCGCCATCATGCCGCTGGCCGGCTTGGCCATGTCGAACCGGCCGACCCGGGTCAGCCGGGTAATCTCGCCGCCGGACATGCAGCACAGCATCGCGTCGCACTGGTCCCGCCGGGCGGCCAAGGCCGGCTGGATGGCGCGGATGTGGTCCTCCAGGAACAGCATCGTGGCGATGACGATGTCGCCGCGGGCGATGTCGGCGTGGCAGTCGGCGAGCGCCTCCGGATCACCGCCCCACTCGTCGGCCGCGTGGATGCTCAATACCAGCCCAGGGATCTCACTGCGCAAACGGGTCTCGGCGCGGGCGACGGCGCTGGACAGATGGCTGTCCATGGTGACGATCACGACCCGCACCGGGCCTGCCTCAGCGGCCGAAATGGGCTTTGGCATCGTAGAGCGTCTCCACCGTTATGGTCGCCAAGCCGCGTTCCTGTGCAAATCGTTCTGTGTTCCGCTTGGCCTTTCCGCGGACGAAGAACGGGATTTTGCCGATCTCCTTCTCCGCGTCGGCCGCCCAGCGGATCGGGCCGGAGACGATCGGCGCCGGCTCCGGCCGCACCGCCGCATGACCGAGATGGCTTGGTGCGGCCTCGGCGTGAAACTCCGCATCCTCGCGGAACATGCCCAGCAGGTGTTCCTCCAGCCCCATCATCAGCGGGTGGACCCAGCTGTCGAACAGGACGTTGGCGCCCTCGAAGCCCATTTGCGGTGAATAGCGGGCGGGGAAGTCCTGCACGTGCACGGGTGCGGAAATGACGGCGCAGGCGACGCCGAGCCGCTTGGCGATGTGACGCTCCATCTGCGTGCCCAGCACCAGTTCCGGCTGTGCCGCAGTCACGGCGGCCTCGATCGCCAGGTAGTCGTCGGAGATCACCGCCTCCACGCCATGTCGCTTCGCGGCGTCCCGGACCTCGCGGGCGAATTCCCGGCTATAGGTCCCAAGGCCGACGATGGTGAAACCAAATTCCTCCGCGGCCACGCGGGCGGCGGCGATGGCGTGGGTTGCGTCGCCGAAAACGAAGACGCGCTTGCCCGTCAGATAGTTGGAGTCGACGGAACGCGAGTACCACGGCAGGTTGGACGGTGCGGCTGCCAGCGCGGCGGTCGGATCGACCTGCGCCAAGGCGGCGCATTCGGCGATGAACTCGCGTGTGGCGCCGACGCCGATCGGCACGATGCGGGTCGATGTCTGGCCGAAACTGCGCGCCAGCCACGCCGCCGCCTGCCCACCAACTTCGGGATAGAGCAGGACGTTGAAGTCGGCTTCTCCCAACCTTGCCAGATCCGCCGGACTGGCGCCGAGCGGCGCCACCACGCAGACGTCGATCCCGAGGCGGCCGAGCAGCGCGGTGATTTCGGTCACGTCGTCACGGTGGCGAAACCCGAGCGCCGACGGGCCAAGGATATTGCAGCACGGGCGCGCATTCGGCCGCCGGGCCGAACCTGGCGGCGGCACGGCTGGCCCGGCGAAGGCGCGGACCATTTGGTAGAAGGTTTCGGCCGCGCCCCAATTCTCCTTCTTCTGGTAGGATGGCAGGTCCAGCGCGACGACGGGGATCGGCAGGTTCAACGCGCGGGCCAGGCCACCGGGGTCGTCCTGGATCAACTCCGCGGTGCAGGAGGCGCCGACCATGAGCGCCTGCGGCTTGAACCGGTCGTAGGCGTCGCGCGCTGCCGTCTTGAACAGTTCCGCCGTGTCACTGCCGAGGTCGCGCGCCTGGAAGGTCGTGTAGGTGACGGGCGGGCGTTTCGGCAGCCGCTCGATCATCGTGAACAGCAGGTCGGCATAGGTGTCGCCCTGCGGCGCGTGCAGCACGTAGTGGACGTCCCGCATCGCCGTGGCGACGCGCATGGCGCCCACATGCGGTGGCCCCTCATAGGTCCAAAGCGTGAGTTGCATCGCCCTAGACCCTCAGCCGGGTGCGGCGCACCAGCGGCCGCGCAAAGAGTTCAGCGAGATCGGCGGCCTGGTCGTAGCCCTGGATCGGGGTGAACAGCAGTTCGATCGACCATTTGGTCGTGATGCCCTCGGCCTCCAGCGGATTGGCAAGGCCTAGCCCGCACACGACGATGTCCGGCATGGCGGCGCGGCAGCGATCCAATTGAAGGTCGACATCCTGCCCTTCGCTCAGGGCGGTATCGGACGGCAGCAAAGCGAGTTCGGGCGCCATGTGCTGGCGGTGCAGGAACGGGGTGCCAACCTCGATCAACCGCATGCCCATCTCCCTCGCGAGGAAACGGGCGATCGGGATCTCCAACTGGCTGTCCGGAAACAGGAATACGCTCTTGCCGGCCAGTTGCGGGCGATACCGGTCGAGCGCGTGCGCGGCGCGCGCACTGGCCGGCCCGGTGACCGACCCGAAGCGCGCGGCCGGGACATCCCACGCATCTGCGGCGGCGCGCAGCCAGGCCGTGGTGCCGTCGATCCCCAATGGAAACGGGGCCGCGATCCGGGTGGCGCCCCGGGCCTCCAGCGCACGGGCCGTGTCGGCCAGGAAGGGCTGCGCCAGCAGCAGCCGGGTGTTGGGGCCGACGGGGGGCAGGTCCAGCGCGTGGCGCGGCGGCAGGAAATACACCGGCCCGATGCCCATGCCATCCAGCAGGCGGCGCATCTGGTCCTCCACCACCTCCGCCAAGGCGCCGGCGATCAGCAGTGATGGGGGTGCGCCCGGCGCCGTGCGCGGCAGGATGGGCACCAGGGCCGCGAGGCAGGCATCTTCCCCCTGGGTGAAGGTCGTCTCGATCCCGCTGCCGCTGTAGTTGAGCACCCGGACGTCCGGTGCGTGGGTGCCGGACAGGCGCTCCGCCGCGCGGGACAGGTCCAGCTTGATGACCTCGGACGGGCATGATCCGACCAGGAAAAGCAGGCGGATTTCCGGCCGCCGGGCCAGCAGCTCGTCCACGACGCGATCCAGTTCGTCATTGGCGTCGGCCATTCCAGCCAGGTCGCGCTCGTCGATGATGGCGGTCGCAAAACGGGGTTCGGCGAAGATCATCACGCCGGCGGCCGATTGGATCAGGTGGGCACAGGTGCGGGAACCGACGACGAGGAAGAAGGCGTCCTGGATCTTGCGGTGCAGCCAGATGATCCCGGTCAATCCACAGAAGACTTCGCGCTGCCCGCGCTGGCGCAGGACGGGCGTCTCTGCACAGCCGGCGAGCGCCGCCTCGGTCATGCGGACACCCCCAGCCTGCTGCTTGCGGTGGGCCAGGTGGGCTGCTGTAGCCGTGCCATCCGCAGCTTCAGCACGAACTGCGCTGCATTGACGACATAGGACGCGTAGGCAGCCAGCGCGAGGAGCGCCAGGTGATGAGTGTCCAGCGCGCCTGAAATATACGCGGCGAGGTAGCCGGTGTGCAGCGCCAGCACCAGCATGCTGACCATGTCTTCCCAGAAGAATGCTGGGGCGAACAGGTAGCGCCCGAACACGTCCCGCTCCCAAATGGAACCGGTGATCATGATCAAATATAGGGCCATTGTCTTGACCACGACCGAGGCGATGGCCAGCGTTGCACCTTCTCCGGTGATGAGGAAGTGGACCACAAGCGCCGCACTCACCAAGAAGATCGCAAATTGTGCAGGTGCGAGTATTCCTTGAACCAAAGTCCATGGCGATGCATCCCGCCGCTTCCGCTCGTCCGGTGAATAAAGGGACGGTCTGCTGGACGATCGAAGAGAACGACGCTGATTGTTGCCATTGTGGCCGACGATGCCGCCCCAGGGACAGCAGTCGAACTGGTCCAAGACGAAGCCGATTGCGGCACTGAACATAATCGCGTGGCCCTCCCTTTTTTGTTGCACTTACGACTGAGGGACGTCTTGCTTCGTCTTCGGAAATGCAGCGTTGGCGTGGACAAAACCTATCATTTGATCGAGGGCGAAAGGCCTTTCGGCTCTCCGCTCCCAATAAACGAAGGCTAAGGCGACAACGATAAAAGTGTCAAGCGATCCTGACGTAAATCTCGGTTGACAGAGATGGCGTCGGTAATCGATGCTCGGGGAAGGAAGAACACGCATGGGTTCCATGATCCAGCCAGCTACAGGCCAGGTGAGCCAAACGGAGCAGCAGCTTATTTCGTCACGCCGGAAGCGGGTGGCGGCGTCGACTGCGAACGAACGGTTGGTCGAGATCATGACGCAGACAGTCGAAATGGAGGTCATTCCGCGGCTGGTACGAGCCCTGCGTGGGGACGAAACGGCAGAACCACTATCGATCCGCTCGCCAAGCCTGGTTAGCGGTGAACACATCGCACAGTTGGTGTCGTTGGTTACGGCACGTGAGGAAGCAAAGGCTATCGCCTTCGTCGAATTCCTGCATGAGAGCGGAATCCCGGTCGAGATGCTTTACTTGGATCTACTCGCACCGACGGCCCGTCAACTCGGCCAAATGTGGACCGACGATGATTGTGATTTCACCGATGTAACGATTGGATTGTTTCTGCTACAGAACGCGCTGCGTGAATTGGGTGCGGCTTTCCAACAGGACCTTGCAACGGAAGCTTTGGCGCCACGCGCCCTGCTAGTGCCGTTGCCGGGTGAGCAACACACGTTCGGCCTGTCGATGGTATTCGACTTCTTCCGCCGGGCTGGTTGGAACGTGTGGAGCGGTCCGATCGCGTCGGATGCCGTATTGGCGGACATGGTGAGCAACGCCAGCTTCGATGTGGTCGGCTTTTCGCTGGCCTGTGACGAGCAGTTGGATGATGCGCGCCAGGTGATCCGCCTCGTGCGGAAACACTCACGCAATCCGGCCGTGGCGGTCATGGTCGGCGGCCCTGGCTTCGCCGCCAATCCAGCCCTGGCTGCCCTTGTTGGCGCTGATGGCACTGCAATCGATGGACAGCAGGCCGTCCAGCAGGCGAGAGCCCTCGTCAACCTAGCGACATCACGCCGATGACCTTAAAGGTGGAACCAATGGTCACGATTGCTATCCTTTATTGAGCCCGCTGCCCTTCGCCGGCAGCAAGCTGCGCGCGCAAAACACAAATAATAATAGTGAGCGGAGACCAGGTAACGACGTGAGTTTGGAGATTGGATCAGCTGTGAGAACATTTTTTTCACCCGGAACTTCCCTCGGAACGCTCGATGCGGCGTCGGCGGCAACGCTGATTGCCGCCGCATCGGACGTCACGCTGATC
Organism: Acidisphaera sp. L21; assembly: GCF_009765685.1. Classification (GTDB taxonomy): domain Bacteria; phylum Pseudomonadota; class Alphaproteobacteria; order Acetobacterales; family Acetobacteraceae; genus LMUY01. The sequence goes on along the minus strand of NZ_LMUY01000077.1, from coordinate 8,058 downwards.
CTGAACGCGGATGGCACCATCTGCGACATGGCGTTCCGGAACGAGGAACTCTTCGCAGACCTCGTGGACAGCGCATCGTGGATGGGGCGCTCGCTTGTCAGTACCGTGGCAACCGATAGCCGGGCGAAGGTGACGGTGCTGCTGCGGGAGGCAACGACCAACGCGGAATCGCGCTGGCGCCATATCAACCACCTCGCCTCGGATGGCCGGTCCGTGCCGGTATTGTATTGCGGCGTTCAGGTTGGGCAAGATGGCCGCATCGTGTTGTTTGGCCGCGACCTTCGCGCGATGTCGCAACTGCAGCAACGGCTGATGAACGCGCAACAATCGCTGGAGCGCGATTATTCGCGCATGCGGGAAGTCGAAACCCGCTATCGGTTGCTGTTTCAGCTCTCGTCGGAGGCGGTGCTCATCGTCGACCCGGCCAAAGGGCGGGTCGTGGAGGCCAATCCGGCCGCGTGCAGCCTGTTCGGCGCCACGGCGGAAGAGATCATTGGCCAAGCTTTGCCGAGTATCTTCGATGGGGAAGGGCTGACGAACGTTCAGGCACACCTGTCGGCAGTGCGCGGTGGCAGCCAGGAAGAGGCCGTCAGCGCCCAATTGGGGCGTGGCAAGACAGGCGTGGATGTCAAGCAAGTGCGGGTCCGCGCCTCGCTATTCCGGCAGGAGAATCTCACCTTCTTCCTCGTGCGCCTCTCCGCCGTCCCAAGCGACTCGGTGGCACCGCTGCCAGACGTCAAGACCAAGCTCCTGAAGGCGGTGGAGAGTGCGCCGGACGGGTTCGTGGTCACCGACGATACCGGCAATATTCTGACCGCCAATGCGGCATTCCTCGAAATGGCGCAGCTGCCAAGCGAAAACGCCGCCGTGGGCGAGCCGCTGGACCGCTGGATCGGGCAGAGCGGTGTGGATTTGGACGTGCTCGTCAGCAACCTGCGCCAGCGAGGTACCGTCCGGTTCTTCTCCACGATCCTCCGGGCCGAGGACGGTGGAACCGTGCAGGTCGAGATTTCCGGTGTTTCCGTTCGCAATGGCGGTAGCCACACGTCGTTCGGATATGCGGTCCGCAATGTAGGCCCCCGTGTGCAATCGCCGGTCCGCACGACGAAGCAAATACCGCGGTCCGTCGAGCAACTCACGGAGTTGATCGGGCGCGTGGCGCTGAAGGATCTGGTGCGCGAGGCGACCGAGGTGATCGAGCGGCTGTCGATCGAGGCAGCGCTGGAATTGACCGGGGATAACCGTGCCTCTGCCGCGGAGATGCTCGGGCTGAGCCGGCAGAGCCTATACGTCAAGCTTCGCCGCTACGGCCTGGGCGACCTGGCGACGGCAGACGAGAGCTGATGGGCACATCCCAGTCCCTCGTCCGGTCGGTCGGTGCCTTGAACGGGTCGGCCGTGTTGGAGCTGCTGAAGCCGATCACTTGGTTTGCCCCGATGTGGGCCTTCGGCTGCGGCGTGGTGTCCGCCGGGCAGCCAGTTGGCAACCGCTGGCCGCTGGTGGTCGCCGGGATCGCCCTGGCAGGGCCGCTGGTGTGTGGCACCAGTCAGGCGGCGAATGACTGGTTCGACCGTCACGTCGACGCCATCAACGAGCCTGACCGGCCCATTCCATCCGGCCGGTTGCCTGGCCGAACCGGCCTGGCGATTGCCATCGCGTGGACGGCCGTATCTCTGCTGGTCGCGGCAGCGCTCGGCCGCTGGGCCTTTGGCGCCGCGGTCGTCGGCGTCGCCTTGGCGTGGGCATACAGCGCTCCACCGTTTCGGTTCAAAGCGAATGGCTGGTTGGGCAATACGGCCTGCGCGGCGTGTTACGAGGGTCTTCCCTGGTTCACCGGGGCGGCCATCATGGCAGGCCATTGGCCCGATGGCCGGATTACCCTGATGGCAGCGCTATACAGCCTCGGCGCGCACGGCATCATGACATTGAACGACTTCAAGTCGGTCGAGGGCGACCAGCAAATGGGCATCGACTCGCTGCCGGTGATGCTCGGCGTGCCGAACGCGGCGTTGTTGGCCTGCTGGGTCATGGCGGTGCCGCAGGCTGGCGTGGCCGTCTTGCTGGCGATGTGGGGCTTCCCCGGGCATGCCTTTTCCGTTCTGGCCCTCTTGCTGGTGCAGGTTGGATTGATGGTGCGTTTCCTGCGCCGACCTCGCCTGCTGGCGCCCTGGTATAACGGCACCGGAACGACGCTCTACGTCGCCGGAATGATGGTGGCGGCCTTCGCCGTAAGTGCGCTGGTGCCGGCATGAGACCATCCTTGGGCTGGGTAGGGATCGTGCGGCTCGGCCTGGTACAGGCTGCGCTCGGCTCCGTGACCGTGCTGACGATCTCCACGTTGAACCGTGTGATGGTGGTCGAGTGGTCGCTTCCGGCCTTGCTGCCCGGCGCGCTGGTGGCGCTGCATTACGCGATCCAGGCACTGCGACCGCGGCTGGGTCATGGCTCCGACATGGGCGGGCGGCGCACGCCCTGGATCATCGGCGGCATGGTGGCCCTGGCGACCGGCGGGCTGATCGCAGCGCTTGGGACGTCGATGATGGGGGCCTCTTTGCTGCCCGGACTGCTCGTTTCGGTGATTGGTTTCAGTCTGGTCGGGCTTGGTGTCGGGTCGGCTGGCACGTCGTTGCTCGTGCTGATGGCAGCGCGGGTCGCTGCGCGTCGCCGCGCGCCGGCGGCCACGATCCTGTGGCTCATGATGATTGCAGGGATCGCCGTCACGGCATGCTGTGCGGGCATGCTGCTGGATCCGTTCAGCCCCCGGCGCCTGGTGGGCTTCACCGCGGTCGTGGCATGTGCGGCCTTGGTGGTGAGTGTGCTGGCGGTCTGGCGGCTGGAGGGCAACGCCCCAACGATCCCGGTTGTGCGCCAGGACGGCGCCGGCTTTGTGGTGGCCATGCGTCAAGTTTGGGCCGAGCCGCAGGCGCGGCGGTTCGCGGCTTTCGTGTTCGTGTCCATGCTGGCCTACAGCGCGCAGGAAATGGTGCTGGAGCCCTTCGCTGGGGCGGTGTTCCGCATGACCCCGGGCGGAACCGCCGGGCTGACGGGGCTCTTCCACGCCGGCGTGTTGGGTGGAATGGCGGGCGTGGCACTCTGTTGCGCGATCGCCGGGGAGTTTCGCACCCGCGCGATGCGCGTTTGCACCGTGGGTGGCTGCGCTGCTTCCGCGCTCGGGTTGACCGGACTGGCCGGCGCGGCATTGGCGGGGCCAGCCTGGCCACTCCACACGACGGTCTTCCTGCTCGGCATCGCCAATGGCGCGTTCGCGGTGTCCGCCATCGGCGCCATGATGGGGCTGGCAAGCGCGGGGCGCGCATCCCGCGAGGGTGTTCGGGTCGGCCTGTGGGGGGCGGCGCAGGCCTTTGCGTTCGCGGCCGGAGGCCTGGCAGGCACGGGTTTGATCGACGCGACTTCCCTGATGATCGCCGGTCCCGCGGTCGCGTATGCCACCGTGTTCGGCGTTCAGGCGCTCGTGTTCGCTCTGGCTGCGCGGATGGCGTTGGGCGTGTTCCAGCCGCGCGACGATCGCGTCGGCGGACCAGCGCTCGCAGTCTCGCAGGCTGGCTAGGAGGAATGACCATGCCCGGCACGGATATCTTCGACGCGGTCGTCGTTGGCGGGGGTCCCTCCGGGGCGACCGCAGCGGCGGATCTGGCCCGGCGCGGCCGCCGGGTCCTGCTGCTGGATCGGGCGGGGCGGATCAAGCCGTGTGGCGGGGCGATCCCGCCTCGGTTGGTGCGGGATTTCGCGATCCCCGATCATTTGCTGGTGGCGCGGGCTCGCGGTGCCAGGATCGTTTCCCCGGCCGACAAGGTGGCCGACATGCCGATCGATGGTGGTTACGTCGGCATGGTCGACCGCGATGAGTTCGATGAGTGGCTGCGTGTTCGCGCACAGGATGCGGGGGCCGAGCGCTGCACCGGCACCTATGAGCGGATTTCGCACGATCCGGACGGCGCCACGGTGGTGCATTATACTCCCAAGGGCTCGACCGGGGAGCAGCTTGTGCGCACCCGGGTGGTCGTGGGTGCCGATGGCGCCCAGTCCAAAGTCGCCAAGCAGACCGTGCCCGGTGCCGAACGCATGCCCTACGTCTTCGCTTATCACGAGATCGTCCGTTCGCCGACGGACAATGCGGCGTTCGATGGCTCGCGTTGCGACGTCTATTACCAGGGCAAGCTGTCACCGGATTTCTATGCCTGGATCTTCCCGCACGGGGACACCATGAGCATCGGCACCGGGTCGGCTCGCAAGGGCTTTGGCCTCCGGCCGGCGATTGCGGCACTGCGCAAGACGGCAGGTTTGGACGCGTTGGAGACGCTGCGGCACGAGGGCGCCCCGATCCCCATGAAGCCACTGCGGAAATGGGATAATGGCCGCGATGTTGTGTTGGCCGGCGACGCGGCTGGCGTCGTGGCGCCAGCCTCTGGCGAGGGAATTTACTATGCCATGCTGGGCGGCCGCCTGGCCGCCGACGCGGTGGAGCAGCTTTGCGTGACAGGCGACGTACGGTCGCTCGCGCTGGCGCGAAAGCGGTTCATGAAGGCGCATGGCCGCGTGTTCTTCATCCTGGGGATCATGCAGCGGTTCTGGTACAGCAGCGACAAGCGACGTGAGAGCTTCGTCAAGATCTGCCGCGATCCGGACGTGCAGCGGCTGACCTGGGAAAGCTACATGAACAAGGAGCTTACCCGGCGCGACCCAATGGCGCATGTTCGGATCTTCCTAAAGGACATGGCGCATCTGATCGGGTTCGCGCGCGCATGACCCGGCGTTGGATCCCCGTTGCTACGGCGGCGGCGGCGGCCATAGTCGTGGCTGTGCTGGGGGCGTCGGCCACGGATATCTCCCCCTGGTATGTCGGATTACAGAAATCGCCGCTGACGCCGCCCGATTGGGCGTTTGGCCCAGCCTGGACGCTGATCTACGCGCTGACGGCGCTGAGCGGAGTTGTCGCCTGGCATGCCGCGAACCGGGTCGTAAGGCGGCGCATGCTGGTTCTGTTTGCAGTCAATGCTTTGCTGAACGTGGCGTGGAGCGAGTTCTTCTTCATGCTTCGGCGGCCGGATTGGGCGCTGATCGAGGTGGTTCCCTTCTGGCTGAGCATCCTGTTGCTGATCGTGTTGTTGCGGCCAGCCTCAGGCAAAGCGAGTTGGTTGCTGGCGCCATATCTGGTTTGGGTGGCGTTTGCGGGATGGCTCAACTTCGAAGTTGTCAGGCTGAATGGGCCATTCGGTCAGACCTAAGTATCTGAATATAATAACAACGGGATCGGTTTGGGGGACGGGACGATGGATTTGGCGATGGCTTCGATGGAGACTGGCGTTTGCCTCCGGTACAAAGCCGCACCGGAGCAGTCGAACCCGCATGTCCGGCCGCATCGCCCCAGCCTGCCGCTGCGGGTTGGCACTCGCGCTTCCCCGTTGGCGCTGGTGCAGACCCGGGCTTTCCTGAACACGCTGACGAAATTCTGCCCGGTTCTGCGTGGCATGGACGTGTTCCAGGAACATGCGATCCGCACCACGGGCGATGCGACGCAGGCATCCGGCCAACGTCTGGCGGATATTGGCGGGAAGGGGCTGTTCTCGAAGGAAATCCACGAGGCGTTGGAGGACGAGCGCATCGACTTTGCGGTCCACTCGCTAAAGGATTTGGAGACGTTCCTGTCGCCGGGCATCGTGCTGGCCTGCACATTGACGCGCGAAGATGCACGGGACGCTTTGATTTTGGGCCAGGATTGCGAGCCATCCGAGTCCGAAGACCCTTACGCCAGTTTGCCCTACGGTGCGGTCATCGGGTCCAGCTCGGTGCGTCGGCAAGCGCAATTGCTGCATGCCCGACCGGATTTGCGGGTGCAGACGATCCGCGGCAATGTGCATGGCCGGTTGGACAAGGTGAAGCGCGGTGACTACGCGGCCAGCCTGCTGGCACTGGCCGGCATGCGCCGGCTGGGGCTGGAGCACGAGGCATCGGTCGTCCTGGATACCGATGTGATGGTGCCCTCCGCATGCCAGGGGATCGTGGGCATCACGGTGCGGGCCAATGCGACGGAGTTGCGCGAGTTGCTGGCGGCGATCGAGGATCCCGTGGCAAAAGCCGTCTCCAACGCAGAGCGCTCGCTGTTGGCAGCGCTGGATGGCTCGTGTGCGACGCCGATCGGCGGATATGCTCGCCCACTGCCCGGACAGCGCTTGCAGCTGACCGGCCTGGTAGCCCGGGGCGACGGGAGTTTCCTCCTTCGCCGCAATATCGAGTGTTCGTTTGCGGACGCCACCCGCGCCGGAACGGAGTTAGGAGACAGCTTACGCATGGACAGCCCGGCGGACATTTTCCACTGACCCGGCAAGTCTATGACGATGCAGGGCCTCCCGCGCTCACCCGCTCTTGAGCGGCCTCACGCGCTGCCGCGGGTCAGGCGGCGAACCAGGCGGCGAAGTCGAGCGCAGCGCATGCTGATCGGGGCAATGGTGGTTCTGGCCGTCACCGTGCTCGCTGTGGGATCATGGCTGTATACGCCAGACGAATCCCGCGCGTCGTTGGAAGCCAAATATGCGGTGGCGCCGTCTGATTTCACAGATGTCCTCGGGGTTAGGTTTCACATACGCGACACTGGTCCACGGGATGCGCCGGCCGTTATCTTTCTCCATGGCTTCGGGTCTAGCCTGCAAACCTGGGATTCTTGGGCGCAGGGGCTGGATCGGGACCGCCGGGTCATTCGGTTCGATCTCCCGGGCTTTGGGCTGACCGGCGCCGATCCGTCGGGCGATTACAGCGATCCGCACAGCGTGGCCCTGCTCGTCGCATTGATGGATCGGCTGCAAGTGACCCGGGCCAGTGTGGTGGGCAACTCTATGGGCGGGCGGATCGCCTGGACCTTCGCGGCATCGCATCCAGAGAGGGTGGACAAGCTGGTGTTGATTTCGCCGGACGGATTCGCCAGCCCCGGGCTCGAGTACGGGGTTGCGCAGAGAGTGCCGTTGATGGTTCGCGCACTGCCCTATTTTCTTCCGAAGTCGATGCTGCGGGCCAGTCTTCTGGCGGCCTATAGCGACCCGGCCGTCATGACGGATGAATTGGCGACCCGCTATTACGACATGATGTTGGCGCCAGGCGTGCGCAGTGCGATCGTGACGAGGATGGCACAGCAGATACTCGTCCCACCGGAGCCGCTGCTACGCCAAATCAAGGCGCCAACCTTGCTGATGTGGGGTGATCGGGACGCGATGATTCCGCCCAGCAATGCCGCGGATTACTTGCGAGCACTGCCGAACGCAAGATTGGTAAGCCTGCCGCATATGGGACATTTGCCTCAGGAGGAGGCGCCACAAGCAACGCTCCCGGCGTTGCAGGCATTTCTGTCACAGTGACAGAAGGGGGAAGCTTGGACGCAACGACTCTCTCGGCCCTCCGCGCCAACCGGGGCCTGCATCGTTTTGCGAACCCCGGCCGGTTTCTGCGCCTGGCTGCGGCTGTGCAGCCCTGGCTGGCCTGGGGCGGCCTGCTGGTGACGGCGGCGGGGCTATATTGGGCCTTGTTCGTCTCACCGGCCGACTGGCAGCAGGGGGACGCTGTGCGCATCATGTATGTGCATGTTCCGGCCGCCTGGCTTGCGTCGTTGGGCTATTTGAGTTTGGCCGTCTGTTCCGCCGCCTCCATTATCTGGCGCCACCCGCTGGCGGATCTGGCTGCGGTGGAGATCGGTCCGGTGGGCGCCGGGTTTACCGCCATCTGCCTGGCAACGGGCAGCCTGTGGGGCAAGCCGATGTGGGGCGCCTGGTGGGTCTGGGATGCGCGGTTGACCTCGGTGCTGGTCTTGTTCTTCCTCTATCTCGGGCATATCGCGCTGGTGCGGGCGTTCGACGATCCGCAGCGTGGGTATCGGGCCGGGGCCATCCTGGCGCTTATCGGGGTGGTAAACCTGCCGATCATCAAATTCTCCGTCGATTGGTGGAACACGCTGCATCAGCCCGCCACCATTACCCTGACGGGGGCGCCGACAATGGCGCTGTCCATGCTGTGGCCGTTGCTGGTCTGCGCCGTGGGCTACACGCTGGTGTT
>NZ_LMUY01000076.1:56604-70959 GCF_009765685.1 Acidisphaera sp. L21 | reverse complement strand
TTCCCTATGAACCCGGAGTTCTCTGGATTGCCAGACGATCTGCGGATTGACGTAGATGCGCACGTCGCCCGGTGTCAGCTCGAGCACCACGATACGATACAATTCACCGATATGCGGACCTGTGATGCCGATGCCAGGCGCGGCACGCATGGTGTTGAGCAGGTCAGCGGACTAAGCTTGTAACGACGCGTCAAAGACGGTGATGGGCAACGCGGTTTGGCGAAGCCGCGGATCGGGGAATTTCACAATTTCACGGATAGACATAGCCCGCCTTATAACCCAGTCGCCAAAGCCGGAAAACTCGGCTTAGGGCGGAATGATCGTTCCATCCCAGGCCAGCACGCAGCCGCTTTGCGCAACCGTCGCGGTCTGTATCACCTGCAGCAGATAGGCTGCCGACTGAGCCGCGGTGAACAGCTGGCTCGGCGAAACGGAACGCCGGAACGGCGCGCTCAGCCCGGTCTCGACCGTGCCAGGGTGTAGACCCAATACGATTTGCTCTGGCCGAGTACGGGCTAGCTCGATTGCGAGGTTACGGAGAAGCATGTTCAATCCCGCCTTCGAGGCACGGTAGCTGTGCCAGCCGCCGGCGCGATTGTCGCCGATGCTGGCGACACGGGCCGACAGCGCGGCAAACATCGCCCGCCCCTGGCGCGGCAGCAGCGGCAGGAAGTGCTTGGCGATGAGAGCTGGTCCGATCGCGTTGATCTGCCAGGCCCGCATGAGCGTCTGCGGATTGAGGGCCTGATACGTCTTCTCCGGCGACATGCCCGGCCCGTGCAGCACGCCCGTCGCCACCACGATCAGGCGAGGCGAGGCCGGACAGCTTTGGGCGGCGCGGGAGATGGACTCTTCGTCAAGCAAATCGAGACGAAACGCTGGGTCGATGGCGCCGCGAGAATAACAGGTGACCTGGGCACCAGCTCCTTCCAAACCCTGCGCGAGCGCAGCGCCGATACCGCCGCTGCTGCCTATTACAACGACAGCCGCACCTTCCAGAAAGGCTACCATCCTTGACTGCCGGGAATGCCTTTGAAGGGGCCACGCAAATTGCTGGTTACCCAGCCGCCATAGAAGCCGCCGGGCTGCGGCGTGACCTGTTCATCGCCTACGAAGCAGGCCTGCATGACACCTGCATAGATCGCCACGTAATCCCGTAGCTCCGCGAAGGATACGTTGGGGTTGGGGTAGCTCCAAGCGGCGCGCTCAGCCCGGGCGGAGAGATGGCAGATATTCCAATACTGCGCGCTGCCCTTCCACTCGCAAAAGCTACTGCCGGTCGCTGGCTGCAGCGTGCCAGGCAGAAAGGCGTTAGGCGGCAGGTAGTAGACGGGCGGGTGGCTGGTTTCCAACACCCGTAACGCCTCGTCAGTCGTGGCAATGGTCGTGTCGTCAAACATCACTCGGACCGGCAAGCCAACCGGCTGCCACACCGGAGGACGGGGATAATCCCAAACGTTTTCGATCCGCAAAGTATTGTGCATGTCAGCCATATGGTGGCGGCCGCTGGACCCACCAGGCGTGAACTTCCGCGATCCTTGTTCGTGGGGCGGTCATATTAGCGGGTGAACGCTCCGCCAACAATCGGTCAGCTATTCGATATGCGACTACACACCTGGAGAGGGTGAGACGGACTTGCGTGGTGCTACACTGCCCAACTCCCGCCGGGAAAGCTCAGCGTCAATGCGGATGCTACGGAGATGAGCCTCCCGATCGGACATCGGTCCGGAGAGGGTGGTCTCGGCCGCCGCGATCGAGATGTCTAAGGAGGCGATAAGAGCCGGGATGCTCTTGCGTACTGCCTCGGCCTGAATCCGATCGCGCGCCTCTCGGCCAAGGCTGCGACCCTGAAGCTCCATCGTCTCCACACGATGTCCAGCCGCCATGAACGACCGTACGGCCATCTCGCGGTCCTCCCTGACTGCCTGAAGCAGGTCCATGCCGAGGGCCTTGTAGGGCTTGGCGGCCATGTCCTCAGCCACTTTGGACCACATGTCCTCCGCCTTGATTGGCGTCAGGTCGCCCAGCGCACGCCGACTGCGGACGGCGTCGAAGGTCGCCTCATCCGAAATCATCGTCCAGGTCGTCCCGCGCGCCCGGCTTTCTGCCACGTAGGCGGTGAAGCCCGTCATGCCAGCGGTGCCGCGGGGCAGGGCGTTGATGTGCTCGTCCGAGGTGATCCCCTGCGCCGCATCGACCGTCATGGCATGCCCGAAGCCTACCAAGAGCCGGCCCGTCTCCTTATCCTCAAGACGCTTCCACTCGACCTCGCCCACGCGCCCGTCCTTGTCGCGCAAGATGAGGCCATTCGCCATGCGGCCGACCACCTCGACGATATCGCCGTTGTTGCCGATCGAACCTCCCTTGCCATCAATCTTGGCCCAGGTCCGCCGGAATAGCCGCAGCTTGTCGCCGGTCGCGATCGGAATGGCATAGTGCTCGCCGCGCTGGTCGACGGCGTCATACACCTGCTCGTCATTGCGCAGCTCGCCGCGGGCCTTCATCCTGCCGCGGATGGCCTGGCTGAGGTCGGCGGCGTCGGCGTTGGTCAAGGCCGAGACGGTGATACCCCGTTTTGACCCAGCGACCGTAAGGGCGTCCCGGCGCTCCATGTAGAAGTCCGCGATCCGACCGACAACCTGGTCCTGGTCGCCGCCGATAAAGCGGGCGGTGCCGTCCTGTCGCTTCATGGCGAGGGCCTGCTCCACTTCGCCAAGGTGATGGTTTTGTCGCTGCTCAGCTTCCAGTTCAGCCTGGGCGTTGGCGAGCCGCGGTCCATTGATCTTTCTGCCGCGTCGCTTTTCGGAAAGTCCGTCAAGAGCATCGAGGTCAGGCTCGATCCCCCGGAACAGCCCGGCAATCGTACGCAGGCGGCGCGTTTCCACCGCGTCGCGTCCTTTCTGGCGCACGGTGCTGAGGAGCTCCGCCTGTGCCTCCTTGGGCAGCGCCCGCCGCATAATCTCGACGGCATCGCCTGCCTCGACCGCTTGCGCCTGTTCCCGGTCTCCGAGGGCCTTGATGGTCAGACCCGTCTCGCGTTGGAGCTGCAGTAGGGCAAGCATTGCCCGGGGCGCGACCTGGCTGATCTCGTCGATGACCAGGACGGTGTTGCGGGTCGCTTGGAATTCTCCGCTCTTGATGGACCGAAGCAGCGGCTCCATGGCGATGGTACGGTGAACGCCGGCATCCTTGAGCGCGTCGGCCTGCTTCCAGCCAGTCGCAAGCCCCACGACCTCCCGTCCGCCCGCGTCAAATCGGGTATCTGCCTTCCAGGCCTCCACCAGGGGCTTGAGCAGCGTGGTCTTCCCGGCGCCCGCCACGCCGGTCAGCAGCGACAGGGCGGCTCCCTGTCCGACGGCGTAGATCGCTGCCTTCTGGGCGGCTCCGTGGTCGGGCTCGGAGGTGAAATCCAGCCCCGAGGCGGCGATCGCCGCCGCGATGGCAGCGTGCGAGAGAGCACCGGTTCTGTCGGCCGCAGCGCGCGACGCCTCCGCGGCAAGGCTTTGCTCGATCCGAACCTGGGCCGTGTTGGTGACGCGGACCTTGTCGCCCGACAGGCCGGTGATGAGGGAGACGTGCTCGCCCTTCAGCGTCAGGCCCCGCTGTTCGATGAGCGACACCACTTGGTCGATGTCGCTGACGCCGCCGGCGATCCCGGCGCCAATGAGACCACGCGCCGCATACAGTCGCAGCTTGTCATGGTCGATGACCGCCGCCGTGTGGAATTCCTGGGCAAGATGGCGGGCGGCAAACCGGTGGGCGGCATCGAAGCGCTCGGCCGCCGGGCGCGCCTCATGCTGGGTCTCGCCTAGCACGGTTTGATGGTTCCAGCCGATGGCGGCGGCCTGCTCGCGCCAAATCTCGTGGTCGTTCTTGTCGCCATGCTTCTTCAGGCGGGAGGCGAGGCCGGCCGTGGCGAGGATCCTGAACTTGCCCTCGGCGGACATCTCGTCCCAATCGAGACCCTGGGCGGCGGCATAGGCCTTCGCGGAGCCGAGCACCTGCCGACGCCCCTTGCTGAACAGGTCCACGGCCTGCTGCGGGATCGCCTCGAGCACGACGGCTTGCTGGTTCTTGTCGTAGCCGGTCCGGGCACCAAGGCGCCGCAGTTCGTCGGCCAGCCGGGCTTGGAAGAACGCACCGAACTCGTGCACGCGGCTATGGAGACGCTGGGTGTCAAGGGAGCCGACCCGACCATCTTCGGTCACGACCAGGTTGAAGAGGGCATTATGGATGTGCGCGTGCGGGTCCCCGCCCATCGGAGACTGAGCCAGATAGGTCGCGCCGTTCGCACCATCTTGGACGGGCAGGGTCGGCCGGGCGGTGTGATGGCGGAAGCTGACCCACCCGACAGCCCCGGGATCGGCCCCGTCCTCCCCAGCCTTGCCCTTGCGGGCCCAGCCCACCTCCCGCGCAACGTAGCGCATGGTCGCGTCGTTCGCGCGGTCGATGGCGTGCCAGATCATGGCGCTTTCGGCCGGCGTCGCTGCGAACTCAGCCGCCAGGGTGACTGATTTGTGCGGAGCAAGGGTCAGGTCATAAGCGCTGACCTTGCGCTTCTGGTCGGTCCAAGCCTCCCCCGTATCGCCCCGCTTGGCCTCGAAGAGCCGGTCAAGGTCGGCATCCTTGGGCATGGTCCGCGCGTCGACACCGAGCGCCTGGGCTACCTCGGCCGGCATATCCGGCCGCCACGTCGCCCGGCTATCCCGGCCGGTATAGTACGAGGTGAGACGTCCGCCACTGTCCAACGCCTTGCCGGGATCCGTCCGGAAGTCATGGGCCGGTTGCGGGGTATTCTCGGTGAAGTAGGCGCGGATCAGCTTGCCGGCCGAATCAGCCGCCAGCTTGCGGAAGGTCATCATGGAGCGACGCTCCCGTTCGCGCCGTGTCCTGCGGCGGTCCCGTTTCCGTTCGCCCCGAAAGCCCCCCTGACGGCGCGAACGACATCGTCCGGCAGGCTGGTTGCCATGCTGTCGGTGCGACGGTCGATGCGACGAAGGAGGGCTCCGTTGTCGCCGACTCTCGCCACCAACTCGGCCAGCAGTTCCTGCATCGTTGGTCCATCGCCAGGTGCTGGCGTGAGCTTCTCAATGACGATGCTCAGTTGCTCCGCGAGCAGGCGCAGGATCTCGCTGTGTGCTGCGAGGGCGCTGGCGATCTCTGTCTGGCCGGCCTTCAGTTCGTCCTGACCCCCGATGATCCGGGTCAGCATTTCAGTCGTCTCGGTCGCCATGATGCGCTCCTTGGTATGGCGAGAGCATCCGAGAATTTGGGGCGAACGAAGCCAGATGTTTTTCGGGACCTCGAAAAAGCCGGTCACCGTGCACGACGGGTGCAATGGTGTATGGAAACCCACTTTTGCTTTCCGACATCTATCCGAAGTCCATCCGGAACCTGTCCGGAATCTATCCGAAACCTTGGCGAAAGCTTTCCGACTCCGGCGCCATTTTCCCCCTGTCGTTTCGCCCCAATCCTGAAGAGGCTGTCGCTACGCAACCCAGAGGGGCGACATGCGCCAGCGGCTAACCAAACGAGACCTGAAGCAACTTGAGAAAGACGAGTATGGGAAGACCTCGCCGGTCTATCGCTACGTCCGCGACAGCTATGCCGAGCTGGTTGGGCTGAAGGTGGGACAACCCAGCGGGCCTAGTTGGGAATCGTTTGCGCAGCTGCTCGCGCGCCGAGGGCAGACAAACGGCAGAGGCGGGCGCCTAACCGCGGAGACCGCGAGAAAGCTGTTCCGTCGCGTTGCGCTGGAGGTTGAAGCGCGGCCGAAGCATGGTCCGAGCCGCTCCGCGACGCCGCACCGTTCACGCCAGCGAGAAGACTGGGAACCGCCATTGGCGCGAACAGAGAACCCGGTCCGCCGACGCACGCTACCTCCGCCGCCACCCAAAGTGCCGCCCGCGGGCGATTATGACCATCTGCCAGAGGAGGTGAGAGCGCAGCTGACTGCTGTGGACGAACAGTTTGCCCACCTGGACCGGCACATCATCCGGCCAAAACAGAGGACCTAGAATCATGTCGAAAACATCGAAGGCTCAAAGCGAGCGCCGCCCGATCCTCTTTATCGGGATTGGTCGCCAAAGGGTAGGAAAGACGACCTTCCTCAATACCGTTATCCAGGCTGTTCGGGAGCAGGGAGCGAATTTGGTCATCTGGAACGCAGACCTCCTCAACGTCACGTATAACCTACCCCTCTTCCATGACGATGTACTGGAACCGCCCTCGGCCGATTTCGACGACGTAAAGTCCTGGCTGGAGGAGCGCATTCAGGACCAGATTGACGGCCAGTACAATGCGTTCCTCGACGTGGGAGGCGGGGATACGCCCCTGAGCCGCCTTGTGCGGGAGATCCCGATTGTCCAGACCTTGGAACGTCAAGGCATCAGGGTTGTGCTCGCCCATGTCATTGGCCCGGAACAGGCGGATGTTGACTACCTCCGCCATTTCACGGCGCAGGAACTCTTCGCACCTGAGGCGACAATGATCGTGCTCAATGCCGGTTTGGTCATGTCAGGGCGTTCGGCCAGCAATGCGTTCGCCTCAATCAAAAGCCACCCGATCGTGACGGACGCCCTCGCCCACGGCGCCAAGCTCGTGATGATGCCGCCCCTATCATGCATGTCACAGGTCACCGATCGCGGCCTGACCTTTTCGGACGCGGCGGAGGGCGTCGTCAAAGGGGAGCATGCTAGACTCTCTTTCTTTGACCAAGAGCGGGTATCAATTTGGTGGACAAAAGCTGTCCCCGCGTTCATCGACTCAATCCCTCCGCTGTGGCTTCCAGCGTCCCGCCGGACCGTCTCGATGGAAAACTCGGCGATCGGCCCCAAGGCGAATGCCGAGGAACAATCCCATGCTTGAGAAGGAGCGCGGACGCCGTTTGGCGTTGATGGAGCCGTTGATTTGCGACGCCTTTGGCAAGGTGGCCAAGGTCGTTTTCGATCTGGTGGAAGGGGACGTTCATGAGGCCCTCGTCAAGATGGAGACGGACGCGACAGAGTGCTTCATCTGGGAAGGGTCCGGGGTAAGGGCGTGGGACCGCTACGAAGCCGGCGGGCCAATCGAGGCCGAGGACGTAGAACTGAACGTCAGTCCCGAGTTATCGTGGATGACACGCGAACAGCTCTTCGCAGTTCTAAAAATGTATCATCAAGGCGACGGCGTTCAGTTCGTGGCGACCTCCGACCCCTGGAAAGCTTTCACACGGGCTTCGGAAGCACCGACGGCGACCCTCTATGTCATGCCCAAGGTGGCCGATCCATTAGACCTCCTGGTCAGGATTGTGCTCGGAAAACAGGATCGGACCTCCACGATTGTGCCGAAGGCGGCTCTCGCACTAGCTTGGCAAGAGGCGACGGGTATTGCGATGCGCTCCTGGGTGAAAACTAATCAACACCGGCCCCTGTCTGATCACCCTGCCTTCGAAAGTGTTGTACAAAGGCTACAGCCCGGCCTTCCCGGGCTATATGTTATCCGCACACCACCCGTGCCGTTCTCCCCTATTCTACCTGCGGCGACTTACGAGCACCGGGCGGCCGTCGCGGTATTTGAGACGCCTGAAGAATATGAAGAGTGCGAGAAATTCTACGCCGAAACCGGAGCGGCGTTCTTCGAAGCGACGCCCAACTTCCGCAACAGACCCCCCTTCTCCTACCGGCCGGCAAGCCTGGCAGGCGGGATCGAGGAAGGCCAGGCTCTGATTGTTCAAACGCCTTGGCCCGATATTGGCGCGGTATCCGTGTACGCGATGCCGACGGCGATCCTGATGGCCCAGCCTGACTTGAAGGCCGCTGGCTTTAGGGAGCGGTATGGCGTGCAGTTCGACAAGGACATGGCAGCGGCGACCGCGTTCTGGCAGCGTTTCCCGGGAAAGGTCACCACCAAGCTCGGCAGGACGGAACATCCGCGCGCTAGGAGGGCGGGGTGATGGAAAGCCCTGCCCGTCAGCTTGCGGGGCCACAACGGCCCCTGGACCTTTCGGAACTGCGTAGCCGATTTGCAGACCGGCTAGAAGCTGTCGAGACGGCCGCGCGCGATTGGGGCGTCCGTCCCGAATATCCCGAGGGTGTCTTCATTTCGACAATGATCGGCACGCAGGCGGGGTTCGCGGAAGTCGCGTTGGCCATCGGGGATACGCTGCTCACCATCGTGGAGCGAGCGAAGGCGACAGCGGAGGACGAGTTGGCCAAGCAACGGGTTGTCACGGAGCGAACGCGGCAAACGTTAACCAAGGCAAGCGGTGTCATCGAGAACCTCGACAGAAGCGCCCGCCATGCGATCGAGAAGATCGAGATCGAGAAGACCGCGGTCTTGACGCAATTGGTGAGGGACATACTGCCCGACATGACGCGGGGGGTTCGCGAGGCCCTTGTCATCAGGGAGCGCCGCTACAACCATGAGCGCGAGTGGGTCCGGGCACTCTGCATCGGAGGGCTCATGGTCGGGCTGGTGCTGAGCGGCTATCTATGGGGCACGTGGTCCGACTGGGGCGTGAGCAGCCGCATCGAGAGCATTGGTATCGCGGTGGAGCGTTGCCAGGTGACGTCCCGCTGGGCGGACGATAAGGGAAACCGGCTTTGCGAGATGAAAGATTTCTCGGGACTTTAGGTGTCGGTTCGCCCCGAACCGCCTGACGATCGGGATCTAACCTGATCGAGGAGGGAACTTGTGGAAGGAAAGAGAGATCGGCCGGAAGGTCGAGAAACGTTCGGGCGGCCGAGGCGGCGGCTCATTGCCAGCTCCGTGGCAGTGCTGACGTTGTGGGGATCGGCGGCATTCGCGGACCCGGAACCCCAGACCATCAGCGGCGTACCGCAGCAGATTGTCCCAATGGTGGGCGAGGTGGGGCTCTCGGCGTTCACGATGCCAACGGGAACGGTGTCGATTCTCGGCGGCAGTACGACCGGGACAGGCGGCCTGAGCGGGACAGGCACGTCGACGGACAGCAGCGCCCTTGACACGATGCTGGGAACATCCTGGGGTGCGTCCGCGCAGCAAAGTTCGGAGGCGCTCGGGGTAAACGCGTCCGCCTTGGCTGCGACGTGCGTGGTCGAGAGCAATTGTCAGAACGTCTCGGGGACAGGAAGCATCACCGGCGCCTTTCAGATGACTGCGGCCACCTACCAGTCGAGCCTCGCAGCTGCGCTTGCACAAGATCCAAGCCTTGCCGCGAACATCGTCCCTGGGCTAGCAGGACAAAGCGACCCCGCGACACAGGCCATTGCCGCGGCAGAGTACCTCAAGCAAGGGGCCCAATATCTACAGAACAACGGCGTCTCAACTCCGACGGCTCTGGATGTTAGAGGCTATTACAACTTTGGTCCCCAAGG
The DNA here is from genome assembly GCF_009765685.1 of Acidisphaera sp. L21. Lineage (GTDB taxonomy): Bacteria > Pseudomonadota > Alphaproteobacteria > Acetobacterales > Acetobacteraceae > LMUY01. The sequence goes on along the minus strand of NZ_LMUY01000076.1, from coordinate 61,624 downwards.
AGGCGCCGCTATCGCGACGGCTCAGGATTCCGATCCAATTTCGGGTGCCCTGAGTATGTATACTCCTGCGCAACTGGCAAAGAACGGCATTACGGCGGGGGAGACGGTGGGTCAGTGGCGATCAAGCGTCGCTGCAAAAATGGGGAGTGCCGCCGGTGCTCCCGTTTTGACATAAAGGAAGGCGACATGAGGAAGATTATACTGGCTGTCCAAGCGATCGTGCTCCTGTCGTCAGGCGCCGCAGTGGCACAATCATACAAGCCGGTCACGGCTGTGAAAGCCCTGCCAGGATGGCAATGCATGGCACTGGCGTCGTCATATGGACCTAACGGCATCAACGCCCCTCCAGCACCGGTTTATGCTGGTCCAGATCGCACAGCGCCGAAGGTCGGAACGGGCGCGGGGGTAATCATCGTGCCCGAACCCATGACGGCGCAGGACGGCAGAACCGCGATGGTATGGCCGAATGGTAAAAAGGTGTGGATTGATGTGTCTAAGTTGACGTCTTGGCACTCTCTAAGCAACCCACAGGCGACATGCCGACCGGCTCTGATGTCCAACGGCAGATATGGCTATACGACAAGTAATTAGCCGCATCAGAAGATTTGGTCGCGACGGGCGACGAGATGTCTCGCCGCCCTACTCCTCACTCACCGACGGCTGCAAATAGGTCGTCCTGGCGCTGCTCGATTTCGCCGCGTTTCGCCATCTTCCTGAGGCTTTGCATCACGTTGTCACCGCGGAGGCCGGTGAGTTGCATGAGGTCGGTGAGTGACTTCGGTTCGCGAAGATGCGCCAGTAGACGCTCCTGTGCCGGGTTGTTGCGTCGAATGCTGGCATAGTCCGGCGCGTTGGCACATTTATCGCGGCGGACCCATACGCCCCAGCTGAGACGGACGACGAGATTCTTTCGACGCATGGCGCGGAGGTGTCCCGTGATGTTGGACGCCGTCCGGTTCGCACCGACGGCGATTTCCTTGACGGTGCGCGGCTCGGTCAGGAGCACCATCAGTTTCTCGCGCACGACGCTTCGGCGCTGGGCTGGGAACGCGCGGCTATGTTTGCCGTTTCCCCGCGTCGACTGCGGTAGGTCGAAGAGTAGATTACCTCCATCCATAGTCATCTCTCCCAGGTAGATGTCGAGCGTGTTTGCTTCGACCGGGGCATCGTAGGGAGAGCCGGGGCGAACGAAGCTGGCGTCCGGGGAAAATATCCGAACAGTCGGGATCGTGCTGTTATGCGATGGGAGAGGACATGAGGAGGAGTCGATGAAGCGGATATGGCATTCGTTGCCGGCCGGCGCGGGACTTTTCTTTCTGGGTGCGGCGTTGTTTGTCGTGGGCGCGATCAACGCGGCGTAGCACGATCTTCATGAGACGATGCAGGTCGGATTGTTGGGAGCGGCGGCGGCAATCGGGATCGTGTATGTGTTCTGTGACTGGACGCCTCGATCTCCGCGCCGGAGCTAGAAAAGGCGGTGCTCGCTGAGCACGTGAGGGAGCCGGATCCTTTCGGACCCGGCTGCTCGGCTAGAAGGGTAATTCGTTCTCGGGGATGATCTCGGCCGGGGCCGTGCGGTTGTAGGTCACTGGCGTTTCCCAGAACTCTTCGGCGAACTCTTCGTAGGACATCCAGCCGGCCGTGGACGTGATCGCCAGGGTATCGTGCGTGAGGGTCTGATCCATTGTCTTGCTCCTGCTCTTTTCTGCAGCCCGATCGCTGCTGAGCGGCGCAAATGCTGGCCTTCGTGACGGGTCAAAGGCGCGCCTCTTCGGCGCGGGACCGGAGCCGCGCGGAGCCACGCGCAGGCCGGCTTCGGCCGAGCATGGCGAGCACGGCGAGGACCCACCCTTTGAGGCGGCGCGACCTTGGCCAGCATTACTCTAGAAGAGCAGCGGAGGCTTTCTTCCTTGCTGACTTCCGTGGGGCGGTCGGACGTTCCCGGTGACTGGCACGAGCGCCGGCCGGCGGCTCACCCGGTCACAATGGTGTCGGCGTGGCCTCGCCGCCGAGGACCGAGAGCGGCTTACGTCGCGGCCCGGGATTGGCGACATGGACGGCGACGAGCACGTCCAGCCATTTTGCGACGGCGGGGTCGACATCGCTTTCGCCGGAGAGCCAGCGCCGGAGGGTCGTTCGATGCTCACCGGTACGTCGTGCGAGTTCTCGCTCCGACCAACCCAGGATGAGGAGACAAAGCGACAGACGATAGGGAGACATCGGCGCCGCCGAGATGTGTCCATTTTGGACACATGATCCTTGCGGGATCGAAGGCGCTGTCGACTGACTATGCTCCGTGTCTGCGCGGAGGTCCATATGATCGATCCGGGTCATGGACCGAGCATCCAAGAATTTGGGGCGAACGAGGACATTCGTATCTTTGTTCGCCCCAAATTGCCGCACCGTGCACCGCACCAGATTTTGGAGGCGACATGGTCGATGAGAATGAGACAGCAACACGAAGCCGTTCCAAGCGCACCACGCATGTGGGTGAGGACACTTGGACGAAATTTGGAGAGTTCAAGGCGGCGATCATCGGTCGTAAGGGTGAGGGCGCCGTTGCGCGAGCGCTGTCGAACTTAGGAATGCCGGCGCTGCATGACGTTCTCCTGCCTGACCTGCTGGGCGTCACGCAGATGGATCATCTTGTCCGTGCATCGGACGCGATCATGGTGATCGAGACGAAGACGTATGGCGGCCACATCACCGGGTCGCTGGACAGCGCGGAGTGGGTGCAGCACCTGGCCGCCGGCGAGGTCAGGCATGCGCTTCAGAATCCGGTGCATCAGAACCATCGGCATTGTCGTGCGGTCCAGGTGGTCTTGGCGGGATTGTTGGTGCCGATCGCCGGCATCATCGTTTCAGCGGGCTCTGCGACCTTCTGCGATGACCTTAAAGGTCGCGTGGTTCCGTTGCCTCGCTTAGCCGAGGTCTTTCGTCCAACGCCGTGCCGTTCTCACGATCCGCGCGATTTGGATGTTGCTTGGCGCCGTCTCTTGGATGCGACCGCGGCCGCGGAAGTGCGCCGGGAGGAGCACCAGGAGGCGATGCGTCACCGCCGCAAGGACGATCGACCCATTGGCTGATATCGGCGCTTTGACCTAGGTCAAGGAAGGACAGACTGCGATGCCAAGGATCGCTTTTCGATAAACGGAGACGCTGAGGATGATCGGGGCCGATGCGATGGATTCCGCCGTCGCTGTGATGTGCTGGGACAATGGGGGCCAGCGGTTGGTGGGGCTGATGGTGGTTCGTCGCGTCGATGGCCATGCGTGCTTCGTCGAGTTGCCGCCCGAGCTGGAGGAGCGCCTCGCCGTGCTCGATTTGAAGTTCGTGGAGGATAATGCAGCGCAATTGTTGGCGATCGCCTACGAGGGCCTCTCGGCGTGCGCGTTCGAGGAGGATCGTGTTGTATCTGGGGGGTTTTTGCTGCAGGGCTACCACCCGGCAGTTCCGGGAACGATGCGACATATTCCGGCCGAGCTTATCGCCAGCAATCCGTCGGGCATTGCCACATGGCAGGCCGCTGGATTTATTGTCGATGTCGGCGAGATCGACTTAGCGTATTATCGCAAGAGCAAGACGATCCATTAGGTGGCCACGGGACCCGCTGGGCGGGCTGCTACCTTGGGACCGTTGAGGCCGGTGCCTCAGGTACTTCTCAAGAAGCTTCCCAATAGCGGCCACCAGGTCGGAGATTTGGAACGGCTTTCCGAAATAGCGGCAGGGCTGGCCGACATGCTGGACGACCATGGACCCGCGCAAGCGATGGTAGCGCGTATGCGGCGAGACGGCTCTTGGGCGGCTCGACTTCCGTTAGTGAGGGTGGCGCCTTTGGCGTCGCGCAAGCTTACGGAAGCAACGTAGCGGTCCCGAAGGGATGTGCTCGAATGGCTTGGTCTAGGTCTTACCCTCGCCCAGCCGTGGCCGATCCGATAAGTCCTCTGCGTTGGACTCTTTTTCTGCGCGCGAAGCGGCATAGCGCATAGGACGGCAGTCAGATTCCAGATGAAGGCGGTTGTCGTGCCACTGGTTAGAACGCCACGCCAGAACCGTCCGATCGGCAACTCGATATAGGGATTGTCGACCGGGATATGGCCGAACGGAAAGGGCTGGTATGAGCCGGCCACGAAGCGGCCGCCTACCCGGCAGCCCCCCGCTTGTGGGGGGCGCAGACGGAAGGGGGGTGGTGGGGCAAGGTGCGCGCTTGCCCGGAGATGACGGACAGCCCTGCCAGCGCGTCGCATCCGACACGCGATTGGGTGCCGCTGTGGGCGACACCCGTTTCGCTTGGAAGGGTCGAGGCGGGAGCCGAAGCTCCCGCCGTGGTCTCAGCCCCCGAAGGCGCCCATCTGGGCGGTCGCGCTGGCGCGGCTGACGTTCGGGGCCTGGCTGGGGGCCTCGTATGGCTTCCACTCGCTGCCGGTGAGGTGGGCGTAGGCGGAGACGGCTCCCTCGGCGGCGGCGACCAGGGCGTGCGCCTGCAGGCCCATCTCGGCGGCGAAGATGCGGGCGCGTTCGGCCCGGCTCTCGAACCCGCTCACACCGTCGCGGTCTTCGTCGCGGTCTTCGTTGGCGAGCTTCATGGTGAGGTCGCGGGCCTGGGTGACCTTGGTGGAGTAGAACTGGCCGGCCCCGTAGGCGGAGCTGACGTAGGCGCCGACGATCCGCTGCAGGTGCATCTCTAGGGCCTTGTCAGAGAGCGGCAGGGTCTTGGAGGCGAGGGCCAGGTGCTCTTCGGTGGCTTCCCGGATGCCGGCTGTATCGACGGGGTCGAGGCCGAAGGTGCGGGAGAGGTTTTCGGCGAGGCCGCTTTGGGGGCAGAGCGCGAGGGCGAGTTCCAGTGTGATGGACTGACGAACCTGGGCGGTGCGGGTGGCGGGCTTCGCGGCGGTCTGGGTGCGGGTCTTGCTGGCCATGATTTTGATCTCTCTTTTCGCCCGGGAGGTTCGCCTGCCCTGTGCTGGCTCTCCCCCTCGGGTGTGGTCGACCAGGTCCGGGCAAGGAGGGAGCGGAAACC
>NZ_LMUY01000076.1:46502-56535 GCF_009765685.1 Acidisphaera sp. L21 | reverse complement strand
ACTCGAGTGGTGAGCCGGACCAGGGCTGACCGGCGCACCGTGGGTGAAGGCGGTCGAGATACGTCATGGCCAGCGAGGCCCGCTATGCCGCTGAAGCTGCCGCCTGCACTGATTCGCCCATCCAACCCACACGTTGGAACTCGCCCAACTATGGCCGGCGGCCTGGCCCAACCTCGGAGCCCATTGGCCCTCCCGCCGACACCAGCATGCGGACTGGCGCTGTGCTGGAGCACCTGGTGCTCGCCGGGGACCACAACCTTGAAAGGGCCACCGCCGTGCCGTGGATCGTCGGCACGTCCCGCGTAGCTGACGCAGGGGCCGGACTGTCTGAGACGGGCACCCCGGCTGAGCTCGCCAGCGTGCCCGACGGCGTTCGCGGCGAGGACTCTGGCAGGATGGGCGGGTTGGACCGGGCAGTGCCGCCGCGCCGCAGGATTTGCCGTGATGGGCCGGCTTACTCGACCGGTTATCGCCGAGGAGGCTGCCTCTGCCACTGCCAACGTGGACGAGAGGATGGCGGAGAGGCCCGGCTACCCCCGACGTGCCGCTCCTCCAGGCAGGACAAGAGGGCATTGGGCGAGACACACCGGGCAGCGGCCTTGCCGACCTCCCAGCAGAATGGGGGTTGGTTCGCTGCGGCGCCCATGCCAACGCATCCGACACGCATCGCGGGCAGATCGTCAGGCGTCTGCGGTCGTTCGGCGCCGTGGGGGGACTGCACCGTTCCACCGCGACCGCGAGGGTCCGTCGCTCGCCGTGCCCCGCGGCTTGAACGCATTCCGGCTTGCTTCCGGATCAGGCACGGCCATGACGACGTCGCGGGCGACTTTGTCCTCGCGGAGGCCGAGGAAGACAGGATGGCGGACGCGACCTTCACCTGACCAGGCGGTAAAGTTCACCTCGGCGACCAGCACGGGCGTGACCCAGCGGATGGCGCGGTCGGGCGCTTCGCCGACGACGAGCAACGAGGCTGGCCGAGCCGCAGGCACGGCGTCGAAGTGCTCGCGGAAGGTGGCAGGTCCTGATGGGAGAAGCCCGTTCCGACGACGCCGGCGAAATGGAGGTGACCGTCCGGATCGTGGAACCCGAGGACGAGGCCGCCGATGCCGCGGCGGGAACCGCCGGGCGGCGTCCAGCCGAGCACGACGAATTCTTCGCGGCCGAGGCATTTGATCTTGAGCCAGGAGGCGCTCCGACCAGGCCGATAGGGCGCGTCGGCGCGTTTGCAGATGATGCCCTCCAGCTTGAGCCGATGGGCCTCCTGATGGAGGCCGGCGGCGTCGCCATCGATATGAGCGGCATAGCGGAGGTGCTCGCCCCAGCCGGTGAGTGCCTCGAGCACCCGCTTGCGGCCGCTGAGCGCGCAGCCGCGCAGGTCCCACCCGTCGAGGTGGATAAGGTCGAATGCGTAATAGAAAAGCCGCCCGTCTTTGCCTGCCGACAAAGCGGCCTGCAGATCGTGGAAGTGAGGCGTTCCGTCTTGCCGGAGGGCGACGAGCTCGCCGTCGAGAAGGGCGGTCTGAACGCCAAAGGCGGCGAAGCGCGCGGCGAGACGGGGCATGCGCGCCGTCCAGTCATGCCCGTTGCGCGTAACGAGGCGGACGCGGCCCTGGTCGATCCAGACCAGAAGGCGGTAGCCATCCAGCTTGAGCTCTGAGATCCATGCCGAGCCGGCAGGAGGGGCATCGGCCGCGGTGGCGAGTTGGGGCGCCTGGGTTGCCGGCAACGGTCCGCGCACGGCTCCCGCCGCGATCGGAGCGTCAGCGACAGGGCGGCGGACGGTTCGGGTCTTATGGGCCAGGGCGGGCAGGGCGCGGAGCATAGGCGCTAAATGGCTGAACTTGACCAAGTTTCCATTTCGTGTGGCCGACGACTCGGAGTCGTCGGATCAGCTACGCCGCGTAAGCAGCTTAGATAGCGTAGGTGTCGATCCGGATGCCATCCTGGCGTGCGCGGGCGGGATTTCGAAGAGGTGACTTCATGCCGTAGGCATAGCCGGGCTCGCTGTGGGCGAGCCCGGCCATGGCCGTCAGGCCACTTGGCGACGGCGGCGGTGAGCCGGCTTCGCCTGCCGTGGTTCGGTTTTGATTTCCAGCTTGATGAAGGGTGGTAGGCTGATGGTGACGGTTGCGCTGGCGACGGTGACCCGATGGAAGGTGCGTTCAATAGTCCGGCGCAGGTGAACGAGCATGGCGCGGATGATTTTGGATGCGGTCATGATGAAAACTCTCCTGAAATGGGATGTGCGAAAATCGCACGGGCTAAAGACGGCGCCGTAAAAGGCAGGGTCTGCACCCGCAGGGGCGCAACAGCGTGGAGCACCCGGCTTGCCGGGTTGTTGACGCTGCCGCGGTGCCGTAGCCCTCGCGATGATAGATTTTCGCTCGTCCCGTTTTAGGGGAGGTGACTGTCCGCAGACGTCAGCCATGGGCGGTTTCTTCTGCGTCGGACTATCGAATGCGCGCGGTCACGCGCGAGAGCGCCGCCCGACGTCATGGGATCGTTACCGAACGGCGGAGACGGCGCAGCTGCCTCCGTGGAGCGCAGCGGAATAGAGCCCGGTCCCCGCGCTGGGAGACGCCCGTCACGACGATTGCTTTAAACTTCGTCCGAATGGGTGTTCGTTCGCCCCAACCCAAGTCAATTTGGCCGCTCACAAATGGATATCGAAACGGGCGTGATCGAGCGCGTGATCCGGGGCACGGGCCAGTTTTGCTAGAAGTAAACTGGGGTGGCAATCTCGACTTGGCGCAGCTCGCCCACGGCCGAGGCGTGCTCGATGCCGAGTATGCGGCGCATCTCGGCGCGAATGGATACCATCCAAGGCGCACCCAAGCCCCGCTGCAGCAGTTTCGTAGCGGTTTGGGCCACTGACAGTTACTTGCGTTGCGCCATAGTGTCTAGTCTTTTCAACTATTTAGCTTGCCCCGGGCAGTGGGAGCGTCTAGACTTTCCAACGTAGACAGAGGAGGTGACGATGCGAATTGAATTGATGGTCGGGACGACGAATGTCGTCCGCTTTCCCGTCGAGCGCAGGGCGCCCCCAACGATGGACTTGCTGCGGGACATCACCCCTGATGTCCGCGAAGTCTTGCTTCTGGTCGAGAGCTTCGGGTTGAGCATGCCTGACTATGACCCGCGTCACGCGGCCGACGCGGTGGCGGCGGACCACATCGCAAATCACGTGAGGCCAGAACCGGGAGCTCTGCGCCATGCCGGTCTGGACGCCGTATTGGCGTGTTTCGTCTTGCGGGCCACCGCGGCTTGCCGCGCGGCAAGCCGCGACCTTGGCGGCGACCGATGCAAAGCAGCGGGTCGTCGATGCCCAAATCCATGGTGGATATTGGCTTCAGCCAATGGAGGAGCGTGCCCTACGTCTGACGGAGACAGCCGCGCATCTCCTCGTGGAGGCCCATGTACGGAGCGAAGAGGCGGAAGGCGTCAGCCGTGCTGTCGATCTCGCCAAGCTTGGAGCAACCTGGGTCCCGTTTGATCTGCAGGCGGAAGCCGAGGCGTTGTTCTTTCCCGGTCGAAAGAGCGCCTAACGCTGCCTCTGCGCGGCATGACAAGTTCATACAGACCTTTGAGCGCGCTACGAAGCAAGACGGGGCTTCATATTTAGTGGGTGGCGCGGCGCTTGGCATTCTCAGTAGAGTTTTCGTCCTCCTCTTCGCTTACGTCGGCCTTCTGCAAGGCGTGTTGGCGCGGTTTGCCACAGAACGATAGGAAATCACATGACGAATAAGAAACTCCTTGCTGCGCTGGCTGGCCTCTTGCTGCTTAGTGGCTGTCAGTCAGCAATGCTTTCGGATGATCGAATTGCGGACAACACCGCCGGGATCATCGGTACCAGCCCTGACGGGGTGACGATCTCCGGCCGTCATGGTGACGCGACGAATACCTACTACACCGCCACCCTGAGGAACGGCCGCCACTATGCCTGCGTCATCAATGGTGGCGGCTTGTTGGCGGCTGGGCTGACAAATCCGCCAACCTGCAATCCGATCTAGGGATCGAACCGCCAATCATCAACGCGCGGTCGGAAACGGTTACACAACTTCTCAGCTTCCGAGGCGCGCTCGCCAAGCGATGGGCCATCGTCCCGGCGGAGGTGTTCTACGATTGGGGGCGCCCGGAGGGTCAGCTCAAGCAGCCCTTCGCCATCGCGCGGGCAGGCGGCTCGCCGCTCGCCCTGGCCGGGCTGTGGGAGGGTTTCAAGTGGGCAAGCGGAGAGGTGACGCGGACGTTCTGCCTTCTCACCACGTCAAGTGACCGGGACATGCTGAGTGTGCACGACCGGATGCCTGCATCCTGAAGCAGGGGGACTGGCCGCTCTGGCTCGGTGAAGCCGAGGGCGACGTGTCCGCTCTGCTGCGTCCAGCCGATTATGAGGTTCTGCGGCTCTGGCCGATCAGCACCGCCGTCAACGCGGTGCCGCGGTGCCGCGGTGCGGAACAATGGGCCGGATCTGTTGACCCCTCTGGCGGAACCCGGCGAAGCGCGGGCAGCGCGAGCAAGGCTTCAAACTCAGCGCGATCATTGGTCTCCATACCGCGTTGAGGCGTCAGGCCCGGAAAGGCACGTTCGAGAACGGCGATGTCGCGGGCCACGTAAAGGCGATTGCGCTCGGCGGCCGTGACATTGGTCGATGACCAATTGAGTTCGTAGTCGGCCGCATCGGCCAGCGAGCGCGTAAACTCCCGAAGCGTCCTGCTGTTTTTTCGTGGAACGAATGCACAAAGTCGAGGTCCCCATAGAGGCGCGCCAGTCGCGCGGGTACGGCCTCCGGCGGAAGAGAGGCGATGCCGGTCGGCTCGCCGAGGTCGCGCAACATGGCGTCTGCGCGCGGTCCAATATTATCGTGGGCATAGTGAACTTCGTGCACGCTAACCTGATTTCCGAGGGCACGAAACTTGCTCCAGCCAGGGGGATCGCCGCGCAGTTCGCCCGGTCGATGGTGCGGCAGATCCTGAAAGATGTGGGCGTAGACCGCTTGGAGATGGGACAAGTCAAATCCGCCGCGGATCGGAGATTCCGCGAGCTGCGAGAGGCGGTTCGCGACAAGGAGTGCTTCCCGCCGATCATCAGCCATAGGAAGCGGCCAACCCGGCGACGGCTGCATCGAGTTCACGACGATCGATCTCGCCCTGGACGTAGCAAGCGAAGAGAGCTTCTGCAGCGTCGTCCAGAACGAACCCCTCAAGTCTTACGCTGCCGCGGGCGTAATCGATCGCCTTTTTCCGACGAGCACGTTCCCCGGCGGACAAGGGCCGACCTTGTTGCTTAGTTTGGTTCATGCGATCCCTCCTTGAGAGCCTTTATACCGGAGAAGCGGCTTACTGTGGGCGGCTTGGTGCATCGATCACCGGGATGTCACAGACTTCCACCCCGGCGTCGTCGAGTAGCAGGAAGGCTCTTTCGCGGGCAACAACGCTCTCGGCCTCGACGACTTGCGTCTGACCATCTGGGAGCGTCACCATGTTGGTGCCACGTGCTTGGGCTGCCCCATGCGCTTCAGCGACGATGGCCGCGGCGGCTGCGGGAGTTTCAGCATGAACAGCGAAGTCGGCGGACCCCTGATGGGTCGTGCATTCTACAAGACGGATTTGGAAGGTGCGCATAAGAGACGTCTCCGGTTGTACCGCACTCGGAATGGCCACGCGCCGGCGGCGCGGTCCGGGCAAGGCGCCCTTACGATGTGGTCTGTTTGACGAGTTCATCATTCCTTCCTTAGGAAGGCATAAGCGATTACTATACCAATACTCGACCTCAATGTACAGGTGGCGGATCAAGAAAGATGTAGTGACTAGACCTATGTTCAGTAACTTGCGTGTTGTACTTCGGCGCGAACGGCGTTTACTCGTTCGCGTCGACTTAGGATGTCATGGCCGCGCCAAGCCAATAATCTGCTTGGCAGTCCGCCGCATCTGCTTCCCTCAGGAGCAACTGCCGACGAGATTCAGGGAGATGGTTACGTTCCGCCAATTCACGGATCGCGGTTGCCTCACGTCGCCACGCGTGGACGCTCGCGAGGCACCCAAGGCGATTGATCATCGGGCCGGTCATCGGCGTTCTCCGGTCGAGAATGGGGGTGACGACCCGCACGCTATGCGGGTCGTTGGCGGGTTCTGGTCAGAGCACCTGCGGGGCGAACGGGATATCGTCGTCAAGATCGCTCCCAGTGCGCGGCAGGTATCCACCGCCTGTGCTGCCCTCCACCATGCCGGCCTGGCGACCGCCGCCGGTTGCGCTTGACAGCATCGTCATCTCGCCCTTGAAGCGGGCAAGCACCACCTCGGTCGAATAGCGTTCAACGCCCCCTTGGTCGGTCCACTTTCGCGTCTGCAGCTGACCTTCGACGTAGACCTTCGCGCCCTTCTTCAAAAAGCGTTCGCAGACGTCCGCGATCTGGCTGTTGAAAACGACGACGCGGTGCCACTCGGTGCGCTCCTTGCGCTCTCCGGACGCCTTGTCATTCCAGGTCTCGCTCGTCGCGAGTATGAAGCTGACAATCTTGTCGCCAGCCTGCGAATTGCGAATCTCGGGATCCTTCCCAAGATTTCCGACCAAGATCACTTTGTTGACGGAACCGGCCATTTTCATATTCTCTCTATTTTCCATCGAGAGAAGGCGTTCGGTTGATGCCGTCGACGTCCTCTCGTGTGCGGCCCCTGAGAACCAGCCGAACGAGAGGGACAACGGAACGCGCTAGCGTTGGACCAGAGCCACGCGCAGCACAGCGAGCATGGCGAGGACCCGCCCGTTTTCCAGAACGTGCGGTGGGTTCAAGCCGCAGCAACGACAGAGAGGACGGCAGGCATCAGGCGACGCTTAAACCAAATCTGACCTCAACCATCTCATGCTCATTAGGGTAAGCCCGCTTAGTGGCCATCACGCGGCTGCCAAGTCGTAGTCTTCGCGACGGCGGTTGATCAGGCACAGCAGTTGGGCGGCGGCGTGGGCATCGTCCAAAGCACGGTGATGTCGCTCGAGCGGGATATTGAAGGCCTCGCATAGCGCGCCAAGACTATAGGAAGACTGGCCCGGCTGATGGCGCCGCATGCCAGCGCAGGTGCAGAACTTAGGTAAGCGAAAGGGCATGTTCACGCGCCTGAACTCGCTTGCGATGAAGCCATAGTCGAAGTTCACGCTGTGGGCCGCGAAGACTGAGTTGGTCATGAATGCAGCGAGATCGGCGGCGATCTCGCGAAATTTCGGCGCATCGGTTACCATGCCGTCATCGATGCCAGTCAGGCCGGTAATGAAGCTCGGAATGTGCCGCTCTGGGTCGATGAGTGAATGCCATTCATCGACGATCTCATGATTGCGCAGCTTGACGGCTCCGATTTCAATCACCCGGCCAATGCCGGCGCGACTGCCCGTCGTCTCGACATCAACCACAACGTAGGTCTGCTCGGGATCGTATCGGTAAGTGACGCGACAAATCGTCGCGGCAAAGCCGGCACGTTGCAGCTGGCGCAAGCGCGTCAGCTGATTGCGCCGTACGACGTCACCTTCTGCCTTGACCTCGACGAAGCGGATCGTCTTCTGCTCCGTCAAATCAGATTGGAATGCATCGGCCGAAATTGAATCCGACCGCGTGAGCATCAAGTCGGGAAATCCATCGGTGAAGGAGTGAAAGTCACCGCACATCATCTCAAGCATAGCCGCCAGCGCCGCGGGCGGCGAATGGCTAGCCAGCGACTGAACCGCGCCGTCGTCGATAGACTGCCAGCTGACCAGCCCGTTCACTGCACCCCTTTGCTGTTCGATGGTCGCGTCGATCAAACCCGCAGCGCTGCCACCGCGGACGAGATCAAGCCGGGCGGCAACGGTATCCGCGTAGGTTTTGTGGAAGCTCCGGTCGGCGAGGCAGCGCGGTAGGCGGTCAAAACCGCTATGCAGCTCGGCCTGCGCCCCGAACAGCTCCTCCCAAAATATCAGCCCGAACAGAGCCAGCCAAACGCTGCTTTCCGTCCAGTAAGGTGTCCAGCCCTCGCGGCCGAACCATCCCGCTGCCCCTTCCTCGGGGAGGGTGCGATAAGCCTCGTCGATTTGAATGCTTTGACTCTCGCGGAGCAGAGCCGTGCAAGCACCAAGTCTCCGCCGCTCGAACTTGCGAGCATAAAACTCCGTGGCGAAATCATATTCGGCATCACTACCAGGATCGTCGATCAGGCGCTCAAGGACGACACGACACTGATCCAGGTGCCCTGCGGCATGCAGCAGACGTACGCGGCGCGCGTTACAATCGAGATCATCCGCTGTTCGATAAACGGCGATCGCATCGTCGACCTGGCCGCCCTTTTTGAGATGAAGGCCAACTTGTAGTGCCAGCCGGTCATGTAACAATGTGGCGTAAGCCGTTGGTGGTGATAAGCCGTCGAGCAGGGTGGCACGCGCGGTCTCGAACGCCACAGACGTGGCAAGGCTAGCGGACAGCCGGCTGTAAAGAAAACACGCCTGAGCCTCTGCCGCGTCTGCGAAACGAGCCCCCGTGGCCTCCCGACCATTGACTGCGACGATCCCTAAATCACGCAGGGCAAAACTCTTTAGGTCGCGGTGAGCCTTGCCGAAATAGAGATAGAGCAGAAAATCGAGCGTTTCCCCGTGGCCTCGCACGAGATAACCGTCGAGGTCGAGGCTGCTTTGCACTTGCTCAAAGGAGGCAGATGACAACAGCAAGTCGATCAGGTGGGCCTTTGGCCGGGATGAGCGAACTGCACTCACATCCAACTGACGCGCTAAGCCGAGGAGCGCAGCCTTATCCAGGCCGGAAAGCAAACTCGGGTAATCGCCAGCGTCAATGACACGAACAAAGCCTTCCAAGAAAAGCTCTTCGATGGCGGCGGCCGTATCGATTTCCGCATAGCTTAGGCTCTTGCGATGGAATACTTGTCCCCGGCGGTTGGCCATCCGGACGAACAAGCACTGCGCATCTCGCGAGAGGGCATCAAGCCGCTGAATGAACGCCCGGTGGCCGGCATCAACGATGTGATCGTAGTGCTTTACGACGGTGGCGATCATCTCCCGGAAATGGTCATGGTAGTAATACAGAGGGAGCTGCGGGGTCGACATGGTTCTTGGTATGTTCTCGCATCCGCTGCGGATTGTCAAGCTGCCTGCGACGGCGTCTGGCTTAGTGACCGATAGTCGGAGGCAGACGATGCGCGCGCAGCCACCGAGGCGCACCCGCACGAGGGTACCGTGTGGATCGGAGACGCCGCATCAATGCGCGTCGAGACGATCAGCTTTGCACGACAAGTAGGGCAGATACTGGCTTGCGAGAAGCAGTGTTATCGCATATCGACGAGGTCTGGCAGATCTTAGACCTCGACAATGAGCGGGTTGCCGTCAGAGTGTTCGGTCCATCACCCGTCCGACGGTGCCTGACGGGACACTATGCTGCCAAAGCGGTGTCAGTCGCGTCACTCCCGAGGTCGGCGTTTGAATGGTCGGCATAGTCCGGATGAAAGGCCAACAGGTAGTCGGCGATACGTTGAGCGTCCGAGGCGGCTCGGAAGATCTCGCGCTTGTCTTCCTTCAGCTTGATGATCCAAGACGCAAGATAATCCGCGTGGTTCGGGATGTCACAGGGTAGATCCAGGATCTTTCCCAGGAAAACCGATGCCAGTTCGGCGCGAAGTTCTTCCTGAGCGTAGGCGGCTGAGCCAAATCGACCCGTCAAATCCCGGTCCAGGCGGCTTTTGTGGCCGGACCAATGTGATGCCTCGTGCAGGGCAGTGCTTGAAAACGCATATGGGCTTTCGAACGAGGCGGGGTCCGGTAATTGGATGAAGTCGAGCGAGGGACTGTAGAACGCCCGATCGCCGCCGATCCGGATGATGGCCTTGCTATTGGTCAGAATGATATCAGCTGCCTCTGGCCGGCGCCACGGTGCAGCCTTGACGTCGGGTGCGACGTAGTCCGGGATGCCATCGATCTGTGAGCCGTTGAAAACAGTGTAAGCCCGGAGCATTGGGATCGCTTTTGTGCGATCATCCGCGTCGGGCGCTGCGTCACGATCTTCCAC
>NZ_LMUY01000076.1:26444-46479 GCF_009765685.1 Acidisphaera sp. L21 | reverse complement strand
GCGCTTGAAGAAGAACACGGTCGTGCCGCGTTCGCCCTTGCGCACCTGCCAGCCGCGGTCGGAGGCTTGCTTATACGAGCAGAATCGTGGGTCACCGCCAAGCGCGAACGACGTCATAGCGAGCACCAGAACATTGATGCCGTGGTAGGGACGGCCGGTCGTGGCATTGATCGGCATGCCAGGTGAACCACTCTTCCACGGTTGGCGCCATGGCCGTGTGCCGGCTTCTAATGCGGCGATGATCTGATCCGTCACCTCCTGATAGTGGTCACGGCGATCAGTGAAGGGCTTTCCACTACGGTGCTTTAACATCGGGGGGGCTCCAGGGTTCTGTTTCAACCCCTTCTCCAGCCCGCGTGTCGTCCGTCGGTGCAAAGGCGCGCGCTTGCGCGGGACCGCAGGCGCTTGCGCCGAGGACCCACCCTTTGGCGCCGAGCGGACGACCCGCGGTAGGCCCTTCTATGACTCTTCGCTGGTCCCCATCGCCGGAAGTGTCGTCGTGTCTTTGCTCAAGTTGGAGGCGACAGCCGCTTTGAGTTGGCCAGGCGGCATCTTACTGGATTTCAACATGGCACCCCCAGCCCGAAACACGGATGAGCTCCTCCTCGGTGGTGAAGACGGTGAACTCCCCGTCCAACACCCATTCGCCCTCCTCATCCCGCTCACCATCGACGATGACACCCTCGAGAGACTGAAGGCTTGCATCCGTCGTTTCCACGTAGACGAACGTGTCGGTGAGACTGTTGCCAGTGAGGGGATGGCGGACACGTCGCTGTGTCTTGGCGGGTAGCCGCAAGAACGCGTTAGTCAGGCGCTCGATCGTCACCTCACGCTCGATCACCGATGACATGCTGGCTGGATCATCGAGATGGACGGCACTGACCAACTCGCGCAGCTTTCCCAGAAATAGGGAGGCGGCTTGCTTTGGCGGCCAAGGTTGCCAGGGCTGCAATCCGGCGAGGCGCGGGAGAGGGTCCGGCATGATGGGCGCCAGCCGGATGCCGAGTGTGGCGCCAATATCCTCGCGCGACCACCCGGCCACGTGGTAGGCTTCAGACGCTGCCGCCAGATGGTCCGCCCGTTTATGCAGCAGGTAATCGTCTGCTGACCACTCGGGCAGCTCATACCGTTTGGCGATGACCTGGCGTAGCCGGGATGTCAAAGATTCAAAGTCGGCACCGAGATGGGGTTTGAGTGGCGAGATCGGATCAAAGCCGAGCAAGCCCTCGTCGGCGTCGTGCAGTAATTCGCGTAACGCCTCGCCTGGCGTCAGCGCCTGGTAGGGCTGCATTTGCTGGCGGAGCACCAACACCAGCAGGCTGTGCTGGGTCACCGACATCGGCAAATCCCAGACGGAGTGCCCACCCCAGCGGTATGTGCGGGATAGGCCGACCGCAAGGTCCAGGTCCGTCCAGTCATCCGGCTGCGGATTGATCAAGTTGAGACGTCGGCCAGAGCTCAACCTGACCCACGCACGATCGGGCTTCATATTGCGGTCCTCCGCTTGAGAACAACATTCCAGTCTTTTGCGCCATCGCTCGGCAGCAGGCGGCTCACCTTAACGCGAAATGGCGCCGCCATGTCCGCTAGCCGGCGCGCATAAGCATGGCCAGCCGCGTCGTCGTCTGTGGCGATGACGATCTCAGCAGCCTCTCTCGCCGACAGCCTTCGCAGCAAGCCCTCAAGGGTGGCGATCGTTCCCGGCCCCATGCCGCCGGCAGTGGCGACATAGAGCGTGTCGGCCCGGAGCCGCTCGATGGCCGCCACGCTCATGGCGTCGATAGGTGCCTCGGCCACGACCAGGCGGCGAGTGGGCACGGTGCTAGTCGGGAGCCATCCCGGCAATTGGAACAGCGTCTTTTCACCCCCCGGACTGAAGCCGCGGTAGTCGGGGCCGCGCATTTCGATCCCCGTCATCTGGCCGTCGGTGTTCCGATGGGCGAACCATGCGCTGGCACAGGGTCCCTCCCGCAAGATGCCAGCACTGATCGCAGCTGCCACCACTGGGGTCGGCAACCGGCGCACCTCGGTCAGATATCGCCACGTTGGCGACCCCCAGCGGGGGAGACGTCGTCGATCCCATCGCGCGGTGAACGGCACATCCGGCTTCTGCCGGCCCCGTGCGGGTTCGTGCGCCGGGAAAGATGGGGCCAGGCCGATGAACGGCCGGAGCACCTGGCGAATCTCACCAAAGTTCAGACCCGGATCCAGAAATTTCACCAGGCTGAAGATGTCGCCCTTGGCGGTGCTGCCAGGGTCCCACCAACCACGACCCTCGTGAGTAATCAGCAGGACCTCGCCAGCGCCCCGTCGATATTTGAGACACCGACGGGTGCTTTCCTTTTTGTCCAGACGCCACGGCGGCGGCAGTCTTTCCAGCAGCACAGCACAACTCACGCCAGCCCTCATTTGTTCCAGTTCCGCGTCTTGGCTCCTCATTGCCCATATTCCTTTCCTGAGAATACAGGCCGGGGATCGCTCAGCCTGCTCGGGACAAGGGCGCCTGCGGCGCAGGCGGGAGCCTTGGCGACGCACCCTTGTGGCGAGCAAGGCGCCAGCGATATCGGCATTCTTTGTCATCCTCTCTGGCCCTTCCGGGCCTAGTCAAAAGAGGATTGGGGCGAAACGGCGGTGCTCGCGCAAAAATTTATCCGCTGTCCACGACAGTCCAGAGGCCACTCGAGCGAGGGGCGGGTAGGGAGCCCACCTGGAGGTGCCGGATTGGAGCAGCCGCATGCGAGTTCGATGTGGTGAGAAGGGGCGTGGAGACAAATGGCATTGGTGAGGGGTGTCGCCGAGGCCGATCATTGAGGCCGCCACACGGAAAGGCAGAGCCACCATCTATTCGCGCCCCGCCCACCTGCCTGGATCCAAGCGGCGCCCACAATTTAATCATCGGGTAACCGCGTTAACGCATGCTCACGCAAGCATGGAAATGACCCTCCCTACCTACCAATCGAGGTTTGTCGCTGGGCGGGCCGCGGCGAAGCTTGAGCGCCGAGCTATCCGTCGTCGCCCCATGTTTACGCAGGCGTTCTTCGACCTGGAACCAGATGTCCGCCGACGCCTCGCCATGCGGATCGGGCTGACGGATCCATGCGCCGAATTGGCACTGACTGACCTTGAGGCGGCTGCCCTTTGGATCGAGACCGCTAGGCAACTGGATAGGATCAACAACCTCCAACAGCAAACCTGGCGAGCCTGGCGCAGAATTCGAGCGGAGCGCTGAAAGCAAGACCCGCCAGACTATGGTGGATGTCTGCCACCCCCTTTTTATCCGTCACAGTCGGCGCCTGCCGCTGGCGCACGAGCTAATCAACCCATTGCAGAACATCCGGCGTTTTGCCTCGGGACGCGGCCGGACCTCACGTCGCGCACCATCGTGAGGGCCGAGCGCTGACGCGGCATTGTGGCGGTGGATGTGAGCGATCGCCGCTGACTGGGCGCGCAGAAAGTGTGAGACTTCATCCGGCCTCTGCTCTCATCAACAATTCTCCTTTGAACTGCAACCAACATCTTGCTCATCGCAACCGGCGGTAGCCATTTTTGATCAACGTTGCATGCTCAGCATCGACTGTCTCTTTGTGCGGTGAACCGCTTGTATGCGTCGACACAGGATGTGGGCGGAGCAACGAACTAGGAACGATTCCCGTGGCCGATTTGATGCTTTCAAATTGTGACTAACGGTTTGGCGGAACGAGCCCTTGCGCTTTTCAGTCCTTTATCGCAGCTCAACCCAGAACGCTCTCGTCAAGAATCGCGCAGCTCGTATATAGGCGGTCAGACGATCGCTGAAGATCGCGCATGGAGATCGAATAAAATGGCGAAGACGGACACACCCACCGCAAGGTCGCCACGCGGCGCCAAGCCGGTGATGCAGGCTTTTATGGCAAAGCTCGAGACAATTCCCGAGGCAACCCGAACGGCGGTTGCTCGCGCAGCAGTCGCCATGGTCATGGCAGAGCTAAAGTCACAGCGCGACAAGGCCAAGGCGACCGCAGCGAAGGACAAAGCCCGCAAGTTGGCCGCGAAGCCAGCCAAGGCTGTTCCCGCAGCAAAGGCGACAACGACCAAGACGCCAGCCAAGGCATCCAAGACCGCCAAGCCGACGAAGGCCATGGTCGGGCGCAAGCCACGCGCCACCAAAGTGGCGGCTGCAGAGAAGATGACCGCCAAGGCCACGAAGCCGAGTTCGGTTAAGATCCCGAAACTGACGAAGGCGGCCGTCAAGAAGCCGACGCGCGGACGGAAGGCCGCAACCCCTGCACCCGAGCCTACGACCGAAGGTGATGTCACAACCGCGATTTAATCGCGGACAAGATGCACCAACCGGCACGGACGAATTGGTTCGCCCGTGCCGGTCGCTGTCGAGGTGTTGCGCTAAATCGCCGCCTTGAGTTCCTTGGCCGCCCGGAAAGCGATCTTGCGGCTGGCTTTGATCTGCACCGCCTCGCCAGTCGCTGGGTTCCGACCCATCCGTGCCGGCCGGTCCTTGACCTCGATAATGCCGAGACCTGCAATCCGCACGCGATCGCCCGCTTTGAGATGGCTGACGACCCGGTCGAACACATCTGTCAGGATGGCCTGCGCGTCTTTGTTGGTCGTCGCATGCTGTTCACTGAAGGCGGTCGCCATCTGCTTGAGGGTGACGGTCTGAGCCTTCACCGGAGCGACAACCTTTGCTGATTTGGCATTAACCGCAGTCTTTGCCGGGACCTTTGTTGCTGCGGTAGCTTTGGGGCTGGGTTTGCTGACCGCAGACGCCTTGGTGGCGGGTGATGGAGCTTTTGCTGTTGCGACTCGGGCCATGTAGTGGTGCTCCTATTCTCTGGCCGGCCTCCATATCACTGCGTTTTTGAACATGCGAGGCCGGATTCCCTCTTTCTTGAAGCATTTGGCCGCTTATCCATTGCGGCGAGCTCCTGTCGAAATAATGCCCGGGGGTTGGCATGGCGCGCGAGCCGCGGAAACGTTTGGCTGTTCGACTTTAGGCAAACGCGTTTCCGATGGGCGACGTTGCGAGCTCACCAAATGCCGGACCTTTCGTGCCTCCAATGCCGCCGCCGGCTCTATTGGGCCCAGCGAGCTTGCGCCCCTCGGAATCCCAGCATGGTGGTCGAGTTGCTCTCCTCGACGCCATGTAGCGCTTGGCTCTCCACATCGCCTCTGCCTTAATGTTCGCGGTGGAGAACGTCGTTCGGCACCGAGTTCCGCGGGAGGGTGATGCGCTATATAGCCACGATCGGCCGCCCTCTGCCGGTGACTTCATGCTGCTGTCCGCGACACCGACGCTGCTTGGCTTTCGCCGGGCGCTATTTCCCGGAGGTGGCGTTGCCTGATGATACTGGTGCTGGCCCGCTAGCGCGCGACAAGTCGGTGGGACGCGTTGGTAGCCGAGGCGTCCTTCCCATCGGCGTGCTGTCGCAAGGTCGCAAGCGCCTAGACACGCGATCAAATTTAAGCTGAACCGGCACTAAAGCGTTACTGCGTGCCTCACAGGGGTAGGGGCCACATCTCTGGTCACGCGGCTGACAAGCCGTATCGACCGAGGTCGGTTGGATCTAGCACACATGGTGTCGCTGACAGACCATGATGGGTCGGCTGCACCACTCGCTGCCGCGAATCGATCGGCTCGGTGAGATGCATCGCAGTCCCGGCTCGGCGCGGCAAACCTCGTCTCTCTGAGCGTGGGCGCCATCTTCGGTGGAGGCCTGTTCTCGCTGACGCGGTATGTCTGGTGCTGAAGCACGGCGTGGCTGTGGGATGCTGAGTTTTCAGCTCATCTGTCACCATTGGCCCCCCGACGTTGTGCCGGCTTGGCTTATTCAGGCCGTCCGAGGACGCCGCGCACGCGCGTAAGGATATCTGACATGTCTTGGCTGCTATCGCCGGGACGGATCAGAGCCGCTGCCACTGTGGCTTCGGCGAGCCGCTCGACCGCGGCGATGAGTTCTGGAATGCCGGGTTGGCCGCCGCCACGCTGGGCAGCCTCCAGCTCATGGTCGGCAGGTTCGACTGAGCTTTCGGGCTCCGCGGATGGCGCACCCTCCGGGGATGCAGCAGCTGCGACGGCATCAAGAAGGGAAAACTGGTCACGCTCGAGGCCCATAGGACATTCTCATCAACATTCTCGGCGAGCGGGGGCGCTACCGTTCTGACAGCCATGGCGCACAATCGGATGCCCATCAAGCGAAGATCCGAACAGCAGCCATCACCTCTGGATTGCTGCAAAGCCTGTGGATCAGACCCGGGCGATCCTCGAGTTGACCATGCCGTGTCGAGACGACCGACCCGGGACTTTCCTGTCCACGGCTAGCGACGCTCCACCTGTCGCACTCGTCTGCGATTGCGCGTTGCCCGACGGTCGCAGCCTGCTGATAATGAGACGGCGCGGATGCTCGTCAAGCGGGGCTGCGGGTGTCGGAGCAAGGCGCGTGGATCTCCGCATGTTGCAACTGGATCGATGTATCTCCGACGGCGCACAGTGTAGACTTCTGCAAGGGTCTGGGTTCGGCGAAATAGCTGGCATAAGCCGGCTCGCTTGCTTGGCGGAAGGTGGCGATCAGCGATAGCCTGCCGCCTGCAGCTCGAACAACTCGGCATACCGCCCGCCTTGCGCCACCAACTCCGCATGCGTCCCACTCGCCTCCACCCTGCCACCGGCCACCACCAGAATCTGGTCGGCCATCCGGACGGAGGAGAAGCGATGGGAGATCAGGACGGCAGTGCGGCTGGCGCTCAGCGCCTTGAAGCGCTCAAACACCTCGAACTCCGCGCGGGCGTCCAGGGCCGCGGTCGGTTCGTCCAGGATCAGCACTGCCGCGTCTCGCATATAGGCGCGTGCCAGCGCCACCTTTTGCCACTCACCCCCGGATAGCTCCACGCCGCCACGAAAGCGCCGTCCGACCATCTGGTCGTAACCGCCCGGCAGCCGGCCGATCACCTCGTCGGCGCGTCCACTGGCGGCGGCCTGCTCAATCTTGCCACGGTCTGCGCGCTGCTCGATCCGGCCGACGGCGATGTTGTCGGACGCACTCAGGTCATAGCGCACGAAGTCCTGGAAGATCACGCCAATACCGGCGCGTACGCTGTCCAGGTCGTAAGCTCGTAGGTCGTGGCCATCCACCAGGATGCGACCTTCGTCCGGGTCGTACAGCCGGGTCAGCAGCTTCACCAGCGTGGTCTTGCCGGCGCCGTTCTCCCCCACCAACGCCAGCACCCGCCCGGTCTCCAGGCGAAAGCTCAAATGACGCATCGCCCATGCTGGTGCGTCCGGGTAGCGAAAGCCGACGTTTTGAAACTCTATCCCGCTGGCCAAGTTCGCCGGGAACGGCAGTCCGTTAGGTGGCGAGACAATGGCGGCACGTACGTCCAGGAACGAAAACAGATCCTGTAGATACAGCGCTTGACTGGCCAGCGACGACAGCCCAGCCAGGACGCCCGCCAGCAGCCCGCGCAGCCGCAGGAACGACGCCGCGAGGAAGGTCAAGTCGCCTACCGTCAGGCCGCCTTCGACCGCACGCCAAGCCAGGTAGGCATAGGCCGCGTAGTAGCCCACGGTGCCCAGCGCCGCCAGCGATGCGCCCGATGCGGCCCGGCGCGATGCAAATGCCGCGTTCTCTCGCTGCATCCCCACCGCCAATTCGCGGTATCGGCCGATCAGGAAGCCGTGCAGGCCAAACAGCTTTACCTCTTTCGCGGTGGCCGTGCTGGCGCCGGTCTGCCGCAGGTAATCCAATTCTCGTCTATCGGTGGTGCGTTTGACGTTGATCGAATAGGCCAGGCGGTTAAACCGCACCTCGCCGACAAAGGCCGGCACCAGGGCTGCCGCCAGTAACAGGATCAGCCAGGGTGTGTAGGCGGCAATCCCGGCGGCAAAGCCTGCCAAGGTGACCAGGTCCTGCGCTTGGCCCAGCAGCAGGCTGACCAGGCCAGAGCGGCCGCTGGCCTGCCGCCGGGCACGATCGAGCTTGTCCTGGGTCTCGCTGTCCTCGAAATCCCGCAAGTCCAGCGTTGCGGCGTGGTGCATCAGTCGTAGGCTGGTTTCGTCGCTGAACCGGTCGGATAGCAACTGGTCCAGCAGCGCTACTGCCCGGCCGAGTGCATCCGCCAGCAACGCCAGCACCAACTCTGCACCCAGGAGCAGGCCCAGCCTCCATAGGTCGCCCGTCGGCTCTGGCAGCCGGGACCGGCGCACCACCTCGTCGATGATCAGCTTGCCGACGAACAGCGTGGCGATGGGCAGCATCGCGCGGACAAGGCGCAAGCCCGCGGTCGCCAGCGTCAGTGCAGCGCTGGTGCGCCAGATCATGGCAATGAAGGGTGGCAAGGTGCGCAGCGCGCCCAGCCTGTCCCGGATCGAGGGGCGGCTCATCCCCATCTCACCGCCTGCCCACGAGCCTGCACGCTGGCCGCATACAAGTCATCTGGGTTGATCGGCACACAATCCACAGATACGCCGCAGTTCCAGACTGGCCTCGCCGAACTCTGCCCTGTGATCAGTGCCAACTTTAGGTGTTCACGCGGATGCCAGTCCCGCAGGTGGGTAGTATGTTAATCGCGATGTACTCCTCGCCCATTGGAACCTGATGGACACGTCAAGCGCAGCCGTCGGCTTTCGCAGGTGGCGGTAGTCACTGGCGATGGTAGCTGAATCCATTGACCTGGATCAGGTCGTTCGCCGGGGTGTCGCCGGGAACCAGCGTGTAGAGCTCCCTGGAGGGGCTCGGCGACGACAAGGGTAGTGCCCCCATTATGATGCCGACCCCTCCAGGAACCTCCACGCATGCACCATGCAAGGCCTGCCCGTCGCTGCTCTTCACGACATAAGGCGTCTGGAACAGACCGCCCGGGGTGGAGCTGAACATGTCCCAAATGGATCCTGAACCAAAATCCAGGTGCTCCGCGGGTTTGCCCAGATTATCCAACCGATAGCTTACCCATGCGCCCGAGAGCGCCGAGCAGTCGGCACCGTAGGCCGTCGCTGGAGCGAGGGAAGCGACACAAACTGCAAAAACGATAACGCGGGCGAAAGTCATGGAAGCCTCACAGACCGGCCAGATCGTAGGGCAAACGCATGGGCACGGGGATAGTTTGGCTGGGTCCCGGTCGCCAGGCCATTCCCCACTCACCTGACGCGAAGCCCGCCACTTTGGGATGAACGATCACGGTAGTGCCGCCGTCAGCCTTTGCTGAACGCAGCTGGTCAGCGTTCGATTCTAGCTAGCGGTTCGCAGCTTTGTTGGTGCCAACGTTCTCGTGCCACTCGATGGGACTACCGTTCCACGACGCCATCTGCTTGCCGGACCATTTGCGCCGGACGAAGACATGCAGGACATCACCTTGGGCCTCGACGTAGCCGGACTTGCCGTCTGTCAAACGCAAACTATTGGCCAGTGCCTCAGCCATGTCCGTCATATAGGTGTCCGCCTCAGCCATGCGCATGCCCCTCTTCAAACAGTTCTTGTAGGCGGATTTCCAGGATTGGACTACCCGCCGATCTGGTTGCGTTTGGTTCCGTGCTGGCGGAAGAGCCGATGGCGAATCGCTGAGCCAACGGCAGCGTTACCAGGAAACTAGAAATGCCCGGGAATTGCGACGGCTATAACCAACCACGGTCGCGAAATCCTTGGAGATCGACACCTGCAGGTGCGAACCAACCACCAGTCCGATACTTCGCCCCAAGCTGCAATGCTGCTTCCTTGTTACCGAAGGGAATGCGAAGCTCGGTGTCTGATGCCGGTTTTGCCAAATCGGATTGTATCGTGGCTTTTGGCCGTTTGAGGCTGCTGCCCGACTTATTCAAACCCTTCGTTACGCCGGGGGTTTGGTCGGCCTTGCTGCTTGGCGCGGACCGACCGATGTGTCTTACGCGCTTGCGTCGCGTGGAACCATGATCGGCGACCTCCGACGCCTGTGGTGCGTCCTCCTGGGACTCCGGGACGCCGATTGACTTCGATCTTGTAGAACCGGAGAAAGTTGTGATGCGTTTTTGTGTTGGTCGCTTCTCTCCAGAACGTGTGGTGGCTTGAGGACGGACGTTTTGGCTTTTTGAAACTTGGAGAAGAGCTGAAGACGATGCCGAGCCGGCTGCATGCGTGAGACACCGGATGATACGGCTTGCCTGGCTACAAACTGCATCGATAGCGCCCGTCAGTTCTTGACGTCCAACAAGTATGTCGTCCAGTGCCTGTTCCATTTGAGCCGTGACCCCGGGGTCTACCAAGGCTGGATCAGCGTCCTTTAGAATACCGAAAAGGCACAATCCGAGATCTGTCGGCACGATATGCTTACCATCGGATACGAGGAAATCCTGCGCCTTGAGACCACGCAGAATCTCGGCGCGGGTTGCGGGCGTGCCGATGCCTTTGGCCTCTTTCAGGCGCTCTCGCAATGCGTCGTCTTCAACGAAACGCCACGCGTTCTGCATGGCATCAATCAACGTCCCCTCATTATAGCGCGGCGGAGGTCGGGTCTCTTTGGACTCTACCGCTGGATCTTGAAGCTGTGCCGTTTCGCCGTCGCGAAGTATGGGGAGGGTTTGCGCGTCGTCCCCACGCTCATCCGCCGGCTGCCACTCAGGGAAGGCGGCACGCCAACCGAGCTCAATGGGCTGACGTCCAGCAGCACGGAAGACATGCCCCGCCACGTCGAGCGTCACCGTGGTTTGCCGATATCGAAAGTCCGGCATCAAAGCGGCCAAGTAGGATCGCGCCACGACATCGAACAATCGCCTTTCATCGGATGTCAAGCGGGGCCAGGCCTCACGTAGCCCCTCGACCGTATTGACGTTCGGTATGACAGCGTGATGGCTCGCACCAGCCAGGGCACGATCACTGAATGTGCCGCTGGAACCGCGGCGAATGACAGGTGGATCTGGAACTGGGACAGCATTGTAAGTGCGCCCGGCCCGAAGTGCCGCCACGATGCGAGGCGCATCTCCAATCAGACTTTCCGGTAAATAGCGGGTCTCGGCTCTGGGATAGGTGATGATCTTCTTGCCGGTACCATCATAGAGCTCTTGCGCAATCTCCAAGGTCTTGGCCGCGGACCAATGGAAGCGTGAGCCGCAGAGTTTCTGCAGCGAGGGCAGGTCATGGAGCTTTGGCGGCCCCTGCCGTTTCTCCTCGACCGTGATCTTGAGGGGGCCAGCAAAGTCCTGCGCCGCGACGGCGACCGCGGCGGCGATTTCGCGTTTGACGATACGGTCCTTCGGTGCATATCGCATCCTGAACTTTCCACCCGGCACATGGGCCGTGGCGACAACCTCAAAATACGTCTCAGGCACGAACTGCCGGATCTCGAGCTCACGACGGCAGACGATCGCCAGGGTAGGAGTCTTCACCCGGCCGATGCCGATAACCGTTCGCGTGCCGCGACCAAGGGTGACCGTCGCCGTCCGGGTCAAGGACAGATTGTAGATCTGATCCGCCTGGCGTCGCGCCACTGCGGCCGCGTAGAGGCGGGCGTAGTCTCGGTTGGGTTTGGCCCTGGCAAAGGCATCTCGGATCGTCTGGGGGTCCTGCGCGGTAAACATCACCCGCATGACCTCACCACGAAACCGGAGATGCTCGAGGATCTCCTGGCCGATGAGCTGCCCTTCGCGGTCGCAATCGGTCGCCAACCAGACACGGTCGGCGGAGCGCAGGGCCTCCTTGATAGCCTTGAGTTTGGACGCCTTGTTACCCCCTGCAGCTGGGCGCGTGTCGTACAACCCGTCCGGCCGTAGCAAGATGGCGGTCCAGCGCTTCCAGGCCGGCACGGCGTCTTCGGGCTCCTGCAAGTCGAAGAGATGCCCTTCGGCCGGGAGGATACACCCGTAGCGGTTGCCGATGGCGGCACGGAGATCCCTGGCCTGGCTCGACTTTTCGGTGATGACGATCTGGACGGTCATGAGAAGGCCTGAGCCCGTATTCCCGTTTTGTTCCAAGTGAGTTATCGCTGATTTTGACTCTCACGGCAAGGCTTCCCGGCCACTCCTGCGGCGGCCCAACGCCGAGACGTGGTTGCCCATCGCCCCGATCGACCGAGGAGGCATAGAATGCGGCATGGCCGTCCCCATCCCCGCGCAAACCACACAGGCTGAGGCGATGGCCGGCCTTGTTGAGCGGGTGACGTTCCACAATTCCGACAACGGCTTCTGTGTCCTCAGGGTCAAAGCCCGAGGGCAGCGCGATTTGGTAACGGTGACCGCCCATGCCGCGACCATTGCTGCGGGAGAATGGGTGCAACTCAGTGGCAGCTGGGTCAACGACCGCACGCATGGGCTGCAATTCAAGGCCCACTTTCTAAAGGCGAGCCCCCCGACGACGCTTGAGGGTATCGAGCGGTATCTCGGCTCAGGGATGATCCGGGGAATCGGCCCGATCTATGCGAAACGACTGGTGCGTGCTTTAGGCGAGGCCGTGTTTGATCTGATCGAACAGGAGCCCACGCGGCTGCGTGAAGTGACCGGAATAGGCCCAAAGCGGGCCGCCAAGATCATCAAGGGGTGGGCCGAGCAGAAAATCATCCGCGAAATCATGCTGTTCCTGCATGCCAACGGGGTCGGGACCTCCCGGGCGGTCCGTATCTACAAGACCTACGGGGCTGATGCTGTTCAGATCATCACCGAAAACCCGTATCGTCTCGCGCGTGATATTCGCGGCATCGGCTTTCGCACAGCCGATCAAATCGCCAGCAAGCTCGGGATCGAGCCAACGGCGACGATCCGGGTCAGGGCGGGGATCCGCTACGCGCTCAGCGAGGCAGCGGATGAGGGCCATTGCGGTCTTCCCCTGGAGGATCTGACCACGCTCACGACCAAGCTGCTCGAGGTACCAGCCGAACTGATCGGCTCCGCGCTGGCCTTGGAACTCAGCAGCGGCGATGTCGTCGCTGACCAACTACAGGGCCGGCGGTGCATCTTCTTGGCGGGCCTTTACCGCGCCGAACAGGCCATCGCCGAGCGGTTGCAGACCCTTTGCGCCGGTCCTCTCGGCTGGCCAGACATCGACATAGCCAGGGCCATACCGTGGGTTGAGGCGAAAACTGGCTTGGCTCTTGCCCCGAGCCAAATCGAAGCCCTGCGTCTGGCGATGACGTCGAAGGTGCTGGTGATCACCGGCGGTCCCGGCGTGGGCAAGACGACCTTGGTCAACTCGATTCTGATGATCTTGCGGGCCAAGGGCGTTAACATCGCGCTCTGTGCGCCGACGGGCCGGGCGGCCAAGCGGCTCACCGAGAGCACGGGCCTGGAGGCGAAGACCATCCACCGTCTGCTCGAGACGGACCCGAAAACTGGCGGCTTCCGTCGTGGGCCGGAGCACCTTCTGCAATGCGACCTGCTGGTGGTCGACGAGGCCAGCATGGTTGACGTCTTGCTCATGCGCTCGCTGCTTGGCGCCGTTCCCGAAGCCGCTGCGGTCCTGATCGTCGGGGATGTCGACCAGCTGCCGTCCGTGGGACCCGGCCAAATGCTCAGCGACATCATTGGTTCTGAGAGGATTCACATCGTTCGGTTGACCGAGGTGTTTCGCCAAGCTGCAACGAGCCGGGTGATCGTGAACGCCCACCGCATCAACAGGGGACAAATGCCGGAGTTGAGCGCGGTAGAGGGTTCCGACTTCTATTTCGTCGAAGCGGCGGACCCAGAAGAGGCAGCCCGCAAAGTGGTCACGGTGGTCCGCGACAGGATCCCGCAACGGTTCGGTTTGGACCCGATCCGCGACATTCAGGTGCTTTGCCCGATGAATCGGGGTGCGGCTGGTGCCCGGTCGCTCAACGTGACGCTGCAGGCCGCGCTGAACCCGCCCAGCGACGTACGAGTGGAACGGTTTGGCTCGACGTATGGCGCCGGCGACAAAGTCATGCAGGTCGTCAACGACTACGACCGGGAGACCTTCAACGGCGATCTTGGGATTGTGACGAAGGTAGACCCGGAAGACAGCGAGGTGATCGTCAATTTTGACGGCCGAGACGTTTCGTACGGGTTCGGGGAGCTGGACGAGCTGTCATTGGCCTACGCCACCACGGTGCATAAGAGCCAAGGGTCAGAATATCCTGCCGTCGTCATCCCGATGACGACGCAGCATTTCCCCATGCTGGCGCGGAATCTACTGTATACCGGCATCACGCGCGGGAAGCGCTTGGTTGTAATCGTGGGGCAGCGCAAGGCTCTGGCAATCGCCGTGCGAAATCAAGGAGCGCGACAGCGTTGGTCGAAGCTGCCCGATTGGCTGACCTTAATACAGAATTGATGGCGCCGCGCGTTTAGATACAGTCCAGTGCCGAAGGCGAGTCCAATTCTTCTCGAGAACAGCACATTGGTTTGAAGCCATCATCTGCCTTGCTTGGAATGTTCCGTATCCCTATCGAAAGTCAGGTGCCGTAGGGAATGCTGTGGCTGACCTCGACATCCAATTACGCATGCCTTCTCGATGCTTCATCAAGGTTTGCGAGGCGGCCGGCATCTATCGTGGATTTTCTTCCACCCATTGTTAGATTCTACAGCCTCGCGGAGCGTGAGCCAGTACTCGTTGGGATCAACTCGATCGTCAGGAGGTGGCGGACCAGATTCAAGCTCAGCCAGACATCGCCTTCGAGAAGCTCGTGTCGAACCAAGCGCGAGGAGACGGCTATAAACCTCGCAGACATAGGCAAATAGCTCTCTCTTGTGGAAATCAATCTCAAGCAGCCAATCTCGACCACGAATCCGCGGAAGGCCAATTGTCTCTCGCTTACAATTATGGAAAACATGTGCCGCCTCATGAACCACAAAGTCTTCAAGTCGGTCATTGCAGCGGAAATACTCTGTGGATACATAGCACGTGGTCCCCTCACTCAATCCCACAAGCTTGGGTGCCTGCTCAGACAGTGTCTCAGCGCCACAACTCAGCAAATAGAGGTTTGCCAGATCCCAAGCCGTCGAAAGGAAGCGCGTCTCCGATATGACGGACACGGCATTGTCTGACGACAGGAAGACGACGGAGCGACTGAACATGTCCATCAGAACAGGCCGCTCATTCACCGGGAAAAGACCGCGAACCATGGGAGTGATCTTCTCCCTGGCAAAGGCAGCGACGTCGAGATGAGCAACTTGTTCTGGGGTGCTGGCATGCGGCGTACGGCCGATGACCTCTTTGATGAGGGCGTTCCGTAGGGCTCCACTGCCGCACTGTGCACGAGCAATAATGCAATCGCCAGGCCATGCATAGGACAGCGTGTCGCTCTCGCCGGTCGCAAGATAATGCGAAATCTGATCTTGCGGAGAGTTCAAAGGAAAATCTCCTGACGACAGTCGGCATTTCACCCGGGGCGTCGTACACTCAATCGGCATGGCCGCGCCTCGTCAAGGGCATGGTGCATGCCTTGAACTGAAGACTGTGGGCAAGGATAGCGGAAGACGTTATGGCATCCAGCAAAGCTTTAACCGCGGCAAATCTTGAATCGCTCGGGGCCAAGCGCCTTGCCGACCTCCTCGTAGAGCTCAGTGCTGGCGATACAGCCATAAAGCGTCGTCTTCGGCTGGCTCTGGCTGGAAACGCAGGATCCGCTGAGGCCGCGCGTGAAATCAGCAAGCGGTTGGCAAGCATCGCCCGTGCAAAGAGCTATATCGATTGGCAAAAGGTCAAGCCGCTCGTGGCTGAACTTGAGGGACAGCGCCGCGCTATCCTCGATTTGGTGGCGCCGACCGATCCTCGTGAAGCGTTCGAGCTACTCTGGCAGTTCGTAAAATGTGCTGAGCCGGTGTACGGCCGCAGTGACGACGGCAGCGGCCGTCTCGGCGCTGTCTTCCAGGTCGCTGCCCAAGACCTTGGGCCAGTGGCCAAAGCGGCCGACCTGGACCCGATGGATCTCGCTCGGCGGGCTTTTCAGGCGCTGAGCGAAGCCCACTATGGGGAGTGGGATACGCTGGTTCCCAGCCTGGCGCCACAGCTCGGTGCTGCGGGTCTTCGTGCCTTGCAAAAGCAGATGGCGGCGTGGAAGGCCGAGCCGGCCAAGACACCGCCGGAGCACGAACGACGTGTCATAGGTTGGTCAAGTTCGGGCAAGATCTACGAGGACGAGCTGCAGACGAGCCACCGCCGGAACACCACGAGATTCGTCCTTCAGGAGATCGCCGACGCGCTTGGCGACGTTGATGGGTATATTGCGCAGTTCGATCAAAGCGCCAGAAAAGCTCCCGCTGTAGCCGCGGGCATTGCAAAGCGTCTTCTTGAGGCAGGCCGGCCGAGCGAGGCATGGGGCGCGCTAGAAGCCGTTGATCCCGCAAGGCGCTTCGGGATTACGACAGAATGGGAAGACGTACGCCTTGACACTTTCGAGGCGCTTGGTCGCGGTGAAGACGCGCAGGCGTTTCGGTGGGAGCGCTTCCTCGCAACGCTCAATGCGTCTCATCTTCGCGCTTACCTCCGAAAGCTGCCCGACTTCGAGGACATCGAAGCCGAGGAGCGCGCCTTGGCGCACGGTCTCAACTACCGAGACGTCCACCAAGCCTTGTCCTTCCTGGTGAGTTGGCCGGAGCTGAGGCTGGCCGCCCAGTTAGTGCTGACCCGTCCGAAGGAACTGAATGGAGACTTCTACGAGTTGCTGACCTCGGCCGCAGATACGCTCGAGGAGAAGCACCCGCTCGCCGCGACCTTGCTTCGCCGGGCAATGATCGATTTCACGCTCAGCAAGGCCCGTTTGACGCGCTACAAGCACGCCGCGCGCCATTTTGTCGAGTGCGCGAACCTCGCTGAGCACCTCGGAGACTTTGGCGATGTGGCGAATCACACCGATTATGAGTCGGCTTTGCAAGCTGCTCACGGCCGCAAATCGGGTTTCTGGCAAGAGGTAAAAGCCTTCAAATCTTGAGGTGAGAAGCTGGCTTAAGATCGCTAGCCTCAAATCGGCTGCTGATAGATCGAAGCTGCCCGGCAGCCAATGTTGCCAATCTGATAATCCAACAACGATAATCGTATGTGCAGAGTCAAATGCATTCCCAGCCAAGTTCGGTAGGGTTCAATGCGGCCGCCAAGGCTGCACTACTCAGCCCGAGGGACAAATACTTCTGTCATCGCTTACGCACCTCCGTGTTGTGCCTCGGCCCTTTAGAGCAAAAGACGTGTCAGCCCTGGTCGGTGATCGGCGTCGGGCTCATGCAGGATACCCGATAGCGCGGTGTTGGCGTGAGGACTGCCTCTTACCCACGGCGCAACATCGCGTCGATGTGGGCTCGATGCTTCGATTGCGGGTTGACTGGACGAGGCCGAGCACCCGACCGGCGGCGGGCAGACGGCTTTATTTCAAATTCGGCGGTCTGGTCGGAGCGCTGCCGCCGAAATAGATCTCTCGTGTCAGAGGGTCGGCCCGCAGCGCTGCGCCCGTGCCGGAGAGAACAACGCGGGCGCGTTGCATGACATAGCCCCGGTCGGCGATACGCAGAGCCGCCTCCGCATCCTGCTCCACCAGGACGATGGACAGGCCCGTCGCGTCGCGCAGTGCGACGAGCGATCGGAAGATCTGCCGGATCACCAATGGAGCCAGCCCGAGGGACGGCTCGTCCAGCAGCAAGCAGGTTGGGCGCGACATCAAACCTCGACCAACCGCGACCATTTGCTGCTGTCCGCCCGAGAGCGTTCCAGCGCGTTGCGCCATGCGGCGGCCCAGATCGGGAAACAAGGCGTAGCACTTATCGAGCTCGCCCTGAATTTCGCCTTTCACGGCCTTACGATGCCAATGCAAGGCACCGAGACGCAGATTCTCAGCGACGGTCAGGTCGGCAAATAAATGACGCCCTTCCGGCACCAACACCACGCCGCGGCGGATCATCTGGTGGGCCCGCATCCGGGTGACGTCCACGCCGCCGAAACTGATCGACCCGGCATTCGGCAGCATCATCCCGGCCAGGCTGCGCATCAGCGTGGTTTTGCCGACGCCGTTCGAGCCGACGATGGTGACGATCTCCCGGCGGCCCACTTGGACCGAAACATTATCGAGCGCCGTGACCGCACCGTAGCGCACGACCAAGTTGGAGGCCTCAAGCATCGAACGCTTCATCGTCGGGGACGCCGAGATAGGCCTCAATCACCGCCGGGTTGGTGCGAATGTCGGCCGGGGAGCCCTCGGCGATCTTGCGGCCGAAATCCAGCACGGCAATTCGGTCGCTGATGCTCATGACCAGGGGCATGGCGTGTTCGACCAGCAAGACGGTGACGCCGCTGTCGCGGATGGCTCGGATTAGAGTGCCAAGTGCGTCCGTCTCGGCGTCATTCAACCCGGCGGCGGGTTCATCGAGCAGGAGCAGCTTGGGGTGCATCGCGATGGCGCGTGCCAGTTCGACTCGGCGTTGCAATCCATAGGCCAGTTCGCCCGCGCGTTTGTTGGCCAGGGCGGCTAGATCGGTTTGCACCAATGCCTCGATTGCGGCCTGGCGGATGCGAGCTTCCTCGTGCCGTTGCTTGGGCAAGCGCAGGATTGCACCCAGGATGCCGCTGCGGCCCAGTAGGTGCGCGCCGGTCATGACGTTCTCGATCACGGTGGCGTCGGGAACGAGTTGGACGTGCTGGAATGTGCGGGCCATTTCCAGCCGTGCGCGGCGGTGCGGCGACAATGCCTGGATGGGTTGGCCGTCGAACGACACTTCCCCCATGTCGGGCCGCAAGAGGCCGGAGATCATGTTGAAGGTAGTGGTCTTGCCCGCCCCATTGGGGCCGATCAAGGCGAAGATCTCGCCCCGCGCCACCTCGAAGCTCACGTGGTCTAGCGCCTGTACGCCGCCGAAGCTCTTTGCAATATTGCGTAGGGCTAACATCAGCGCCGGCGCTCTAGCATGCGGGCGAGGGAGGGAACGATACCGCCGGGTAGCAGGATGATGGCGAGTAGGATGACGGCCGCGTAGAGGACCGGCTGGTAGAGCGGGTAATTGCGCAAGGGTTCGTTGAGGAAGGTGAGAAGAATGCTGCCGAGAATGGCGCCGCGCAGATCGGTCACGCCGCCCAGGATGCACATCGCAATTGCGGTAATCGACACGTCCAGCGTGAAGGAATCAGGTCCGATATAGCCGATGAAGTGCCCGTAGAACGCGCCCGCCCCACCGCACAGCGCAGCCGAGATGGCGAAGGCGTCACTTTTGAACCGGGCAACGTTAATACCGCATGCCTGTGCGCCCCACTCGCTCGCCTTCAGCATGTGCATCGCGCGGCCGTAGCGGGAGCGGACCAAGTTGTCGGAGGCCACGAGGGTCGCGAACCAGTAGGCCGTGAGGATGAGGACGAAGCCGTAGAGCGTGTCGATGCCGGGGATCGGCAGCTCCGGCTTTTGCATGCCGTAGAGCCCGTTGAAGCCGCCCGTCAGCGACTCCCAATGCAAGGCCACCTCATAAACAACTTGGGTGAATGCCAGCGTGATCAGGCCCAGAAAATGCCCGCGCACGCGCAAAATGGGATAGCCGAGCGCATAGCCCGATGCGGCGGAGACGATGATTGCAACCACGAAGCCGACGGCGAACGGCATGTGCAGGTCGAGCGTCATCAGCACCGAGGCGTAGGCGCCGATTGCGAAGAACCCGGCCTGCGCCAGGGTTACCTGGCCGGCATGCCCGGTGCAGATCGTCGTGGCCATTGCGAGCACGCCGTAGATCAGCATGAAGCACAGGATCGTCAGCGCGTAGGCGTTGCCCTGCACCAGAAACCCGCCGACCACGGGCAGGGCCAGCCAGAACGCGAATTGCCGCATGCCCATTGGCGACTAACCCCGGCCGCCCAGTAAGCCGCCGGGTCGCACCACGATGACCAGCATGAGGATCGCGAACACGAAGAGGTTCTGGTATTCGGACGAGATGAGCCCGGCGATCAAAGTTTCCAGCACGCCGATGAACAGGCCCCCCAGCACCGCCGCCTGCGGCCGATCGATACCACCCAATACCGCCCCGGCAAAGCCTTTCAGCGAGAAGTTCAGGCCGATGAGCGGGTTGGCACTGACGATCGGCGCGATGATGGCGCCGGTGGCACCGCTGATCAGCGCGCTGAGCCCAAAGGCGTAGAGGCTGATGTAGTAGGGGTTTACGCCGATG
>NZ_LMUY01000076.1:2311-26350 GCF_009765685.1 Acidisphaera sp. L21 | reverse complement strand
CCATAGCGCCTGCGGGAGGATCGCGGCGCCGGCAATATGCAGCGGATGATCCCCGGAGAAGGCCGGCACGGATTGCGGCTGCGCGCCCCATAGTAATTGAATGAGGCCGCGTATCAGGATACCGAGGGCCAGGGTCACCAAGAGGCGGATGGACGGATCCTGGCTGCGGACGGGCGCAATCACCAGGCGTTCCAGCAAGCATACGATGAGCGTGGTCGCCAAGACGGCCAAGGGGATCGCCAGCACTAACGGCATGCTGAACGAGACTAAGCAAGTCCAGATCGCGATCAGTCCGATGACCACGAAATCGCCCTGGGCGAAGTTGATGACGCCGGTGCCGGCGTGCACGACGTAGAAGCACAGCGCCAGCATGGCGTAGATGCAGCCCATCATGATGCCGCTACCGAGGAGTTGCGGCACCATGGACAGGGTCTGCATCAGCGGGGCGCTCCGCCTAGGCCGGTGGTCATGGCGCCCAGGGGATGCGCGCACCATCCTTGTAGGTGCAGAGCGGGATCTGCTCGAGATGCGGACCGTTATGCCATTCGGGCGTGAAGACGTAGCGGGTGGCAATGCCGTCGAATGTCAGGTGGGTCAGCTTATCGTTCAGGTTCTCCCGGGTCAGTGGCTTCTTCTCCGCGGCGAGGGCCTGGAGGCTGGCGCCCACCATGCGCATCATGTCGTAGCCGTTGATGACGCCGTTGGAGAGCGGCTTCTTGAACCGCGCCTCGTAGGCGGCCTTCAGCACGGGTAGGTTCTTGTTGCTGGCGTCGTCCAGGCAGGCGTAGTCCCAAAAGACCACGCCGTTGATGAGGCTGCCGGCGAGCGCCTGGGATTGCGCGTCTGCCAAGCCATTGGGGCCGACGATCATCAGATCGTCCATGCCCAGCTGCTTGACGGCGCGGATCATGCCGTTGGTGGCGATGCCCTGGGTGAGTGAGAGCAGCGCGGTGGCGCCGTTGGATTTGATCCGGGTGAGCTGGGCGGTGAAATCCGTGTCGCCGTACTTGTATTGCTCACTATCGACGGCGGTGATGCCGTAGCTCGGCGCGCGGCCGGTGGCGTCGCGTGCGCCGTCCGTGCCGCCGGCATCGGCTAGGGCCAAGGTAGCTAGTTTCTGGTTGGGGCCACGATGCTTCTGAACCGCAGTCAGCAGCGCCTGGTTTCCCGTCTCCAGCGACGGGCCGACCCGGTAGTAATAGGCGAAATCGCTCGCCGTTAGCGCGGTGCCGTAGGCGATCGACAGTTCGGGTATTTTATTGGCGTCGGTGATCTGGCGAACCGCCATTGCAGCGCCGGTGGTGCTGGGACCAATGATCGCAAGCAAGTCCGGATCGCGCACCAATTCTTGGAACGCGATCACGGTAGGCTGAATGGATGTGCGGTCATCGCGAGAAACCGCCTCAAATTTGCGGCCGGCGATACCGCCCTGGGCGTTGAGTTGCTCCAGCGCCAGCATGGCGCCTTCGGCCGTGGGAATGCCGAACGAATCGGCCAGAGCGCCGGTCTGAGCCTGGACGATGCCGATCTTGATCGGTCCCTCCTGTGCGCTCGCCGTCCCGGCCAGTGCGCTGAAGGCAAGCGAGGCGATGGCGGCGGGCCACCAGTTCTTCTGCATGCTAGAATTCCTTCTCAGAATGGCCGGGCGCTGGGCTTTCGGGCGATAGGTCGATGACGATGCTCCGATGCCCCGAGATAGACGCGCGCGAGGCGCCAGGCACCAGCGAAACGGTGAGCTTATCCTGGATGAGGCATGGGCCCGGCACGGAGGAGCCGACCGGCATGGCCTGTAGCTCGTAGACGGGGAGGTCGATGGAACCGCCTGCCTCCTTCAGGAAGGCGGCCCGCCGCTTCGGCGTGGGGAGCGGAAGGTCCGATGCCGGCGCGGCTGCGTCGGCGGCATGGATTTCGGCGACGCCGATCGCCACCAGGTTCCATTCGGTGATTTCCACCGCGTCCTGCGGCGCGCGGACGGAGTAGTGCTGTTCGTGCAGCACGTGAAACGATTCGACGAGGAGCGCCAGGGCGGCCTGATCGCGGATATGCGCCTGGGGAAGCGGGGTGGTGAGCTGCCATACCTGACCCTCATACCGGGCTTCGGCTGTGAATTGTAGCACGCGCCGGGCCGCTGGGACGTTCATGCGGTTCAGATAGGCCACGCCCTCTGCCTCGAGCGAGCGCATCACCTGCTCGACCCCAGCATAGTCGAACCGGTCCGAGCTGGTGAACAAACTGCGGGCGAAGTTGAACTTGATGTCGCCCCGATCAATCCCAAAGGCGCTCAACACGCCGGCGGCGCGTGGGATGATCACCTGGCGCATCCCCAATTCTCGTGCGATGGCGGCGGCATGCAGGCCCCCGGCCGAGCCACCCGAGACCAGCACGAAGTCGCGGGGATCGACGCCGCGGCGCACCGTGATGTCCTCGATGGCACCGACCATGTTCTGCTCGATTGTGACGCAGATCAGGCTCGCCGCCTCCTCGACCGACATGCCGAGGCGATCACCGAGTTCGCGGGCGATCGCCTCGCCAGATGCCGCTCGCGAGAGCTGCATCTGGCCGTCGGCGAAACCGTCCGGCTCGAGCAGGCCGCGGGCCAGATTGGCGTCCGTCACAGTCGGCAGACCGCCGCCACGGCCATAGCAGGCGGGGCCGGGGAAGGCACCGGCGCTTTCCGGTCCGACATGGATGAAGCCGCCGGCATCGACGCGCGCGATGGAGCCGCCGCCAGCCCCGATGGTCAACACTTCAACGGAGGGAACGCCGAATAATTCGCCGCCGATCGAGCCTTCGCGATGCATCGGGGTGCGCCAGGCGGTGGTGACGCTGACGTCGAAGCTGGTGCCGCCCATGTCCACGGTGATAATGTTGCCGTGGGGCACGCCCTCCATGCGCGCGATCTCGCTGCCGGCATGGGAGATGGCGGAGGGGCCGGACATGCAGAGATAAACCGGTTTGGCCATGACCTCCTCGATGGCGGTGCGGCCGCCATTGGAGGTGATGAAGCTCAACACGCCATCGAAGCCATTGGATTCCAGCCGCTGACGGATTTCGTTGACGTTGCGGTAGACGATCGGCTTGAGCGACGCGTCGATTGATGAGGCCGAGGCGCGGCGGTATTCACGAATGGTCGGGTGGACCATGTGACCGAGGCTGACCGGAATCTCCGGCCAGTCCTCCGCCAGGATGGCGCCGATGCGCAATTCGTGCGCTGGGTTGGCGATTGACCAGAGCAGGGAGACGGCGACGGCTTCGACGCCCAGTTGCTTCATAGCGGCGATGGCGGCGCGAACGCCGGCCTCGTCCAGCGGCGTTTCAATCCCGCCCTCGGCGTTGATCCGCTCCCTTATGCCGAACGTCAGATGGCGCGGGACGTAAGGCGCCGGGAAGTCGACCCATAGATTGTACGTGTCGGTCTTGCCGCCTTCGCGGATGAGCAGGGTGTCACGAAATCCGTCGGTGCAGAGCAGGCCTGTCCGGGAGGTCTTGCGTTCTAGGATGGCATTGGTGGCCACGGTGGTGCCGCAACTGAAGCTGCGGCACTCGCCGAGCAGCGTTTCGAGTTGGGTGCCGCGGCGCTGGGCGATCATGTCCAGCCCGTTGAAGATGCCCCTGGAGATGTTGCCCGAGGTGGTCGAGGATTTGTAGGTTTCGATGGCGCCCTGGTCGTCTCGAACCACGAAATCAGTAAATGTCCCGCCGATATCGAGGGAGATACTGTGGACGCTCACGCTTGGAAACCTTGGGCGGCGCGCAGTTTCTGGCGTTGCGCTGCCGTGGCGGCGTCGTCGACGATGAAGTGTTCGCCATCGCGATAAGCAATGACCCCGTAGCCGTCCACGGCGCGTTCGCTGGTGATCCAGCCCTGCTGCAGCCGCGCCGCCACCAACGCCGGGTCACGATCCAGCGGGTTGCCGAAGCCACCCCCGCCGCAGGCTTGAGAGACCAGTTTTTCGCCGGTGTGCAGGACGGCGTCGAGAAACGGCGGCAGTTCGGTCCGCAGGCCGTTGGTGTCAATCTTCCAGGTCCGGTTTTCGCCGCCATGAACGCCGCCACCGGTGCCTGCGGGGGGGTGGTCGCGGCCGCCTGAATTGCTGGTAAAACGCAGGTTGTCCTGGCGAGCGCGGTAGACGCATAGCGCGCCGGGTCCGCCGTCCCATTGGCCGGGACCGGCGGAGTTGATGGCGACCTCCAACCGTTCAACGATGATGGGTTGCTGCTGCTCCACCACCTCGACGCTCGCTTGGTTGAGCACGCCGGCGGCGCCGCTGCCCCCGTTGGTGACCCAACCGTCGTGGCCGTAAACGCCACCGCCGCCCCAGTATCCCATGATGATCTGGTTGGCGAAGGCGCGGTTGCCGTGCCTTGTATCGCGGCCGGATACGACGGCGCAGGACGCGGGGTTGCCGACCGTGCTGAACCCGGCGCCGAGCCTCGGCATCACTTCGGCGAACAGCGACTGCACCAGGGGGGACAGAACCTGGCACAAATTGGTCGTGGCGGCTGAGGTTGCCGCCGGAAAGCGTGGCTTGCCGACGGCGGCGCCCTCTCGCATCAGCAGCCGCACGCGTTTATAGGCGCCGGTGCAGCGGGGAATGTCCGGGCCGAGCATGCTGAGCACGCCATTGCGACAACTTGCCGTGGTGGTGCTCTCGCTCATGTTGATCCCGAGTGCCAGATTGTCGACGTTCTGGCGCAGATCGATCTCGATCATCGCGGCCGCCGGGTCGACGGTGAGGATAGCGCGGACTGGAATACCGGGGCCGCCGGGTATGACGCCGTCATGCCAGGCCTCTTTCTCGACGCGGGCGGCAGGCAGCTTGCGGATCGCCTCGATCGCCATGCGTTCGGCGTAGTCCTGATACTGGTCGAGGAAGTCGAGGACGGTAGTGCGGCCGTAGCGTTTGCAGAGTTCCTCGATCCCGCGCTCTCCGGTGCGGACGGCCGCGAGGCAGGCCAGGTAGTCGCCATAGAATTGCGATGGTGCCCGGATGTTAGCCTGGCAGATGTCGATGACTTCCTGCACGTCCTTGCGGCTACGCTGGATGCGGACGCAGGGGAGGATCAGGCCTTCCTCGTACACGTCTCGCGACAGCGGGCCGTACGTGGTGGGCGTGGGGAACCCCATATCCGCCAAATGAGCACGGGCAATGGTGTAGAAGATCAGCTTGCCCTCGAAGAAGACGGGGGCGCACAGGGTGAAGTCGCCACAATGGGTGTTACCGTGGTAGGCGCTGTTGTTGGCGAAGCAGTCGCCCGGCTCGATGTCTTCGCCGAATTTGTCGATGACGGCGCGGGGAATGAGGTCGATCGCGCCAGCATGGACGGGCAGGCCGACGGCGGCGCTGACGTTCTGCAACTTGCTATCGGTGATGCTGCAGGTGAAATCCTTGGCAGTGTTCAGCACGCCGGACCGTCCGGACTTGAATAGGGCGTTCACCATGTCGCCGATGATCGCCTCGAACCGGCGGCGCAGGACCACCATGGTGAACATGTCTACGGCGCCGGGTTCGACCGACTCACCATTCGTCGCCACCATTCCGAGCACTCCGCACTGCAACCCCGCATCAACGGGCGCTGTGGAGACGATGTTGAGAAGGTGGTGCAGAAAGTTCTACTGCGAAATCTCTATCTAGTCATAAGATAAACTTATGCCGGTGACATTGCGTCAATTCGAGGTGTTTCGCCTGACCATGCAGACGCGCAACCTCACCGAGGCCGCGCGGCTGCTGGGGATTTCGCAACCGGCGGTGAGCCAGCTGCTGCGGGAATTGGAGAACCAGCTGGGGCTGGCCCTGTTCGTGCGAATCGGGAGCCGCATCAGTCCGACAGGGGAGGCACATAGCCTCTTGCCTGAGGCGGAGCGATTGTTGCGTCAGCTCGGGACTGTCGAAAGCCGCGCGGCGGAGTTGCGGGATACGGGCGCAGGGAGCCTGCTGCTGGCGTCCATGCCAAACGTGGCGGCGTGCATCATTCCGCGGGCGTTGGCCGGTTTTACCATCGAGCGGCCACGGGTACGGGTGAGCCTCAATGCTTACGTGATCCGCGAAGTTGTTAGGCAAGTGCGACAGGAGGGTGCCGATCTGGGGTTCCTGTATGCGCCGGTGGAGGACTCGGCGGTAGCGGCGGAACCGATCCTGAAATCATCAATGGTCTGTGTGCTACCGACCGGCCATCCGCTGTAGCGGCCCCGATGATCTTTGCGGCCGATCTGGAGAAATACACCATGATTCTGCTGGACCCGATCAACACACCCGGACTGCACCTACGGCGGCAGTTTGAGGATGCCGGGATCCGCGTAAGGCATTTGCTGGAGACGAATTTGTCGTTCGCGGCGTTGGAGATGGTTCGTGCCGGGCTTGGGATTTATATTACGGACCCAGTGGTGTTGTTGTCCGGACTAGGCGAGGGGCTGGTGGTGCGGCCCATGACTCCGTCGCTGCCGGTGACCCTGGTGGCGATTTACGCGCGCCACCGGCCCGTGCCGCGCCCGGCGGTGCGGTTCATGGCGCATCTGCGGCTGGCAATTAGGCAATCCTGCGAGACGCTTCGTTCGATCGACTGCGAGGCGTCGGCCGTGTAGGCGAGCGATTACCCATGGGCCGACTGAATCTGTACTGCCGCGGGTCGTGTCTAATT
Source organism: Acidisphaera sp. L21 (assembly GCF_009765685.1). GTDB lineage: Bacteria > Pseudomonadota > Alphaproteobacteria > Acetobacterales > Acetobacteraceae > LMUY01. The sequence goes on along the minus strand of NZ_LMUY01000076.1, from coordinate 19,711 downwards.
GCTCGACGCTGTTGACGCCAAGTCGACCGCTCAGGTCGGTAACGAGGCTCCCTATACCACCGGCTTCCTGAAAGGCTGACACGCGATAAGTCCCATTCCCGCGTCTCCATCGATGGATCCGGGTGAAAACCTGCATCACCTCCAGCACCCGAAACTTCAAGGGCCGTATGGGCAGTTCTTTGACAAAGACCTGCCGGCGTTGCCGTTCGACCTGAAGAAGGCCAACGCGATGTTGGTTAGCCCGTGGGATAGTCCTTCGGCGAGGGAGCAGTTCCTGACGTATTCGGAGGACACCAGCAGTCTCCGTACATTCCGCTTCCAGGCCAAGTTCTGCGCATGTATGAAGCTTCCGTCAGCAGTTGCACCTGGCATCACCGCAACGGCAGTGCAGCTATCATCTTGAGCAATCAACCGGGCGCGGAGTGCTGGCCATTCCGCGAGCTTGAGCACTTCGGTCCGCGCATTCAACAGCACCACCTCTTCGAACGGGACGTCAGCGCCTCGGGCGATACCCTGTATTTGATCGATATAGGGTCCGTCAAAGTCTCGGATGACCGAGAGGCATGCACCATGGAGATGACCCGTGCTTGATCGATCCTGACGCGTACCGGTTGGCTACTGTAATGGCCAATACCCTTGCGGATCCGTGAGGCTGCCTGCTTCTCATACTGTCGGCTGCGTTCATCCGGACCGCTTGAATGGAACAAACCTGGCCGTCCGGGATACCACATTGTCTGCTCGGCTCTTTGTCCTTCCACCCGTTGTCGCAGGCCTTCCCACCGACCCGCCCGTGGCTCATCTCCGCGAGAATGTGCCCTAGGGTTGGCAGACTCTTGGGATCCACGTGGCTTTTCTCCACGCCAAAGCCAGAACGGATCAGCGCGCGGGCGCATTGGAAGTAGACCCCCTGGACGGGGATCACCATCACGGGTGCGTGGAGACTTGCCGTCTAGCGCGAAGGACATGAGCAACGCCGGGTCATTTGCGATGGCGGCCCGGCCGTTCTCCCGCATGGCGTTGCCGATGCCGGGTACGAGGAGCATAAGCCCCACGCGTGGTCGCAGGTGACATTGCGAAGGTGATCGATCCTGCTGTTGCCGCGGCGGTCGGGCAGCAGCAGTGTCCGAGGGCTCTCGACGCGCACGAAGCCCGGCAGGTCACCTCGTGGGGAGCAATCCAGACCTTCGAGGCCGGACATTGCCAGCGGCAGAAAAGGCGCGGCTTCAATGAAACGCTGGGAATAGGGAATGATGTGGTCGGAGACCTCGGCGATAGCGGCCTCTGCAACCGCCTCGGCATCACTGTAGATTTGCTCCAGCTCCGCAACCGTCTGGATGACAGCCATCATATCCCTCATCCGAATAGCCCAACAGTGAGCGCTGCGAGATGATGTTCGCTTCAATCAAATTGAGGGCGGGCACGACGACGAAATATTCAGATGAACTTCCTGCAATGTGGCACCTCCCAGTTGGCCCCTGAAAGACCCAATTCTCACTACAGCGTGAGTACCGTTACATGATCTCACACGCTCGCCGATGGCTCTTATGCGCCAAGTCTGCCACGGTCCCCCAACGAGTAGCTGCCGCACACATGTCAGCAGTAGATGAGCGGCGCACGGGTGATTCGGCGGATTGTCTTCCACGGTTGAACCAAAAGGGGTGAGCGGAATGGATGAGAAAACACCGGGGCCGAGTCGCAGGGGCCTTTTCCGCGGAGCGATCGGCCTAGCCGCAGTTCCTGTCGTCGTGCACGCCGCGGCCGTGACCGACGTAAACCCACCTCAGGCGGTGGTGCCCACAGGTCCGTCACCCCTGACGCTCAACGTGAATGGACGCGACTACCGCCTCGTGCTCGACGGCCGTACCTCGCTCCTCGACGCCCTACGGGAGCACATGGACCTGACTGGCCCGAAGAAAGGCTGCGACCATGGCCAGTGCGGGGCCTGCACCGTGCATCTCGACGGCGAACGCGTGCTCTCCTGCTTGACGCTGGCGGTCGCGGTGCACGACTGTCCAGTCAAAACCATCGAGGGGCTGGCCGCCGCCGATGGCCGGCTGCACCCGATGCAGCAAGCCTTCATCGACCATGATGGGTTCCAGTGCGGCTACTGTACGCCCGGGCAGATCATGTCGGCCGTCGCCTGCGTGAACGAAGGCCATGCCACCACGGACGACGACATCCGCGAGTATATGAGCGGTAACCTCTGTCGCTGTGCGGCCTACCCGAACATTGTCGACGCCATCAAGCAGGCGCGCGATCAGATGGAGCGCGCGTAATGCGGCCGTTCTCTTACGCGCGCGCCCCAGATCTGAGCCAGGCCGTCCGCCTGGGGCAGCATACCGGGCAGGGGCAAACCGATGCGCCCGTTCAGTTCCTCGCCGGCGGCACGACGCTTTACGACCTGATGAAGCTCGACGTCATGGTGCCCGAGCATGTGATCGATCTGACACCGTTGCGCGGGGGGCATGCTTCGATCACGCCAAGCGCCGACGGCTTGCGCCTGGGTGCGTTTGCCAGGATGGCGCAGGTGGCGGCCCACCCTGTTGTCCGCGCCGACTATCCTGTCCTGGCGGAAAGTCTGCAACTCGCCGCCAGCGCACAAATCCGCAATATGGCGACCCTGGGCGGCAACGTCCTGCAGCGGACCCGTTGCACCTATTTTCGTGACCCGAGTTGGGCCGCCTGCAACAAGCGCAATCCAGGATCCGGCTGCGCAGCGGTTGATGGGTTCAACCGCAACCACGCCGTCCTGGGCACCAATGCCAGCTGCATCGCGCAATACCCGGGCGATTGGGCGGTGGCACTGATGGCGCTGGAAGCCGAGATCGATCTGGTTGGTCCTCTCGGAGCAAGGCACCTGCCGTTCGCCTCACTACACCGCTCTGCCGATAAGCAACCGCACCTCGAAACCAATCTGCGTCCCGGTGAGGTCATCACCGCTTTTTTCATCCCAGCGACTGCCTATGCGCAACGTTCTGTCTACGTGAAGGTGAGGGACCGTGCCTCATACGAGTTCGCCATCGCCTCCGCGGCCGTCGCGCTCGAAATGGACGGAGACATCGTGCGCCAGGTCCGCATAGGACTCGGTGGCATGGCCTACCGTCCTTGGCGGGCCCACAACGCGGAGACGATGTTGACGGGCAAGCCCCTGACCGATGCCGCGGCCGAAGCTGCCGGACAGGCGGCGATGGAAGGTGCCGTTGGCCGTGGCCAGAACGACTACAAAATCGCGCTGGGGCGTCAGACCATTATGCGCGCCCTCATGCAGGCCAAAGCGATGCCAGCCCCAAGCAGGAAGGCTTAACATGACGATAGATCCCGCCATCCTGTTCGGCACGCCAACTCCCCGCGTCGACGGTGTCGCGAAGGTGACTGGCGCTGCGCGCTACGGCTCGGACGAGCCGCTGGCCAGCCCGGCATTCGCCTGCCTCGTCACCAGCGACATCGCGCGTGGCCGCATCACTGGTTTCGATCTCGGCGCGGCAAAGGCGGTCCCGGGCGTGCTGGACATCCTGACCCACGACACGGTCGGCAACCAGGTGAAGACGCCACCTGGGCCGGATGGTGGTCCTACGCCAACGACGCTGGAAAGCGACCGTATCTGGCATGACGGTCAGATCATCGCCATCGTCGTAGCCAACACGTTCGAAGCCGCGACGGAGGCGGTCAGTCGGGTGCGGGTGAGCACAGTGTCCGAGCCGCCGACCGCCAGCTTCGACTCGCCCGGGACCGAGGTGAAGGCGGTGGCAGCGGCCCGGAACGGCTCAGCTCCGAAGGAGGATCAGACGGCGAAGAAGGCGGCCGCCGATGCGGCCTTCGCGGTCGCCCCGGTCAAGGTCGACGCCCGATATGCGACGCCGCCCCAGCATCACAATCCGATGGAGCTGTTCACGACCACCTGCTCCTGGGATGGCCCGAAGCTCACGATCTACGAGCCGTCGCAGTTCATGTGGGGCTTGAAAAGTGCGGTGGCCCGGCAGCTTGGAATCGACCCCTCAGATGTGCGCACGGTCTCGCGCTTCGTCGGTGGGGCGTTCGGCTCGCGGGGCAACGTGACCTCGCGGACCGCCTGGGTTGCGCTTGCCGCCAAGCGCCTGGGCCGCCCGATCAAGCTCGTGCCGACGCGCGCCCAGGGCTTCACGATCGCCACCTTCCGCGCCGAGACGCGCCAGCATGTTCGGCTCAGTGCCACCGCCGACGGTAAACTCACCTCCGTCTTCCACGAGGGCTGGGAAGTGAGCTCACGGCCGTCCAGCTATAAGGTGGCGGGAAACAAGGCGACATCGCGGCTCTACGCGGCACCCTCCATAGCGACAGCCGTGAACGTCGTGCATGCGGACCGCGCCACTCCGGGGTTCATGCGAGCGCCGGCGGAGACCCCGTATATGTTCGCGCTGGAGAGCGCGATGGACGAGTTGTCCTACATGCTCAACATGGACCCGATCGAGCTGCGCCGGGTCAACGACACTCAGACAGATCCCGTCTCCGGCCTGTCGTTCTCCTCTCGCCTGCTGATGCCTTGTTTCGACCAGGCAGCCGAGAAATTCGGATGGAAACAACGCAATCCGAAGCCGGGCTCGATGCAGGACGGCGCCTGGTTAGTCGGCTACGGCTGCGCGACCTCGTTCTACCCCAACAACATCGGCCCCGCTGCGGCGCGCATCTCCCTGATGGCATCCGGACGAGCAAACGTCGCGATGGCAGCCCATGAGCTGGGCACTGGTGCGTACACCACGATTGCCATCACGGCGGCGCATGCGCTCGGCCTCAAAGTGGTGGACGTCGCGGTGCAACTCGGCGACAGCGACCTGCCGCCTGTTCCCGCGGCAGGGGGCTCGAACAATGCTGCATCGACCACACACGCCGTCGTCAAGGCGTGCGAGGAGGTCAGGCGCCGACTGGCTGAAGCTGCCGTGGCCGCCGAGGACAGCCCGTTCCATGGTGCTGATCCGGCGACGCTCACCCTGGTGGAAGGGAGACTGCAAAATGCCAATGGGCAAAGTGAACCCCTGAGCCGCGCCGTGCCACGGACAGGTGGGCGCCTGGAGGTATACGCCGAGAACCTACCCGCAGGCTTGCCCGCGAGTGCGATGGCGCAGCTCTATGACGGCCGCGCGATGATGAGCCGTGGCGACAGTCGTAAGGACGTCACGGCCTACGCGTTCGGCGCCCACTGCGTGGAAGTTCGCGTGCACAGCTTAACCCGCGAGATACGGGTGCCTCGTGTCGTTTCGGCTTTTGCATCGGGGCACATCATCAACCCAACTACTGCGCGCAGCCAGTACATGGGCGGCATCATCTGGGGCATCTCGTCCGCCCTGCACGAAGCCACCGAAGTGGACCCGGCATCCGCCCGGCTGATCAACACGAACCTTGCCGACTACATGGTTCCGGTGAACGCCGACATCCCGTCCATCGAGATCATTATGGTTCCGGAGGACGACAGGCGGGTTAACCCGCTCGGCGTAAAAGGCATCGGTGAAATTGGAATCGTCGGCATGAACGCGGCAGTGGCCAACGCAGTGTTCCATGCGACGGGAAAGCGGTTGCGTGAACTTCCGCTCCGCGCAGAGCATCTTCTCTAAAGGGCCGCAACGCATCCATGGCTCCCATTCCATCCAGTCCAAGGCTTCTGGACGGAATGGGTCAGTTGCGTCGAGCGCCGACCGGGTCAGGCTGCCTGGAGGACTTTCCAAACCGCCTCGGGCGTGGTGGGAATATCGATTTTCTTGCCGCCAAGCGTGACGATGAGCGCCGGCGGACTGCCCACGGCCCCCGCCCCTCCGGCGCATTTGACGACCGCGGGTTGCTGACGCATGGAAGCTCAATGAGCTCGGCTGCCCGCCGCAGCGCGTAGTCAATGAAGCCGCCAGACAGCAGCCAGCCGGACGACTTGTCGTACCCAGTGCGCTCCGCGACCACTTGACCGCAACCTTGGGGCAACGCCGCCATGGACTTGCCCCACGCACCATCCTGGTCATCAGCGGCCGCTTGCGGCCGTCACGTGTTTGAGCTCGACAAAGTCATAAAGCCAAATCCGGTTGCGGCGTTCTGGTCGCAACCGGATCAGGACACGCTATGTTGCGGCGGTCGAAATCTCCTCACCGATCAATGGTCCATCATTAAGACCAGCTGACATGACATGAGACCCATTCTTGATCATGCGGCCCAGGATCAAGATGGAAAGTAATGCCGTCGCTCCAGAAATGGACACGTAGGCGCCGGGCATCGCCTTATTCCCCGTAGCATGAATCAACGCCGTCACAACGGCAGGCGTAGTGCCACCGATGACCGTTGCACACGTATACGCCATCGAGAAGCATGCGGTGCGTACATCATCCGGCAGGACTTCTGCAAGATAGACGATTAGGGCACCATTGTAGCATCCATACATGAAACTCAGCCAAAGTCCGGCTGCCACAAGGTTGCGGAAAGAAGGTGAGTGAACCAGCCAGGACATCACCGGATAGGCCGTCAGGATTGCCAACACGGTACAGCCGATGAGGATCGGGCGCCTGCCGATCCGGTCTGAAAGCGCACCGCTCACCGGCAGCCAAAAAAGGTTGGATATGCCGACGCATAACGTCGCCATCAAAGCCTCGTTGGATGTAAGGTTCAGGACTTGTTTGCCGAATGTCGGTGTGTAGACCGTGATCAGGTAGAATGACACAGTCGTCATACACACCATCATCATGCCAATTACCACAATCTTCCAATGCACCGCGAGGGCACGGCAGACCTGCGTAATGGTTGGATTACGTTTCCGCGAAGCGAAGGCTTCCGTCTCCTCGAGCGACCGGCGGAGGACAAAGAGAAGCGGCACAATCGCGCATCCGATCAGCAAAGGGATGCGCCAGCCCCAAGACGTAATGCTTTTTGGCGAAAGGAAATGCTCCATCGCAACGCCGATCAGAGCCGCAGTGATGATTGAGACCTGCTGGCTGCCGGATTGCCAGAAAACGTACAAGCCTCGTTTACCAGGTGGGGCGATCTCAGAAAGATAGACCGAAACGCCACCGACCTCGGCGGCTGACGAGAACCCCTGGATTAGCCGGCTAAACAGGACGACCAGGGGAGCGGCCAAGCCGATTGAGGCATAACCAGGAAGAAACGCAATGATGACGGTTCCAAATGATCGCCGATAGCTGGATTCCAGTCGACGGCCACACTTTGAGATCAAGCTGACGCGGACTTTCCCCCGCTGCTTGACGCCATTGGTAAGCCACACACTTCGTATTCGTTCATCATGCCAGAGCGCCTCGCGTTGACGGATCCTTCGAAGCAGGTGACCGAAATGGTCGGCTCTGAACCTTATCGCTTCATAGCATCAGAGTACAATTCGGGCAGCGAAGTCGTTTATGATAAATTCGAAGGCTACCGTCCCGGTCAAGAACCAGCTGGATTGGGAATTGGCGGTAAGATTGCTTATCCAGCGCGCTGAATGGCTCATAATTCCAGATCCTGCCACGGCGCATGCAGCCTTGATCAACGGTGAAGTCGACTGGTGGGTCAGCCCGCTAAACGATTACAACCGACGCTGTCGAAGAACAAGGATATCATTCTTACCAATGCCGACGCGGCTGGCACAGTGGGGATGATGCGGCTGAACTGCCTCCAACCGCCCTTCAATGACGTGCGTCTGCGCCTGGCCGTTCGCCTCGCTGTGCAGCAAGACAGCTACATGCGAGCCTCTCAGGGGGACGACCAATCGCAGTGGGGCGGATGTCGAAGCCTTTGGCCGCAGCACACGCCATATTACGCTGACGCCGGCGACGTGGTGATGCCCGGCAATATCGAGAAGGCTCACGTAGCGCTTACAGACGCAGGCTGTGGTGGGCAGCGGGTGGTTGTCCTGAGTGCAACCGATGTTCCAGTACAAAACGCCTTTGGACAGGTCACGGCGGATTTACTCACGCGGATTGGTATGAAGGTTGATCTTCAGGAGAGTGACTGGGGCACCGTCGTACAGCGGAGGACGAACCAAGATACAATTGAAAAGGGCGGTTGGAGCGTATTCCACACGACAGGGAGTGCTGTGGGTCTCGGTTCCCCCGGTATCACATACGTTCAACGTGGACAGGGTCCGAGCAACTCGTCGAGGCATGGCTCGAAGCCCCGGATGAGGCTGGCCAGATCAAGGCGGCAGATACACTGGGCGGTCTATCGTTAGATGGCGCGGCCACAATACCTCTTGGGCGGTTCAGTCCGCCACACGGCTTACATTACTGTAAGCGCATAACGGGGGTCCTCAGCGGATCAATGTCATATCCTTGGAACTTGCGCCCCGCCTAGCTGGGGCATTTCGATAAGGCTTCGTTGCTTGAAAATGATCGACCCTGAATCGCTGCATCTGCCTGCCGCACCCCCTTCCCGAACTCGCCCTCCAGTACCTCTGTATAGTCACGTCCTCCCAGGCGACCCCGCTGCCATGGAGCAGGCATTCGACGCAGCAGGATGGGGTAACGCTTGGCGAAATGGCATCTACCACTATCACCACTTCTACAGCGTCGCACACGAGGTACTGGGTATCGCCGCCGGCCGCGTCAGCGTCCGATTTGGTGGCCCTACAGGTGTTGAGACAACTCTGATGGCAGGTGATGTTGCCGTGATCCCGGCCGGTGTGGCTCACTAGAACGCGGGGGATGACGGATCCCTTATGGTGGTGGGCGCCTACCCGGGCGGCGCTCAGTTCGACACGCTCCGCGGCGACCCAGCCGAGTATGAGGCCGCCGCTCGCCGCGCTGCTGCCGTTCCGGTGCCAAAGCGAGCCCGCGCCCGGGAGTGACGCCCTGCCTCGCCTTTGGACGCGCGCCTCGTGAGTTTGCGGTGGGCGGCGGTCGCACTCCTGGTGCTGGCAGGTTGCGTCAACTGCATTGACCGCTCGGCTGTGTCGATTGCCTTGCCAGCCATCCGGGTAGAGCTTCACCTGTCCGAAGGCCAGGCGGGCCTCCTCCTATCGGCATTTGCCTGGAGCTACGCGGTTGCCCCGGCTGCCGGAGGGGAGTCCGGTCGACCGAGCCGGTGCACGATGGGCGCTCGCCGGAGGCCTCGCGGTGTGGTCCACGGTGCAGGCCGCCAGTGGGCTGGTCGGCAGTCTGGGCCAATTCATCGTCGCTCGGATCGCCTTGGGTTTGGGCGAGTCGCCAATGTTCGTCGGAGGTGCCCGCGTGTGCGCGGACCGTTTCCCACCCGAAGCTCGTGCTCTGCCCCTAGGGCTTGTGAACGCATCCGCATCTCTAGGACCGGCGCTGGCACCTCTGCTGCTAACACCGCTGATGATAGTGGCCGGTGGCGAGCAAGCTTCATCGCACTCGGCCGTCTGGCCTCTACTGGTACTTGTACGGGCAGCCATCTATCGGACGCCACAGCAAAGCGCCGAGGCTGCCCCTCGCATTGCTGGTCCGGCTGTTTGGCTGACCCTGCAGCGACGACGGTCCACCTGGGGGCTGCTGGGCTTCGCAGGTACGGTGTACATCACGTGGTTGTACGTCACTTGGCTACCTGGCTATCTCGTCGGCCGCTGGGGCCTTCCACCGGAGAAGGCCGCACTTTGGTCAGCGGCGCCACAATTGGCAGGACCATCGGGGCAGTTGGAGTGGGTTGGCGGGCAGTTGCCTGGCCGGAATGCCCTCCCTCCGCAACACCCAGGCAGCAACCGAGGCCCTGTTAGCCGGCAGAGACTGCCCGCCTGGCCGGGAAAATCCGAGAGAGTGCCAACCCCTGCGTTTACGGCAATCAAGCCCGAGACGGCGACAAAGGAACATTGGAATCGCCGTTCCGGCCAGTCCGCACCAGTTCATGTGGGAAATCACGGCTAGGAAAACGCAGGCTCTCAGCACGATGCGGACGGCAACCCGGCTGGCGAAGCTGCTCACCGCCCACGCTGATCCCAGGATATAACCGCCCCGTGCAGGTAGAGGACTCACCCGCCGACATGCGCGTCCTCCGGACGCAGCCAGATGCCGTCAACTCCGGCCGCCGTGCCTTTCGAGCCTGTGACCCTGTTTAGTCATGCCGCCTGGGCGGCCTGGATCGCGCGCCAGACCCGCTCAGGCGTGCAGGGCATGTCGATGTGGCGAATGCCGTAGATCGATAGCGCGTCGACGACAGCCCCCATCACGGCGGGCAGCGAGCCTGCGCAGCCGGCCTCGCCACAGCCTTTTACACCCAGGCTGTTGGTGGCGGCTGGAGCCGGGCGAAAGCCGAGCGCCATCGGCGGGCCGTCGACGGCTCGTGGCATCGCGTAGTCCATGAACGAACCGGTCACGGGCTGGCCTTGCGCATCGTAGAGCGTGCGCTCCAGCAGCGCCTGGCCAATGCCCTGCATGACGCCACCATGCACCTGGCCCTCCACGATTAACGGGTTGATGACTACGCCGAAGTCGTTGATCATCGCATAGGCCACCACTTGCACCACACCCGTTTCCGGATCAACTTCCACCTCGGCGACATGGCATCCGTTTGGGTAAGAGGATGGCGGCGTGGTGATGCTTAGCGAGGCATCCAGCGTCTGCGGCAAGTCCTGGGGCAGCGCCAACCCGGCGTGGATGCGGGCGGCGATATCAGTCAGCGCAAGCTGCCGATCAGTACCGGCCACGGAGAAATGCCCGTCCGCAAATTCGATATCGACCGCGGCGGCCTCGAGCATATGTGAAGCGATCTGCTTGCCCCGAGCGATGACTTCGGCGCAGGCCTGCAACAACGCCTCGCCCGACGCCATCATCGATTTGGAACCGCCAGAGCCGCCGCCACTAATCAGTTGGTCACTGTCGCCTTGCACTAAGCAAATGCTGTCGAACGGCACGCCGAGCCGGTCCACTAGCAACTGTGCGAACGGCGAGGCGTGGCCCTGCCCGTAGTCGAGGGTGCCGGTGATCATTGTGATCGACCCGTCATCTTCAAACCGGATACCGCCCATCTCCTGTCCGGCCGGCCCGGTGCTCTCCAGGTAGCTAGACACACCTAAGCCTCGCAGCCGGCCATTGGTGGCGCTATGCCGCTTGCGCTCGGCGAAGTTGTCCCAGTCGGCAAGTGCTAAGGTCTCAGACAGCACGGCGCCGAAATCCCCGCTGTCATAGGTAAGCTTCGACGGCGTCTGATATGGAATGGATTCGCCAGGAATCAGGTTGCGGCGGCGTAGTTCGACCCCATCAATCCCCAGTTCGTGCGCCGCAAGATCAATCAGCCGGCCCATATAGTAATTTGCTTCCGGACGCCCGGCGCCACGATAGGCGCCGACCGGAGTGGTGTTAGTCAGCACCGCCTTCGTCGCGACCTCGATCAGGGCGGTGCGATAGGTGCCAATCAAGTTCTTCACCGCGTTGGTGGTGCCGATCTGTGGCGCGGCCATGAAGGCGCCGAGGTCGGAGAGGCCGGTCAGGCGTACGGCTAAGAATCGGCCATCCGCGTCCAGTGCTAGTTCGGCAGTCATGTCTGCGCCACGGCCGTGATTGTCGGACAGAAAGCTTTCAGACCGGTCATCGGTCCATTTCACCGGCCTACCCAGGGCGCGGGCGGCATGCAGGATGCAAATCTGCTCCGGGTAGATTTGCCCCTTCATGCCAAACGAGCCGCCAACATTGCCGGTGAGTACTCTGATCGTCTCCGGCGGCGTCTTCAGAACGCGGGCGAGCGACTGGCGCATGCCAAACACACCCTGGCTGGGCGTGTGCAGAGTCCAATGGCCGGCCGCTGGGTCGTGGATAGCGACCGCGGCACGTGTTTCCATCGGGTTCACTACGACGCGGTTGCTCAGGATGCGTTGTTTCACCACGTGTGCAGCCTTGCCAAAGGCGGTGGCCACGACGGCGCTGTCGCCGAATTGGAAGTCAATAACGACATTGCCGGGACAGCTGTCATGTAGTTGCACAGCGCCAGGTGCGACAGCTGCGGCGCAGTCGGTTACAGCCGGTAGCTGTTCAATATCAACAACGACAGCCTCGGCAGCGTCCTTCGCCTGCCACCGCGTCTCCGCCACGACGCACGCGATGACCTCGCCGACATAACGCACCCGATCCTGCGGCAAGGCTAGGCGCGGCGGCGGCTGAAACGGTGTACCGTCGCGGTTGGATACCGCTTGGCCACCGGCGGTGATCGCTCCGTAAGACGCCAAGTCTGCCGCCGTGTAGATTGCGCGGACGCCTGGCATGGTGGCGCAGACCGCCGCGTTGATCCCGCGGATATGGCCGTGAGCGTAGGGACTGCGCACCATGACAGCGTGAAGCTGATGGTGGATGTCGACGTCGGCGGTGTAGCGCCCCTGTCCGCGCAACAACCCGTGATCCTCCTTGCGTGGAACGCGCTGGCCGATGCCGAAGGAGGGGATCATCATGGCACCATTGTTCATGTGCGTTCTCCTGGCTGTTTCCGCGCCCCGTCTGGGGAGGGCGAACGCTAGACCAGGACTGCGGGCGATGAAAGCGGCGGTCCTGCGCACCAACATCGTGCGACTGAGTTCCGCCGCTTCCTCGACCGCATCGAAGCCAACGTGCCACCCGACCTGGACGTCCATCTGGTGATGGACAATTACGCCACCCACAAAACGCCGCATCCGCGCTTGGCTGGCGCGCCGGCCGCGCTGGCACGTGCATCTGACGCCCACCAGTTCGTCCTGGCTCAACCAAGTCGAGCGGTTCTTCGCCCTGCTGACCGAAAAGCAGTTGCGCCGCGGCATCCACCGCAGCGTCGCCGCCTTGCACGAGGCGATTGCAGCCTTCATCGACCAGCACAACACAAGCCCCAAGCCGTTCCGGTGGATCAAATCCGCCGACGACATCCTGGCCAGCATCGAACGCTTCTGCACCTTCAATGCTCAGTCAGAACCATCAGCCTGACCCAGCGAACTTCTGGTTCAGGACACTAGACGAAATGTCGGACGCGACTTCGCTGCGCCGTTGTTCCCAAGCATCTCTGACAATGCATGGCGAAACTTCGGTTGGGTAGCATCCGCTTCGCCACCAGCCTGGCCGTCACAGCATCGGCATGCCACCAGTGACGGGGATCAGCGCGCCTGACATATAGCTCCCCTTCCGGGCAGCGAGGAGGACGTAGGCCCCAGCCAATTCGCCTGGCTGGCCGGCGCGGCCGGGCGGCGTGTTCTGTCCCAACTTCTCCATCTGTTCGGACGACTTCGCGATCGGCTGGATTGGCGTCCACACCGGTCCTGGCGCTACACAGGTCACCCGGATGCCCTGAGGCGCGAGCAGATTCGACAAGCCGATGGTCAGACTTGCAATTGCGCCGTTCGTTGCCGCGTAGACGATCATACCTTTACCTGCGACTTTGGCTTGCACACTCGTCGTGTTGATGATGGACGCGCCGGGTTTCATGTGCCTGGCGGCAGCTTGGACCAGCCAGATCAGCTCCAGGGGCTCGGCCTCACGATCGGCAATCTCGGGTGGCAGGTGCCCCAGGACGAGATGGATGCAGCCAGCCGGCGGGCGCGCCTCGCAGCGCTTGCCAGGCTCCGGGAGGAGGCGGCCGACGCAGCTTCCACCTTGGGCTTGTCGATCGCCGGCTACCAGGACATCGACCTAAGGGGCGGTGCCGTTCCCCCAACGCCGTTCTATGCTCGGCCGCGGCCGATGATGATGGCGGCTATGGCAGCGCCGATCGCGACGCCGGACGCCCAGAACGTCACCCAGACCGTGGCAGCGGATGTTTTTTTGCGGGTCGCGGCCGCCGCTCAGTCTCAGAACCACTCATCTTTCATTGATCCACATTGGCCTCAATGCCAACGCGGGCTGCGGCGGCGCGCAACCGTTTGTCTCGGGTCCATAGTTGCGCGCCCAAGGTCAGGGACGTTGCCGCGAGCAAGTGCGCGTCGATGTAGCCGATCCCAAAGCCAAAGAGGGCGTGCTGGTCAATGAAGCCATGCACCTCCTCATCAGTGGCGACCAGCGCGCCGGGTAAACCCCGGAGCGAACTTAAAATGACATCACGCTGCTTGAGGTTTCCCAACGCCAACTCGCCGATCACAAATGAATGCGCGAGGATCTGCCGGCGTTCCAGTAACGTGGCGAGGCTCAGATCATTTTGGCGCAGATGATCAATCCAGACCGACGTATCGACCAGGATCATTCAGCGTCTGTTTGACGCCGCGGCGCGGCACTCGCTCGCGGTTCAGTTCCGCCGAGACGGGCCAGACGGGATGCGCTTTCCCGCTCGATCAGCGCTTTAAGCGCCTCCCGGATCAGCGACGTTTTCTCGGTCAAACCGGTATATGCCTGAGCTTTGGCGACGAGATCGTCATCGAGAGCGACGGTTGTCCGCATGATCGGCCTCCATTCAGGCACGACTTATAGCATCAAACGATGCCTTGGCCAGTGCCTGGCAAATGGACGACGCTCTAGAACGAAGCGTCAGGCGTGCCGGTAGGAGTACGGTGGTTTCGGAAGGCGGGCGGCATGCCACCATCGACGCTTGCACCATCATCGAGGCCGTTGTCTGGACGATATTTATCGTTTGCAGAACGAGAGGAGATTGCAATTCAGCATGCCCAGGGTGGGGGTGTTCGACAGATTGCGCGGCATATGGGCCGGTCGGAATCGACGATCTCGCGAGAGCTCCGTCGAAATGCTGCCACGCGCGGTGGCGAGTTGGAATACCGGGCGAGCACTGCACAATGGCATGCTGAACGGGCGGCTCGGCGCCCAAAGCCTGCGAAGCTGGCAGTTAACGCGACGCTGCGGACCTATGTTCAGGATCGATTGGCTGGCATGGTTGTGGCAGCAAGCGGTGCAGCGGTTCCTGGACCGACGGTGCCTTGGAAAGGGCGCCGACATGGCCCGCGGAAAGATCGACGATGGGCCTTGGCGTGGAGTCCAGAGCAGATTGCCCACCGCTTACGGCACGACTTCCCTCACGATGAGACGATGCGCATTAGCCACGAAGCCATTTACCAGTCGCTTTACGTGCAAGGCCGCGGAGCTCTGCGTCGCGAGCTGACGGCCTGTTTGCGCACCGGGCGAGCATTGCGCCTACCACGGGCGCGCAGCCGTGGGCGGGGCAAGTTGTTCATTGTGCCGGAGATCATGATCAGCGAGCGCCCGGCGGAGGTAACTGATCGGGCTGTACCAGGCCACTGGGAAGGCAATCTCATTTTGGGTTTGGAGAGTTCCGCGATCGGCACATTGGTCGAGCGCACAACGCGGTTTACAATGCTGCTGCACTTGCCGCGGATGGCGGAGCACGGCATTGGGGTTCGCGTGAAGAACGGCCCCCCGCTCGCCGGACATGGCGCCGAAGCTGTCCGCGACAGCATCGCCTACACGGTCAGCAGCTTACCCGAGCAACTCCGACGATCGCTGACCTGGGATCAAGGGGCAGAGATGTCACAGCACGCACGGCTGAAGATCGACACAGGCCTGGATGTCTATTTCTGCGACCCACATAGCCCGTGGCAGCGTGGTACGAATGAAAACACAAACGGGTTATTGCGCCAGTTTTTCCGAGGGGCACCGATCTGAGTGCCCATAGCAAGAATGCTCTCCAGGCCGTGGCGTTGGCCCTCAATACCAGACCTCGCAAGACCCTTGGCTGGAAAACACCCGCCGAAGCGTTTGACGATTACCTGCGGTCGGCTCACATGTGTGTTGCGACGACCGGTTGAACCTAAGCTGCGTTAATTCGGGACGCGTTTTGGGCCGATGGCATAAAGTCCGATAGGAGACCAGAGTTGCTTTGACAATGATCGTGGGAACTCACCCATTCGTGCACTGCGCCATGCATGACGCCTCTACCGGATCGGAAAATAACTCGCCGAACAAAGGCCGAATGCCAGCAAAATTTATGGCAGGCAATCGCAGGTGGGCAGATCGTTTCGAACGCAGCTTTTATCACCGGCATTACTGTGGCGCACCTGTCCGAGCGCATCACCCAATCGGCCGCCAGTCCTGTTGAGGAGTTCAGACGTTCGTTTGGTCTTCCTCGGGCGGAGTGTCGTCTGGTCCGTAATAAAGCTTCGCGCACTCCTTTTCGAGCACGCCGCCGATCATCGACATGTCATCGCGGTATGCGTCGCGGATAAAATCGATGGTGTTCATGTGGCGGTCCTCGAAATACATCCTGTGCACAGAGTCGCGTCCCGCGCCGAACACGACCTTCCCGATGCTCGTCCATATAGACGCCATGGAGCACATGCCGCAGGGCTGCAGAGTCGAGTAAAGGGTCGCGCCCCGGAGATCATCGCGGGAAAGGCTCTTACATGCCCTACGTATGGAGACCATCTCGGCGTGCGCAGTTGGATCGTGGCGTGTTCCGACCTCGTTGTGGCCCTCCCCGACAATCTGGCCATCCAACACGATGACGCAGCCGATGGGCGACGCTCCTTGCACGCCCTCGGCCGATGTCGCGATTTCCAAGGCGCGCCTCATGTATCCGATATCCGCGTCAGTGGCATTTTTCAATTAGTCCATCCTCATTCCATCGGTAGGTAAAGCTTGAGCGTCGGCCCCTCGTGAACTGGGGGAGGACTCTACTAGTCTATGTGAAACACCACCTTGACGCAGCCGTCCGCCTTGTCGCGAAACGTCTTGTAAAGCTCAGGTCCGTCGGCCAGATTGGCGGTTCTATGGGTAATCAGGAACGTCGGATCGATTTTGCCTTCCTGGATTAGTCTGGTCAGCGGATCCAGCCAACGGAGCACGTGGGTTTGTCCGCTCCGCAAGGTCAAACCCTTTTGGCCGACGGCGCCCATGTTGACTGGGACTGGGCCGCCGTAAACGCCTGGGACCGACACAATGCCGGATGACCGGACTGCTTGAATCGCCTGTTCCAGCGCATACGGCCGCTGGGCAGACGATAGCTTCTCTTGAACGGTGCTAAGAATGCCGAGCATGCCGTGCCCGGCCGTGGCTTCCATGCCCACGCAATCGATCACTGCATCCGGCCCCTCGCCGTTTGTGATGTCCTTGATGCGGGCGACGACGTCTTCTTCCTTCAAGTCGATGATGTCCGTGGCGCCTGCCTGGCGAGCCAAGGCGATGCGCTCCGGCACGGTCTCAATGACGATGATGCGTTCCGCGCCCATAATCTGCGCCGATTTGATGGCGAACAACCCGACGGGTCCGGCGCCCCAAATGGCAACGGTTTCCCCGCCCTTGATTTCGCAGTATGCTGCGGCTTGCCACCCGGTCGGCAAGATGTCACTGAGGAACAGGGCGTGTTCGTTGTCCATGCCATCCGGCACCTTCATTGGTGCCACATCGGCCATCGGCACGCGAACGTATTCGGCTTGACCGCCCCAATAGCCGCCCGTGATGTGCGCGTAGCCGAACAATCCGGCCGTCGGGTAGCCGAACATCTTCGCCGACATCTCGCCGTTGCGATTGGACTTCAGGCACGAGGCCCAGTTGCCCATCTTGCACTGGCGGCATTCGCCGCAGTTGATGTTGAAGGGCA
>NZ_LMUY01000076.1:0-2208 GCF_009765685.1 Acidisphaera sp. L21 | reverse complement strand
GGTTGGCATCTGTCCGTCCATAAGATGTAGGTCGGAGCCGCAAATCGCGCAGGCGCACACCTTCAAAATCACATCCCGGGTGTCTTCGATGCCCGGATCAGCGACGCTGTCGCAGCGAATGTCGCCTTTGCCGTGCCAAACGAGAGCCTTCATGTGGTTATCCTTTTTGGAGCGCTGCCCGCAGTGGACCATAGCCGGTCCGTTCTACGTGCCCGGTGCATTGGGGTTGCCTTGTGATAAGCGGGCGTAAATCGCCGGCATTGTCCGATCGCAGGTGTCCTGCCGGCGCGGGGCAGAGCCGCTGCAACGCGAGCCCGACCACCCCGTTGTTCGGCCACCCTGTTTGGAGACGAAGATGGCCAATCTCAAAGACTCCCCGTTATCACGTCGCGATATGGTCAGCGGAGCGGGCGTCGGCCTCGCTGCAGCGGCCGCCGTTGCAGCCGCTTCGCCGGCCGCTGCTCAAGACAGGTCGCCGGCCGGGCGCGCAGCGCCAATGATGGATCCCACGACCAAATACCCGAAGCCGCCATTCCAGAAGCAGTCGCAGCCGTGGCCGGGGCTGGCGAGCAAGATGGATCCGGTGCCCGACCATGGCGAGAAAAGCTATCGCGGCTCGGGCAGGCTCGTTGGGCGCAAGGCGCTGATCACGGGCGGCGACTCCGGGATGGGCCGTGCGGCCGCAATTGCATTCGCGCGCGAAGGGGCGGACGTCGCGATCAACTATCTGGCGGATGAAGAAGAAGATGCCCGGCAGGTTATCGCCTTGATCAAGGCGGAGGGCCGGGTGGGCCTGGCGCTCCCCGGCGACCTGCGCGACGAGGCGTTCTGCGTCAAGTTGGTAGCGGATGCGGTCAACGGTCTCGGTGGACTGGACATCCTGGTCAGCAACGCCGGTCGCCAGCAGGCTCATGATTCGATTTTGGACATCTCAACCGAGCAGTTCGATTGGACAATGAAGACGAACATCTACGCACCCTTCTGGATCATCAAAGCGGCCCTGCCCCACATGCCCCCCGGCTCCTGCATCATCGGGACAACTTCTGAGCAGGCCTATGATCCGACACCGGATCTCTACGACTATGCACAGACCAAAGCCGCGACGATGAACTACGTGAAATCCCTAGCCAAGCAACTGGGTCCCAAGGGCATCCGCGTAAACGGCGTTGCACCCGGACCGATCTGGACGCCGCTGCAAGTCAGCGGTGGAGCCTCGCAGGAAAAGCTGCAAAAGTTCGGCGGCATGACGCCACTCGGTCGTCCGGGCCAGCCCGCCGAGCTCGGCTCAATCTACGTGCAACTCGCGGCCAACGATGGCAGCTTTGCCACGGGCCAAGTTTATGGAGCCGCGGGCGGCAGCGGCCAACCCTGAGTGAACGTCTAGATCGAAGGATATGACAACGGCCGCCGGATCTCTCCGGCGGCCGTTCTGCTTTAGGCCTTGTAGTAGTTGTAGCCAGCCTGGCTCTTGAGGCTGTCCTTGGTGGCGCCCTTGAGGACGACTTTGTTGTCGCTGTCCTTCTGCGTATTGCCAAAGGTCAGGTTGGAGTAAGGCACTTCGACGTATTTGGTGCCCATGCCTAGAAAGCCACCGACCGAGAGCACCGCCTTAAGCTTGCCATCCTTGCCGATGAGCAGGTCGTTGATGGAGCCGACATTTTCGTCATGGTCGTTGTAGACTGACGAGCCAATCACCTTGCTCGCGCGGGCGTCATCGGTCATCGTCATGACGCCGTTGCGGTCTGCCGGGGTGGTGTTTGCCGTGTTACCCGCTGCGCCAGTGGCGGGGGCGGTCGTGGTGCTGTGTGTCGCCCCGCCGGTCTGCGCCATGGCCGGAGCGGCCGCAAGCGCCGAGACGATGGCCAAAGTGCCAAGCTTAAGGATGTTTCGCATGGTAAGGCTCCTGTGTGACGTCAAACGCCGGCGGCCACTTCTGCGAGAGGCTCGTCGACGTGCAGAATCTGCTGACGATTGACGCCGATTAGCGTGCGAAAGTTCCGCGTATTAGCCCTTAGTCACCTGATTCTATTAAGGTATCTTCGTGGCAAGCCTGCCGTCGAGTTGCCATGTTGGTCGGCATTTCACGATGACCGCCTTCGCCTGCGCGCCACAGTGCGGTACCCGCACCGCCAAGCTGCGACAATCCGCAACCGTCGAGGAAGTCGATCTGCGCATCCCGCGAAGCCTGGATAGAGCGCTGTTCCTGCG
>NZ_LMUY01000075.1:76222-143424 GCF_009765685.1 Acidisphaera sp. L21 | reverse complement strand
CGACCCGGCAGCGACCGGCATCTACGCTGTGCCTGCCATTCAAGGCGTGTTGGACGCCAAGGTGCCGGTATTCGGCATCTGCCTCGGCCATCAATTGCTGGCCCTGGCATTGGGTGCGCGCACCTATAAGCTGGATCGCGGTCATCGCGGTGCCAACCAGCCGGTGAAGGAACTCGCCACCGGCAAGGTCGAAATCACCAGCCAAAACCATGGCTTCGCCGTCGCGGATGACAGCCTGCCCGAAGGCGTGCGCATCACCCACACATCGCTGTTCGATGGCAGCAACGAGGGTATCGCCTGCGACGCCCGCCGCGCCTTCAGCGTGCAGTATCATCCGGAAGCGAGCCCCGGCCCCTCCGACAGCGCCCATTTGTTCCGTCGCTTCACCGCGATGATGGAGAAGGCATAACCATGCCCAAGCGGACAGACATCAAGTCGATCCTCATCATCGGCGCCGGCCCGATCGTCATCGGCCAGGCCTGTGAGTTCGACTATTCCGGCGCCCAGGCCTGCAAGGCGCTGCGGGCGGAGGGCTACCGGGTGATCCTGGTCAACTCCAACCCCGCCACCATCATGACCGACCCGGATCTGGCGGACGCGACCTATATCGAGCCGATTACCCCGGCCCTGGTCGAGAAAGTGATTATCCGGGAGAGGCCGGACGCGATCCTGCCGACCATGGGCGGCCAAACGGCGCTGAACATCGCCATGGCGCTGGATGCCTCTGGCACGCTGGCCAAGCACGGGGTGGAATTGATCGGCGCCAAGGCCGAGGTGATCGATCGGGCCGAGGACCGGCTGAAATTCCGCGACGCCATGTCCGCCATCGGCATCGAAAGCCCCCGCTCCGCCATTGCGCATTCGATGGCGGAGGCGCGGGAGGCGTTGACCAGCATCGGCCTGCCCCTGGTGATCCGCCCCTCCTTCACCCTGGGCGGCACTGGCGGCGGCATCGCCTATAACCGGGAGGAGTTCGAGGCGATCGTCGGCTCCGGCCTGGACGCCTCCCCCACCGACGAGGTGCTGATCGAGGAAAGCATCGTCGGCTGGAAAGAGTTCGAGATGGAGGTCGTGCGCGACAGCGCCGATAACTGCATCATCGTCTGCGCGATCGAGAACGTGGACCCGATGGGCGTCCACACCGGCGACAGCATCACCGTCGCCCCGGCGCTGACGTTGACGGACCGTGAATTCCAACGCATGCGCGACGGCTCCATCGCCTGCCTGCGGGCGATCGGCGTCGATACCGGCGGGTCCAACGTGCAATGGGCGATCAACCCGGCGGATGGCCGGATGCTGGTGATCGAGATGAACCCGCGGGTTTCTCGGTCTTCGGCGCTGGCGTCGAAGGCCACCGGATTCCCGATCGCCAAAATCGCGGCCAAGCTGGCGGTCGGTTACACGCTGGACGAGTTGGCCAACGACATCACCCGCGTCACTCCGGCCGCATTCGAGCCGACGATCGATTACGTGGTGGTGAAAATCCCGCGCTTCACCTTCGAGAAGTTCCCCGGCACGCCCGCTTTGCTCTCGACCTCGATGAAGTCGGTCGGGGAGGCGATGGCGATCGGGCGGTCGTTTGCGGAAGCGCTGCAGAAGGGCATGCGCTCGATGGAGACAGGGTTGTCCGGGCTGGACCCGGTGGAGCAGCCTGGCGATGGCGGGCGCGACGCCTTCCGCGCCGCCCTGTCGCAGCCGCGGCCGGACCGGTTGCTGATGGCGGCACAGGCCATTCGCGCCGGGCTGTCGATCGAGGACATCCACGCCGCCAGCCGGTTCGACCCCTGGTTCCTGCGCGAGTTGGCGCGGATCGTCGAGGCGGAGCAGGTGGTTGCCACCCAGGGCCTGCCCACGGACGCGGTGGCGCTACGGCGGTTGAAGGCGCTCGGTTTCTCCGACACGCGGTTGGCGGAACTGACGGGGCAGAAGGAATCCGCGGTGGCGGCGGCGCGGGCCGCGGCCGGAGTGCAGCCGGTCTATAAGCGAATCGACACCTGCGCCGGTGAGTTCGCCTCCGCAACCCCTTATATGTATTCGACTTACGAGGGCGGGTTCGGCACGCCCGCGTGCGAGGCGGACCCGACGGATCGGCAGAAGATCATCATCCTCGGCGGCGGCCCGAACCGGATCGGCCAGGGGATCGAGTTCGACTATTGCTGCGTGCATGCCGCCTACGCCCTGCGCGACGCCGGGTTCGAGACGGTGATGGTGAACTGCAACCCGGAAACCGTGTCCACCGACTACGACACCTCCGACCGGCTGTATTTCGAGCCGCTGACGGCCGAGGACGTGATCGCCCTGGTGCGGCGCGAGCAGGCGAACGGCACCGTGCTGGGTTGCATCGTGCAGTACGGCGGGCAGACGCCGCTGAAGCTGAGCAAGGCATTGACCGAGGCGGGCATCCCCATCCTAGGCACCTCCGCCGATTCGATCGACATGGCGGAGGACCGGGAGCGGTTCCAGGCGATGCTGCAGAAGCTGGACCTGTTGCAGCCGCCGAATGGCATCGCTCACACGCCGGAGGAAGCCGAGGCGATCGCGACCGAGATCGGCTATCCGGTGGTGCTACGCCCGTCCTACGTGCTGGGCGGCCGCGGGATGCAGATCGTGCACGACCGCGCCGGCCTGCAGCGCTACATCCGCGAGGCGGTGAAGGTTTCGGGCGATAACCCGGTCCTGGTTGACCATTATTTGAACGACGCGATCGAGGTCGATGTCGACTGCATCGCCGATGGTGAGACGGTCTACGTCGCGGGCGTGATGGAGCATATCGAGGAAGCCGGCATCCATTCCGGCGACAGCGCCTGCTCGCTGCCGCCCTACACGCTGGCGCCGGCCACCATCACCGAGCTGAAGGATCAGACCGAGGCGATGGCCAAGGCGCTGGGGGTCGTCGGGCTGATGAACGTGCAATATGCCATCCAGAACGGCGACATCTACGTGCTGGAGGTAAACCCCCGCGCCAGCCGCACAGTGCCGTTCGTCGCCAAAGCGACCGGGGTCGCCGTGGCCAAGATCGGCGCGCGGGTGATGGCCGGCGCGCGCCTGGCCGAGTTCAAGCTGGATGATGACGCCATCGCCCAGCATGTCGCGGTGAAGGAGGCGGTATTCCCGTTCGCCCGCTTTCCGAATGTGGACACCATCCTGGGGCCGGAGATGAAGTCCACCGGCGAAGTCATGGGGCTGGACACCTCGTTCGAGCGCGCCTTCGCCAAGGCGCAGCTGGGGGCCGGGGTGAAGCTGCCGCTGAGCGGGACGGTGTTTTTGTCGGTTCGCGATGCGGACAAGCAGAACCTGGTCGCCATGGCACGGCGGTTGACGACGATGGGGTTCGCCATCGCCGCCACATCTGGCACGGCCAAACGTATCGCCGATGCGGGGATTGCGGTGAAGCCCATGAACAAGGTGCTGGAGGGTCGCCCGCACTGCGTGGACGCCATCCGGTCCGGCGACATCCAACTGGTGATCAACACGGCAAGCGGGGCACAGTCGCTGACGGACAGCTTCGACATACGCCGTTCCGCGCTGACGCATGGGGTTCCGCACTACACGACGATTGCCGGGGCACGGGCCGCGGTCCATGCCATAGCAGCATTGAAAGCGGGGACGCTTGAAGTCGCTCCGCTTCAGTCCTACTTTCGCGGATCGTTCTGAAGCGCAGTAGGCGAGACAGCCGCCTGCTGCGAATTCGTGTCTGCCCACCCCGGAACGCCCCGGAATAACGCCAGGAATCGCGTATCTTGCAGAAATTTCCGATGACCGCTCCCGGCCTGGTTCGTCTCGAGGACGAGCTGCGCACGCTCAAGTCGCAAGAGCGCCCGGCCGTGATCCGCGCGATTGCCGAGGCGCGAAGCCACGGCGATCTGAGCGAGAACGCGGAATACGATGCCGCGCGGGAACGTCAGTCCTTCATCGAGGGACGGATTCTGGAGCTGGGCGAGATCATTTCTGGCGCCGAGGTCATCGACCCGTCGAGCCTATCTGGCGATACCGTGAAGTTCGGTGCGCATGTGACGCTGGTGGACGAGGAGACGGATAAGGAAGCGACCTACCAGATCGTTGGCGTGCACGAAGCCGACATCAAGCAGGCGCGGCTGTCGATTTCCTCGCCGTTGGCCAAGGCGCTGATCAACAAGAAGGTCGGCGCTACGATTTCCGTGCCGGCACCCGGCGGTGATCGCACCTACGAGATCCTGGCGCTCTCGTTCATTTAACGGCGCGCCCTCCGGCCTCGTGGGGCGGCGCAGTTTCTTTGTCATAGTCCGATAGGATCGCCATGATCACGCTCGCCGATGTGCAGGCCGCAGCCGGTCGCATTGCGGGGCGGGTGATCCGCACGCCCTCGCTCCACTCCGACGCGGTGAGCCGCGCGACCGGCGCCCACGTGACGCTGAAGTTGGAGAGCCTGCAGGCCATCGGCTCGTTCAAGGAGCGGGGCGCGGCCAACAAGCTGGCGATGCTGACGGAGGGGGAGCGCCAGGCGGGCGTGATCGCCATGTCGGCGGGTAACCATGCGCAGGCGGTGGCGCGGCACGCCGGGCTGGCGGGGATTGCGGCTACCATCGTCATGCCGCTGTTCACCCCGGCGACCAAGGTGTCCCGCACCGCTGCGTGGGGCGCGAAGGTGGTATTGTTCGGCGAAACGCTGGTGGAAACTGCCCAGCACGCCCGTGAGATGGCGGCCGAGCAGGGGCTGGTGTTCGTGCATCCCTACGATGATGAGGCAGTGATGGCCGGCCAGGGCACGCTGGCGCTGGAATTGCTGGAAGATGCGGGGGAATTGGACGCGCTGCTGATCCCCGTGGGCGGTGGCGGCATGATCGCCGGCTGCGCAGTGGCGGCAGCGGCGCTGCGTCCGGGGCTGGAAGTGATCGGGGTCGAGGTTGCGGGCTATGCGTCGCTGAGCCAGATGTTGGCCGGCAAGCCGGTGCAGGTGGGCGGCCCGACCATCGCGGAGGGGATTGCCGTGCGCGACATCGGCGTCGCCCCGCTGGAGGTCATCCGCGCCCATGTCAGCGACGTCGTGGTGGTGCCGGAGCGGGTGGTCGAAGACGCAATCTCCCTCCTCGCGGAGGGCGCCAAGCTGGTCGCGGAGGGTGCGGGCGCAACTGGCGTTGCGGCGCTGCTGGCGTTTCCGGAGCGGTTTCGCGGGCGCCGGGTCGCAACGGTGGTGTGTGGCGGTAATATCGACGCCCGTATCCTGGCCAACGTGCTACTGCGCGGGTTGCTGCGGGATGGGCGGCTGCTGCGGCTGCTGCTGGAAATACCCGACCGGCCCGGCGTGTTGGCCGACATCGCGGGCCGTATCGCCACGAAGGGCGGCAACGTCATCGAGGTCACGCATAAGCGGCTCTTTGCGGCCCCCTCCGTGCAGACGGCGGAGTTGGAGGTGATCGTGGAAGCCCGCGACCCGATCCATGCCAACGAGATTTCCGCCTATCTGGAAGAGCGTTACGTCGTCCGGCGGGCGTAGTATCAACTGCTCAGCCATGCCCGAAACTATTCGGGCCATTTTGCGTCAAGCCTTAACGAAATGGCAGAAGTCGGACATATGCAGCCTCCTCGTACCTTGTTTGCCATCGTCTGCTTGTCGGCCCCGGGGGCGACGGAACCACCGGGCTCTGCCTCTTGGCGCGACATTTTGGGCGACAATGCCAACCGTGGTATTCGGTTGCCGAGCGATCATGGGCAGCCTGCACAGGCAATACGGCATGGGATCGACAGCACGGTGGGTCTGCGGGCCGCCGGGTAGAACGGCGCCACTTCGATAGCACCCCGGCGCACGCATGGCGCGTGCTCGCCCACCGGGACGCCACCGAGGGCGCGGTTGCCGATCGGACGCCGCCTCACTATCTCGGAACCAGCAAGGAGATCATGCGATGGCAAGTTTGTTTGGCAGCAAGAAGGCGAATGACACGCCGGATGAAGCGTTTCCCGTCTCGCATCCCGAGTCTGAGTGGAAGGCGAAGCTGTCCCCCGACCAGTTTCACGTGCTGCGCCAGCACGGCACGGAGCGGCCGGGCAGCAGCCAGCTGAACTTCGAGAAGCGCACCGGCCTGTTCTCCTGCGCGGCGTGTGGCCAGGCACTGTTCACGTCCGACACCAAATACGAGAGCGGCAGCGGTTGGCCGAGCTTCTTCAAACCGATCGAGGGCGCGGTCGACACCACCGTCGACCGCAGCCTTGGGATGGTGCGGACGGAGGCACATTGCAGCCAATGCGGCGGCCATCTGGGCCACGTCTTTCCCGACGGTCCGGAACCGACTGGCGAACGTTATTGCATGAACGGTTTGTCCCTGGCGTTCCAGCCGGACTAGAACCGGCCAAATCCCCAGTGGTGCCGGGCGCGGCTGGGGGCCTGCCCTTGCGCGAAGCGGGCGGCGCGACGATGGTTCACGGACGAATCGGAACCGCCCGGGAGCGAAATGTCGTTAGAGATCAAGGTCGGCCCACCGCAGCTCGCCATTCACCAGGGCAACGCAGTGCTGATCACCGAGCCGGACGGCCAGGTTCTCTGGCCGACCGCCATGGGCCTCTACTTCTTCGACACACGGATGATCAGCGCCTGGTCGCTGTCGGCCAACGGCGTCGACTGGGACCTGCTGAATAGCGGCACGCCGACCTATTATCTGTCTCGCATCTACCTCACCAACCGGGCGATCGCGACCGAGAGCGGCAACGTGGCACCACGCACGCTCAGCCTGGTGGTCAGCCGGCAGATCGAGGGCGGGATCCACGAGGATTTCGATTTGACCAACCACGGCAGCCTGCCCGTGCGGTTCAACCTGGAAATCGTGCTGCGCAGCGACTTCGCCGATATCTTCGAGGTCAAGGACCAGTCGATCGTGCGCCGCGGCCGTATCACCAGTGAGTGGCTGGATGTCGAGCAGCGGTTGGTGAACACCTATGGCAATCAGGATTTTCACCGCGCGCTGAGCGTATCGGCCAGTGGCGGCCCCTCGCCCGCCGTCTATGCCAATGGCCGCATTAGCTTCGAAGTGGCGCTGCAGCCCGGGGAGAAATGGCATACCTGCCTGCGCTACGATCTGCAGGATGGGGACACGGTGTACGAGGCGTCGCTGGAGTGCTGCGACCATGCAGATACCAGCACCCCCAGCCGGATCATGGAGGAATGGCGGGCTGGCGTGACCAAGCTGGAGACGGGCAACAGCCTGTTCCAGCGGCTGTACGATCAAGCGCTGGACGACATGGCGGCGCTGCGTCTGCCCTTCGAGTTGGCGACGACGAAGGAGTTCGTGCCGATCGCCGGACTGCCATGGTTCATCGCGCTGTTTGGCCGCGACAGCCTGATCGTGTCGCTGCAGAACGCGATGGTCTATCCGGATTTTGCCCGCGGCACGTTGGACATTCTGGGTAAATGGCAGGCGACCGAGCGCGACGATTATCGCGATGCGGAGCCCGGCAAGATCCTGCACGAATTGCGCCGGGGCGAGCTGGCGCACTTCAAGCTGATTCCGCACACGCCGTATTACGGCACGGCGGATGCGACGCCGCTGTATCTAATTACCCTGCACGATGCGTGGCGCTGCACTGGCGACCGCGCCATGGTGGAACGGCAAATGCCGGTGGCCGAGCGGTGCCTGCAATGGATCGACGAGTGGGGCGACCGGGACGGCGATGGGTTCCAGGAGTACCAGACGAGATCGCCCAAGGGTTATGAGAACATGGCCTGGAAGGATTCGGGCGATTCCGTCATGCATGCGGATGGCAGCAAGGTGGTCGGGCCGAAGGCGCTGTGCGAATTGCAGGGCTACGTGTTCGATGCCTGGATCCGCATGGCGGAGATTTTCCAAGCGTTGGGGCATGAGGATCGGGCCGCGCAATTGCAGGCCAAGGCCGCCGCGCTGCACCACCGCTTCAACGACGCATTCTGGAACGAGGCCGAAGGCTTCTACGCTTATGGCCTGGACGGGGCGAAGCGCCCCATCCTGAGCGTTGCCTCCAACCCTGGGCATCTGTTGTGGTCCGGCCTGGTGCCGCCGGATCGTGCGGCACGCGTGGTGCAGCGATTGATGCAGCCGGATATGTGGAGCGGGTGGGGCATTCGCACGCTGTCGGCCAGCCATCCCTCGTATAACCCCTATTCGTATCAGAATGGCTCGGTCTGGCCGCATGATAACGGGCTGATCGCACAGGGCTTCAAACGCTACGGCTTTGCCGCGGAAGCGAACGCGGTGGCGGCGGATGTGATGGGCGCGGCGAGTTTCTTCATGTTGAACCAGTTGCCGGAATTGTATGCCGGGGTGCAGCGGGAGCCGTTGAGCTTCCCCGTGCAATATTTGGGTGCCAACGTTCCGCAGGCCTGGGCGGCTGGCAGCGTGTTCTCCCTCGTGCAGGCGATGGTCGGTTTCCAGCCGGACGCGCCGAACCAACGTCTGCGGATTGATCCGACGCTGCCGGATTGGTTGCCAGAGCTGACGCTGCGCGATTTGCGGGTTGGCGCGGATGTGTTCGATATCCGGTTCGAACGCAACGGGGCGCAGACCGAGTATGAAGTGCTCCGGGGTGATCCGGCGCGCGTGGTTCGGCAGTCGCATTCAGTTTGGACGCCGTCGTAAACGGCGGCTCAACAATAAACACTTTAATTTAATTATTTAGACGCATCATGTGCTCGGACCCGGCGGATGTCGCCGGTGGCCGCGCAATGGGGACGAACACATGGATACTGGCCTGGATTGGGAGGAGAGCTTCTCCGACGTGGACCAGCCTGTCGCTGCAGAGCAGGACAAGCCGGCTGGTTGGATCACGACCGCCGTCGCGATCACCGCCGGCGTTCTCGTCCTGATCGTGCTTTACACCTATTAGGACGGGCCTGAGCCCGCTGCTTTCGCAGGGAGGGGCCGGGCCTTAGGCCGCTGGCACCCGCTCCACGACCTGGCGCAACGCTGCCGTGACGGCCGCCATCGCCGCTGGCTCCAGCGTTGCACTGTGCAGCAGGCGTAAGCTGTCCAGATGGGTTTGGACGGATGGCATGCTCCACACTCCTGCCTCACGCATCCGGTCCAGCAGGCTGCATAGGCTGAACGCAACCTCACCCAGGCCGCCCATGCCGAACACGCCGCACACACCCACCAAAATGTTGCTGAGGTCATAGAGCTCGGTCTGCTTGACGGGGTTGGGGCCGGCCCGCAGTGCCTCCCCGATCGTTTGGATCTTCGCCAGGGTGGACGTGATCTCATCCAAGCCTCGGACACGGATCGTGGCCAGGTTCGCCTCTGCCGCGACCACGGCCTCGGACACGGTGATGCCGCCGGGGCGATTGACCAATCCGGACAGCCGGCGCGTGTGCAGCGGAAGATTGGACATCAGCGTGGGGGTCCTTTGAGCATCGCGTCAATCTCGGACTGGGAAAGGTTCGGCGCTTTGGCTTCTCCGACCCGGAGCGACAGATCGTCTTTCCGGCGCCCTTCCATCCCTGCGGGTGGGCCTAATTTTTGGAAGCGGCGGTCCGGGCCGGTGTAGGTGTCGGCGGTGATGAAGGGACGCGCGTCCTTCGCCAGCCACATGATGCGTTCGTATAGCACTTGCGGCGTAATCGGTTTGGCAACGACGAAGCTGGCGCCGCAATCGCGGGCGCGCATGACGTTGACCTGGGATGTGTGGCCGGCCAGCAGGATGATCGGCGCCGTGCGTGCACCGCCTGCCTTGTTGCGGCGGATGCGGCGGATGAGGTCGTACTCGTCCAGATCGCCTTCCTTGCCGCGCGCGGCACCGACCACCAGCAAATCGGCGGTGTCGCGCTGCAGATGCGCCTCCGCCTCGGTCGCGCCGGCGAACCGGGTCATGCCGCGCACCTTGAAGCCGCTCAATACCTGCGTGAGGATTTCGGCCTCTAGATCATTCGATTCCACCAGCACCACGGAAAGTGCGCCGAAGTAGACGCGGCTATCCAGTTCCGAAGTGGTGGCGGCGGCGCTCACGCGTCGAACAGATCGAAATCGCCGGAATCGTCAACGTCGGCGGCAGGGGCGGTCGCGGTCAGGCGGTTGAACAGGGCGCCGACGCGCACCGCAGCCAGGGCGTCTGCGAGGTCCGGCCGGATGTCCGGCACCACGGAGGAGATCGCCGACAGGAAGGTCGACAATCCCTCCAGATGCTGGCTCATCCGGTCCAGCGATTGCCATTG
Organism: Acidisphaera sp. L21; assembly: GCF_009765685.1. Lineage (GTDB taxonomy): Bacteria > Pseudomonadota > Alphaproteobacteria > Acetobacterales > Acetobacteraceae > LMUY01. The sequence continues at coordinate 133,277 of NZ_LMUY01000075.1, read as the reverse complement.
TTCGGACGACGCGCTGGACTGGCAGACCCCCAGCCCGTCGGCCACCGACGCCAGATGCATCAGTTCGGCGGCAGCGGCCTGGAGGACGTCCGGCAAGGCGAGGTCGGCTTGGTTCGACACGGCTACGTCCATCAGAACAGCTCCACGCCACCGCCCAAATCGGGCGTATGCACCGGGCGGGCGCGCTCTGCGGCGAAAACCTCGCCATCGGACGCACCCATGATCATCTGCCGCGCACGCCCTGCGACCGGCCAGAACTGGATCCGCCGCCCGCGATCGCCGCGCAGGCTGCCACCCGTCACGTTGATCCGTTCCCGCCGAACGAAGCGTTCGGCGAAATCGGCGTTCAGCGTGCCGACATCGGTCAACCCGCTCAACATCCGGGCGCCACCAAACAGCTTGGCCTCCAACCGGTCACGACGGGCGCCGCGCTTCAGCATGTCGTTGACCAACAGCTCCATCGCATGCACGCCGTGTTCGGCCGAGTAGCCGCCGGGGGTGTCGTTGCCGGGCAACAGGAAGTGGTTCATCCCGCCGATCCGCGCCACCGGGTCGTGCAGACACGCGGCGACGCAGGACCCGAGGATGGTGGTCAACACCACCTCCGGATCATTGGTGGTGTGGTATTCGCCCTGAACGATATTAACCCGACGCGATGCTAGCGCAGTGTCCATCATGTCAGTGTTCCAAACACGGCTTCGATCTTCTCGCGAAGGGTCGCAACCGTAAACGGCTTCACCAGGAAGTTGTTCACCCCGAACTGCACCGCCCGTTGCACCAATTCCGCATCTCCACGCCCAGTGAGCATGATATACGCGATCTTTGCTGTCGGAGGGTGAACGCGCACCGCGCGCAACAGCCCCAAACCATCGAGCTTCGGCATGTTGAAGTCACTGATCACCAATTGCACCGGGCTGGCGATAAGGCTGCGTAGACCAGCCTCGCCATCCGGCGCCTCGTCGAATTCCCGGAAGCCGAGTTGTTGAAGCCCGCCACGAATCAGCAACCGCATCGATTGCTGGTCGTCGACGATCAGCACCTTGAGGGCAGCAGCGGACGGCATGCGCGATCTCCAATTTTTGCGTTACAGGCGGCAAGCATGGCGGCGGCGGCCGCGTGAAGCGGAACCTGCCTTCCAACACCACCCAATTCAAAGGCAGCCTTTGGCATACCGTAGACGACAGAACTGTGTTCATCCTGGCCGAACGTGCGGGCACCCGCATCGCGCATCGCCAGTAATCCCTGCGCGCCATCACGGCCCATCCCGGTGAGGATGACGCCGACGGCGCGCGCGCGCGCCGTGGCCGCAACCGAGTGGAACAGCACGTCCACCGACGGACGATGTCCGTTGACAGCGCCGTTCGTGTTCAGCCGGCAACGCCATGGGCCGGCCGGCGGCCCCGCGACCTCCAGATGCGTCAGCCCACCCGGCGCCAAATACACCTGGCCCGGCGATAGCCGCGCGCCGTCCGTCGCCTCCGACACCGTGGCCGCACAGGACCGGTTCAATCGTTGTGCAAAGGACGGCGTGAAGGCGGCCGGCATGTGCTGGGTGATCACGGTCGGCGGGCAGTTCGCCGGGAAGGTCGACAAAATGGCCAACAGCGCTTCCACGCCGCCAGTCGATGCGCCGATCGCCAGCATCCGCTCGTTCGGGGAGAATTCCGGCTGGGCGACCGGCGGCGGCGCGTTCGACAGGGGACGCAGCCGTGCGGAGGCCGCGGTGCGAACGATCTCGGCCAGCCGGTCGAACCCGGCGCGATCCTCGAACTTTGGCTTGGCGACGCAATCGACCGCGCCCAATTCAAGGGCGCGCAGGGTTGCCTCGGCGCCGCGGCTGGTCAACGTCGATACCATCACGACCGGCATCGGCCGCAACCGCATCAGGCGTTCGAGGAAATCGAGACCGTTCATCTGCGGCATCTCGATGTCGAGCGTGATGACGTCCGGGTTCAACGCCTTGATCGCGTCGCGGGCCTGGATCGGGTCGCTCGCCTCGCCGACCACTTCCATGTCGGCGTGGCTCTGCAATGCGCGCTTGATCAGCGCACGCATCGTTGCAGAATCATCGACCACCAGGACGCGGGTCATGCGCTGGGCCGCTTCTGGTAGGTGGTGATGCCGGCGTTGGTGAACACCTTCATCGCCGGGCCAGCCACGCGCTCGGAATGACCAATATACAGATAGCCACCCGGCGAAAGCAGCGGGGCAAACCGGTTCCAGATCTCCACCTGCGTATCCTCTGCGAAGTAGATCACGACATTGCGGCACATGATCACGTCGAACGTGCCGCGCATCGGCCACGCCCCGATCAGGTTCAGCGGCCGGAACGTGATCATCCGGCGCAGAGCATCCCCTGCCTCCCACTCGCCCTGGCTCTTTTCGAAGTGCCGGTTGCGCAAGTCGCCGGGCACGGCGCTCAGCGCTTCGGTGCTGTACCGCCCTGCCCGCGCCTGCTCCAACACTGTGGTGTCGATGTCGGTGGCGAGGATGCGGACGTCCAGGCTGGCCGCGTTCGGCAGCAGACGCAGCACCGTCAGGCCCAGCGAGTACGGCTCCTGCCCGCTGGAACAGGCGGCGGACCAGATCCGCACGCGACCACCGCGTTCGGCCGCGCGCAGCAGGGGCGGCAGCACGACGTCGCGCAGATGGTCGAAATGATGCGGCTCGCGATAGAAGCGGGTGACGTTGGTGGTGAGCGCGCGGATCATCGAGCCGCGCTCCTCATTCTCCTCCGGATTCTCCAGCAGCTCGCAATAGCTGCGAAAATCGGTCATGCCCAACGCACGCAGCCGCTTGCCCAGCCGCGAATACATCAGCGTGGCCTTACCCTCGTGCAGGGTGATCCCGGTCTCCGCGTGCAGCATCTTGGCGATGGTGTTGAAATCTGCTGTCGTCAGTAGAAACTCACCATCGACCATGCCCACCGAGGACCGTCGCGATGCGACGGGGGCGTTCATGCGGCTTCGGCCTCCGGCCGCGGCAGAACCCGGTCCAGCGAGATGAAGCTCACCATACGACCCTCGATCGCGACCAGGCCCTGCACGAAGGTGCGGACGCGGCCGGATGCGACCTCCGGCGGTGGCTGGATCGAGCCGTCACCGATGGTGAGGATGTCGGACACCGCATCCACCAGCAGTCCGATCACCTGCCCGTTCACCTGCGCCACGATGATCACGTGGCGGGCGGTCGGGTTGGTGGCGGGCAAACCGAGGCGGGCGGCCAAGTCGACGATCGGCAACACGGCGCCGCGCAGGTTCAGCACGCCGCGCAGGAAGCTCGGCGAATGTGGCAGCGGTGTCACCGGGGCCCAACCGCGGATTTCCCGCACGGCCATGATGTCGACGCAGAATTCCTGTTCGGCGATGCGGAACGCGATCAGCTCGCGTTCCTTAGCGCTGGCTACAATCGTATCAAGCATAGGCCAATCCTAACTCGGCGCGGGTTTCGGCGAAGGGTGCGTCACCCCGGGCGTCGGACACGATGGCGTCCACGTCCAGGATCAGCGCCACGCGGCCATCGCCGAGGATGGTTGCGGCGGCTACACCGGGCACCCGGCGGTAATTGGCTTCCAGGCTTTTGATGACAACCTGGCGCTGGCCCTGGATCGCATCCACCAGCAGCACGGCGCGGCTGCCATCCTCGCCCTCGATCAGCAATGCCACGCCGCCAGTGACGGACCGCTCCGGATCGGCCCAGCCCAGCGCCGCGCCCACGCCGATCAGCGGCAGATAGGTGCCGCGGATGGCGATGACGCGGGCAGCGTCGCCCATCTCGTGAATGTCGGCAGCGCGCGGCTGCAGGGTTTCGATGATCGCGGTCAACGGCACGATCAGCGTTTGTTCGGCAACCGTTACGACCATGCCGTCCAGCACTGCCAGCGTCAGCGGCAGGCTGAGCGTGAAGGTGGAGCCCTTGCCGGGTCGGGAGGCGATGTTGATGCGGCCACCCAATGCCTGGATCGACCGGCGCACGACGTCCATCCCGACGCCGCGGCCCGAAATGTCGGACACCTTGTCGGCGGTGGAGAAGCCCGGCAGGAAGATCAGGTTGTCGGTTTCCTCATCGCTCAGCACCGCATCCGGTGCGACCAGGCCCTTGGCGATGGCGCTCTCCCGCACCTTGGCGCGGTTGATGCCGGCGCCGTCGTCGGATACCTCGATCACGATGCGGCCGGAGCGATGCAGCGCTTGCAGCTTCACCGTGCCCTCTTCGGGTTTGCCTGCGGCACGGCGAACGTCGGGCGATTCCAGCCCGTGGTCGATGGCGTTGCGGATCATGTGGGTCAGCGGGTCGGCCAAGTGCTCGATCACGGTTTTGTCGACCTCGGTCGCCTCACCCTCGGAGGTCAGGCGGACCTGCTTGCCGGTCATCGCCGCCACTTCGCGCGCCAGGCGCGGCATGCGGGCAAATACCGACTTCACGGGCTGTGCGCGGATCGCCATGACGCTGTCCTGGATCTCGCGCGTCAGATGCTCCAGCTCGTCCAGCGCCACCGTCACGGCGGAGGCGCGGCTGATCCCCGCCTCGCCGACACGCTGCGTCAGCATGGCGCCGTTGATGACCAATTCGCCCACCAGATCGATCAGGCGGTCGACGCGATCCAGGTCGACGCGGATGGTCGGCTTCGGCGCAACCGCTTCTTCGCGAACCTGCGGCGGCGGGGGAGCGGCGGCGGCGATCGGCGCGGCCATGGGAATCGGTACAGCAACCAAGATCGGCTCGGGGATTGCGGCAGGCTCCGGCTCGGGCGCGACTTCGGCCTGCAGGCTGCGGATCAGCGCCATGACATCGGCATTAGGATCGACCTCAGCCGCTGGCTCCTCGGCCATCACGGCGTCGGCGGGCTTGATGTCGACGTCGCAATCGCAATCGACGAACTCGAACACTTCCTGGATCGACGATTCCGGCTGGTCGGTCTGCAACTGCACCGTCCAGGCGAGATAGGCGCCCTCCGGCTCCAGCGTCGCCAGATCCGGCAGATCGCTGGCATCGAGGCTGACGCTAGTTGGGCCCAGCCGCGCCAGTTCGCGCAGCAGCATCACCGCGTCGTTCGCCTTGGCATACATCTCCGCCCGTGGACGGAAGCGAACGATCCAACGATCCGGCTCCGGCGCAGCTTCCACCATCATCGGCTGGAACATCAGCGAGGCCAACGGATCGGCATCATCCGCTATCGCCGGGCCAGCGGCTGGGCCGCCCAGCGAGGCCAACTCGGTCGCCGAGGCGCTGGCATGCGACTCGTCCAGCACCTGGCCGTCGCGGGAGGCGCGAACCAGATCGGCCAGCACGTCGGCCGCCCGCAGCATCACCTTCAGGACATGCGCGTCGGCCACCAACTGATCGGAGCGAACCGCCTCCAGCGTGGTTTCGAACACATGGGCAAAGCGCACGAGGTCATCGAGCCCGAAGGCACCGGCACCGCCCTTTACCGAATGGACGGCGCGGAACACGGCATTCACCGTTTCCGAATCGCGTGCACCGCCCTGCATGGCGAGCAGGCCGCTTTCCAGTTCGGCCAGTTGTTCTTCGCATTCCTGGAAGAACGTTTGGCGGATGGCGTCCATCGGGTCCATTTTGGGCTCCCTAGTTAAGCGGCGACGCGGCGCAGGGCGTCGACGAGCTTGGTCGGGTTGAACGGCTTGATGATCCAGCCAGTCGCACCCGCCTCACGGGCACGCGTCTTCTTCGCGGCGTCGCTTTCGGTGGTCAGCACCAGAATGGGGATCGCACGGTTGGCGACATCGCTGCGCACGCCCTCGATGAAGCCGAAACCATCCATGCGGGGCATGTTGATGTCGGTCACGATCACGTCGGGCTTCTCGCCCTTCAGCACCTCCAGCCCATCCAGGCCGTCGACAGCCTGCACGACGCGGTAGCCCGCCTCGGACAGGGCCAGGTGCAGCATGTCGCGCATGGTCCGCGAGTCATCCACGGTCAGCACGGTTTTGGTCACGCGGGGTTCTCCTCAGTCGATTGGAAGACAAGATCTGCAGCACCGAGTGCTGCGAGGGTTTCGGTCAAGGCGTCGGATGGCGCCTCCACCGAGAAGTAGTTGCCGTCTGCGGCCCAGGTCGCCTTCGCGGCCATTAGGACCTGTAGGCATTGCGCGCCGAGACGCTGCACCCCGGAGCCATCGATCATCAGCGGGGCGCCACGACGGCCCAGCAGATCCGCCGCCAACGGGCCGGCCGCCGTCAGGTCCAGCACCGGCGGCAGGGCGGTGATCCCCACATCGCTTGATTGCTCCATCCTCAGAACTCCTCCCATCCGTGTTCGTCCAACACGGGCTTGCGGGCCACGGCAGCGGCCCCACGGCCGGCCTTCGCCCTCGCTTGTGCGGCTGGCCGCGCGGCCGCGGGCCGGCGCGTCGGGGCGATTGCGACCACATCGCCCTTCCCGGCCGACTGGCCGAGTTGGAAATGCGCCGTCATCGCCACCAGCTCGTTGGCATCCTTCACCAGGCTGTGGCTGGCCGCGGTGGATTGCTCCACCATGGCGGCGTTCTGCTGCGTCACCTGGTCCATCTGGTTGATGGCGGTGTTCACCTGCTGCAACGCCTCCGCCTGTTCCTGCGAAGCATCGGTGATGGCTGTGACCACCGAGTTAATCTGCATCACCCTATCCACGATCCGGCCCAGTGACCGACCGGTTTCACCCACCAATTCCACGCCCCGGCCGACCTGCGTGGCGGAGGTCGCGATGAGGGTCTTGATTTCGCGTGCCGCACTGGCGCTACGCTGGGCCAGGGCACGCACCTCACTGGCGACCACGGCGAAACCACGCCCGGCGTCACCGGCCCGTGCAGCCTCTACCCCGGCGTTGAGCGCAAGCAGGTTGGTCTGAAACGCGATCTCGTCGATGACGCCGATGATCTGGCTGATCTGGTTGGCGGAGTCCTTGATCGCGTCCATCGCGGCGACCGTGTCGGTGACGACGACATTGGATTGATCGGCATCGCGCTTGGCGTCGCCGACGACCCGGCCGGCATCGCGGGCATTCTGCGCCGTCTTGCCGACGGTGGTGGTAATCTCGTCCAGCGCCGCGGCGGTTTGTTCCAGCGTCGCGGCCTGCTGCTCGGTCCGGCGGGACAGATCGTCGGCGGCCTGGGCAATTTCCCCGGTGCCGGACCGCATGCCATGCGCATTGCCGAGGATCGCCGTCAGCGCATCCTGCAGGCGGTGGCTGGCGGCGTTGAAATTGCCCCGCAGCGCTTCGTAGTCGGCGGCGAATTCATCTTGCAGACGGTAGGTCAGGTCGCCACCGGCGAGCCGCTCCAGCGCCGTCGCGACGGCTTCCACCACCAGCGCCTGTTCCCAGGCGGCCTTCTCGCCCTCGGCTTCGTGCCGGGCGCGGGCCTCGTCGGCGAGGCGGCGGTGGTCGACGGCCTCGGCCTCCAGCCGGCGCTTGGCGACGGCCTCGTCCCGTAGGTGCTGCAATGAGACGGCGAGCTGGCCGATCTGGTCGGTGCGGTCGGCGCAGGGCACCGGTTGTTCCAGATTACCACTGGCGATTTGGCGGGTTGCGGCGGCGAGGAGATTGATCGGGCGCAGTGTCCGGCGCAGCAGCCACGCGAGCCCGATCACCGCCACGGTCAATACGGCGCAACCCAGCAATAGTATCTCGTGCTCGAACTCGGCAGCGCTGGCTGCCGACGCCTCGTGCGCGCGCATGGTCCAGGCGAGCATCGTCCCGGCACACAGCACGAAGGCTAGGGCCGCCGGGATGATGATCTGCCAGGAAAGGCCGAGCGGGCGAACTGCGCGACGAAATGACAACCCGTGACCCCCATCCGCCCGACCGGCAAGATGCGGCCGATGGCGAGGATCAGAATGCCGTGAGCGGCCTGAAGAACTTCTTAAAGGGACAGGGCTTCGGGCGGAGTCTCATTAATGATTTGCGGCGACGCTCCCGATCCAATGCGCAGCGGCCAAGGTGCGGCTGTCTTCGCCCTGGCGCCCGACGATTTGCAGCCCCAGCGGCAGGCCGGCCGGACCCATTCCCGCCGGAACGGTGACGCAGGGAACGTGCAGCCCGGTCCAAAGCGAGTTGAACGACGGCTCCCCCGTCCACTCGATACCGAGCGGCGCCTCGCCGGGTGCGGACGGTGTCAACAAGACATCGAACTCGGACGTGACGTCGGCAAAACCACGCCGGGCGGCGTCGAAGGTGGCCCGGGCGGCGTCGGCTGCCTCGGCCGTGTGGGTGAGGCCCCACTCCAGACGTTCCTGCAAGGCGGGGCTGAGTTGGTCGCGGGCGGTCATCAACTCCCATGCCATGGCGCGGGCACTTTCGGACAGCATCATCAGCGCGTGCGCCTCCGCGGCCTCCGTGTAGAGCGGCGGTAGTTCGATGTCGGAGACGACGGCGCCGGCGTTGCGCAACCGGGTCGCGGCATCCAGGAGCAGGGTCTGCGTTGCGGCGTCGGCATTGTCCCAGGCGTGGGAGCGGCAGAGGCCGATGCGCCACGGGCGGGACGCCGCCTGCTCCGGATCGCCAAGGTCGCGGCCCGAGACGGCGCCGGCCAGCAGGGCGCAGTCGGCAACGGTGCGCGCCATGACCCCGATCGTGTCGAGCGAGAAGGACATCAGCTTCATGCCATGCCGCTCGATGGTGCCGTAGGTCGGCTTGTAGCCGACGACGCCGCAGTAGGCGGCTGGGCGGATGACGCTGCCGGCCGTCTGCGTGCCGAATGCGAACGGGAAATACCCGGCGGCCACCCCCGCAGCCGAGCCGCTGCTGGAGCCGCCGGGCGTGTGGGCGGGGTTGTGCGGGTTGGTGGTGGGGCCGGGCGTTCGCGTGGCGAATTCGGTGGTGACCGTCTTGCCCACCACCACGGCGCCGGCGGCACGCGCCCAGGCCACCGCACCGGCGTCTGCGCGTGGCTGGTGGCCCTTCCAGATGGGTGAGTTGTACTCGGTGACCATATCGGCCGTGTCCAGCACGTCCTTCACGCCCAGTGGCAGGCCGTGCAGCGCGCCGGGACGGGCGCGTGCGGCGCCAAGCCGGGCAAGCGCCGGGTCGAGGTAGGCCATCGCGTGCAGCGTCGGCTCCCGCTCCGCGATGCGGGCCAGGCATGCCTCCATCAGGGCCGCGGGGGTCAATTGCCCGGCAGCGATCCTGGCCCGGGCGGCGATGGCGGTGAGGTCGGCTGGGTCCATGGTGGGCTCCATCAAGGCGGCAAAGGGCCATCCTAAGCAGCCGCCGGGCTGGCGGGTGCGGCAGTTTAGCGGCGGGGCCCGGCGCCGTCGATGGCGGCCGGGCGTAGGGCAACCCTATGATGGGCCAGTGGACCGCGACCGTGCTACACAGCGCCGGTGCAGAGTTGGAGAAAGCCGTGCGTTCGAACCCCATTATCCTGATCTGGATCGTCAGCTTGCTGGCGGCGCTGGTGGCGTATGTCTTTGGCGCCAATTACACGCTGGTGGCGGCCTGGGCGCTGGTGGTCTACGCGGCGCAATGGGTGGATATGCAGCTATCGCTGCTACCCAACCTGGCAGCCAGCTTCATCCCCGCCTTGGCGATCGGCGCGTTCGTGGCCTTCGTACCGCTGACCATCCTTTCGATCCGCGCGGGTAACCGCGGGCGCTTGGCGCTGGTGCTGGTGTCCAGCGTGTTCCTACTGCTGGCCGGCCGCGACGCCTCGCGGAAGGAGTGGCTGGAGGCTCTGCTGGTGGCGGGGTTCGGTGCGCTGGTGATGACGCGGCGGTTGCGCAACCGCGCGTCCGTCACCCTGCGCGCCGGCTAGTACGGCTCGGCTAGTTCGCCGCCAGCGCCTGTTGCCCGGCGGTGTGCCACAGCGCACCGCCCACCACCATGCTGTCCAACGCGAAGCGCTGCCGGCCGGTGCGGGTCTTGTTCGAGACGTCGGTGAAGCCGAACCGCCCCTCCTCCACCCGCATGATCGTCGCGTCACCGGTGCTGCCAACCGACAGATCGCCCAGATCCGGCCGCTTCAACACCTTGGCCGGCGTGTGGGTGACGGCGCGGACGATGTCGGGGATGGGCATGCCGAGGTAGAGGAACTTGCTCATCGTCTCCATATTGTCGAAGGCCGGGCCATCGATGCACAGGACGTGAACGTCCGAACTGATGATGTCGGGCTGGAAGCCGCCGGCGAGCATCGCCTCTGCCACGTCGAAGTCGAACGAGCCCTTGCCGTGCGCGATGTCGAAGATGACGCCGCGCTCCCGCGCTTCCCACACGCCGTCCTTGATCTTGCCGTCCGCCGTGATCGGGGCGTTGGGGAATGGCTTGAAGCAATGAGTGAGCGTGTCGCCAGGCCGCAATTCCTTCAGGACATCGGTGTAGCGCGGCGGCGGGCGGTCGATATGCACCATCACCGGCAACCCGGCCTTATCCGCGGCCTCCAGCGCGTGGAATAGCGGCGCGATGCCGTTGACGCCGGAGGTGTTGGCGCCGAGGCGGACCTTGATGCCGCGGATCAGGTCCGGGTTGGCGAGGGCGACCCTGGCGCAGGTTTCGGTGTCCATCAGTCGCATGTCCTGGCTCTCACCCACCATTATCTGCGGGGAGAAGGCGAAGATGCCGGCGTGGCTAACGTGCAGGTAGGCGAGGATGCGGGTCTGGCTGACCTCCATCACGTGCTTGCGGAACCCGGCGAAATTGCCCGGCCCGGCGGAGCCGACATCCAGCCAGGTGGTGGTGCCACAGCGCCGGGCGAGCGCGTCGCCATCGATGCTGATGGACGTGCCGCCCCAATACACATGTGTGTGGAAATCGATGTTGCCCGGCATGACGATGCAGCCGCTGACGTCGCGATCGGCCTTGCCGCGCAGCCCGGCGCCAATCGCGGCGACCTTGCCGCCGGCGAAGGCGACGTCGGTCACCTCGTCCCGCCCGGTGCCGGGGTCCACCACGCGGCCGTTGCGTAGGACAAAATCGTGATCCATTGGCGGGTCCTTTCCCGGGAACGAGGCGACCACTCTGCTACCCGCCGGGCCCGCCGGGAAGATGGAATGGCAAAGAAAAAGGGGCGGCCCGTTGCCGGACCGCCCCTAATCTCAACCGGTTTCGCCGAAGCCTAGTCGCCCAGGATCGAACGAACCTCCGGTCCCTTCTGGCCCTGGCCGACGACGACGCGGACCGACTGGCCCTCCGTCAACGGTGGCTTGCCCGCACGCTCGAGCGCGGTGGCATGGACGAACACGTCTTTGCCGCCATCCTGCGGGGAGATGAAGCCGAAGCCCTTGTTGGGGTCATACCACTTCACCGTCCCGGTCATCTCGACACCCGGGCCGCTATCCATCGGCGGGCGCGGCGGGCGTGGGGAGCGGAAGCCGCCCTCCGCTGCGCCACCGGCGCCGCCGTAGCCGCCACCGGCGGGGCGCGGACCACGGGGTGCGGCCGGGGCGCTGGAGGCGGTGCTTTCGTCCACCGCGAGCACCTGCTCCACCTGTCTGCCTTTCTGGCCTTGGCCGACGCGGACCTGCAGCGTGGCGCCCTGGCTGACCTGCTGGAAGCCAGAGGCCTGCAGAGCGTTGGCGTGCAAGAACACGTCACCGGAACCATCCGCCAGTTCCACGAAGCCGAACCCCTTATCGGGGTTGTACCACTTCACCGTCGCTTGGAGCTGCGGCGCGGAGGAAGGCGGCGGCGCAAACGACGGGAATACCGGCGGGGGCGGCGCGTTGCCATAGAAATTGTCGTCGTCGAATCCGCGACGACGCGGTTGCCGCTGACGGCTGTCCTTCGGGGGTCTCAAGTACTCAATCCTCTGCCCTAAATCTCGCGCTTAGTCCGGCAGATCGGTACGGACCCCAGCCTTTCCAAGGCCGCGGAGCGTATTGCATCGATCCTGCATTACTTTGTTGACGATCATCGGCATGAATTCAAGATCGAACGCAGCTTAAATCTCATATCTGCGGCAGACACTTGCCCGGAAGCGACGCGCCGTCTCCTATGTGGCGAATTGGTAACGGGAACGCAGCGATGAACCAATGGTCGGGTAAGCGGGTCGTGGTGATGGGCGGCAGCAAGGGCATCGGCCGCTCTATCGCATTGGGATTCGCGGCTGAGGGTGCTGCGGTCGCCATCTGCGCGCGCGGTGCGGAGGCGTTGGCGAGCGCCAAGGCCGAGATGGGACCCAGCTCGTTCACCGGGCAGGTCGACCTGGCGGATGCGGATGCAATCGCGAAATTCTTACCGGCGGCCGCGAAGGCGCTGGGTGGCGTTGACGTATTGGTGAACAATGCCTCGGGGTTTGGCTCGGCAGATGACGAGGCCGGGTGGGCTGCCTCCGTCTCGGTGGATTTGATGGCGATCGTGCGGGCCAGCCAGGCCGCGTTGCCGTTTTTGCAGGCGCAGCCGGGGGGCAGCATCGTCAACATCTCCTCCATCTCCGCGTTGCGCCCGACCAAGCGGAACCCGCCCTACGGCGCGATCAAGGCCGCGGTCATGCACTACACGGCGAGCCAGGCAAAGATGTATGCGGCGAGCGGTGTTCGGGTGAACTGCGTCGCCCCCGGCTCGATCGAGTTCCCGGGTGGCACGTGGGAGCGGCGGCGCACCGAAGACCCGGCGCTGTACAACGGCACCCTGGCGCAGATCCCGTTCGGCCGCATGGGCACGCCGGAGGAGATTGCCGAGGTCGTGCTGTTCCTCGCCTCTAGCAAGGCGCGCTGGGTGACGGGGCAGAGCATCATCGTCGATGGCGGCCAGTTGCTGGGCCCATGAGCGATACGGGCAAGAGCACAGGACAACATGGGGCAGGATTGGGGGGTATGAGCGATGACGTCTCCACCGTTTCCCCCTACCTGCCATCCGACGTGCCAGAGGCGTTGATGCCGGCGCGGCACAAGCGCGCGCGGGAGAAGTGGGACCAGGAACTGCGTGGCCCGCTGGGGCTGGAAGGGTCTACCAGGGGCGTCCCGGAGGCTTGGTTCCTGGGGCCGAAGGCGGAAAACGTCGATCTGCTGAAAGAGTTGATCATGTCGGCGATCGACAGCCACGCCGAGTTCCGCCGCGGCTTTCACCCGGACGACCCGACGCACATTACGAGCGCGATGCGCGCCTCCACCGGGTTCCAGGAGGGCGTGGCCCGGCTGCGTGCCGATGTGGCGGAGCTGCTGGACAAGTTGAAGTTGTCCGCGCCGTTCGCCTCGATGCGGTATCAGGGGCATATGCTGTGGGACCAGGTGCTGCCAGCCACGATCGGGCTGTTCGCCGGGATGCTGTACAACCAGAACAACGTGGCGGCCGAGGCATCGCCGGTGACCACACGGCTGGAGATCGAGGTCGGGAACGATCTGTGCCGGATGCTGGGCTACTACGTGCCGCCGGAGGGCAAGGCGCCCAAGCCGGGCAAGCCGCTGCCGTGGGGGCACATCACCAGCGGCGGGACGGTCGCCAATGTGGAGGCGCTGTGGGCGGCGCGAAACCTGAAATTCGCCGCAGTGTCGATCCGCCAGGCCATTCGCGAAGTGCCGGCGCTGAGCGAGGCCAAGGGGTTGGAGGTGCCGTTGTGGCAGGGCGGGATGGCCCGGCTGGTGGAGTTGGACACCTGGACGCTGTTGAACCTGGACATCGATGCGGTCGCCGGGCTGCCGCGGGCGCTGACCGACCTGGGCATCCCGCCGGACATGCTGACGCGGATGCTGGGCGCGTACTCGGTGCAAAATGTCGGGCTGATAAATTTCTATCGCTCGTTCATGCGGGACGTGCAGGAGACGCCGGTCTTCCTGGCGCCTGCGACCAGCCATTATTCCTGGCCGAAGGCGGCGACGCTGCTGGGGTTGGGGCAGAACGCGGTGATAATCCAGCGGGTGGACCGAGACGCCAGGCTGGATCTGGAACACGTGGAGAGCACGCTGATCGACCTGCTGCGGCGCCGGGTGCCGGTGCTGGCCACGGTCGCGGTGATCGGCAGCACGGAGGAGAGCGCGGTCGATCCGCTGGCCGGGTTGCTGGCATTGCGGGAACGCTCGCGCGCGCATGGGCTGAACTTCGCCATCCATGCCGATGCGGCCTGGGGCGGGTATTTCCGCTGTATGCTGCGCGAGGCCGGGTCGGCTGATGAAGACGTGGGCGTGCCGACGCTGGCGATGAGCGACTATGTGCAGCGGCAATACGCGGTACTGGGCAAAGCCGACAGCATCACCGTCGATCCGCACAAGGGCGGCTATATCCCCTACCCGGCTGGCGCGCTGTGCTACCGAAACGCGGCGATGCGGGACGCGATTTCGCTGCAGGCGCCGGTGGTGTTCCATAGCCAGGCGGAGCCGACGGTTGGGATCTATGGGGTGGAAGGGTCGAAGCCCGGGTCCGCCGCGGCGGCGGTGTGGCTGGCGCATCGGGTGATCCGGCCGGACCGGTCTGGCTACGGTCACATCCTTGGGCAGTGCATGTGGACGTCCAAGCGGCTGTTCTGCCGGCTGCACACGCTGGACGACACGCGGTTCCGGGTGACGATGTTCAACGCCACCCCGGCGGAGCGTGCCCGGCGCCCGGATGACGAATTGGCCGCGGAACGGGCGGCGATCCGCCAGTTCGTCAATGCCGACAATGTTGGGTTGGAGGCGAGGCTGGGGGCCGATCCGGAGGCGAAGCGGCTGTTCACGTCGCTAGGATCGGACCAGGTGATTCTGGCGTTTTCGCTGAACTTCCGCACGCCGGATGGTCGGATGAATACCGACCTGGCGAAGGCGAACGCGTTCAACGACCGGGTGTTCCAGTATTGCAGCCTGATCGAGCCGCGGGCGGATGTGAGCGATCTGGATTTGGTGCTGACGTCGTCCCGGTTCGAGCCGCGGGTTTATGGGCATCAGTTCGTGGACGCGTTCTCGCGCCGGTTGGGGGTGATTCCGCAGGCGGAGTTGGGGGTCGATTTCCTGATCTCGACGACGATGGACCCGTGGACGACGGAAACGGAGGGCGGTGATTTCCTGGCGGTGATCGAGGCGGCGCTGATCCGGGCGGCGCACCGGGCACTGGACGATCTGGGCCACGGGTGAAGATCGCTACCTTCAACATCAACAACGTTAACAAGCGTTTGCCGAACCTTCTGGCCTGGCTGGATGAAGCCAGGCCGGACGTGGTTTGTTTGCAGGAGCTGAAGGCGGCGGATCGGGACTTCCCGGCGGCGGCGATCGAGGCGGCGGGGTATCGCGCGGTGTGGCAGGGGCAGCGAACCTGGAATGGGGTGGCGCTTTTGTCCCGGGTGGGTGCGCCAGTGCCAACGCGGCGCAGCTTGCCGGGTGACCCGTCGGATGATCAGGCCCGATATATCGAGGCGGCGGTGGCGGGCGTGCTGGTGGCATCTGTCTATCTACCGAATGGAAACCCGCAGCCGGGGCCAAAATTTGCCTATAAACTGGCGTGGTTCGAACGGCTGATCGCGCATGGCGCAGCGATGATCGAGACCGGGTTGCCGTTCGTGATGGCGGGTGATTTCAACGTGGTGCCGACTGCGGCGGACATGTACGTGTCCAAATCCTATGCGAAGAACGCGCTGGTGCAGCCGCAGAGTCGGGCGGCGTTTCGCCGGTTGCTGGCACAGGGCTGGACGGATGCCATTCGTGCGCGTCATCCGACTGGGCCGGTTTGGACGTTCTGGGATTATCTGCGGGATCGATGGCCGCGGGACGCCGGGCTGCGGCTGGACCATCTGCTGCTGAGTCCGTCGCTTGCCGGGCAGCTGGTCGATGCCGGTGTCGATCGGGCGGTGCGCGGCCAGGAGGGAGCGAGCGATCATGCCCCGGCCTGGGTGCGGCTGGCCTGAGTTAGATCGGCACAGCGTGCAGTTCCGGCAGTTCGTCCAGGTGGCACGCGGCCTTCTGGCCGGGTGACTTTTCCAGCAGCAGCGGCTCGTCAACGCGGCAGCGGTCGAAGACGTAGGGGCAGCGTGTGTGGAAGCGGCAGCCTTTGGGGGGGTCGATTGGGCTCGGGACGTCACCCTTCAGGATGATGCGGTCGCGCTTGGCCAGCGGGTCGGGCACCGGCACGGCAGAGAGCAGCGCGCGGGTGTAGGGGTGGCGCGGGTTGGAGAAGAGTGAGCGGCGGTCGGCCAGTTCGACGATCTTGCCGAGATACATCACCGCAACTCGGTGCGTCAGATGCTCCACGATGGCGAGATCGTGGCTGATGAAGAGAAGGGCGAGGCCCAACTCGTCCTGCAGATCGCTCAGCAGGTTGATGATCTGGGCCTTGACCGACACGTCGAGCGCGCTGACGGCCTCGTCGCAGATGATGAGGTCGGAGCCGGGAGCCAATGCGCGCGCGATGCCGATACGTTGGCGCTGGCCGCCGCTGAACTCGTGCGGGAAGCGCTTCATCGCGTCGCGCGGGAGGCGGACCTTGTCCATGAGCGCGGCGACGCGGTCGTCCAATTCGGAGCCCTTGGCAAGGCCGAAATTCCGGATTGGCTCGGCGAGCACGTCGCGCACGCGCTGCCGGGGGTTGAGGCTGCTGAACGGGTCCTGGAACACGACCTGGATGCGGCGGCGGACCTGTCGCATCTTGCCAGGCGATAACTGATCGATGCGCTGGCCGTCGAGGAAGACCTCGCCGTCGGTCGGGTCCGTCAGGCGCAGGATGGCGCGGCCGACGGTGGATTTGCCGCACCCGCTTTCGCCCACGACAGACAGGGTCTCGCCGGCGGAGACGGTGAAGGATACGCCGTCCACCGCATAGACGGTCGCGGTTTGCGCGCCGAACAGGCCGCCATGGATCGGGTAGTGCTTCTTGAGCGCGTTGACTTCGAGCAGTGCCATTAGAGAGCTGGTTCCACGGGGGCGGTCGAGCCGGACATGGGGTCGGTGTCCTTCAGGATGCCGAAGGGCAGTTGCAGGCCGCTGACGCAGCGCGCCTGCGGCGACGAATTGTCATAGCGGTTGGCGAGGCACGCATTGGGCGTGCCGCAAGCCGAGAGCATCAGCGGCAGCGCCAAGACGGCGCGCATCATGCTGCATCCGCATAATGGCAGGCGACAAGATGCTCGGGGGCCTTCGGCTCCACCGCCGGGGCGACCTGGCGGCAGTAATCCGTCACCATCGGGCAGCGCCCGGCGAACGGGCAACCGACGATGCGCTGGCGGAGGCTCGGCACCAGGCCCGGGATCTCGGCCAGCTTGCTGCGGGCGTCGTTGCCGGTCAGCGACGACCCTAGTTTCGGCACTGCGCCCAACAGGCCGCGGGTATACGGGTGCAGCGGGCGGCCGAAGATTTCCTTCACCGGCGCTTCCTCGACCTTGCGGCCGGCGTACATCACGACGACGCGCTGGGCCATCTCCGCCACCACGCCCAGGTCGTGCGTGATCAGCATGATGGCCGAGCCCAAGCGGGTCTTCAGGTCGCGCATGAGGTCCAGGATCTGCGCCTGGATGGTGACGTCCAGCGCCGTGGTCGGCTCGTCCGCGATCAACAGCTTCGGGTTGCAGGCCAGCGCCATCGCGATCATCACGCGCTGCCGCATGCCGCCGGAGAGCTGGTGCGGATATTCCTTCACCCGCCGCGGCGCCGCGGAAATGCCAACGAGCTCCAGCATTTCGATCGAGCGTTTCGTCGCCTGGCTGGCGTTCATGCCCTGATGCAGGCGCAGTGTCTCGCCGATCTGCTTGCCCACGGTCAGCACCGGGTTCAGGCTGGTCATCGGCTCCTGGAAGATCATGCTGATGTCGTTGCCGCGCAATTTGCGCATCTCGGCATCCGACAGGTCCAGCAGGTTCTTGCCCTGGAATTCGATCCGGCCGGCGATCTTGCCGGGGGGCGTGTTCACCAGGCGGAGGATCGACATCGAGGTAACGGATTTGCCGCACCCGCTCTCCCCCACGATCGCAACCGTTTCCCCGGCTTCGATGTGGAAGGACAGGCCCTCGACCGCGCGGACCACCCCGTCGGGGGTGCCGAAATGCGTCTGAAGGTTCTTGACGTCCAACAGGGCCATCAGACTGCCGCCCCGGCGGCGCGTCGCGTTCTCACAGGCGCTTCGCCAACCGCGGGTCGAGCATATCGCGCAGCCCGTCGCCCAGCAGGTTTACTGCGAGCACGGTCAGCGACAGGAACACGGCGGGGAAGAACACGATGTAGCCCTTCACCTGCCACAGCGCACGGCCCTCGGCCATGATGTTGCCCCAGGACGGAATGATCGGCGGGGTGCCGGCACCGATGAACGATAGGATTGCCTCCGTAATCATGGCTGATGCGCAGATGAACGTGGCCTGCACCATGATGGGCGCCAGGGTGTTCGGCAGGATGTGCTTGAAGATGACGGCCGGGGTGCGCGTGCCGCTGGCGACGGCGGCCTCGACATAGGGCTGCTCGCGCAGGCTCAGCACCACGCCGCGCACCAGGCGGGTGACGCGCGGGATTTCGGCCACGGTGATGGCGATGACGACGTTTTGCACGCTGCCGCGGGTGAGCGCCATCAGGGCGATGGCGAGCAGGATGGAAGGGATCGACATCAGGCCGTCCATAACCCGCATGATGATGGTGTCGACCAGGCGGATGTAGCCGGCGCAGACGCCGATGAGCATGCCGATGATCGAGGATAGGAAGGCGACGGCGAAGCCCACGATCAGCGACACGCGGGCGCCGTAAAGGGTGCGGGAATACACGTCGCGGCCCAGCATGTCGGTGCCGAACCAGTAGAGCGCGGATGGTACGCGGGTGCGTCGCGCCGGGGCGATCGCCGTGGGGTCGACCGTGCCCAGGATGGGGGCCGCGATCGCCATGAAGACGATCAGCCCCAGCAATATCCCGCCCGCGGACAGGGTCGGATTGCGACGGATGAAGGTGAGAACGCGGCCGCGCTTCTTGACCGGCGGCAGCACGTCGGGGAGGTCGGCAGCGACGCCGCCAGTCCCGTTATAGGTGATGCTCAATAGCGGATCCTCGGGTCAAAGACGGTGTACATCAGATCGACACACAGGTTCACCAGCACGTAGACGAAGGAGAAGATGAGCACGACGCCCTGGATGATCGGGTAGTCGCGTCGCAGGATCGCATCCACCACCAGCCGGCCGACACCGGGAATGGCGAACACGCTTTCGGTGACCACGGCGCCGCCGATCAACCCGGCCACGCCCAGGCCGATCACCGTGATGATCGGGACCGAGGCATTCTTCAGCGCGTGCACGAACAGGATTGGCGCCTGGCTGACGCCCTTGGCCTTGGCCGTTCGGACGTAATCCTGGCTCAGTACCTCCAGCATGGTGGCGCGGGTGATACGGGCGATCAGCGCGATGAAGGCGCCCCCCAGGGTCAGCACCGGCAGGATCAGGTTGGACAGCCATGGCCAGATGCCGTTGGCGATCGGCGTGTAGCCCTGCACCGGCAGCCATTCGAGCTGCAGGGCGAAGGCGTAGGCCATCAGGTAGCCGACGACGAACACCGGAACCGAGAAGCCGAACACCGCCAGCAGCATGACGACGCGGTCGATCCAGGTGCCCTGTTTCCAGGCAGCGACGACGCCCATCGGCACCGCTACCACCACGGAGAAGACCAGCGTGAGTACCATCAAAGACAGCGTTGGCTCGACACGCTGCGCGATCATGTGCGTGACAGGCAGGTTGGTGAAGATGGACTGGCCGAGGTCACCCTGCAGCACGTGCCATACCCATTCGCCAAACCGCACCACGAAGGGGCGATCCAGGCCGAGGGATTCCCGGATGCGCTCGACGTCGGCGGGGCTGGCCTGGTCGCCCGCGATGATCGCCGCCGGGTCACCCGGGGCGAGGTACAACAAGCTGAAGACGAAGAGGGCGACGATCGCCATCACCGGGATGGTGGCGACGATGCGCCGGAGAATATACGCGAACATCAGGTCTTCTTAACGTCCCAGAATACGGGGAACGGCGCTTTGACGACGCCGGTGACGTTCTTGCGCCAGGCCTGGTAGCCCAGGAAGAAGCCGGTCGGGCCGTAGATCACGTCCTCGAACGCGGCGCGGTTGGTTTTGGCCAGCGCGACCTTTTCGGCGGCAGGATCGGGCGCGTTGTACCATTCGTCGATGCCGGCCTGGACCTTGTCGGATTTCGGCCAGCCGAACCACGCCTTGTCGCCAGTGGCCTGGAGCGCCGAATAGGGCGCCGGGTTGATGCAGTCCGCGCCGGCGTGCCAGGTGTGGAAGATGTTCCAGCCGCCCTGGGACACCGGGTCCTTCTTTGCGCGGCGGGCGCCGACCGTGCCCCAGTCCAGCGACTGGTAGTCGACGTTCATGCCGATGCGCTGCAGCAGGTCCGCCGTCACGTCGCCCTCGGCCTTGGTGATGGCGACGTCGGTGGCGACGCAAAGGGCAATCTTCTCGCCATTATAGCCGGCTTCCTTCAACAGGGCCTTGGCGGCGTCGTATTTGCGCGGGCCCATCAGGATATCGCCGCCATCCGTCGTGTAATCCGGCGTGCCCGGCGTGAAGAAAGACGGGCTGACCTTCCACAGGCTGGTGTCGTCACCAACCACGGCGCGCATGTAATCTTCTTGACTCAGCGCCATCAGCACGGCGCGGCGGATGCGCACGTCGTTGAATGGCGGTTGCAGGTGGTTGAAGCGTAGCGACCCAATATTGCCAAGCGGATCAGCGATATCCACGGCGACATTGCTGTTCTTCTTCAACAGCGGAACCAGGTCGGGGATCGGGTTCTCCCACCAATCGACCTCGCCCTTCTGCAATGCACCGGCGGCGGTGGCGGGGTCGGTGATGATGTTCCACTCGATCCGGTCGACGAACATGCGCTTGCCGCCGGCGGACCAGTCGGACGGCTCCTCACGCGGCGTGTAGCCGTCGAACTTGGTGAACACCGCCATACTGCCGGGCACCCAGTTGGCCTTGTCGAACTTCATCGGGCCGGAGCCAACGAACTCGGTAATCACCTTGAATGCGTCGGTCGAGGCAATCCGTTCCGGCATCACCAGCGCCATAGGCGGGTTCGCCTTACCCAGCGCGAACAGCATCTTCGGGAACGGCTTGGACATGCGGATGCGGAAGGTCAGGTCGTCCGGCCCCTCCATCGCGACCAACTGGGCGGCGATCATCTGGCCCATGGAGTCGCGAACCATCCAGCGCTTCAGGCTGGCGATGATGTCCTTCGGCAGTACCTTCTCGCCGTCGTGGAATGTCAGGCCGGGGCGCAGCTTGAAGGTCCAGGTCTTGCCGTCGTCCGAGACCTCGTGCCCCTCGGCCATCTGGGGCTGCGGCTCCAGCTTGCTATTCACGCCATACAGCGTGTCCCAGACCATGATAGCGGCGTTGCGGACGACGTATTGGGTGCCGACGATCGCGTCGAGGGTGGACAGGTTTGCCTGGGGGATGAAGCGCAACACCTTGGCATTTTGTGCCAAGGCCAGATTCGGCATCGCCAAACCACTCGCGGCCAAACCGGCCGACGCAGAAAGGAAAACGCGGCGCTTCATAGTTCCACCCGATTGGAGATCTGTATCGCATGGCTGCCATGACCATACGGCAGCCAGCGCGGACCCTAGCGGCAGTTTGTCATGGTGCAAACTGCCAAATGTGTCCGCGCGGCTTAACGATCAGCCATGACGGCGTGGGCGTGCTTTCGTGTCCACATTCGACTTGCCGCGGTAGGGCTTTTGCGGCGCCCGCACCGGCATCGGACCGTCGCCAGCGGGGGTAATCCGCGGCTCACCAGCCGTGGATTCCAAGGTGGCTGCGGCGAATGCGGCGCTGGCGTCCCGCGTGATCTCGAATCGGGTGTCGGTGTCGAAGACTCGGATGGCACCGATCTCCTTCTTCGTGACGCCACCCATGCGGCAGATCAGCGGGATCAGCCATTTCGGGTCGGCTTTTTCGTTACGACCGACCGCGACGCGGAATTGGACGAAGTCACCGGGCGTGATCGTGGGACGAGGCCCGCGCGGGGCGGCATCGGCATGGCCAGCATAGGTGGCCGGGGCACGAACGGCCTGGGGCAGTTCGCGCGTGATCTCCTCCGGCGGGGGCAGGCGGGCGCGATGCAGGCGCAGAAGCGCTGCCGCCACGGCGATCGCGTCGTGGCTGGAGAGCAGGGCCTCCGCCTCCGTCCGCTCGGTCCCGGTGGGCATTTCGAACATCGGGTCGTCGGACAAACGCTCGCGGTCGCGGGCGCGGATCTCGTCGGCGCTGGGAGCGCCGGACCATGCGGCCTTCAGCCGGGCGGCATTCAGCACTTGCTCGGCGCGACGGCGCTTGGGGTGCGGGACGATGAGAGCCGAGACGCCCTTGCGCCCTGCCCGACCGGTCCGGCCGCTTCGGTGCAGCAGGGTTTCGGGGTTGGTCGGGAGGTCGGCATGCACCACCAGGTCCAGCTCCGGCAGGTCCAGCCCGCGGGCGGCCACGTCGGTGCAGACGCCGACGCGGGCGCGGCCGGCGCGCATCGAGTCGAGGGCGGCGGTACGATCGTGCTGGCTGAGCTCACCGGAAAGCATGACGGCGGCGAAGCCGCGCTCGACCAGCGCCATGTGCAGCCGCTTCGTGCCTTCCCGCGTGGCGCAGAACACCAGGGCGCGGGGAGCGTCGTACCAGCGCAGCAGGTTGATCAGGGCGGCCCCCGCCTCGTGCGAAGCGACGGAGATGGCGCGGTATTCGATGTCGGTGTGCTGCTGGGTGCGGTCGATCGTGTCGATGCGCAGGGCGTCGCGCTGGTAGCGCCGGGCCAGGGCCGCGATGTCGTGCGGGATGGTGGCGGAGAACAGCAGCGTGCGGCGGTCGGCCGGGGCGGCGCTGAGGATGAACTCCAGTTCTTCCTGGAAGCCGAGGTCGAGCATCTCGTCCGCCTCGTCCAGCACGACGACCTTCAGGCCGGACAGGTCCAGATTGCCGCGGCGCAAATGGTCGCCCAAGCGGCCCGGCGTGCCGACGACGATGTGGCAGCCCGCGGCCAGCGCCCGTGCCTCCCGCCGGATGTCCATGCCGCCGACGCAGGCGGCGATACGGGCGCCGGCATACAGCCAGGCGAGTTCGGCCTGCACCTGCAGCGCCAGTTCCCGCGTCGGTGCGATGGCCAGGGCGATGGGAGTGCCGGGGCGCGGCAGTTCGCCGCCGGGCATCAGGGTGGGGGCAGCGGCCAGGCCGAAGGCGACGGTCTTGCCCGACCCGGTGCGGGCTGAGACGAGCAGATCGCGCCCCTCGGCCTCTGGTTCCAGGACGGCGGATTGGACGGCGGTTGGCTCGTCATACCCCCGTGCGGCCAGGGCGGCGTCGAGCACGGGATGAATTGGGGGGAATGGCATTGGCGGGACTTAGGGCAAGCGGCCGCGCGGCGCTAGCATTTGACGCAAACGCGTTGCAGTGATGCAATAAAAGGGGGAGAAGGACCGTTCGTTATGCCGGCCGCAATCGACATTTCGCCCATCCTCATCAAGCGCTACGGCGGCGCACGATTGTATCACCCGGCGGCTGGTCGCTACGTCAGCGCCGAGACGTTGCGGAGCTGGCGGGTGAGCGGCATCCGGTACACCGTGATCGACAGCGAGACCGGGCAGGAGGTCACGCTGCCGGCGGGGGCTTGAACGCGGCACCCAGAGCGCTGGCCATGTCGGTCGGGATGAGCACGGTGCTGCCGCGGTCCTTGTTCATCTCATACAGCAGGTTCATCTGGCGCAGTTGCAGCGCCACCGGGTTCTGCGCGTAGATCGAGGCGGCGCGCATCACCTGCTCGGCGATCGCCTCCTCCGCGGAGGCCAGGGTCACCCTCGCCTGCCGCTCCCGCTCCGCCTGGGCCTGCATGCTCATCGCGTTCTGCAGGCCGGGTGGGATGGCGACGTCCTTGATCTCGACCGAGCGGATGGCGACGCCCCAGCTGCCGGTTTTGTCGCCGATGGTGACGCGCAGCTTCTCGTCGGCGGCTTTGCGGTCGCTGAGCAGTTGGGCCAGGTCGGTGGAGCCGATCATCTCGCGCAGGCTGGTCTGGGAGACGCGTTCGATCGCCTGGCGGTAATTGGCGATGTTGATGGCAGCGGCCCGGGCGTCGCTGACCTGCCAGAACACGATGGCGTCGACGCCAACCGCCACCGTATCCCGCGTCAGCGCCTGCTCGGCGGTGATGGTGGTGGTTTCGACCCGCATGTCCACGGTGACGGCGACCTGGTCCAATAGCGGGATCACCAGGACCAGCCCCGGCCCCTTGATGGCGTGGAACCGACCGAGGCGGAGCACGACGGCACGATCCCACTCCCGGACCATACGGATCGAGCGGATTAGCAACAGGATGACAACGATCGCGGGAGCGATGAAGTAGTAGGGCATGGTTTGCTCCTGAACGTGGTGGTGACAGTAGCATCTTTCCTGTCTGATGCCGCGTCTCGGGGAGTACCTGCTTATCTCGTGGCGCTTCGTTGACCCTCGGCTGGCGGGCTGCCTAGCCTTCGGGTTCGGAGGGGAGATCGGCAATGACCCGGCATCACTGTATGGAGCGGCAACTGCCCGCTGGCGGCGTGCGATGAGCATCGGGCTGGCCGTTGCCGCCTGCCTGCTGCTGGCGATCAAGTTGGGGCTGATGGCGGTCGATCACTATCCGGTGGTTCGGCGCCGCGCCTTCCAGCGCCAGTTTCGCAGAGTGACGCCGCAGGCATACCGCTAGGGCTAGGCGCGGCCCATCAGGGCAGCAGCCGTGACGGCAAGCCGGTCGCCCAAGCCACGGGGCATCGGCTGGATGATGCGGTCCGGTGCGTGGCGCAGGTCGCGCCGGGCCAACACCGCAGGCAATGCGGCGGCCAGGCCCGGGCCGGGACGGTGCCGGGGGCCGAGCAGATCCCGCCCCTCCTGCAGCAAGCGCTGGATGACGGGGTGCAGCGCCGGGGCGAACGGGTCGGCAAGGACGGCGTCGGTGGATAGCCCGTGCCCTGCCAGCAATTCGGTCGGCAGCAGGCAAAACCCGGCCTTGGCATGGGGCACGATGCTGCGGAGCATTCCGGCGGCGCCGTAGGCCGCACCCAGGGTTCGTAGCCGCTCGTCCTCGGCACCCAGCGCTTGCCCGGCGGCATGGGCCAGCGCGCCCGGGCCGGACAGCAGCCAGGATCGCCATTCCGACACGGTGGCGATTTCCGTCACCTCGCGCGCGTCCAGCACCGAGAGCAGGTCCGCCGGGTCGACTGCGCCGTCGCCGAGCAGTTCGGTGAGCGGGGTGGCGACTTCGTGATGTTTGACGGTGCCCTCCACGACCTCGCGCCACCATTGCAGGCGGATCATCGCCATCACGGGCTCGGTGGTAGCTTCCCGGGCGCGGGCGGTCTCGTGGTTGAAGGCGTACAGGGTGAACAGCCGGTCCCGCCGGGCTGGCGGGGCGAACAGGGCGGTGAGGAAGCGGTCGGGGTCCGCGCGGCGGACGATCTCACCCACGGCAGATAAGAAAGAGGGAGGCGACATGGGAACATCCATAAGGCTGGTGCGCTTGACGGGAGATACGGCGGGCAGGAAGGTCCGCCCGTCCCGGTGATCGCGCTGGCTGCTCATGCCAGCAACGGGGTCGCTTCGCTACATCACGAGGAGAAAGCCCATGGCCTTCGAACTTCCGCCCCTCCCGTATTCCCATTCGGCCCTGGCCGAGAAGGGC
This sequence comes from Acidisphaera sp. L21, assembly GCF_009765685.1. Lineage (GTDB taxonomy): Bacteria > Pseudomonadota > Alphaproteobacteria > Acetobacterales > Acetobacteraceae > LMUY01. The sequence continues at coordinate 107,773 of NZ_LMUY01000075.1, read as the reverse complement.
ATGTGCCAGGAGACGATGGAGCTGCATCACGACAAGCACCATCAGGCCTATGTCACTGCCCTGAATGGGTTCGTTGAGAAAGACGCCAAGCTGCAGGGCAAGTCCCTGGAAGAGATCGTCACCATGACCGCGGCCGAAGGCGGCCCGGTGTTCAACAATGCCGGCCAGCATTGGAACCACATCCTGTTCTGGCAGGCGATGAGCCCGACCGAAGGCGGCAATATGCCGACGTCGCTCGAAGCGAAGATGAACGCCGATTTCGGTGGCGTGGATAAGTTCAAGGAGTCGTTCAAGACCGCGGCCACCACGCAGTTCGGTTCCGGCTGGGCGTGGCTGGTGCTGGGCACGGACGGCAAGCTGAAGGTGACGAAGACGCCGAACGGGTCCAACCCGCTGGCAGCAGGCGAGGGCAAGGCCCTGCTGGGCATCGACGTGTGGGAGCACAGCTACTACCTGGACTTCCGCAACCGCCGCCCGGACTACGTGACCAACTGGCTGGACAAGCTAGCAAACTACGAGTTTGCCGCCAGCCAGATCTAGGGCGCACGACGTAGGACGCCCAGTTCGGGCGCCCTGCTAGGGGCTACAGACGGAACGGCTCCCACTCCAAGGCGTTGAGTGGGGGCCGTTCGCGTTTCCAGGAGAAAAGCCGTGTTCCGCGCCGCCCTCGCCTGTTCAATTGCGCTGAGCCTATGCGGCTGCAACGCCCAGGTCGGCGGTCCGCCGTTGGTGTCTGGCCAGTCGCCTCAGTCGGCGCAATCCTCCGCAAGCGAGCCGCAGCCCGTGAACAGTCTGCCGCCGGGGTTCAGTGGGATCGGGTCTGGCCCGAACGCTACTGCGCCCAACTATGCCAGTTTGACGATCCACACGCCGTTCTAGGCCGCGAGCCGGGTCTTCAGCGCTTCATTCACCAGGGCCGGGTTGCCCTTGCCGGCCATGGCCTTCATCACCTGGCCGACGAAAAAGCCGAACAGCTTTTCCTTTCCGCCGCGATACTGCTCGACCTTGTCGCCGTTGGCGGCGATGACGGCCTCGATGGCGGCGTCGATCGCCCCGGTATCGGTGACTTGGCGCAAGCCGCGGGCTTCGACGATGGCGCCGGGCATATCGCCGGTTTCGACCATGGCCTCGAACACGTCCTTGGCAATTCGGCCGTTGATGGTGTTGTCGGCCATCAGATCCAGCATTTCGCCCAGCGCCGCAGCCGATACCGGCGAGTCCTCGATCGTGCGGCCGGTGCGGTTCAGCGCGCCAAACAGATCCCCCATGACCCAGTTCGCGGCCGCTTTGGCATCGCGGCCGTGGGCGACGGATTCGAAGAACACCGCGGTCGCCTGCTCCGCCACCAGCACGGCGGCGTCGTAGGGGGACAGGCCGTATTGGGAGACGAAGCGGGCGCGCTTGGCGTCCGGCAATTCGGGCAGATGGGTCTTCAATTCGGCAACCCATGCCTCCTCCAGCACCAGCGGGAGCAGGTCGGGGTCGGGGAAATAGCGGTAATCGTGGGCGTTCTCTTTCGACCGCATGGAGCGGGTTTCGCCGCGAACGTTATCGTAGAGCCGGGTTTCCTGCCGGACCTCGCCGCCGCTTTCCCACACATCGACCTGACGCCGGGCCTCGACCTCGACCGCGTGCATTACGTAGCGGATGGAGTTGACGTTCTTCACCTCGCACCGGGTACGGAACGGCTCGCCATGCTTGCGGACGGAGACGTTCACGTCGGCGCGCATGGAGCCCTCTTCCATGTTGCCGTCGCAGGTGCCGAGATAGCGCAGGATCGAGCGCAGCTTGCGCAGATAGGCGCCGGCCTCCTCCGGGGAGCGGATGTCCGGTTCGGAGACGATCTCCATCAGCGCCACGCCGGAGCGGTTGAGGTCGATGAAGGAGCGCGACGGGTCCTGGTCGTGCAGGGACTTGCCGGCATCCTGTTCCAGATGCAGCCGGGTCACGCCGATGCGCCGGGTCTCACCCTCGACCTCGATCTCCACATGACCGGCGCCCACGATCGGGTGATACAGCTGGCTGATCTGGTAGCCCTGCGGCAGGTCGGCGTAGAAATAGTTCTTGCGGTCGAACTTGCTGACCAGGTTGATCTGCGCGTCCAACCCCAACCCGGTGCGCACCGCCTGGGCGACGCATTCCGCGTTGATGACCGGCAACATGCCGGGGAAGCCGGCGTCGACGAAGCTGACCTGGCTGTTCGGCTCGGCGCCGAACTCGGTCGAGGCGCCGGAGAACAGCTTGGCCTGGCTGGTCACCTGGGCGTGGACTTCCAGGCCGCAGACGATCTCCCATTCCCCTTCGGCGCCAGCGACCGTGTAGCTCACGACAGGCGTCCTTCCTTCGCTGCCTGGAACACCGCGCGCTGCTGGGCATGCAGGAAGGTCGCTTCGTCCCCCACCTCCAGATCCATGGACCGGGCGCATTCGCAGAAGCCGGCCAGCGTCTTCGGCTCCATCTTGCCGTCCACGACGTGCAGCTTGTTCACCACGATGGCGGAGATCATCGGCCAGCCTAGCTTGTGCGCGTGGCGGCTGACCTCCAGCAGGTGCTTGGCGATGCGGAACTGCACCCGGTTGGCGGCGGCGCCGTTGCCGTCGGCGACGTCCTTGTAGCTGATGAAAATGCCGCGCTTGGCCGCGGCGGTAATCACCGCGACGGTCTTTTCCAGCGTCAGCTCCCCGCTATTGCGGCTGGCCAGCTCGGCCACGGCGGCGCGATACCGGTCGGAGTCGGTCTTACCGACCCGCTCGTGGTTCGCAATCAGCGTCTTCAGTTCGTCCGGCTTCTTGGACGCCATGTTGATCATCACAGCCACTATACACCTGCCCTCAGTCGTGGCCGGGCGGTAAACCCGGCGGATTTTTCAATAGCGGCGCCTACCGCGAACACCGTCTCTTCGTCGAAAGGCCGCCCCATCACCTGCAGCCCCAATGGCAACCCCGCGCCATCCAACCCGGCGGGGACCGACATAGCGGGGATACCGGCCAGATCGGCCGGGACGGTGAAGACGTCGTTCAGATACATGGTGACCGGATCGTCCACCTTCTCCCCCTGCGCGAACGCAGCGTTTGGCGTGGTCGGTGTCAACAATGCGTCCACTTGGCCGAACGCCTCGGTAAAGTCGCGCAAAATCAGCGCGCGCACTTTTTGCGCCCGAGTGTAGTAGGCGTCGTAATACCCGGCCGACAAGACATAGGTGCCAATCAGGATTCGGCGCTGCACTTCCTCGCCGAAGCCTTCGGCCCGGGTCAGCTCGTATAAATCGTCCAAATCGCCGTTGGTTTGGCCGCGCAGACCGAACCGGACGCCATCATAGCGCGCCAGATTGGACGATGCTTCGGCCGGGGCGACGATATAGTAGGCGGCAAGGCCGTATTTGGTGTGCGGCAACGACACGTCGACCACGGTTGCCCCGGCATCGCGCAGCCAGGCGAGCCCCTGCTCCCACAGCGCGTCGATCTCCTGCGCCATGCCGTCCTGGCGGTATTCGCGCGGCACGCCGATGCGCAGGCCCTTCACGCCACGGGCGCAGGCCGCGGCGAAATCCGGCACGGCGCGGTCGGCGGACGTGCTGTCCTTCGGGTCGAACCCGGCCATCGAACCCAGCAACGTCGCGCAATCCGCCACCGAACGGCCGAATGGCCCAGGATGGTCCAGCGAGGACGCGAACGCCACCACGCCGTAGCGGCTGCACCGCCCATAGGTCGGCTTCATGCCGGCGATGCCGCACAACGAGGCGGGCTGGCGAATCGAGCCGCCGGTATCGGTTCCCGTGGCGCCCATCGCCAATCCGGCCGACACCGCTGCGGCGGACCCGCCGGAGGATCCGCCGGGCACCAGCGCCTTGCCGGGCGGCGACCAGGGGTTGGTCACCGGACCGAAGGCGCTGCTCTCGTTGGAGGAGCCCATGGCGAACTCGTCCAGATTGGTCTTGCCCAGGAACACTGCGCCGTCGCGCAGCAGGTTGGCGGTGACCGTGCTCTCGTAGGGGGGGACAAAATGGCCGAGGATGCGGCTGGCGGCGGTGGTGCGTACGCCGGTTGTGCAGAATAGGTCTTTGATTCCCAAAGGAATTCCAGCCAGCTTCCCGGCATCGCCGCGTGACAAGGCAGCGTCCGCCTGGTCCGCGCCGGCCAGGGCCAATTCGGGCGTCTGGGTGATGAAGGCGTTCAACTGGCTGTCCAGCGCTGCGATGGCGTCGACATGCGCCTGCGTCAGTTCCCGGGCGGAGAATTTGCGCGCCCGCAGTGCTTCGGACGCGGCGGCGATGCTCAGTTCCGTCAGGCTGGAGGTCATTCCACCACCTTCGGCACGGCAAAGAACTCGCCGGCGCGATCCGGCGCGTTGGCCAGCACCTTCTCGGCGATGCCGCCATCGGTCACCCGGTCCTCCCGCATGCGCAGCGCCATATCGGCCGCGCCCGTCAGCGGCGCCACGCCATCGACGTTCACCTCCTGCAACTGCTCGATCCAGCCGAGGATGCCGTTGAGCTGGGATTGAAGCGGGGCGACCTGGTCGTCCGTCACCCGGATGCGGGCGAGTTGGGCGATGCGTTTGACGGTCGCGGGATCGAGCGACATGGCGCTCCTTTGGCAAAAGAGGGGAAGGTTCTTGGCGATGTAGCAATGGACGACCATAACGGCACCCTATGCCGCTATTCAACCTGACAGACCTTCACGCCCAGCTTCCCCGCAACCAACGGCTGATCGGGCTCGACCCCGGCACCCGCACAATCGGCATTGCGCTGAGCGATGTTCGCCGGGTGCTTGCCAGCCCCTACGGCTCGATCAAGCGAGGCAAACTGGCCGAGTCGGTCGAGGCGATCATGGCCATTGCCCGGCGGGAGGATGTGGGTGGTTTCGTGGTAGGGCTGCCGCTTCTCATGGACGGAACGCTTGGCCCGTCGGCCCAGGCGGCGCGGGATTGGACCTTCGCGCTGACCGATGCGACAGGGCTTCCGGCCGCCATGTGGGACGAGCGGCTGTCCTCGGCGGAGGCGAACCGCTCGCTGTCCAGCCAGGGTGCCAACCGGGCGCGCCGGGCGGCCACCGTGGATCGCATGGCTGCCGCGGTGATTTTGCAGGCGGCACTGGATTATTTGCGGCCGCTGCCGGGCGACTCCGAAGACTAGACCGCAACAATTTTGCAACACGTTCACAGGGTTCATAACGGTTCGCGTGATACATGTTGCAGCGCAGCATGAGCGGCGCTATGTTGCACTGCACAACAAGCCGGAAACGTCCTTCCGCTAACCCTGGGCCTCAGCGCCCGAGCAGAAGGATTGATAATTATGAACGCATTCGACCAAGCCGGCGAAGCCATGCTGATGGCTCAGGAAGGCAAGCTGCTGATCGCTCGCGCGCTCGTCGCGACCATCCAGGGCTGGGTGAGCAGCTTCAAGAGCTATGTCGGCGGCATGCCGACGACGCTGCCGCCGACCGAGTCGGTTCGCCGCTAAACTCGACGTCTAGCCTGCTAGCTTCTCCCCCGCACGTACCGCCGCCGGCAGGCGATTGTCTGCCGGCGATAGCGGGCAAACGTAGCGGGGAGAGTAGCTGCAGGATGGATTGTAGGCGAAGTTGAAGTCGAGGATCGTTCGCCCGTCTGGCGTGGTGCCGAGATCGGCGCCCTTGATGGTGTCCAGCAGATACCGTCCACCGCCATAGCTGCCCGACCCGCAGGTCGCGTCGGTGAATGGCAGGAACACCCCTCCCCCATAGCCGCCGACCCAATACAGCGTCAGTTCGCGACCGAGCGCTTGCGATAAGCCGATAGTTTGCGCGAAGGCTTGAAGATGGATTGCGCCATCTCCGCCGACATCCACGGTGAAGGCGGGTCGTTCGATGGGCCGTAGATCTACGGCGAACCGCAACGCCGAGTCGTAGGGGAAATACCGAAGCCTGGTGAATTCGGCCCGCTGCGGCGGGTCGAGGGCGGATTGGGGGTGGTTTCGGAACAGCTCGTTGCGTTCGTGGCACCATGCATCCCACGCGCGGGGCGGGTTCGGGTCGTTGCGGATGGCGGTGTAGAGCGCAGCTACCCGGCGGCGCCAATCCCACAACTCGCCATATGGACCCGCGTCCGATGGGTCAGGCATTCACCCGCAATTCTTGCAGCGCTCGGACGACTTCGGACGGTTCCAAGCGGCGATGTGCGACTGGCTCCACATGGGCGCACAGGACGCGGCCATCGGTGCCGATGATGAACGTGGCGGGCAGCGGCACTTGCCAGTTCCCGGTCTTGTTTAGTTTTGGCAGGTCATGGCCCAGTCGCGTGTAGATTTTCCGCATGGCCGGCGACAGCTCGTAGGCCACGCCGTAGGTGTCGGCCACGCGATTATCGACGTCGGACAGCATCGGGAAGGCGAGCAGATCGCGCTCTGCCACCGCACAACTGCTGACGGCACATTGCGGGGTGATGCCGAGCAGGTCGGCACCGGCGGCCTGGATTGCGGGCAATGCCTCCTGATAGGCGCGCAGGGTCAACGTGCAAAACGGGCACCACCCGCCGCGCACGAACAGGATCACCACCGGGCCATGCCGGAGCCGGTCTTTCAGCGAGACGTTTTGGCCGTGTTGATCCGGCAACGTGAAGGCAGGAGCGGTATCGCCGGGCACGGGAGACTTGCGGTCGGACAATTCGGCGCGCAAATCCTCCGCTGCACCAAGGATCGCCTCGCGCTCGTCCGGCGGAAGCCGCGCGAGCAGACCCGTCCGGAATGCCTCTAATTGGCGAGTAAGAGTTCTCTGTCCCATGTGCATAGCTGCTTCGTGGTATCGCATCTTGACCATTCCAACTAGGGAAATGTCGTCGCTGGCCTTCAGGATTGATAGTAGGAGCGGCACGATATGATCGATGTCCGGGGGGCATAGGTCATGGATCTTCTCGCCGCATTCCGCGTGTTCATCCGGGTGGCAGAGGCACAGTCCTTTTCCGCCGTGGCCCGGGAAATGGGCACGACGCAGCCGGCCGTGTCGCGTCAGGTGGCCGCGCTGGAGGAACATCTCGGCGCAAGGCTGATCCAGCGGACGACGCGTAGCCTGGCCCTGACGGAGGATGGGCGGGACCTGCTGGGCCATGCCAGACGGGTGCTAGACAGTGTGGAGGAGGCCGAGGCCGCGGTGGGCCGGCGCCACGCCCTGCCCGGCGGCCTGGTGCGGCTGGCGACATCCTCCACCTTCGGGCGACTTTATGTAGCGCCGCGCATGCCGCGTTTGCTGGAGCGCTATCCGGAACTGTCGATCGAACTGCGGATGTCTGACACGCTGACCGACCTGGTCGCGGACGGCATCGATTTGGCGGTGCGGGTGACCCAGGTGCAGGATTCGAGCCTGGTGGCGCGCAAAATCGGCTCCTCCCGCCGCATCGCCGTCGCGTCGGAGGCCTGTATCGCCGCGTATGGCGAGCCGCGGCATCCGTCCGACCTGGACCACCTCCCCTGCATCATCTTCACTGGCAGCAACACGCCCGGGGAATGGCAGTTCGAGGGGGCAGAGGGGAGCGTCACCGTTCACGTCACGGGGCGGTTCCGTACCGATAATGGCGAGGGCGTGCGCGAGGCGGTGTTGGCCGGGCTGGGATATGCACTGCTGCCGACCTGGTTCTTCGGCACCGAAGTCTCGGATGGGCGGTTGCGCCCCGTGCTGACGGGATGGGAGCCGCCGCCAACGGCGATCACCGCGGTGTATCCCTCCCGCCGCAACCTGGCGCCGCGGACCCGGGCGGTGATCGATTTCTTCGTTGATGAGTTCCGGTTGGATCCGATGATATCGGCCTATGGCGAGGCGTAGCGAAGGGACCACGGTCTATTGCCGCACCGTGTCCAGAAAACCATATCATGCCTCATCGGCCCCGGCTTAGGATGCCTATGTGAACGTCCTTGCTCCCCCCAAAGCACGCCTCACGGTTGAGGTCGTGCACGATCTGGTTTGCCCATGGTGCTACCTGGGTACGCGTCGGCTGTTGCGGACGTTGCGCCGGCGTCCGGATTTGCTGGTCGAGCTGGTGTGGCGGCCGTTTCTGTTGAATCCGGACATGCCGCGGGTGGGAATGTCCCGATCCGACTACGTGGTGCGCAAGTTCGGTGGCGAGGATCGGGCGCGGCGGCTGTACAGCTCGATTGCCGAGATTGGCCGGGCGGAAGGCGTGCAGTTCCGGTTCGACCGCGTGCGTCGGACCCCGTCCAGTATCGACGCGCACCGGCTGGTGCGCTGGGCGGCGCGGTTCGGGCGCGCGAATGGGGTGGTGGAGGCGCTGTTCACGGCGCATTTCGCCGATGGCCGCGATCTAGGCGAGATCGGCGTGCTGTGCGCCATTGCCGGGGCGTGCGGACTGGACCCGGTGGCGGCCCGCGCCATGCTGGCCAGCGATGCGGAGTTGGACGGCGTGCATGCCGATAATCTGCGCGCCCACCGGCTGGGCATTAACGGCGTGCCCTGCTTCGTAGTCGGCGGGCGTCACGCCATCGCCGGCGCACAGGAGCCCGAGGTGATCGAGCGTCTGCTGGATGTTGCCGCGGTGGACATGGTCGAGGGTTAGGATGCTTGGCGCAAAGCGCTGATGGCAATCCAGGGTATGATAAAATGATGAGCGATCCCGTTCCGATATCCGATGCTGATGAAGACCAACTTGAAGCCGAGGCCTTGGCGCGAGCGGTTGCCGAGGCCGAGGCCGACCCGCGGCGGGTTCCGCACGAGGAGGTCCGCGAGTGGCTGCTTCGCCTTGCCGCCGGAGATATCGACGCACCACCCCCTGAACCACGCTGACACGTGGGAGTCGTCTGGACGGCGCGGGCGCTTGCCGATGTCCGCCGGATCACTCGCTACGTCACATCGGAAAATCCTGTCGCGGCACGCCGGATCGCTCGCGAAATTCTTGTCGCGGGGGACAGCCTGGCGCTGTTTCCCTACCGCGGGCGCGCCTCGGGCGTGCCAGGCTTGCGAGAACTGCTAGCGTACCATCCCTACGTCATCGCCTACAAAATCAGGGCTGGGAACACGGTCGATATCCTGCGCGTCTGGCATGGCGCGCAGGATCGGCGGTAGAGGATTCCACAGCCTAGTACCCCATCGCCAAATCGTTTGCAGTTGCCGCCGCCTGGCGGTCGGCTGGCTTGCCGAAGCCGCCGCCGCCCGACGTTTCCAGGCGCACCCGGTCGCCACGGCGTAGCACCAGCCCGTCGGTCTTTGGCGGGATCGGGGTTTCGATGCCGTCGCGGATCAGCAGCAGACGCCCGACCGAGGCTGGCATGCCGCCGGCTAGGCCGTACGGTGCGTGGTGGAAGCGGTCCATGTTGGCGGTGAAGATGCAGCTTTCGGAGTCGACACGCCATTCCCGCGCCAGTCCCAGGCCGCCGCGGAACTCCCCCGCCCCGCCCGAGCCGGGCAGCAGATTGTAGCGCGACAGCGTCAGCGGCATTCCGCTCTCGATCATCTCCACCGGGATGTTGCTGTTGTTGTGCATTCCGGAGGCGTAGGCGTTGACCCCGTCCTTCGTCGGATGGCCGCCGGAGCCGCCGATCTCGATCTCGACCAGCACCTCACGCGACCCATCCGCGGCCACCGTCTGGAAGGTGCAGACGTAGCTGTTGCCGTAATAAGCGGCGGGGATGCGGTCGGGTGCGGCCTGGTGCAGCGCGCCGTGCACGGTGTTCAGCAGGCGGTGCCCGACGGCCACGCGATGTGCGACCGGCGCCGGGTGACGGGCGTTCACGCATAGGCCCTCGGGGGCGATGATGGTCACCGGGCGGTAGCAGCCGGCGTTCACCGCCATTGGCTCGTCGCTGGCGGACATCACGGCGAACAGCACGGCCGCGGCCGAGGACGCCAGGGTGGCGTTCACCGGGCCCTTGGCCTGGGGCGAACAGCCGGATAGGTCGGCGATGATGTCGTCGCCCTTCACCTCCAGCTTCACGTGCAGGCGGATCGGCTGGTTCAGCACCACGCCGTCATCATCGAGGAAGTCCTCGAACTCGTAGACGCCGTCCGGCATGCGGCGGATGGCGGCGCGCATCGCGGCCTCGCTGATGTCCAGGATGCGGCTGCTGGCGGCCAGCATGCCCTCGGCGCCGTAGCGGGTGGCGAGGCGGCGGATCGCCTTGGCGCCCACCTCCAGGCTGGCGAGCTGGGAGGACAGGTCGCCCAGCACCAATGCGGGTTTGCGCACATTCTGGCCGATCATGGCCCAGACGCCGGCGTTGCGGACGCCGTTCTCCACCAGCTTCAGCGGCGGGATGCGCAGCCCCTCCTGGAAGATCTCGGTCGCGGTTGCCGCGTACGACCCGGCGGCCAGGCCGCCCATGTCGATGTGGTGGCAGAGCGTGCCGACGAAGCCGATCCGCTTGCCCTCGTGGAACACCGGCTTGTAGGTGACGATGTCCGGCAGATGCTGGCCGCCGCAATACGGGTCGTTGGTCGCGACCACGTCGTCCGGACCCCAATTGGCGACGTCGACATGCTTGTCCAGCAACTCGCGCAGCAAGTGGCTCATCGAGTTCAGGTGCCCGGGGATGCGGGCGGATTGCGCCAGGTTGTTGCCGTCGGCGTCGAAAACGGCGGTGGAGTAGTCCAGCAACTCGCGCACGATGGTGGAACGGCTGGTGCGCCAGACGGTGACGTCCATCTCGGCCGCAGCGGCGGTCAGCGCATTGCGGATCACCTCGATCTCCACCGGGCCCAGCACTGCGCCGGTATGCGCGGGGGCGGCGGCGCGATCGGTGGCGACCAGGGCGCCGGCGGGGCCGAGCGTCGCGGTCCAGCCGCGGCCGATCCAATGGGTGGCGAAGGTTTCCTCCACCAGCGCCGGGCCCTCGATGACATCGGACGCGGTCAGCGCCTCGCGATCCCAGACCGGGACGTCCTGCCAGGCGCCGCCCTCGTAGCTGCGGCGGGTGCCTTTGCTGGCGGGGCGGTCGGCGATGACCGGCTCGGCGGCGGCGCGACGCGGCAGGCGGCCGATGGCGGAGACGCGGATGGTGACGATCTCCACCGCCTCCGCCTCGTCGGCGTAGGAGAAGCGACGCAGATGGCTGGCGTGGAATTCCGCCAGCAGCCGGGCCAGGTCCGCCTCGCCCGGCGTGGCGACGTCGCCCCAGGGCACCAGCAGTTCGAAGGCCTGGCCGTGGTAGCGCATGTCCACGTAGACCTCGATCGCCTGGTGCTCCGCAGCGACGCCGTCGGTCGCCAGGCGGGACAAGGCTTCGCCGCGCAACTCACCAAGCAACCCGCCCAACGCTGGCAGCCCCTGTGGCGTCGCGGGAATGACGTGCGTCCGGGAAATGTCCTGCACCAGATCGCCGAAGAGGATGCCGTAGGCGGACAGCGTCCCCGGCTCCCGCGGGAAAACGACTTCGCGGATGCCGACTTCGCTGGCGACGGCGGTGGCGTGCAGGCCGCCTGCCCCACCGAACGACAGCAGGGAGAAGTCGCGGGGGTCGAGCCCTTTCTCGAACAGGGACAGGCGAACGGCGGAACCGAGCGCGCCATCGACAACGCGCAGGATGCCCTCGGCTGCCTCCTCCGCACCCAAGCCCAGCGGCTTGGCAATGCGGTCGATGATGGCTTGCCGGGTGCCGTCCATGTCCAGCGTCATGGTGCCGCCCAGGAAGTAGTCCGGGTCCAGCCGCCCCAGGGCCAGGTTGGCGTCGGTGACGGTCGGTTCGGTGCCACCGCGGCCGTAGGCGACCGGGCCAGGGCGGGCGCCGGCGGAGCGTGGGCCGACGCCAAGGCTGCCGCCGGAATCGACCGACGCGATGGAGCCGCCGCCCGCGCCGATGGTGCGCATTTCCACCATGGGCAGGCGCACCGGCAGCCGGTCCACCTCGCCTTGCGTCACGATGGATACGCGACCGCCGAGCACCACCGATACGTCGTAGGACGTGCCGCCCATGTCGACCGCGACCATGTTCGGGCGGTCCAGCAATTGGGCCAGGCGCTCGGCAGCCAGGGCGCCGCCGCTGGGGCCGGAGAGCAGCAGGCGCGCCGGTTGTTCTGCCGCACGGCGTAGGCCGCAGACGCCGCCGTTGGACTGCACCAGGAACACGCCGGGGGCGAAGCCATCCTCACCAAGCCGCCGCTCCAGCCGCTGCAGATAGGCGCGCACCACTGGGACCAGTAGCGCGTTCAGCACGGTGGTGGAGGTGCGCTCGTATTCCCGGATCTCCGGGCTGATGTCGCTGGAGATGGAGACGGCCAAGCCGGGTCGGGCGGCGAGCAGCAGGTCGCGCAGGCGCTGTTCATGCGCCGGGTTGGCGTAGGCGTGCAGCAGGCTTATCGCGACGCACTCCGCCCCGGCGGCGTCCAACTGAGTGAGCAGCGCATCCACTGCCCCATCCTGCAGCGGGGTTTCGACGGTGCCGTCGGCCCGCACCCGCTCCGCCACGCCGAAGCGGCGGTCGCGGGGGACCAGGACGGGGAACGGATCGGGGTCCAGGCGATACAGCTCGCGCCGGTAGTGCCGGGTGATCTCCAACACGTCCTCGAACCCGGCGGTCGTCACCAGGGCGCCGCGGGCCAGTTGGCGTTGTAGCACGGCGTTGGTGGCGATGGTGGTGCCGTGCAGCAGCAGCCCGACGTCGGACAGGGCGAAGCCGAACTTCTCCGACGCCTCGCGCACGCCGCGCAGCAGGCCCTCGGACGGGTCCAGTGGCGTGGTGGGCGTTTTCCAGGCCTGCACGGCGCCGTCGCGGGCATCCAGCACCTGAAGGTCGGTAAACGTGCCGCCGATGTCGACGGCGATGCGGATGGGGCGGGGCTGGTCGGACATAGCGGTCTCCTGCGGGGATCGCCTGATGGCAGGCGCCCAGACTGTGCAACAGCACCGCCAGCGAGCCTAGCGGCCGGGTTTGTGGAGCAAGAGGCAGGCCACCCTGAAATGCGGCGGAAGAAGGGTGCCGAGGCCGCTCAAGAAATATTGACATCGTATCAAAAAAATACAAACATCTCATGAATTAACCGCTGGCCGTTCGTGTTAAACGAAACGGCATCGACACGATCATCTGGCAAAACGCCGCACCCGCAACGTCCCTGCCACGCATGTGAGATGTCACCATGAATGCGATCGCTGCCGACGCGCCGTCGGGTGTGCTGCCGGAAACGGTCACGCAATCCGCTGATGTGGCCGAGTTGGTCGAGCGACTGTGGCACCGCTCGTTGGGCCCCAAGGCGCGGGCGCCGCGTGCCAATATTCTGCAGGTCGGGGTGGGCCTGCGACGGATCGTGCGCCTGATGAAGGATCTGCAGAGCGAATTGGGGCTGACCGTTCGCGCCACCGCCCTGCTGCAACTCGGCACGCTGGATGCCCTGTTGGACGCCATTCGCACCGGACAATGGCCGGAGCCGTCGCCGTGCGTGAAGTTGCGCGACGGGGATGACCGGCCGCCGTTGTATATCGTGTCGGCTGGCAGTGGGCTGGTGCTGGAGCTATGCGCCTTTGCCCGGCTGATCGAGTATTCCGGGCCGGTTTGGGGCCTGCAGCTTCCCGGGCTGGATGGCGAAACTGCGCCGCTGACCGATTTGACCGACATGGCCAAGTGCCACCGCGACGCCATCATCGCCCGGCAGCCGGATGGTCCTTATCACCTCATAGGCTATTCCTTCGGCGGCATCGTGGCGTTGGAGACGGCGCGCGAACTGGCCGCTACCGGGCGACGGATCGGCTTGATCGGCCTGATCGATTCCAACCTGGACGAGCGGCATTGGCCGAAAGCCGCGTGGGTGCGGGATGTGCTGAAGCGTTGCCTGGTTCGGGCGGCGGCGGCGCGCCACCTGCCGCCGCGCGAGGCGGTGGACCACATCGTGCACCGCGCCCGCAACCTGGTTCGCTATTTCGGCCGCAAGGCGGCGGGCGAGACCGCAGCGTCGATCCATGCCTCCGCCTACTACATCGGCGGGTTGGAACCGGATTTTCAGCGTGTGCGGGATTCGTCGATCGTCGCCTACCAAACCTACGTGCCGCGGCGGTTGAATCTGAAGGTGACGCTGTTCAAATCCGAACTGGGCGACCCGCATGCCTGCGACCCGGTGCCGGTGTGGCGCCAGTTCGCCCACCGGAAAAATCTGGATGTGGTGATGATCCCCGGATCCCACACGACGATGGTGCGGCCACCCTTTGCCCAGGTCCTGGCGGCGGAGATCGTCCGGCGGCTGTAAAGGGCTACTCGGCGACGGCTGGGATTGTCGTCGGTTCGTCGCTCTCGCGCGTTTCGGGCAGCAGCAGCCAGACCAGCAGGCAGGCCACCAACCCGGCCACCGTGAGCGCGGCGAACGCGCCCCGCGCCCCGGCGTGGTCGGCGACGATTCCCGCGACCTCCGTGCTGGCTGCGGCGGCGCCGGCGATGGCCAGGCCGATGGCGCCCATGGACAGATTGAACCGGCCGCTGCGGTGGGAAATATCGGCGACGATCAGCGGCAGCAACACGCCGAACACCGCGCCGCTGACGCCGTCCAGCGCCTGGATGACCGCCACCAGAGTCGGCTGATCGGTCGCCGCGAATAGGGCGGCGCGCAGGGGCACCGCGGCAAAGCCGAGGAGCAAGACCGGGCGACGCCCCCAACGCTCCGCCGCGCGGCCAACGACCGGGGACAACACGGCGACCAGGATTTGCGGCACGATGAGGCAGGCGGCGATTACCAATTGGCCAACCGCGCCGGCATGCCGGGTAACCTGTACGGCGGCAATCGGGAACATCGCGGCGTTGGCGAATTGGAAGCCGGCGCAGCACAGCGCGAACAGCAGCAGCCTGCGATCGCGAAACAGCGTGGTCAGCTTCTGCGGGGGCGGTCGCTCGAACGCATGCACGGTGCTGACGGGCACCAGGCGCAGCGCCCAGATCGCCGGCAGCACCAGCACCGCGGCCAGGAAGAACACCGAGCGTTCGGACACCAGGTAGCCGACGCCACCCATCAGCCCGGCGGCGCATCCGCTGCCGATCGAGGCGAAGCGCGCGTTGCGGCCCAGGCGCTCCCCCAGCGCGTGACCCTTCACGCCGGCGACGGCCATGCTCAGCACGGCGATGACCGGGCCCAGGATGCAGCTTGCGACGCCATGCAGGATTTCTGCGATCGATACCGGCAGCCGTTCGGGCAACAGCGCCAGGATGAGCGCGGCGGCGGCGATGGCAGCGATGGCCACCAGGGCCAGGAACCGCTTGTCGCGCATCGCATCCACGATGGCGCCCATCGGCATTTGCATCACCATGGTGGTGATGGTGCCGATGGTTAGCGCGGTGCCGATTTCGCCCTGGGTCCAGTCTTCGGAGGCCAGATAGGCGGCAATGAACGGCCCGAAGCCGGTTTGCACGTTCGCAACGAAGAAGCTCAGCCAGTCGAGGCCCCGGTTGCTTCGGTCAGGTACGCTCCGGGCAGGGTTGGGCAAGGCCTATTTGCTGGCCTCGGGTGGTTTGTCTGCTGGTGGGGGAACGGGTGTGGAGGCCGGGGCGGCAGGAGACGCGGCGGCGGGGTTCGGCGGAATTTGGGGCATGGGCGTTGTATTCGCTGCCACGGCGGGCGCTGGCAACCCGACAATCATGGCGGGCTTGGTCCGGTCCACGTAGTCGGGGGCGGCGCGGATTTGCTGATCGGTCAGGTCGATCGAGACGCGTTTGTCTGGGGCGCTGGGTGGCGGGACGTGCACCTGCGTCCAGTTTACCGCAACACGCCGGGCACCGACGCCCATGAAGCCCCCGACGTCGATCACCGCGGCGCGGGACTGGCCGGTGGGATCTACGACGACGTCGACGATGCGGCCGATGTCGCGATTGTCGGAGTCATGCACCATGCGGCCGAGCACACCGGTGGCATCTGCCTCCGTCAGTTCGGGTTCGGCCGGCGCGGGAGCAGGCGCCGCTGCGGGCGCCGGGGTGGGCGTTGATGGCGCTGGCGTTGGCGCAGGCGCCGCCGGGGCGGCAGGCGCCGGGGAGGTGGGGTCCGGCGTCGTCGCTTGTGGGGCCGGGTCCGCCGCCATCAGCAGCAAGACCGCCCAGCCTAATGCCAGCCGTTTCCGCATCGCTCCCACCCCATCACCCGCCTTGCGAATTTGCGCCTGCATCCCGCACCCGGCAAGCGGCGTTAATGCCAGATCGACCGGAGAGGACGTGCGAAATGCTGCGCGAGAACGAGGGCCGCACTGCCCTGGTGGAACTGAGCTTCACCATCATGGGCTTGATGAAGCTGTTGGGCCTGCAAACCCGCCTATTTCGCCGCATGGGCCTGCCGCCGCGCAGCATGCGCAAATTCGGATTGTTCGAGGCCGGGGGCGCGATGCTGGTCGCCAACCCCGAGACCCGCGCCATTGGCGGCGCCGGGTTGGCAGCGATTTCGGCGATGATGCTGGTCGTGGAATTGCGCAGCCGCGAAGCCGAATTGGTTCTGCCCCGGCTGGCATTGACCGCGCTGGCGGCGATGATTGCGGTGTCGGCATGTCGCAGCCGGGCCGTGTCGGCGAGGCAGGCGTAATGGTGCTCAGCCGGCGGACCCTGCTGGCAGCGGCACCGGCCGGGCTGCTCGCCCGCCCTGCCCTAGTGCGGGCGCAGTCCAGCACGCCGATCCGCATCGGGGAAATCAACAGCTACACCTCCCAACCCGACTTCACCCGGTCCTATCGCAAAGGGTGGGAGTTGGCGCTGTCGCATCTGAACGATTTGGGTGGGCTGAACGGACGCAAGGTCGAAATCGTCTCCCGCGATGATGGCGGCACGCCGGAGGGTGCGCTGCGGGCGGCGGCGGAATTGGTGCATGACGACAAGGTGGATGTGCTGGCGGGCGGCTATTTGTCGAATGTCGGGCTGGCGATCAGCGCCTACGCCTTGCAGCAGAAGAAGCTCTACATCGCCGGCGAACCGCTGACCGATGCGTTGGTGTGGGAGAAAGGCAATCGCTACACCTACCGCATTCGCCCCTCCACCTTCATGCAAGCGGCGATGCTGGTGGAAACGGCGCTGACCCTGCCCGCGAAGACATACGCCACGGTCGCGCCGAATTACGAATATGGCCAGTCGGCCGTGAAGTGGTTCCGCCAACTCATGTCCGCCCGCCGCCCGGACGTCCGCTTCGTGGGGGAGCAATGGCCGGCGCTGGGGCATATCGATGCCGGGGCGATAGCCGGCGCGCTGGGCCAGGGTGCGCCGGATGCGATCTTCTGTGCGTTATTCGGCACGGATCTGCAGGCCTTCGTGCGCCAGGGTAACACGCGCGGGCTGTTCGATAATCGCCTCGTCGTTTCGATGCTGACGGGGGAGCCGGAATACCTGAACCTGCTGGGCGACGAGACGCCGTCGGGCTGGCTGGTGACCGGTTATCCAGAAAGCCTGTCCGACGAGCCGGACAACAAGCAGTTCGTGTTGGACTACACGCTGCAATATCATGAGGCGCCGACGATGGGGGCTGTGGTGGGCGTGTCGCTGGTCAATGCGATCGCGTCGGGCGTGCTGAAATCCGGCGGGACCGACAGCGAAAAGATGGCGGATGGGTTCGCCGACGCCACGTTTCCCACGCCGTTCGGGGTCTGCCGGTTTCGGGCGATCGATCACCAGAGCACGCTCGGCACCTATGTCGGGCGCACCACGAAGCAGAATGGGCATGGCGGCATGGTGGATTGGGGCTACGTCAACGGCGAAGCGGTGATGCCGCCGGACGACGTGGTGCGCAAATTGCGACCGGGTAGTTAGGCTAGGGCGGCTAGGCGCTGCGTTGTTCGGGAAGGGGATCGGCCTGCTGGCCCATCGCCTTTTCGGCCTTGTCCTCCAGCCGGGATTCGTTGCGGCGGAGCAGGACGATGCCGACGACGATGACGATGGCGGCGATGATGCCGAGCGAGATGCCGACGGGGCCGGCGATTTTGTGCATCAAATTGCCAAGCAGGTAGGCCCCGGTGCCATACAGCGTCGCCCACACAACGCCACCCACGGCATTCCACAGCAGGAACGTCTTCCAGTGCATGCCGTTGGCGCCTGCCAGCAGGGCCACGAAAGTGCGCAGGATGGCGATGAAGCGGCCGACGAACACGACCTTGCCACCCTGGGTCTGGAACAGGTAGCGGCCCAGGGTCAGCCGGCGCTCGTTGAGGCCGACATGCTTGCCGTAGCGCTTCAGCAGGGGAAACCCGGCCCAGCGGCCAATCAGATAGCCGAAATTGTCGCCCATGATCGCCCCGCCAATCGCGGCGAGAATGATCCCGACGATCCCCAGCCGGCCCGTGGTGGCGGCGTAGACGGCGGCGGCGATGATGAGGCTTTCACCCGGCGCGGGCACGCCCATCGCCTCTAGGCAGATGATGACGAAGACAACGCCGTAGCCATACTCGCCGAGGAGATGGTCGAGCGTGTCGGTGCTGAACCAGTCCATCAGCTGCGGAAGCTTGCCATGCCGCGGATCGCTGTGCCGCCGGCCGCGAAGTTCGACGGATCCATCCAGGCCACCATCGCATCGCGGCAGCGCGGCCACTCATCTGCCAGGATCGCAAAGAAAGCGGTATCGCGGCGCCTGCCTTTGACGACAAGGTGGGCGCGCAACGTGCCCTCGTACTCGAACCCCAACCGCGCGGCGGCCCGGCGGGACGGCGCGTTCAGCGCGTTGCATTTCCAGACCAGGCGGCGATAGCCGAGTTCGTCGGCGGCCAGGCGCAGGAGGAGGAACATCGCCTCGGTACCGGCGCGGGTGCGCTGCATGCGGGGGCCGAACCAGATGTTTCCCAGCTCGATCGCGGCGTTGCCGGGCTGGATCTCCATGAGGGAAAGCCAGCCGGACACGACGCCCGTGGCGATCGGGCGTACGGCCCAAACCATGGGATCGTGGGTGGTGGCGAAGCTGGCGACGTGCCGCGTCATGGCGGCCTCGTCGGCGAAGGGGCCGTAGCCCATGTAGGCCCAGGACTCATCGGCGCCCTGCGCGGCGGCCCAGAGTTCGGGCGCGTGACGCACATGCAGCGGCTCCAATTCCACGTCGCGGCCACGCAGGCGGATGCGGGCCGGTAGCGGGCGTGGCGTGGCGTCGACGAGGGGGCCGACCGGGGGGGCGCCATCGACATTTGGGGTCGTCACGATCATGATGCCGCCCGGCTGCAATCAAGATCCACCGGAGAAGATGTCAAAGTGAAAAGCCCTGCCCTATTGCTGGTCGCCTGCGCCGCGCTCGTGTCTGCCGCAGCGCATGCCGAAACCCAGAAGTTCCATGCCGTCATGAACGGTGCCACGGAAGTGCCCGCAAAGACGACGGACGGCAAGGGCACGGTCGACGCCACGTTCGACACCACCACCAAGGTGCTGACCTACGACGTCACCTTCTCCGGGCTGACCGGGCCGGCCACGATGGGCCACATGCACGGGCCGGCCGACCCGGGGGCGAATGCCGCCGTGATGGTGCCGTTCGCCATGCCCGTCACCAGCCCGCTGCACGGCACCGCCACCCTCACCGACGCGCAAGTGACGGCGTTGGAGTCGGGCAAGATGTACGCGAACGTCCACACGGCCGCGAACCCCGGTGGGGAAATTCGCGGCCAGATGATGAAGTAAGAGGCGTCCCTCCCCCACCCGCGTGCGGGTGGGGATTAGGCCAGCGTCGTCAGATCCTGGAACCAGTGTTGGGCCTGGACGTAGCTTTTGACGCGGCCCGATAGCGCGTGCGGATTGGTGTCGTGCACCACCCAGACCTGCACGGCATCGTCCACCACCTTTTCGTGAATCCGGGCGCATAGCCGGTCCTGCTCCGCCGGGTCGAAGCTGCTGGTGACCTGGTCGCATAACGCGTCGACCTCGGGGTTCTTGTAGCCGCTCCAATTGATGCCGACGGGGGCGATCTGCTTGCTGCTGTAGAAGCGGATCAGCGCGTAGAACGGGTCGGAGGTGACGTAGGCGATGTTGCTGGCGGTGATGCCCTTCAGCGACGGATCGGCCGCGCCCTTGCGCCAGGCGGTGTAGGCGACCTCCAACTCGACAGGCTGGAATTCCACCTGCAGACCGATGTCGGTCCAGCCCTGCTGGATGAATTCGTTGATCGGCATGGATAGCATCTGGCCGCTGCCGCCGGTCGGCACCATGAACCTGGTCTTCAGCGGATTGGCTTTGCTGTAGCCGGCATCGGCCATCAGCTTGCGCGCGGCGTCCATGTCGGTGGTGATCTTGAAGGTGGGGTTGCCGAACCAGGGGCTGGCTGGGTCGACCTGGCCGATAGCGGGCTTGGCGAGGCCGCCCATCAACTGCACCACGCCGTCCCGGTCTACGGCCAGGTTGGCCGCCTTGCGGATGCGGATGTCGCGGAACGGGCTGCCGTCGGCCAGGGACAGATGGTAGTTCCAAACGTGAGGGGTGACGTTGCCCACCACCCGCGCGCCGCCTGCCTTCAGCTGCGGCACGGCGTCCGGCGCCGGGGTCTCGATCAGGTCCACCTGTTTGGTGAGCAGCGCGTTGGCACGGGTCAGATCCTCGGGCGCGCAGATGAGCGTCAGTTTCTCCAGCTTCGGGATGCGCGCCTTGTTCCAGTAGGCATCGTTGCGCACCATCTCCGCCTTCACGCGGGGCACCAGGCTGGTCAGCTTGAAGGGGCCGGTTCCGGACGGCTCGAACGCGAATTTCTCCCAACTGCCGAGCTTGGCGTATTGCGCCGGGGAGGACACGAGGAACCACAGCAATTGGTATGGGAACAGCGCATCCACTGCCTTGGTGGTGATCTGCACCGTCATCGGGTCGATGACCCGGTAGGACGCGACGCTGGGCAGGCGGGGGCGGACCTGCGCGGACTGGCGGGTGTCGAAATGCGGTGCCTGCGCGTTCAGCACCTTGTCGAAATTCCAGACCACTGCGTTGGCATCCAGCATCGAGCCATCATGGAAGGCGACGCCCTGCCGCAGTTTGAAGGTCCATTGGGTATGATCCGCGGGATCGCTTTGCCACGAGGTGGCGAGGCCGGGGATGAGCTTGCCGGGGCGGTCCGCGACGTCCAGTTCCCAGGCGACCAGCGGGTCGTACAGCGTCAACCCAGTGAACTGGTAGGCGCCGGCGCCGCGGTCCGGCTGGCCGGTGGTGAGGGGGATGTCGGCCATCGAAATACCGTAGGTGAGCGCGGTTGCGCCCTGGGCGTAGGACAGGACAGGCAGCCCGGCCGCCAGCCCAGCGGCGCCGCCGGCAAGCACGGCACGGCGAGAAAGCGGGAGGGTCAAAGTGGGCTCTCCATCAAGGTGTGTGGCCGGATCGCGGCCTGTTGGCCACGCAAGAGTTGCGCCAGCCTTGACGCCCGACGGACCGCTCGGCTAACGGCACGGGGACGTCGGGAGAAGTGGGCTGTTGGTTCGTGAGCATGGCCCGGAGATGGCGTGACAGACGACGATAAGAGCACGCCGCCCGTGGTGATTTTCGGGCGCCATCCCGCCGGCATGGAGCCCCGTGAGCGCCGGCGGCTGGCCTATTCGGCAGCTTGGCCGGCGCCGGTCTTTGATCCCCTGGATGAACCGGCGCTCGCGCCATGGCGGCACAGTGAGCGGTTTGCGCCGCCGGGTCCGGCGCAGGCGTTCATCTCGGCGTTGCACGTGGTCATTCCATTGGCGATGCCGCGGGGGCCGATGCTGCATCCGCCGCTGCCGACGATCGTCCTGACGTCGGCGGCGTTCGACGAATCGGTAGGGCTGGAGCCTGTCGAGCAGGTTGCCCAGGCGCCGGAGCTTGTGCCGGTCGAGCAGGCAGAGCCCATCGCGGCAGCGCCCCGGCTGCCCGAGCCGATGGCGTATTGGGCGGGCAGCATCACGCCGAGCGAACCGGCGCCGGTCGCCGAGCCGGAGCCGTATGCCGATCTGACGCCGACAGTCGAGCCCGAACCGTATGCCGATGTGGTTCTGCCCGCCCCGGAGGTGTTGGAGCCGGAGACCCTGCCGGTCGATGAGCCGGAGCCGTATTTCGAAGAGCCCGAGCCCGAGCCCGAGCCCGAACCGGACGTCGCGCCGCTGGCAGCGGAGTGGGCGTTCCCGGAAGAGCCCGTTACTGCCGAGCCGTCGACTGGCTACGCGGACGATGGCCACCTGCCTGCGACCGAGCAGGACGAGGCACTTCGCAGCGCTGTCTATTGGGCGGAACCGCCTGCCCCGCCCAGCAAACCTGCCGACAGCATCGAGTGGACGCCGCCAGCCGAGACCACTGGCGACCGGCGCGGCCGTGCAACGCCGGCCATGGCTGGCATGTGGGCCGCTGAACCGGCTGATGCGGCCGCTGGCCATCCCCCGCAGGCCGCACCCGGCACTGGCGCCGGCCGGATCGTCCGCAAGGCGGTGCCCGCCCTGGTCGGCGTGGTGGTGGTCGCAGCCGCCTGCGTGGGCATCGTGAAGCTGTTGCCGCACCTCTTCGTCGTCAATCAGACGCCGACCGCGACGTTCAACGCTCCGATGATGGTGCTGCGGGCGAGCGGCCAAGGGCGTATCGCCAGCATCGCCATCAAGAATGGCCAGGCGGTCGATCCGTCGACATTGCTGCTGACCATCCATACCGAGCCGGTGGCGGACCCGGCCATTGGGCTGTTGCAGGACCAGTTGGCAATGGCGCAGGCCAAGCTGTCCGCGTTGGACCAGTCGCTGACGCAGTCGACACCCAACAGCGATTCCGGCCGCGCGAAGTTGGCCGACCTTCGCCGCCAGCGCGCCGCGGCTGCGAACGACGTCAACCAATTTCAGGATGGGATCGCCCATATTCCGGTGAAGGCACCGGCCGATCTGCCGGTTCTGGCCGGCGTGCATGGCGTCATCCGCTCGCTCGAGGCGCAGCAGGGTGCCGCGACGACCGCCGGGCTACCGCTGATCCGGATACTGGATTGCGACCACGCTTTCCTGACGATCGGGTCGGACGCGCATCTGCAGGTTGGCCAGACGGTTCAGGTCCGTCTGCCCAACCTGCCGCCGATCGCCGCCACGGTTCGTAAATCCAACGGCATCGCCGAGCCGCCGGACGCGTTGGTGATCGCCCCCGCACCAGGCGCCTTCGTCAACCAACTGAGCGGGTCGTGCCCGGTGGGCGCCACGGCCACGGTTACCCCCAGCATCGCCGGAAGCTGACCGGGCCGCGGCGCTAGCCTACTTGGCGGCTGGGCAGGGATAGGTTGCCTTGATCATCGCGTGGACCAGGGCGATGCCGCTGCCCTTGGTATCGGCCGGGTTCTGCGCGCCATATTTGGCCAGTGCCATGCGCATCACCGAGAGCTTGGTGCCGGCCGGGGGGCAGATCGTGGCCCGCAAATCGGTATTGACGGCCACCTCGTCCAGAGAGCCGGCGATGTAGCCGTTGCAGGCGTTCTCGTCCGCCGGGGTGTGGCTGGCGCAGGCCTTGGCCAATTGGGTGCCGCTGATGAAGGCCTGCGCATGCGCCCCGCTGGGCAGGGCGGTGACGCCCAACGACGCGAACGCTGCGGCGGCGAGCATAGTGTGTAGACGGGTCAAGGAATGTCCTCCGATATCGCGGAGCAGACCCTACTCCGTGACTTCGAAAGTCGTAACCTCGAAGATGCTCAGCCAGGCCGGGCCGAAGCTGGTGACGAGGGCGACGTCGGTCGCGTCGCGGCCCCGGGCCATGAGGACACGGCCGATGCGCGGGAAGTTATGCCGGGCGTCGAAGGTGTACCAGCGGCCGCCATCCGGCCCGTCGAGATAGGCTTCGAACCAGGCGGAGAAGTCCATCGGCGCGTCCGAGGGTGGGATGCCGATGTCGCCGAGGTAGCCGGTGCAGTAGCGGGCTGGGATGTTCATGCAGCGGCACAGCGTGACTGCCAGATGGGCATAGTCGCGGCACACGCCCTGGCGCTCGTTATAGCCGTCCCAGGCAGACTTGTCGGGCCGCGCATGGTGGTAGCCAAAGGTGATCCGCTCGTGTGCGAAGTCGCAGATCGACTGCACGCGCGCCCACCCCGGCTCTGTCCCGCCAAATAGCGACCAGGCGATATTGGATAGCTTGTCGGTCTCGCAATAGCGGCTTCCCAGCAGGTAGACGAGTGCGCCATTCGGCAGGTCGTGGACGTCGAACTGCTTGGCCTCGGGCACCACTGCGTCGGGCAGGCCGCTATCGTAGATGTCGAATTCGGTGGCCAATTCGACCCGGCCCTGGGGCGCCACGACCCGGTGGCAGACATTGCCGAAATCGTCGGTATAGGCGTTGACCTCCAACTCCGGACTGGTGGTCAGCACCGGCTTGGTGAGCAAATCCTGCTCTCGTGAGGGGTGCGAGCTGAGCGCGAGCAGCATGGGCACGGGCTGCGAGAAGTCATACGCGATGCGAAAACCGCAGCGGATACGCATGGACTAGGTGCTCCTCAGGAGGCGACTTGGATGGAGGAAGCGGCGTCTTCGGTCACTCGGACGGTGACGGCCATGCCGACGCAGTCGGCGGCGGCGCCGGTCCAACTGCCGGATAGCGGGACGGCCATCGCCGGGTCGCGCACCACTGCGACGCGGACGAGGCCACGCGTGCCTATGATGCCGTTGGTCGGGTCGAAATCCACCCAGCCAGACCCGGGGAGGTAGACCTGCAGCCAGGCATGCGTATTGCCGCCGCCATGCCGCTCCGCCTCACCAGGGTGGGCGCGGGCTGGCACATGGAGGTAGCCGGAGACGAAGCGGGCGGCGAGGCCGAGGGCGCGGACGGCCTCCATCATCAGCATCGCGAAATCCCGGCAGGTGCCGGTTTCCAGCCGCAGCGTTGTGCGGGGATCCTGGATGCCGGGTTCGTGGCGGGCGCGATAGGTGAAGCGACGGCAGATCGTTTTGGTCATCCGCGTCAGGAGCTCGATCGTCTGAGTCGGGCCGTTCTCGTTGAGGAAGGCGTGCGCCCAGCGGGCGACGACGTGCCCCGGATCGGGCAATTGCCGCTCGATCGAGCGGGCGAGGTCCGGCATCTCGTCCGTGTCGTAGGCGAATGGGAACATGCGAGCGTGGTCTGCCAGAAGCACGCTCATGGGCGCGGCCTCCTGATGATCGACTTCCAACAGGCTGTCGAAAACGAGTGTATCATTACGAACTGAGAACTGCGCGCGGGACACAGAGTTGCCGAAGACGTCCAGCGACCAGTGCAGCGCGGACGGCGACGGGCTGATGACCAGCTTGTGCGACAGCAGTCGCTGATCGTGGCTGTCCCGGGGCCGAAACATCATTCGATGTTCACCGAAGGCGACCGGGTGTCGATAGCGATAGGTGGTGATGTGGCGAACGGTCAGCAGGGGCAAGGGGTACCACGCACTGGCTGGTGAACGCAGCGAGACTAGCGGCCTCGACTCCGAACAAGGGTAGAGGAAGTAGTATGCACGACTCGCGCCACGCTTGCGCAAGCCGTTTCAAGCGCGGCGGCATTTTATAATTAAAGCGAGGCAGTCACCAAAACGAGAACGGATCGCAGAGCAACCACTATGCCGGACCAGGCTTAATGCGACGCAAAAGGATACACACCATGCGTTCCAGCACGATCGTTCTCGCCGTCGTTCTACTGTCCTCTCCGCTGGCGCTACTGGCGTCGCCCGACAGCACGGCGTCGGCGGCGGGGTTTCCGATCGCGGCGGACGCTCAGGGCAATGACACGGTCCTGAAGGATGCTCCGGTACCGAGCGTCGGGCCGGCTGGCGTAGCCTCGGTCGATCGCGTGGCGGGTGCGGGTGGCCGGACGCTGGATGCAGGGCCGGCCAACAGCACGCCATTCAGCAGCACGCCGACTGGCACGTTGTCGAGCGGTGGCACCCAGACCAGCAATTCCGACCGGGTCGGTTCGCCCGCAGGCGGCGATGGGGTGACGCCGAACCTTGGAAAGTAGGCTAGGCCGGGAGGTGCAGGGTCGCGGCGGTGCGTTCCTGTAGACCCGCGAAGTCAAGGCCCGGCACGATGTCGACCACGACGAACCCACGCTCGGTAACGTCGAGCACTGCCAGGTTGGTGTAGACCCGGCTGACCGCACCCAATGCGGTCAGCGGATAGGTGCAGGTCTTCACAAGACGGGATTCGCCGGTCTTGGTAGTGTGTTCCATCACTGCCCAAAGTCGCTTGGCGCCTACGGCCAGGTCCATCGCGCCGCCCACCGCGGGCGCGAAATCGTTGTCGGAGCGGGACCAGTTGGCAATGTCCCCGTTCTGCGCGACCTCGAACGCGCCGAGCACGCAGAGGTCAAGATGCCCGCCCCGGATGATCGAGAAGCTATCGGCGTGATGCACGTAGCTGCCGCCCTGGCGAAGCGTCACATGCGTCTTGCCGGCATTGATCAGCCAGGGGTTCACCTTGTCCGGCGCCGGGGCTGGACCCATGCCGAGCACGCCATTTTCGGAGTGGAACACCACCTCGCGATCGAGGGGGACGTGGTCGGCGACCAGCACGGGAATGCCGATGCCGAGATTCACCCACCAACCCTCAGGGATGTCGGCGGCGACGCGGGCGGCCATGCCAACGCGGTCACGGGCTTGAATGGTCATCCTGCGGCTCCTTTCCGGGGCTCAGCCTTGCGGGCCTTCATGGGGGACGGCGACCAGCCGGTCCACATAGACCCCTGGCGTGACCACCGCCTCCGGCGGGAGCGCGCCGAGTTCGACGATGCGCTGAACCTGCACGATGGTCAGCTTGGCGGCGGCGGCCATGACCGGATTGAAGTTCCGGCCACTGTCTTTGTAGGTGAGATTGCCCCATCGATCGCCCTCCCACGCCTCTACCAGGGCGACGTCGCCGGGCAATGCGTACTCCAGCACGCAGTTGCGGCCGCCGATCTCGGCAGTCGGCTTACCCTCGGCCAGCTTCGTTCCAAAAGCGGTGGGGGTGTAGAAGGCGGGGATCCCTGCCCCTGCGGCGCGCATGCGTTCGGCAAGCGTGCCCTGCGGCACCAGCTCCAACTCGATCTCACCGGCGCGATACAGTTCCTCGAACACGAACGAGCCGGCGGAGCGGGGGAAGGAGCAGATGATCTTTCGCACCCGGCGCAGCTTCATCAGTTTGGCCAGCCCGAACTCGGCAACACCGGAGTTGTTGGCGACGATCGTCAGGTCCCGAGCGCCTTGCTCGATCAGCCCATCGATCAGTTGGTTCGGTTGCCCGACCGCTCCGAAGCCGCCAACCAACACGGTGGCGCCATCGGTAATCCCATCCATGGCCGCCGCGACATTTGCGACGCGCTTATCGATCATACCTACTCGTCTTTCCTACCCACTCGAACGAACCATGCCCCCGGGTTCCCCCAACGGCAAGGTTGGAGGGCGGCCCAGGGTCGCTAGGCCCTGGGCTTTAGGACTGGGCTGCTAGGACTGGGCTGCTAGGACTGGGCGTCCGGTGACAGCACGATGCAGGAGCTGCGGCCCTTCAGCCGGTCGCATGCCTGCGTCGCACTCTCACGCGAAAGCCCCATCAATCGGGCGCGGTAAAGCGTGCCATGCGCTTCCTTGATCCCGGCGACTGCCGGCTTGGCGGATGACAGCACGGCGCCGGCCTGCTCGCGAGCATTGCCGACGGCGATGTGGGCCAGGCCTTCGTTGCCGAACGCGCCCACCTGAATCGCCCACTCGCCCGCGCCGCCACGGTAGGCAGGCGCTGGGGCGGCATAGGCCGGACCGACGAGGCGGAAGCCGCCGCGTTGCGGACTGGCGTAGCCGGTGGCGGAGGCGGTTTGCACGGTTGACACAGGCATTGGCGGCGTTGGCAGTGCCGCTGCGTAGCGAGAAGCGGGCGGCGGCGCAGGAGCGCGAACCGGCTCGGGCGGCGTGGGCAATGGCTCGACCGCGGCCATGCGGGCGGGCATCGGGGCCGGCGCGTAAGTGGGGGCCGGCGTGTAGCTGGGGGCTGGCGTTGCCGGTGGAACATAGGGCGCGGCTGCGTAAGTCGGCTGCGGTTCGGCCGCGGCGACCATTGTGGGTGCCGGCGCGGTGGCGGGCGGCGGCACGTAGGCGGCCACTTCCGCACGCGACATGTTCTTCGGCTTCCAACCCGGCGGCGGGTTGAAGGCACCATCGGTTTCCGAAGGCGGCGCGAACGCGACCTCCACCGGGGCGGCAGCGGGTGCGACCGGCGCGGGCGCGGGCGGCGGCACATAGGCGGCGGTCGCCGTGTCGCTGTTCGTGTTGTAGCGCGGGCCGGCCGGGATGCTGGTTGGCAGCGAGTTCATTGCATACATCTCGGCAGTGGAGCGCCGGCTCGGGAAGGAGTCTGTGATGTATGGCCCGATCTTCGCGACATAACGCCGGGTTTCTTCCGGCAGTGCGCGGTTGCGGGTCAGGTAATCGTCCAGCCGGCCGGGGCCACCGTTATAGGCGGCCAGGAAGCCGGGGTTGCCGTAGAGGTCATACAGTTCCCGGATATAGGCGGTGCCGGCGAGAATGCTGTTGTGCGGATCGTAGGGATCGTCGCCGAGGCCATAGCGGCCCTTCAACTCGTCATAGGTGGCTGGCATGACCTGCATCAGGCCCATTGCCCCGGCGCCGGACGTGATGGGCGCGCCATTCATTTCGGTCCGGCCACCGGATTCGACGCGCATGACTTCGCGGATCCAACGCTCCGGCACATCGTACTTCCCCGACGCTTCCTGAATGTACGGCCCCCAGGGGTCGCTGCGGCCACCCGGCGGGGTGTAGGAGCGGTGCGCACGCTGCTCGTAACCCGCAGCCTCCTGGCTGTTGCTGACGTGCTGCCCGCCTGCGCAGGCCGATAGCAGTCCCATGACACCGAGGCATCCAGCGGCACGCAATGCGGTGCGGCCGGTAGACCGGTTACGGGCAGGCTTGGCGGCTGCGGATAGGTAGTGCGGGGGGCGCGTCATGCGGGGCAGTTCTCCGTCTAGGCATGGCCATTAATGGCCTGGTTTACGACATCCGATTGGCGGCCGCTCAGGTGACTCGGCAGGAAGCCCGGCTAAGTCCCTAACGAAGCAAAGCTTCTCCAACAAGCCACGCTGAGCGGGTGCGACGCACTCATTATCCGATTTTCAAGTTGCTGTGTTATTAAGAGCACAGATTCGTGAGGCCGGAACGATCCGACCGAGGAGCGCGTGAGGTTGCAGATCCAGGTTTGATCGGCTACGCGGCTTGATTATGCCGAGCACTCCCCCGCCCGTCCGTCGAAAGGCTGGCGCATGCCGCTGGATGTCCGGGCAATCCCGGGCGCCTGGCTCGCCTATCCTCGACTGGCCTATCGCCGATCGGCCTCCGCCCGAGTGGCGGGTCATCCTGGCGTGAAGACACTCATCAAGGCCGAGGGGCTTTGCGTCGACTTTCCGATCTATCACGGCGGCGGCCGCAGCCTGAAGAAGGCGGTGTTCGCCGCGGCGTCCGGCCGGTTGGGCGAGGACCAGCAGCACCGGGTCGTGGTGCAGGCGCTGCGCGACATTTCGTTCACCCTGCGCCCCGGCGACCGGTTGGGCCTGGTGGGCGGCAATGGGGCGGGCAAGACCACGTTGCTGCGCACATTAGCTGGGATCTACGAACCCATTATCGGCAAATTGCAGGTGGATGGCGTCATCGGGTCCCTGCTGGACGTGAATGCCGGGATGAATCCGGAATTGTCGGGCCGCGAGAACATCATGTTGCGCGGGCTGTACAATCAGATGAGCCGGGCCCAGATCGCCGCCATGGTGGACGACGTGTCCGACTTCGCCGAGTTGGGCGAGTTCATGGAACTGCCGGTGCGGTTGTATTCGTCCGGCATGGGAATTCGGCTGGCCTTTGGCATGGCGACCGCCATCCGCCCGCAAATACTGCTGATGGACGAGTGGTTCCTGGCGGGCGACGCCGCCTTCCTGGACAAAGCCCGCGCACGGATGGAGAGCCTCGTGAAGGCGGCAGAGATCCTGGTGCTGTCGTCGCACATCGAGTCGATCGTGCTGGAGTGGGCGACGCGCGTGATCTGGCTCGATTCCGGGCGCATCCGTGCCGACGGCGTGCCGCAGGAGGTGCTGCACAGCTACCTCGGCACTGGTCCGGTCGAGGTTGTGGCGGTCGAACCAAGCTGAGCCGTGCGGGCACTGCAACCCGTTTCAGCCTCGGCTGCGAAATGGGCCGGGCGCGACGGTGGCACACCTGTCGCCTGGAAAGAGGTGACAGCCCGGTTGAACCCGGCATCCCATACCATCCTGACGATCCCGAAGCGCCTGGCCCGACTGGGGACCGATCCCTGGAGGGTTTTGCCACTGCGGCATAAGCATTACCGGCATCTGTCGACCGATCGTCAAACCGCTGATGGCGTGAGCGCGATCTCTGGCGTTGCGGACGAGACAGGCGAGTACTCGTTAATCTTATAATAAAGAAATACGGCGGTAGAGTTAATAATTTTCACACTTGCGAACAGGGACGGGGCTAACGCCAAACAAACTGCGACATATCTCACCTCGTCGCTGAGTTTCCTAATGTTCGCATCACCTCATCACGTGCCTCACCTTGCCGTGAACGAATAAGGGAGGTTCCTTTGCATCTGACTGTGGCGGGCGGGAGTAGGTTGGACTGCTACAGGAGCTTTTCGATGTCTATGCCCAGCCGCCTCATTTTGTTCGCCGACGACGACGTGCTCACGCAATGGATCATGACGGACGTTCTGTCCCAGGCCGGGTTCGACGTCGTGAGTGCTTGCCGTGGGTCCGAGGCGACTGGGCTGCTGGCGCAGCAGCAGGCGTTCGATTTGCTGGTGACCGATTTGGACCTGCCCGATAACCTCAGCGGTCATCAGCTTGCCGAGCATTGGCGGGCCAGTCATCCCGGCCGCCCCGTGATCTACACTGGCACGCCACGCCGCACCTCGATGCCGATCCTGGCCCGGCATGAATACTTCATCGAGAAGCCGCTGAGCCCCGCGCGGCTGCTGCGGTTGATCGACGTGGCATTGGATGATGCGATGTTCGGCGCCTTCGTCCCGCAAGAGGCACGGCGGGGCGCCTACGTTCACTAGACGCTAACACCAGCCTTGTTCGGCGGCGATCACCGTCAGGCGTGCCGCCATCGCCTTGCCCAGCTTCGGCAATGCATCTGGCCAGAGCGGGCATGCGAAATGGTCGAATTCCGGCACGCTTCGGCCCTTTAGAATGAAGTGGGACTGGCAGACGAGAACCGCCGGGTCGGGCATGATGTCGCGCCGCCAGACGAACAGCGCCAGGTCCTTGCGCGGTAGATAATCGAAATGGCCGAGTGACTGCAGCGGCGCAGTGTCCGGGTCTAGGCCGGTTTCTTCCAGCAGTTCGCGACGAGCTGCTTGCTCGGGCAGCTCACCGGGATCGGATTGGCCTTTCGGGATGTCCCACCGGGCGGATCCGGTGGCGTGGCCGATCAGCACGTGCCGGCCATCCGTGACGATGACGCCGCAGGACAGCACGCGGGTCACGAGCGGGGAACACCCTCCAGCACCTCACTCCCGCGGCGCCATTTATGGCTGCTGGCGCCGTAGGCCAGCACGCGGCCATGCGCATCGATGATCTCGGTGCGGGCGAAATAGAGCGAGCGGCCGCGGCTGACCAACTCGCCGGTGGCGAAGATGCGACCGTCCTTGGCTTGGCCGGTGAAGCGGCAATCCAGGTCCACGGTCACCGACCACCGCCGGTTGCCGGGCACGCTGCACCAGACGCCGCACAGGGCCCCGGCCTCGTCCAGCATCGTC
>NZ_LMUY01000075.1:41821-76212 GCF_009765685.1 Acidisphaera sp. L21 | reverse complement strand
GCCGTGGATGATTCCGCCGTGGTTCAGATGTTTCGGCAGCACGTCCAGTTCGGTGCGGACGAAGCCGTCCCGCCACTCGACGGTTTGTATGCCCAGGAGGGAATGAAAGCTTTCGGTCTGGCTCATGCTCCAGCCCTGACCGAGGCAAACAGCCCCGTCAAGGCCACTACATCTGCACGGCCTGCACCGCGGTCTCCAGCTCGGAGAAGCTGGGCATGTGCTCGTTCGGGGCCATCTTGCGGCCGGTCTCGACGCTCACCTGGGGGGCGTTGCCGTGCAGATGGGCGACCAGCACGGCGCGGATGACGTCGAAATACTTTGCCTCCTCTTCGACCACGCCCTTCATCCGGGCGGCGACCGGGCCGGCCATGCCGTATGCCATCAACACGCCGAGGAAGGTGCCGACCAGGGCGCCGCCGATCATGGCGCCGAGCACGGCGGGCGGCTCGTTGATGTGCGACATGGTCTTGATGACGCCCAACACGGCGGCGACGATGCCCAGCGCCGGCAGCGCGTCCGCCATGGACTGAATGGCGTGGCTGGGGTGCAGTTCCTCGTGCAGGGTCTTCTTCAGTTCACGGCCCATCAGGTCTTCGATCTGGTGCGGGTCGTCGGCGTTCATGCCGACCATGCGCAGATAGTCGCAGATGATCGCGGTGGCGTGATGGTTGGCGACGATCTTGGGGAATTTCTGGAAGGCCGGGCTTTCGGCCGGCTTTTCGATATGGGCCTCCAGCGCCATGGCGCCCTTGGTGGTGGCCAGGCGGGTGAAATAATACATCAGGCTCAGCAATTCGACGTAGTCGACCTTGTGGAAGGACGGGCCCTTCAGGACCTTCTTGAACGCGCCCATCGTGTGCTTCACGTCGTGCATGCTGTTGGACATGATGAACGTGCCCAACGCCGCGCCACCAATGGTCAGCAACTCGAACGGCATTGCCTCGATCAGGGGCTCCAGGCTGCCGCCCGACATGATGTAGCTGCCGAAAACGCAGGCAAGCAGGAAGCCGAGGCCGCCAATGGTCAACATGGGATATTAGGCTCCGCTTTTGCGGTTGGCGTCGCGCAAGACGACGATCGCGATTCTGCGATTAACGGCTGCCGTCGGGTCGGCGGGCAGCAAGGGGTCCTTATCGGCACGGCCGGAGACGGTTTCGACCCGTGCTTCCGGGATGCCAGCCTCGGCCAACAGGCGACGGGTGGCGTTGGCGCGCTCGGTCGACAATTCCCAGTTGGTCCGGTCATTGCCCTTATAGGGTGTCGAGTCGGTGTGCCCGGTGATCGACAGCCGCTCCGGCAGTTTCATCAGCACGGGGGCAACCTTCATCAGCAGCGCCCGGGCGCGGTCGTTCAGCACGGCCGAGCCGCTGGGGAACATCGCCTGCTTGTCCTCGTCCAGGATCTGGATGCGCAGACCTTCGCGGGTGATGTCGACGGCGAGTTGGCGGCCGAGATCGGCGAGCGCCGGGTCGGCCGCAACCATGTCGCGGATCTGCTTGGCCGCCTGGTCGAACGAGGCGCGTTCCTTCTGCGCCAGTTCGGCGCGCAGTTGCGCTTCGGACTTGGTGGGGCTGGGGCCGGTGCCGGTCGCCGGGTCGAAGGAGGATTTTTCCTTTTGCGCGACTTCGGCGCGCAACTCGGCCTCGTTCTTGTTCACGGGGCCGGCGGCGGAGGCTGGGGAAACCTGGTCGCCGGGCTTTGGCGTGTCCTTGGCGGCCTGGCCGCCGACATGCTGGACCGAGCGCCGGGTATCCTTGCCCAGCGGACCATTCGCCAGGGAGGCCGCTTCGGACGGCGTGTCGCTGTCGTCCTCGTCGATATCCAGGGACGGCTTGGTCTGCTCGTTCATCACGCTGAGCACGCCACGGTCGGAGGCCATGGTGCCTTCGTCGTTCGGCGTGTGGCCGCCGAAGATGGCGCCGTTGCCGGAAAAGCTGCGGGACATCTCGTTGGTGGGGCTGAAATAGTCGGCCAGGCCGCGCTTCTGCTCCGACGTGGTGGCATTCAGCAGCCACATCAGCAGGAAGAACGCCATCATGGCCGTGACGAAGTCGGCATAGGCGACTTTCCAGGCGCCGCCATGGTGGCCGCCCTCGACCACCTCCTCCCTGCGGATGATGATGGGACGCTTGCCGCCTGCCTTCTTGTCGTCCTTTCCAGCCATCAACGATCCCCGGTGTGCGGTGCAGTATGGGGACGGAAGCCTTAACCGTTGGCTAAGCGACTAGAGGACGGGCACCCCGGTATGCTTGGCTTTAAGCTCTGGCTCGACATGAATGTTAATCACCGCATCGCCCAGTTCGTGCCGCAGCGCCGATTCGATCTGGTCGCAAATGGCGTGCGAATCCTCGACGGCCATGCGGCCCGGCACCACCAGATGAAACTCCACAAAGGTGACGCTTCCGGCGGTGCGGGTGCGGACATCGTGCGCCTCGATCGCGCCCTCGGCATTTTCGGAGATGATCTGGCGCAGGCGGCTGACCGCGGCCGGGTCCGATACCTCATCCATCAGGCCGCCGACCGATTCGCGTAGCATGGCATAGCCCGCCCACAGGATGTTCACCGCCACCAAGGCGGCGACGGCTGGGTCCAGGCGCAGCCAGCCGGTCAGCGGGACCAGGGCGAAGCCGATCAGCACCGCGCCGGTGGTCCACACATCGGTCATGATGTGCTTGCCGCCGGCGATCAGCGCCGGGGATTTCCAGCGCCGGCCGTTGCGGATCAGCACCAGGGCCCAAACCAGGTTGATCAACCCGGCGGCGCCGTTCAGCGCGATGCCCAGGAAAGGCGTTTCGGGTGGGTGCGGGGTTTGCCAGCCCCGCCATGCCTCGTGCGCGATGGCGAAGGCGGTGGCCAGCACCAGCGCGCCCTCCACGACGGCGCTGAGGTATTCCGCCTTGTGGTGGCCGTACGGGTGGTTGGCGTCGGCTGGTTGTTCGCTGAACCACAGGGCGATCAGCGCGCCGATGGCGGCCACTACGTTGATCACGGTTTCCAGCGCGTCGGAATACAGTGCCACGCTGCCGGTCAGCCAATAGGCGCCCGCCTTCATCGCCAACACGACGAAGCTGACGCCCAGGCTGCCCCAGGCGAGTTGCAGCGTTCGGCTGGGCGCGATCATGGCTTGGCCCGGCGCCAGTTACGTGGCGAGCGCGCGGCCGAACACCGCCGGGTCGACATTGCCGCCGCTGATGACGATGCCGACCACCTGGCCCTTGGCGTCGAACTTGCCGGATAACAGGGCGGCTAGCGCCACGGCGCCGCCGGGTTCGACCACTACCTTGAGATGAATGAACGCGAAGGCCATCGCGGCGAACACGTCGGCATCCGACACGGCGAGCCCGCCGGCCAGATGGGTCTGGTTCACGGCGAAGGTCAGCTCACCCGGCGTCATCGCCAGCAGCGCGTCGCACAGCATGGAGCCGCCGGGCTCGTTGCTGACGCGGTGGCCTTCTCGCAGGGAGCGGCCGGTGTCGTCCCAGCCCTCCGGCTCGACCGCCAGGACCTTCGTCTTGGGGGAGGCGCCGGACATGGCCAGGGCGCAGCCGCCGATGAGGCCGCCGCCGCCGGTGCAGACCAGCAGCGCGTCCAGGCTGAGCCCGGCGGCCTTCGCATCGTCGGCCAGTTCCAGCGCCAACGTGCCCTGCCCGGCCATCACGTCCGAATGGTCGTAGGGCGGGATGAGCGAGGCGCCGGTGCGTTCCACGTAGGCGGCAGATAGTGCTTCGCGATTGTCGCGGGCGCGGTCGTAATGGACGATTTCGGCGCCCCAGCGGCGCGTACTCTCCACCTTGATGGCGGGGGCGTCGGCCGGCATGAAAATGGTGGCGCGGGCGCCCACGCTGGCGGCGGCGCAGGCGACGGCCTGGCCGTGATTGCCGGAGGAATGGGTGACGATGCCGGCGGCGCGCTGCGCATCGGTCAGCTTCAGCGTCGCGTTGGTGGCGCCACGGAACTTGAACGACCCGGTGCGCTGCAATGGCTCCGGCTTGACCAGCACGGTGGCCCCGGTCAACTCGTCCAGCAGGGTGTTGCGCAGCATCGGCGTGCGCACGATGCGGCCGGTGATGCGGGTGCGGGCGGCGAGGACATCCTCGTATGTCGGCAGGTCCATGGGCGGTTTACTCCGTCAGGGGCTGGATGGGCGGATGCTGGGTAGGCGCACCATGTCCTCCCGCGCGGTCACGCGGAAGAGGTTGTATTGCTCGGCCAGTATGCCGCCGCGGCTGCGGGTGGCAGTGCCGATGGGTTCGATGCGGGACCAGAGCGCCGGGTCGGGCGGGCCGGAGCGGCGTTGGCTGCGGACCAGCAGACCGGTTTGGCCGGCGGTGGCGGCGGTGGGGAGGTTGAACAGGGTCCATCGCGGCTCCGCGCCCATCACGGGGCCGGGCAGATCATGCGCCAGGATTGCGGCCAGCCCGTATTCGTCGGCGGCGACGAAGCTGGCAGGGTGGGCTGCGATCTGGCCTGCCAGGCTGTCCCAGCCGCCCAGGCGGATCAGCGTCGGGTCGAGCCGGCGGGGCAGCGGCAGGATGGCGGTCGCGGCCTGGAGATACACGACGGCCCCGATGGCGAACCCCAGCGCCGCGGCGGGGCGCCAGAATCGCGGGACATAGGCGATTGCGGCGATGCAGGCGGCGGGGAACAGGATGGCGGGCCAGTTCGCCTGCACCCGGTCGCCGAGGGCGTGTTGCAAGAACAGCAGCACGCCGGGCACCGTCAGCGATGCCAGCAGCGCGGGCGCGGCGCCCTGGCGCCACCGGCGCGCCGCGGCCCAAACACCGGCGGCGCACAGGATGGCGACCAAGGGCGTGCCCAGCCCGAGTTGGCTGCCCAGTAGCTCGCCCATGAACCGCAGCGCGTCCGCCGGGCGCCAATCACCCGTGCGGCCGCCCTGCTTGGCGAAGCTGGCCCAGCCATGATCGGCGTTCCACCAGATCACCGGCAGGAAGCACAGCCCGGCCAGAACGCCGCCCGCCCACGGCCAGGGGGTGCGAAGCCAGCGCCGCCCCTCCGGCGTGGCCACCAGCCATAGCGCGATGCCGAGCCCGAGTAGCGCGGCGGTGTATTTGCTGGCGAGCGCGCCGCCGGCAGCCAGGCCCACCGCGAGCCACCAGCCAGGCCGGCCGGTCGCATGCAAGCGGCCGAGCGCCCACATGGCGGCGACCCAGAAGAAGATCAGCGGGCTGTCCGGCGTCATCGTCACCGCACCGGCGGCCAGCAGCAGCGTCGCGTTCAGCAGGGTGGCGGCGGGAATGCCGAGGCGGCGACCGGGAAACAGATCCTCCGCCGCGCCCGCCAGCAGCACGGAGCCTAGGGCGGCCGAAAGCGGGCCGAGCAGCCGGATGCCGAACGGCCCCTGCCCGGCCAGCGCCGTGCCAGCCCGGATCCACAACGCCACCATCGGGGGGTGATCCAGGTAGCCCGGCGCCAGCGCGTGGGACCACACCCAGTAATAGGCCTCGTCCGCCGAGAGCGGGGTCCAGCCTGCGACCAGCAACCGCACTGCCGTCAGCGCGGCAAGAAGGGCTAGCGCGCGCGCCAAACCAGGGTCGCAGATACGGTGTAGTTCCAAACCAGCCCGATCGCGGCGCCCGCCAGCCCGGCCGGCGTCCAGCCGGCGTGGCCGGAATAGAGCATCTGCGCGATGCCGATATTGGCGTAGGCGCCCAATCCGCAGCCGATGAGGAACACCACCAACCCACGCACCAGCGCCGGCCCGCGCAGCCTTGCATCACGATAGGTAACGACGTTGTTGAGTTGGAAATTCGCCAGCATCGCCACCAGCGTCGCGCCGATCTGCGCCGCCGCGAAATCCGCCCCCAGGGCGCGCCCGGCGGACAGTACCACGAGATGCACGGCCACACCGACCAGGCCGACCAGGCCGAAGGAGATGAAGCGCAGTGGAAGGACACCATCGCCCCATTTGTCGAGCAGCAAGGCGGCAAACTGGATCAGCACCAGCACGTCCAGCTTGCTCTGCCCGGCGGTGCGGGGATGGAACCGGCAGGGGATTTCCACCACGCGCAGAGGGAGGGGGGACGACAGGACCAGGTCGAGCAGGATCTTGAAGCCCTGGGCGGTCAGGCGCGGCGCCAGTTGTTCGAACAGCCGGCGGGGCAGTAGGAAGTAGCCGCTCATCGGGTCGCTCAGCGGCACTGGCAGGCCGTGCTGGGCCAGCCGGGTGCCGGCGTCCGAGATGCGATGGCGCCAGGCGCCGGATAGCCCGGCCGAGTCGCCGCCGGGCACGTGGCGGCTGCCGACGGCGATATCCGCGCCAGCCTGCACCGCCGCCAACAGGTCCGGCAGCCGGGTTTCGTCGTGTTGCAGATCGCCATCGATGACGGCGAGGTAGGTGGCCGAGGAGGACAATGCCCCCTCCACCACCGCCGAAGACAGGCCGCGGCGGCCGATGCGGCGGATGCAGCGGACCCGGGGATCCTCCGCGGCCAGCGCGCGTGCCTCGTCCGCCGTGCCGTCGGGGCTGTTGTCGTCGACGAATACGGCCTCCCACGCGACGCCAGCAAGGGCGGTCGCCAGCCGGGCGACGAGCGGCCGGACGTTGGCGCGCTCGTTATAGCAGGGCACGATGATCGACAGAGCCGGCGACATGGGGCGGTTGGTCGGCTGGGTTGGCGGCGGCGTCAACCCTTGTTGTGCTGGGCCTTATCGTGCCCGGTGCACGCGGTGCTTGAAACTGCGGGTGGCCGTGTGGTCCTTGCGATGACCCATGCGCCAAACCTTCCCACGCCAAGATGAGATTACACGCGGCCCCGAGCCGTTGCGCGACGCTATGGCGGACCTGGTGCAGATCGGGATGAGCGTGGCCCGCATGGTTGGGCACGCGGCCGAGGCGGAAACCGCGTTGGCCGAGGCAGCTGCGGCGGTTGGTGTCGTGGAGGATGTTTTGCCGATCGCGACCTCGCTGGCCGAAGCCATCGAGGCGGACAGGGCCAGCGCCGCGGCCGCGGAGGCCCGGCGGGATTTCGTGGCGCGGACGGAGATCGTGGCGGCTGCGTTTGCGCAGGTGGCCCGGGCCATTCGGCGGACGGTGCTGTTGGCCGAGCGGATGGATCGGGGCTGGGCACGACCGGCTGGCGCCGATGGCCGGTCCATTGCCCCTGCGATGGGCGGCAAGCGTGCGCGCAATGCCGACGAGGCGGATGCGACTTGCGGAACCGACGTGTACCGGGAGCGACTGGATAGCCTGGACACGCTGGACGACATCGAGGGCAGGCCGGACCACGAGATCATCCGCGGGATTTGCCGCGATCTGGGCGTCGACCCGGCCAGGATGGCGACCGCGCCGGCGGAACCGCAGGCCGGGTCGTCCTTTGCTGCGCCAGGCATGCCGCCGGGTGGCGAAGGCCGGGCGCGGGCGTCGCCCGCCCGGGATGGCCCGGGCTAACGGCTAAATTGGGACGCCCGCGAGATCGAGACTGGTGCGGATGGTCTGCAGGGTTTGCACCCTGGTGACCGAATCGGCTTCGGTCAGATCCTGCGTGAGTTGGTTCTCATGCGCCGTATCCCGCGCGACCAATCGCAACAGGAAGTCCCCGCCGCCGCGGATCATGTGGCAGGATCGCACCTCCGGCCATTGCGCGACCTGGCGTTCGAACGCGCTCAGCACCATCTCCTTCTGGCTATCCAGCCCGACGATGGCGAAGAATTCGATCGGCCAGCCCAGCTTGGCCGGATTGGTGTCGGCACGGTAGCCGCGGATCACACCCGCCTCCTCCAGCCGGCGCACCCGGCGCAGACAGGGGGGGGCCGAGATTTCGGCGCGCCGGGCAAGCTCCACATTGGTCATCCGCCCATCGGCCTGCAGCTCGGCCAGGATGCGGCGGTCAATCCCGTCCAGCTCGGGGATGTCGGCAGGAGTGTGTTTCATCAGTCTAATGTACGCTTCCGTTATCGCAGCAGACGTTTCCGCGAAATATTATTCCACATCGTGGCGTGAACAAGGCCCTGCTTGCACAACGGCAGGGCTGCGCAGATATCGTAGCGTCGCTTGGGAGCTTCCGACATGCCGCAGACCATCCATTCCCGCGTGCTCATCCTGGGCGGCGGGCCGGCCGGCTATACCGCCGCGATCTACGCCGCCCGTGCGAGCCTGTCCCCGGTGCTGATCCAGGGCATGCAGCCTGGCGGCCAGTTGACCATCACCACCGAGGTCGAGAACTACCCGGGCTTTGCCGAGGCGATCCAGGGTCCGTGGCTGATGGAGCAGATGGAGGCGCAGGCGCAGCATGTCGGCACGCGCATCGTCGGCGACGTCATCGTCGAGTTGGATCTGAGCGCCCGGCCATTCCGCGCCCTGGGTGATAGCGGCGACACGTACACCGCCGATTCGGTTGTGCTGGCGACGGGCGCACAGGCGCGCTGGCTGGGGTTGCCATCGGAGAAGCTGTTCTCCGGCGCCGGGGTTTCCGCCTGCGCCACTTGCGACGGGTTTTTCTTCCGCGGCAAGCCCGTGGCCGTGATCGGCGGGGGAAACACTGCGGTGGAGGAGGCATTGTATCTGACCAATCATGCCTCCAGCGTGACGGTGATCCATCGTCGCGACAGCTTCCGGGCGGAGCGGATTTTGCAGGACCGGCTGTTCGCCAACCCGAAGGTGCGGGTGGTATGGAATAGCGCGGTGGAGGAGATCCTCGGCTCGACCGCGCCGAAATCGGTCGAGGGCGTGCGGGTGCGGGATCGCGCCGGGGCGATGCAAGACATCCCGGTCGAGGGTGTGTTCGTTGCGATCGGGCATGACCCGGCGACCAGCCTGGTGCGCGGACAACTGGACCTGGACGAAAGCGGCTACGTGCGAATCGCCGCGTGGTCGACGGCGACCAACGTGCCCGGCGTGTTCGCGGCTGGCGACGTGGCCGATCCGCGCTACCGTCAGGCGGTCACCGCAGCCGGAATGGGGTGCATGGCGGCGCTGGAGGCGGAGAAGTTCCTGGCCGAACACTCGCCTTTGCCCTCGATTCGGGCGCGGGAAGCACACACCACTCAAATGATCGGCGCTTGGGATTAAAATACAGCCGATTCTCACGAGACTCCGAGGCACAGACTGTTACTCTGCCCAAGATGATACCGAATCGGGGAAGAGGACCTTCAATGGACTGGGACAAGCTGCGGGTATTCCACGCGGTCGCGGAAGCCGGTAGCTTCACCCACGCGGGTGATACACTGAACCTCAGCCAATCTGCCGTCAGCCGGCAGATTTCCGCGCTCGAGGAAAATTTGCAGGTATCGCTGTTCCATCGCCATGCCCGTGGACTCATTCTGACGGAGCAGGGCGAGAGCCTCAACCGCACCGTCCGTGATGTTTTCGCGAAGCTGGCGATGACCGAGGCGTTGCTGACCGAGAGCAAGGAGAAGCCTACCGGGCGGCTGAAGGTGACCACCACGGTTGGCTTCGGATCGCACTGGTTGGCGTCCCGCGTGAACAGCTTCCTGTCGACCTATCCGGACGTGTCGATGACGCTGCTGCTGGATGACGCCGATCTGGACCTGGCGATGCGGGAGGCGGATGTCGCCATCCGCATGCACACGCCCAAGCAGCCGGACCTGGTGCAGCGCCATCTGATGACGCTGCAGTGGAACATCGTGGCGTCCAAGGAATACCTGGCCGCCCGCGGCACTCCCACCCGGCCGGAAGAATTGGACGACCACGCGCTGATCCTGTTCGGCGATTACCGCCCGCCGATGACGGAGATCAACTGGCTGGCCCAGGCTGGACGCCGGGCCGGGCAGCCACGCCGGGCGGTGATGGAAGTGAACTCGCTGCACGCGATGGCTATGGCCGCGCGCGGCGGGGTTGGCATCGCCGCACTGCCGAGTTGGATGAGCGAGGAAGTGGACGGGCTGCAGCACGTGCTGACGGATTTGAAGCCGCCGAAGGTGGACGTGTATTTCGTCTATCCGGAGGAATTGCGGAATTCCAAGCGCGTCGCCGTGTTCCGCGACTTCCTGCTGGCGGAGATCCAGGGGCTGCAGTGAGGCTCCGCTCGGTGACACTGTTCGGACGAGCCTAGGCTGCCTTATGATCGTGCCCAGAGAAGGGGACGATCATAAGATGCCAGGGACCACGCCGTGAAAGGATGGACCGTCGAGTCCATCACGCCGGAAGGCACCATGCGGCTGGCGGATTTGCCGGATCCGGTGGTCGGGCCAGGCCAATACGTCGTCCAGGTGGAGGCGGCGGGGCTCAACTTCCTCGATGTGCTGATGCCGAAGGGGTTGTACCAGACCAAGCCGCAATTGCCATTCACGCCGGGCATCGAATCGGTCGGGCGCATCATCGAGGTTGGCGAGGGCGCCAGCCTACCCGTGGGCACGCGCGTCGTGTCGAATGGCCAGGGGGCCTATGCGGAGCGGGTGTTGGTGAAGGCCAGCGGCTGCAATGCGATTCCGGACGACATTCCCGCAGCGGAGGCCGTGTCGCTGTTCGGCGTCGTTTACGGCACGGCGTGGCACGCGCTGCATAACCGCGCCTTGCTGCAGCCGGGCGAGACGGTGCTGGTGCATGCCGGAGCGGGCGGCGTCGGCTCGGCCACGGTGCAGGTGGCGGTGGCGCATGGCTGCCGGGTCATTGCGACGGCGGGCGGGGCGGCGAAGGTGGCCGTGGCCCGCGAGATGGGGGCCGAACTGGCCATCGACTACACGACCGAGGACTGGGTCGAGACGGTGCGCAGCTATACCGAGGGCAAGGGCTGCGCCGTCATCTTCGACCCGGTGGGCGGTGATGTGGGGGAGAAGAGCCTGCGCTGCCTGGGGTGGCATGGGCGATATCTGGTGATCGGATTCGCCGGCGGCCCGATCCCGAAGCTGCCTGCCAATCGGTTCCTGCTGAAGGAATCCTCCGCGGTTGGGGTGTTCTGGGGTGCGGCCATGGGCAATGACCCGGCGTTGCGGCCGCGCGTGCATGCGGCATTGCTGGCGCTGTATCGGGCGGGCAAGGTGAAGCCGCTAGTGCCAGGGCGCTTCCCGCTGGACCAGGCGGAGGCGGCCATCGCGTCACTGGCCAGCCGAGGCAGCGTGGGTAAGGTGGTGCTTCAGGTCAGTTGAGAGGACGCCGGGCGATCAGCGCTTCGGAGGCGATGATCTCCGTCACCAACCCGTCCACCGCGACGCCGTCGATCATCTCGGTGAGTTCGGACCGGAGGCGGGTGACCCCTTCGTCGCCCAAACGGTCCCGGCTGGTGCTGGACATCGAGAGTGCACGGTCGATGAGGGTGGCGGGCGTCGTCTGCCGACGCTCGGTCACACCGGCCGTGTGCAGGCGGGAGAGCGGAGAGTCCAGCAGCACGCCTTCGTGCCGGACCCAGCCCGGGCCACGCCAGGCGGAGCGGCGACCGCCGGCGAGGCTGGCATCCAGCACACGCTCAAACTCCACGCGCCAGGCGTTGTCGGGCGCATCGACGTGTCGGGTATGGAACAGCACCAGCGCGCCGTCGGGCCCCAGCAACGTATCGAGTCGCCGGGCGGTCTCCACACGATCCATCCAGTGGAAGGCCCGGCCGATGGTCACCAAGCGCAGCGTTCCCAGGTCGGGGGACAAATCCTGCGAGCTGCCCTGGCGGAATTCGATGTCGACCCCTGCCGCACTCGCCAGCCGGGTCGCGATACCCAGCATCTCAGGCTCCGGATCCATGCCGATGGCGGAGGCGACATAGGAACGGAATGCGGTGGCGAGTTGGCCGGGGCCGCAGCCGAGGTCCAGCAACCGGCCGGTGCCGTTCAAACCGCACAGCAACGCAACGTCGCCAAACAGCGCCGGGGCGTAGGCGGGGCGGCCTTGCAGGTAATGCGCCGCGGCGGAGCGGAAGCGGTGCGGGTCGAACGGGATCGGTTCGATCATGTCGCCTCCTTCAGGACGCGCAGGACGGCCGCGCCATAACGCTCGATCTTGGAAACACCGAAGCCCTTGATGAGCGACAAATCGTCCAGTGTCTGCGGTTGGATCGCGGCGACATCGCGGAGCACTGCGTCGTGGAAGATGACGTAGGGCGGGACGGATTGCTGCTTGGACTCCGCCAGGCGCCAGGCGCGCAATGCGTCGAACGGGCCGGCGGGCACGTCCACCGTCGCGACGGGTGCAGCCTTCGACGCGCGGGACCGGCTGCGGCTGGCAATGGGGTCGGGCGTGTCCTCCCGCAGCATCACGGTGGTTTCGCCGCGCAGGATGGGCCGGGCGCGTTCGGTGACGAGGGCAAGGCCGGCGCGTTCGCCCTCGCCACGACGCAGAGCGCCGATGGCTACCAATTGGCGGATGACGCCGCGCCAGAAGCCGTCCGTCTGGTCGGACCCGGCACCCCAGGTCGGCAGGCGGTCGTGGGCGTGCTTTTCCACCATCGGCGTCCGC
Source organism: Acidisphaera sp. L21 (assembly GCF_009765685.1). GTDB lineage: Bacteria > Pseudomonadota > Alphaproteobacteria > Acetobacterales > Acetobacteraceae > LMUY01. The sequence goes on along the minus strand of NZ_LMUY01000075.1, from coordinate 63,851 downwards.
TCGCCCCGGAGCACGGCGGTGATGTGCAGGGCGCCGAACATCTGCCCGGTGCGGTAAATCGCCGACAGCACCTTCTGCGCGGCCACGGTGCCGTCGAACAGATTGACGGGGTTGGCACAGGTGTCGCAATGGCCGCAGGGCTGGTCCAATGCTTCGCCGAAGCACGCCAGCAGGGTGCGGGTGCGGCATTGCGGGGTCTCGGTCAGGCTGATCATCGCCTCCAGGCGGCCGGCGCGAATCCGCCGCTCCGTCTCTGGGGCGTTGGACTGCTCCAGCCAGTGCCGGGCACGGACGATATCCTCGCCGCCATACAGCAGCAGCGTGTCGGCCCGGTCGCCGTCACGACCGGCGCGGCCGATTTGCTGATAGTAGGATTCCGGGCTGTCCGGCATGTCCAAGTGGACGACGTAGCGCACGTCCGGCCGGTCGATGCCCATGCCGAACGCAATCGTCGCCACCATCACCATCGCCTCGCCAGAGCGAAACCGGGTGAGCGCGACGCGCTTCTCCATCGGCGACAACCCGGCGTGGAACGGGATGGCGGGCTCGCCAGCCGTCTTCAGGCTTTGCGCCACACGCTCGACCTTGGCGCGGCTGCCGCAGTATATGATGCCCGCCTGGCCGGTTCGCCGTTTCAGGAAGGCGGTGAGCTGGCCCATTTCCGTGGTTTTCGGCTGGGCGGCGATGTGTAGGTTGTCGCGATGGAACGAGGCTGCGAACACCGCGGCATCGGTCATGTCCAGCGCTTCCAGGATATCGTCGCGGGTTCGCGCATCCGCCGTGGCCGTCAGCGCGATGCGAGGCACGCCGGGGAAATCCTGCCGGAGCCGACGCAGCATGCGGTACTCCGGCCGGAACTCGTGCCCCCAGGCGGAGACGCAATGCGCCTCGTCCACCGCGATGAGCGAGACTTCCTGGCGCCACAGCCGCTCCAGCGTGCCGGACATCATCAGCCGTTCGGGCGAGACGTATAGCAGGTCCAGCGTGCCGTCATTCAGCGCGCGGGAAATGCGGGAGGCGTCGTCCGGCTCGACCTCGGAATGCAGCGCGCCGGCGGAAACGCCTAATTGCCGCAGCGCTGCCACCTGATCGTCCATCAATGCGATCAGCGGCGACACCACCACGGCAACGCCGTGCCGCACCAGGGCGGGCACCTGGTAGCACACGCTTTTCCCGCCGCCGGTGGGCATGAGAACGAGCGCATCCCCGCCCTGGACCACCCGCTCCACAGCCTCCGCCTGGAGGCCGCGGAATTCGGGAAAGCCGAATACGCGATGCAGCACATCGCGCGGGCTCTCGTGGCCAGGCGCTTGGTGGCCGTCTGGCATCCGGCTAGTTGTCGATGTCGATCTCGACCCGGCGACGCTCGACGCCCGGCTGGCTGTTTGGCGGCGTGCCGACGGCAGAGCGGACGATGCGACCGGCATCGACGCCGTCCTGCATCAGCAACCCAGCGACCGCATCGGCGCGGGCCTTGGACAACGATACGTCGGCCTCTGGCGAGCCGGCGCGGTCGGAGTAGCCAGTGACCTTGACCTTGTAGGACGGATATTTCTGCGCAACAGACGCCGCGTTCGACACCACGCCCATCCCCGCCGGGTCCAGGTTGGCGGAAAAGTCGTTGAAGAAAACCGGATAGATCCGGTCTGGCGGCTGCATGGCGCAGGCAGATAAAGCGAGCAGGCCCAAGCCAATGGCAAGGCGGCGCATAACAGAGACTCCGTGTGCTTCAGACATCAAACTGCCTATCGGCGGGAAGCGAGGCAACCAACCTCGCAGGCGATTCAAGCAATGCGGGCGATTTAGGCGGCAGCGGCTATGGCGTGCCCACCGGACAAGCGCCAAATCCGATCCAGCCGCTCCGCGCCCGTCAATCTATGGGTTATCAGCAACAAAGTGCGCCCGCTCGGCAGGTCATTCAAGGTCTTGAGGAAGGCGCGTTCGGTTTGCGCATCCAGCCCGGCGCCGGGTTCGTCCAACACGAGGATCGGTGCCTCGGACAGCAGCGTGCGCGCCAGGGCGATCCGCCTGCCCTGCCCGCCCGACACGCGGGCGCCCCCCTCACCCAGCCAGGTGTCCAGACCCTCGGGCAGGCTGCGGACGAACTCGCCGATTTCTGCCTCGTCCAACGCGCGCCATATCGCAGGCTCGTCGGCGGCGGGACGGCCCAGCAGCAGGTTGGCGCGGATGGTGTCGTCGAACAGATGGGTGGATTGCGACAGCACGCCGAACCGGCTGCGCACGTCTTCGGCGGACAGGCTGGCCAGATCCGCGCCCCCCAGCAGGATGCGGCCGGAACTTGGGGACGTGATCTTCAGCAGTAGCGCGGCCAGGGTGGATTTGCCGCAGCCGGATGGGCCGAGGATGGCGACCCGGCTGCCCTGCGGCACCTCCAGCGTCAGTCCATCGAACAGTTCCGGCCGGTCGGCGGCCCAGCGGAAATGCACGCCATCGAACCGCAGGGCGTTGCTGCGCGGCAGGTCGACCGGGGTCGCGGGTTCCGCCACGGCATTGGCGGGCGGCGCGGCGGCATCCAAGACGCGCCGGGCGGCGGCGGCGGCATGACCGGCCAGGGCGCCGGCACGGGACAGGCCGCTCGTCGCCTCGAACGCCGCGACCAGCAGGAACACGGCGCCCACGGCGGAGACGGGCCTCGACGACGCCGACAGCAACAGCAGGACGATTGCCAATTGGGCGCACAGGAAACCACCGGCCTGCGCGAATGCGGCACGGGTTGCCAGGCGGCCTTGGGCCAGCCCAGCCTCCCAATCACGCGCTGCCACACCTTCGGCCATTCGGGCTTCGGCGCCGAACATCCGCACCTCCCGCAGGCCGGACAGCGCGTCCAGCACCGCCACGCGGAGCCCGGCATTGGCGCCGGTTACCGCGACGCCGCTACGTTGGGCCGAACGGGCGGCCAAACCGGGGATGACGAAGGCCGACACCGCAAACAGGCAAGCTGCGCCCAGGCAAGGCAGCCAAAGCTCTGCGCCCTGGCCTACCAGGAACGCCAGCAGGACCAGCAGCAGCACAGCGGCACTGGCCAGCGGCACCAGGATGCGCAGGTATAGCCCGTCCAGCGCCTCGACATCCGCCACGAGACGCGATGCCAGATCGCCGGAGCGCTGCATGCCCAGCCCTCCGGCGGAGCGCGCGGCCAGGCGACGAAAGAACCAGACGCGGAGGCTGGCCAGGGCGCGGAAGGTTGCGCTGTGGGTCACCAATCGCTCGGCATACCGCAACACCACCCGCGCCGGGCCCAGCGCCGTCAGCATCGCGCCGACCGCCGCGGTGGCACCCATCAGCAATACTGCGACGTGCGCCCCGGCCAGCGCCAGCAGCGCGGCGCCCGTCAGTACGGATGCGACCGACACGATCGCTCCGGCGGCCAGCCAGGGCCATTGGCGCCGCCACAAAAGCAGAATGCGATACAGCGGACTCATGCCGCGCCCCTTGCCGTGACGACCCGGCCATCCCGCAGATCCAAACGCCGGTTCCCCAGGCTGAGCACCGCAGCGGCGTGACTGGCCATCACGACCGTGCGCCCGACCGACAGACGGCGCAGGCTGTCCATCACGTCACCCTCGGTGGCAGGGTCCAGATGCGCAGTCGGCTCGTCCAGCAGAAGCAACGGGGCGTTCTTCAGGAAGGCGCGGGCGATGGCCACGCGCTGCGCCTGGCCGCCAGACAGACCATATCCGCCCTCGCCGATCTCGGTATCCAGCCCGCGGGGCAAGGACTCGACGAACTGGCTGACCCGGGCATTGCGCGCTGCGGCCTCGATCTCCTTGTCGGTCGCGTCCGGCTTGGCGAAGCGGATGTTGTCCCGCACGGTGCCGGCGAAGATCGTCGGGCGCTGCCCGATGGACGCGATCATGCGGTTCAATGCTTCCGGCACGATGGTGGCGAGGTCGGCGCCATTGACCAGCACGCGCCCCGTCTGCGGCGAAACGAAGCCCAGGAGGATTTCCAGAATGGTGGATTTGCCCGCGCCGGATGGCCCGGCAAGCACCAGCGTCTCGCCGGCGGGCACGCGGAAGCTGATGTCCTCCAGCGCCGGGCCACGCGCCGGGTCCCAGGTGAAGCCCACATGCTCGAACGTGATGCTGACGCCGTGGGCGGTGACGGTGCGGATCGCCGCCGTCACCGGCGCGACGACCGGCATCGGGGGCACCGTCGCCAATGCCTCGGCAGCGCCGGTCGCGTGGGCGCGATCCTGATACGCGACGGAAAAGGCGCGCAACGGGGCAAAGAACTCCGGCACCATCAGCAGCACGAACAGGGCTGGCACGGTGTTCAAGCGGTGCGTCACCGCCGCGTGGCCGTAGCGGATGGCCAGCACCACCAGCGCCAGCGCCAGCGCGCAATCCAGCGCGGCGGAGGCGATGAATGCCACGCGCAGCACACGCATCGTGCGCCGCCGCAATTCGTTCGCGGCCTGGGCCAACGCCACGGCCTCGTCGGCGGCGCGACCGGACAGCACGATGGTGGAGATGCCACGCACCCGGTCAAGAAACCGGGCCTGCAATCGGCTGAGCGCCTGAAACTGGTGACGCGACGCCGCTGCGGCGCCGATACCGGACGCCGCCTGCGCCACCGGCACCAACAAGCCGCAGGCCCCGAGGACCAGCGCTGCCCGCCAGTCGACCGCTGCCACGGCCAACAGCACCAGCACCGGCCCGGCGATGGCCAGCACGCTGGCCGGCAGCCAGCGAGCAAAGAAGCCGTCCATCGCATCGACCCGATCGACCACGGTTGTGGTGAGCGCCGCCGAATGCTCGTGCCGCAGCAAGGACGGCCCTGCCGCCAGCAAGCGGGACATCACGTCGAGCCGCAGCCGCTGCCGGGCGGCGGATCCGTTTCGCACCGACACCCGCTCCGACGCGACGGAGAGGCCGGCGCGCAGCAGAGCCGCAATGCAGAACCCGGCGATCGCCCAAGCCGCCGCGGGCGCGCGTATGACCAGCGCATCCCCAAGGATGGCAGCGATACAAGTACCCTGAATGATCGCCAGAATAGTATTGAGCAGGCCGAACATCACCACAGGCCGCGCCGCGTGCCGGCCGAGCTTGGTCTGGGCCCGCAGCCAGTCCCGGCCGCCCTGCGTCTGTCCACTCATGGATGCCATGTAGCGCTCCGCAACCGACCTGCCCAGGCGTGTTCCGGGTTAAACCTGCGTCAGGCGGCCAGTGCGGCTTTGGCGACACCTGCCAGGTACCGCGCGGCGGCGGGCAGGATGGCGTCGTTGAAGTCGTAATGCGGATTGTGCAATTCGCGTCCGCCATCGATTGGGCCGTTGCCGATCCAGACGAACGCACCCGGCCGACGCGCCAGCAACGCGCCGAAATCCTCGCTCGCCATCGACGGCGGGATATCGCGATGCAGCGTCAGTCCGGCCTCCGTGGTGGCCTGCGCCGCCAGCGCCACACCATCGGCGGAATTGGTCACCGCTGGGGAGCCACCGCGGATGGCGACGTCGGCGGTCATCCCGAAGGTGGCGGCGACTCCGTGGGCCACGCGCTCGATAGCCTCTGCCACCTGGGCGTGGACGGTTGCGCGATGGGTGCGGAACGTGCCGGCCATGGTGGCCTTGTGCGGAATGAGGTTGACCGCTTTCGCCCCCTGCAGCGTGCAAATGGATAGAACGGCGCTGTCCAGCGGGTCGATGTTGCGCGAGACCACCGACTGCAGCGCCACCAGCGTGTGCGCGGCGGCCAGCACCGGATCGCGCGCCAGATGCGGAATGGCGCCGTGCCCGGCGTGTCCGTTCATGGTGATGGTGACACGGGCGCCTTGGGCCATCACAGCGCCATCGTGCACGGCCACCTCACCAGCAGCCAAACCTGGCCAGTTGTGGTAGCCGAAGATCCGCTCCATCGGGAAGCGCTCGAACAACCCGTCTGCGAGCATGGCTCTGGCGCCGCTGCCCGCCTCCTCCGCAGGTTGGAACACGAGGTAAACCGTACCGGCCCAGTCGATTTCCGCCACCAGCAGCGCGGCGGCGCCCAGCAGGCTGGTGGTGTGACCGTCATGTCCGCAGGCGTGCATCACACCGGGTCTGGTGGAGGCATAGGCCACATCGGTGGCTTCCTCGATCGGCAGCGCGTCCATATCGGCACGCAACCCGACGCTGCGGTCGGACTGGCCGCGCCGCAAGGTGGCGACGATGCCGTGGCCGCCCACACCGGTTTCGAACGGCACCGCCAACTCGGTCAGCCGCGCAGCGACGAAGGCGGCGGTCGCAGTCTCGTGCAGCGACATCTCCGGGTTCGCGTGCAGATGCCGCCGCCATTGCGTGAGACTGGCGGCGAGCGCCGGGTCGATATCGGCGCTGTCGTCGGGCGCGAACGTCACGCTGCGTTGTCCTGGCCGATGCTGGACGTGTCGGGGGTACGGGCGTTCGGTTGCGCGGCCCGCGACAAGCGGACGGCGTAGCGGGTGCCCCGCCCCTCATCCTCGACCGTCAACGTCGCGCCCAACTGGCGGCTGAATCCGCGAATGAGTTGCAGACCGATCCCGTCGCGCGTGCCGGCTTCCGTCTCCGCCTGACCGGCTGGGATGCCGACGCCGTTATCACTGATCATCAGGTCCAACTCTCCTCCCTTGTCCAGCAGGATCACGGCGATCTGCCCAGATTGGCCACCGGGAAATGCATACCGGACCGAGTTGGTCACAGCCTCTGTCACGATCAAGGCGAGCGGGACGGCTTGATCGGCGGACATGCGAAGCTCCGGCGCTTCGATCAGTAACCGGATACGGGCGTCTTCCTTCTCGCCCATCGCCTGGAATAATTGGCCGCAAAGCTCCTTCAGGAAGGAGCGCATGTTGATCGTGTGTAATTCGCCGTCCGCATATAAATGCCGGTGCAACGTAGCCAACGCGCGGACCCGATCCCGTGCGGCCTGGAATTCGGCCTGCGCCTCGGGCACGCGAATGCGGCTGGCCTGCAGGTTCAGGAGGCTGGCGATCACCTGCAGATTGTTTTTCACCCGATGATGGATCTCCAACACCAGTAGATCCTGCCGCTCCTTCGCTTGCTCCAACTCCAATTCGCGCTGGCGCAATCCGGTGGTCGCTTCCCGGAAGGATCGGGCGAGTTGGGTGACCTCGTCCGGTGCGCCAGCAAGATCGCCCGGGTCAAATGGCGCCCCGCCTTGCCAGCGGCGCACCGCATGGCTCAGCCGGCGCAGCGGGTTCCCAAATGCGACGTCGGCGCCCAGCACCACGGCAGTGAGCCCGGCAAGGACCAGGACGGTGAGCTCAGCCAGCCGCACGAGCAGTTCCCGCATCGCCTGGTCGTGCTCGCGTTGCGCGGAGGTTGCTGCGATCAGCCGCCAACCGCCCGGCAGCAGGGTGGTCGCATAGGCGTAGCGTCGATCCTTCGCCGACTTGGCCCGCACTGCGAGTTGGGCGGACTCGATCAGGCTGCCCATCGTCACCAGATCCGGCAGTGCCTGGACCACGGCACCGTGGGAGGCGATGACCCGGCGGTCCGCATCCAACAGCCACACGGCATCCTTGCCGCCGAACCGATCCGGCAGCACGCGCTGGTCCAGCCAGGATGGTGGCAGCACCGCGACGGCCACGTCACCGCCGACGCCGCGAACGGCTAGGGCGGTTTGGCCATCGGTGCCGAAGCGGCCCAATGCCTCCGCCGCGCCACCTCGCACCGCCTCGAACCAGGGGAGCGGGCGTTGCGGCAAGGGTGGCGATGCCCCGATGCGGCAGGTGATGGCGCCATCGATGTTGAGGGTCAGCAACGCCATGTCTGGCTCGTCCAGATCATCGGCAAGCGTCGCGTCACATAAGCCGCCCGAGATACGCGGGGCGAACGCCTGCAAGCTGCCGATGATGGATGCGGTTGCGGCGTGGTAGCCAGCCAGCGCCTGGCCATCCAGCAGGGTCGCGCGTTCTTGCGAGGCGCGTGCGATAGCCTGATAGTCCTGCAGGGCGATGGTGCCGGCCATGGCGGCAATTGGGAGGGCGGCCACAACAGCAAGCCCAACGAGGCGGCCCCGAGTGTGGCCGACCCGCGACCACCAGCCCGGACGCCGGTTGCCGATCACTTCTTGCGATCGTCCTCGATCAGCTTCAGCAACTCGTCCGGGATCGGCTCTTTCGCGACGCCGTCATAGATCTGATGCAGACCCCGCTTAAGCCAGAGATCGAACGCCTCCGGCTTGGCGGACTCGCCTGGCCTCTTGGTCGCTTTCTTCGGCTTTGGATCATTCATGTCCGGATGCTTCAAGCCACCAATCTCCGGACATAGAAACCGGCCATGACCTGGCCGGTTTCTCGCTACACACAGCAATGATGTTGTTTTTACACAGAAGCCGTCTTGCCGGTCGCGTCGGCCAGTCGAGCCTTGAGCAGATCTTGTGTGAGGCGCTGCGCCGGCTTCGCCGTGGCGGTGTCGCCCAGCAGCCAAGCCTCAAGCTGGCGGCGGGCGCGGAAGACACGGCTCTTGGCTGTTCCAACTGCGCACCCTGTGGCCTGGGCGAGGGCTTCGTAGCTCATCCCGTGCACCACGACCATCACCAGCGCCTCCCGCTGATCGGCCGGCAGCCGGTTCATCGCGGCGCCCAATTCCTTGAGGGCCAGGCGATCCTCGTGTGCCGCGTCGGTCGCGAACACAGACTGCGGCACATCATCGATGTCGGTCGTGTCACGGCGCTTGCGCAGGTTGGAGATGAAACGGTTGCGTAGGATGCGATGCATCCAGGCCGGGAAGTTCGTGCCGGGAATGAACGTGGCCTGCGCAGACAGGGCGTTGCAGACGGCGTCCTGCACCAGATCCTCGGCGGCAGCCCGATTGCGCGTGAGTGCGAGAGCCTGCACGCGTAGCTTCGGCAGGATGCTGATCACTTGGTCATGGAAGCTCGTGGTCATCTCGCATTCTCCATTTCTAATCGACCAATGACGCGGGATAGGAATGCGTTGCATCGGTTGGGTCACGAAAACGCGAGCAATCAGATTGCACGCAAACTGTCCGTTGCCGCGTGCCCGGTGGTCGCTACGTTGCGCGCCATGACATTGCCGGCCATCAAAGGACATCCATCTTCCGGCGCCCTATTCCGGCGCGGCGGGCATCAGGATCTGCGCGAGCTGCACCCGTGCCCGCGACACGCGCGCCTTCATCGTGCCGACTGGCACGCAGCAGATCAGCGCGGCTTCCTCATAGGACAGCTCTTGGGCGCCAACGAGCACCAGTGCCTCCCGCAGCAGGGGCGGCAAGGCCCACAGCATCCGATCCAGATCCCGTACATGAGATGCATCGTCCTGGTCCGGGCGGACGATTTCTTCGGTCGGCACATGGGCGCTGAGCGCCGCGGCCTCCCTCCGGCGACGCCGTGTCTGTTCGAAAAACAGGTTGCGCAGGATTGTGAACAGCCAGGCCTTCAGGTTGGTGCCAGGGCGGAATTGCGGCAGTGCGCCCAAGGCCCGGACAACGGTGTCCTGCACCAGATCGTCCGCAGCCGTACGGTCCCGCACCAGAAAACGCGCAAACGCACGCAAATCCGGCAGCACGGCCAACATCTGTCGCCTGGTATCCGCCAGCGGGACCGCGTCCGGAATCGGCGCGGGGTCAGCTTCGTTCCCGCCGGGCCGGGTTGGATCTGCCGGAACGCCGAGCAGGCTCAGTTCTCACTCCATAGGCAGCGCTTCGCGTCGTGGTATGTTCGTGATGCCCGAATGGGGCAAGTAGAGGTTTCGTTATGACCGCTTTCCGACGCGAAGACCTGCTTCGCGCCTTACCCTACGCCCGGCGCTACGCCCGGGCCCTATGCGGCGGACAGGAGCGTGGCGACGCCCTGGTGACGGATGCGGTGCGGGTGCTGCTCGCTGCCGAGCAGGCGCAGGACGCAGAGGCCCGGCATGCGCTCTATCGGGCGGTGACGAAATACGCGGGCGAGAAAGCGATCGGCGCGGGGTTGGAAGGTGCGTTGACGCAGTCCCAACGCAAATTGCTGTTGCTGACCTCGTTGGAAGAGGTATCGCTGCCCATCGCCGCCTCTCTCCTGGAGCTGGATGTAACGGAGGCGGCTATCATGCTGACCTCTGCCCGGGACCAGTTGCGCAGTGCGGCGGCGACCGATGTGCTGATCATCGAGGACGAGCCGATCATCGCCATGGATATCGAGGAATTGGTTGCCAATTGTGGCCATCGAGTGATCGGCGTGGCCGCAACCGAGGCCGATGCGGTCGCAATTGCCGAGCGCAGTCGCCCCGGGCTGATCCTGGCCGATATCAACCTCGGCGCTGGCGGGGACGGCACCTCCGCCGTGTCGCGCATCATGCGCAACCACTATGCCCCGGTCATCTTCGTCACTGCCTATCCCGAACGGCTGTTGACGGGAGAGGCGCTGGAACCTGCCTTCGTCATCACCAAGCCGTTCGAGCCGCTGACGTTGGCGATTGCCACCTACCAGGCCGTGACGGGCGGGGTTCACCTGGAGTAGCCGCGCCCGCCCCGCGGATGATCGCGGGGGTGCAATCGTCCGGATTGCGACATCATTTGGGAACCGCCCGCTTGTCCGGGCGTCTGACCTAGCGCCGTCCGATCGCTGCACAAGGCCAGAGTCCATATGAACGCAATCGACCGAGCTGCCACGACGGCGGCTAAACAAGACGCCGGAGCCCACCCTCGGATCCGCTATATAGACCCGTTGAGCCTGGTGGATGGTGCTGCATTCGCAAGTGTGGTGTCGCAGGCGGCCAGTCTCGGCTTCACCGCGATCCTAGTGCCGCCGCCATGGGCGCCAGGCGCCTCGGGCAATCGTTTCACGCCTGCGTCGCTTACGAAGCTAAATCCCGCGTTGGGCCAGGCAAGCGCCTCCGATTACATCCGGGACGTGGTGCGGGTCTGCCGGCAGCATGGGCTGAAGGCGATGCTGGACCTGCCGCTGGCAAGTTTGGATGCCAAGTTTGACGCAGAGGCCCCGCCATTTACCGCTGCGAGCTCGGCAAGCGCATTGGACCCGCGGCAGGGTGGCAGTAACCAAATACGCGTGGCCGCCGACCCGGTAGGCGTCGGCGCGTGGTGGGCTAGCCATGTGGGGAATTGGATCGGCCTCGGACTTGGCGGTTTGCGGGTTTTGGGCCTGGAACATGCGCCGGAGGCACTTGCCGGACTACGCCAAGTCGCACCTGACCTCATGCTGATCGCTTGGACGCCGGGTATGCCGCGCGATGCGCTGTCGCGGGTGCGGGGAGCGTCATACGTTGTGTCCTCCCTGCCGTGGTGGGATTTCCGGGGCGATTGGTTCTGGGACGAGTTGGCGGCTTTGCGCCAGATCGCCCCCGTCATCGCCTGTCCGGAATCGCCGTTCGATCCACGCGCGGCGGCTGCCGTCCATGACCCGGCATTGATCGCGGCCACGCTGCGGCGTGCTGCCGGCATGGCTGCGGCCATTGGCGATGGCTGGATGGTGACCCACGGGTTCGAGACCGGAGCCCGCCGCAAACTCGATGTAGCCGGCCAGGTTAAGAGCGCTGGCGACCGCGCGTTGGATAACGGCATCGATTTGACAACGCTGAATCGCATGGTTGGCCAGGGTGCCCCGTCCGTTGGCACGCAGCATCTATCCGGCGGCGGCGCGCCCGTTCTGGCGCTGCTGCGCACCGACGCGGCCGATGCGCGTTTCGCCAGGTCTGCGCAACTGGCGCTGCTTAACACAGATCTGGCGAATGCCCGATCGATCGACCCGGCGGTGGTTCTGGCGGGAATCGATGGATCATTCGGTGCGTTCACGTCGCCGGGCACCAAGGACACGGTGATGCCTGGCACTTCCCTGATGCTGGCGCCGGGCGAGCTGATGGTGGCGACGGCGCAGGCAGTTGCAAAGCAGACGCCGCCGAGCAAGCTGGACGCGGACGCCGCACGACGGCTTGCCAACACTCCGCGCGTCGCGATCGAGGCCGTGACGCCAGCGGTGGATGACGGGTCGCTGCCGGTAAAGCGGCTGGTGGGCGAGGTCATCACCGTCGAGGCGGACATCATTTGCGACGGCCACGAAAAACTGGGCGTAGCGTTGCAGTGGCACGAACCGGGCAATGCCACGGTCCATGAAGTTCGGATGCGGGCGCTGGGCAACGACCGGTATCGTGGGGAAATGCCGCTGCACCGGATTGGCGCCTACGACTACACCATCCAGGCCTGGCGCGACGCGTTTGCCAGCTACAAGGACGAGATCGCCAAGAAGAGCGCTGCCGGCATCGATGTGTCGCTCGAACTGCGCGAAGGCCTGGCCTTGCTGACGCGCACGGCAGAGCGGGCCCAAGGCAACGTCCGCAGCGATTTTCAGGACCTGCTGGCGCGTCTGAAGGACGCCGACGACGTTACACGGCTTACGAGCTTCCTATCTCCAGAGCTGTCGGAGTTGATGGCACAGGCGGACGACCGTCCCCGTGCCGCGACCCTGCCCCGCCCGATCCGCATCGATGCCGAACGGAGCGGTGCCGCGTTCGCTGCGTGGTATGAGGTGTTCCCCCGCTCGATGAGCGACGACGCCAAGCGCCATGGGACATTTCGCGATGTAGAACGGCATCTGCCGCGTGTGCGGGCAATGGGGTTCGACGTGCTGTATTTCCCGCCCATCTCGCCCATCGGCACGACCAATCGTAAAGGGCCGAACAACACGCTGACGCCTGTAGAGGGCGATCCCGGCAGCCCTTATGCGATCGGCTCGGCAGATGGCGGGCATGACGCGCTGCATCCGGAACTGGGCACACTGGAAGATTTCCAACACCTCGTGGCAACCGCGGCCGAGAATGGCCTGGAGATTGCGATCGACTTCGCCATCCAATGCTCTCCGGATCATCCTTGGTTGCAGCAGCATCGCGGCTGGTTCGATTGGCGTCCGGACGGCACGATCAAATACGCCGAGAACCCGCCGAAGAAATACCAAGACATCGTCAATGTCGATTTCTACGCCCCGGATGCGATCCCCGGCCTATGGATTGCGTTGGCCGAAGTGGTGATGTTCTGGATGGCCCAGGGCGTGCGCCTGGTGCGTGTGGACAACCCGCACACTAAGCCACTGCCGTTCTGGCAGTGGATGATCGGCACGGTGCGAGAGCATTATCCAGACGCCGTGTTCCTGGCCGAGGCGTTTACCCGACCGAAGGTGATGTATCGCTTGGCAAAGGTCGGCTTCAGCCAGTCCTACACGTACTTCACCTGGCGCGAGACGAAGCGTGAGATGGAGCAGTATCTGACCGAGTTGGCGGAGCCGGGGCCGCGCGACTTCTTCCGTCCCCACTTCTTTGTCAACACGCCGGACATCAATCCGGTATACTTGCAGAACGCCGGGCGTCCCTCCTACTTGATCCGCGCTGCGCTGGCCGCGACATTGTCTGGCCTTTGGGGCGTCTATAATGGGTTCGAGTTGTGCGAGGGCGCGCCGCTGCCGGGTCGCGAAGAATATCTCGACAGTGAGAAGTACCAGATCCGCGTATGGGACTGGGACCGGCCGGGCAACATCGTTCCGGAGATTACGGCGCTCAACCGTATTCGGCGGTCCAACCCTGCGCTACGGTCGCACCTGACGACGCGGTTCCTGCCTGCAGCCAGCGACACGGTCAGCGTGTTCCTGAAGGCGACGCCGGATATGAGCAACGTGCTGGTCTGCGCAATTTCGTTCGATCCTAACCAGCCGCAAGATAGCGGCTGGGAATTCCCCTTCTGGCTGTGGGGTGCCGACGAAAACGCCGCTTTCGAGGCGGAGGACCTGCTGGGTGGCGCTGTTCAAACCTGGCGCGGCAGGTCGCAAGGCCTGCACATCGATCCGGCCCGCCCCTACGCTATCTGGCGCATTCGCGCGCTTTTCTGATTGTCTCCAAACCCCGAGGTTCTATTGCCCGACACCGCACTTACCGGCGCGACACTGGCTCCTCAAGCTGCGGCTGAGGACCCGACGTGGTTCAAGGACGCAATCATCTACCAACTCCACGTCAAGAGCTTCTTCGACGCGAACAACGATGGCGTCGGCGACTTCCGTGGCCTGATGGAAAAACTGGATTACATCGCCGAATTGGGCGTGACGGCAATTTGGCTGCTGCCGTTCTATCCCTCGCCGCGTCGGGATGATGGTTATGACATCGGCGATTATCGCGGTGTGCATGCCGACTACGGCACACTTGCCGATGCTCGCGCCTTCGTTCAGGGCGCGCATGAGCGTGGATTAAAGGTCATTACCGAGCTGGTGATCAACCACACATCCGACCAGCACCCATGGTTCCAGCGCGCGCGCACCGCACCGAAGGACAGCCCCGAGCGTGATTTTTACGTCTGGTCCGACAGTGACGAGAAATACGCTGGCACGCGGATTATCTTCACCGACACGGAGAAGAGCAACTGGACCTGGGACGAGGTCGCCGGGCAATATTACTGGCACCGCTTCTTCTCCCACCAACCCGATCTGAACTTCGACAACCCGGCGGTGATGGAGGAAGTGCTCTCCGTCATGCGGTTCTGGCTAGACATGGGCATCGATGGCCTGCGTTTGGACGCGGTGCCGTATTTGGTAGAGCGGGAGGGCACGAATAACGAGAACCTGCCTGAAACCCATGCGCTGTTGAAGAAAATCCGCGCCGAGATGGACATCCATGCACCGGGCCGGATGCTGTTGGCCGAGGCCAACCAGTGGCCGGAGGACGCGCAGGTCTATTTCGGCGAGGGGGACGAATGCCACATGTCATTCCACTTCCCGCTGATGCCGCGCATGTACATGGCGATTGCTCGGGAAGACCGGTTCCCTATCACCGACATCATGCGGCAAACGCCGGAAATCCCGGCAAACTGCCAGTGGGCGGTGTTCCTGCGTAACCATGACGAGTTGACGCTGGAGATGGTGACCTCCGGCGAGCGCGATTACTTATGGGAGACCTACGCCGCCGACCGGCGCGCCCGGCTGAACCTGGGCATTCGCCGCCGCCTTTCGCCGCTATTGCAGCGCGACCGCCGCCGTATCGAGTTGATGAACGGCCTGTTGTTGTCGATGCCGGGCACGCCCGTCATCTACTACGGTGACGAGTTGGGCATGGGTGACAACATCTTCATCGGCGACCGCGATGGCGTGCGCACGCCGATGCAGTGGTCGGTGGACCGCAATGGCGGCTTCTCCCGCGCGGATCCGGCGAAACTGGTGCTGCCGCCGATCATGGACCCGATCTACGGCTTCCAGGCGGTGAACGTGGAGGCGCAGGCCTCCGATCCGTATTCGCTGTTGAACTGGATGCGCCGCATGCTGGCGGTGCGCGCTGGGCACAAGGCGTTTGGCCGCGGCACCCAGCGCTTCCTATATCCAGGCAACCGCAAGGTGCTGGCATATCTGCGCGAACACACGCTCGATGACGGAACGGAGGAAACGCTGCTTTGCGTCTCCAACCTCTCACGTTCGGCACAGGCGGTGGAATTGGATCTGTCCGCGTTCTCCGGTCGCGTGCCGGTCGATATCGTTGGCGGTTCGGTGTTCCCCGCAGTTGGGCAGTTGTCATACCTGCTGACACTGCCGCCGTTTGCATTCTACTGGTTCCTGCTGGCCAACGACGCACAATTGCCGACGTGGCACACCCCGCAGCCAGAGGCGTTGCCGGAATTCTCCACCATCGTGCTTCGCTCCTCCATCGAGGAGGTTCGCCCCGGCTACGGTCGCACCGTGCTAGAGAACGAGGCTCTGCCCGCCTACCTGCCGAAGCGCCGCTGGTTCGCGTCCAAGACGGAAACACTGACCAAGGTCACCATCGCCTATTTCGCGCTGATCAACCCGGTGCCCGAGCCGATCTTCATGACCGAGGTCGAAGTGACGCTCGGCGAGCGCAAAGAACGGTATGCGTTGCCGATGGGTGTTGTCTGGGAAGACGAGGCGGTCGGCAACCTGCCCGCCCAGCTTGCCATGGCCCGCGTGCGCCTGGGGCCACGCGTTGGTTATCTGACGGACGCGTTCACCATCGATAGTTTCACCCGCGCCGTGCTGCGGAACCTGCGCAATTCGGATTCCGTGTCGTTCGAAGGCGGACGGCTGGACTTTCGCCCCACGTCGCTGATGGCGAAATTGGACCTGGCGGAAGACGCCGAGATCCGGCGTCTATCTGCCGAACAATCCAATTCGTCGCTCATTGTCGGCGATACGCTGGTGATGAAGGTGGTGCGCCGCGTGGCCGCGGGCGTTCATCCGGAAGGCGAGATCACCCGCTATCTGACGGAGCGCGGGTTTGGCAATACGGCACCGCTTTATGGCGAGATCGTTCGGGTCGACCCGGATGGCACGCCGAATACTATCGGCCTGGTGCAGGGCTTCGTGCGCAACCAAGGCGATGGCTGGGGTTGGACGCTGGAGTTCCTGGAGCGTACGGTCGACGAACTCTCGACCACCGATGGCGAGGCCGAGCATGAGGAGGATGCACTCGCATCCTACAATGTGTTCGCCGCCGCAATCGGGCAGCGGCTGGGCGAGTTGCACGCGGTGTTTTCTGCCCCGACGAGTGACCCGGCATTCTCCCCCGAGCCGGCCGACGATGCCGTGTTGGCCGAATTCGCTGCCGGTGCCATCGAGCAGATCGACCTGGCGCTCGACATGCTGGCCAAGGTGACGGATTGGCCGAGTGCCGAGGCGGAAGCACGGGCGAAGGCCATCCTTGGCCACGCCGATGGGCTGCGTGAGGCGGCAAGGAAGCTCGCGATGGATGGCAAGGGCTCGCTCCGCACCCGGGTGCATGGCGACTTTCATCTGGGCCAGGTGTTGGTGGTGCAGTCCGACGCATACCTGATCGACTTCGAGGGCGAACCGGCGCGGACCATGGAACAACGCCGGGCCAAATCCTCGCCCATCCGGGACGTTGCCGGTTGCTTGCGCTCGTTCGACTACGCGGCTGCCGCGGCTCTGCCGGGTCGCGTCGCAACGGCACCGGCTGCGGCGGCGCGGCGTGCGGAAATCCTTCAGCATTTCCGCATCGGGGCGGAGGCAGCATTCCTCGCTGCGTATCGCGCCGTGCTGGCGGAGGCGCCCAACAAGTGGGTCACGCCAGCTGGAGAGGCTGCGATGCTCGACCTCTTCCTGTTGGAGAAAGCCGCATACGAAATCCGCTACGAGGCAGCGAACCGACCCACCTGGATCGGCATTCCACTGGAGGGCATGTACGTTATAGCCGCCCGCCTGCTGAACCTACCGCCGGAGGGCACCGATGCTTGATACGATCAGCGACCACGGAATTCATCCGGGGGCCATCGAGGCCATCGTCAATGCCCGGCATGGCGATCCGTTCGCCATCCTCGGCCCGCATGATGGCACGGTGCGCGTGTTCATGCCGGGTGCGGACACCGTATCGGTCGTAGACCGCGCAACCGGGATGGCGACGGGCGAACTAGCCCGCATGCACCCGGCGGGATTCTTCGCCGGACCGGTGAGTTCGCATGCACCCTATCGCCTGCGCATCGGCATGGGTTCGGCGAGTTGGGAAACGGAGGACCCATACTCGTTCCCGCCTATCCTTGGCGAGATGGACATCTATCTGCTGGCCGAGGGGCGGCATCGCGATTTTGGGCGCTGCCTGGGCGCGCATCCGGCCGAGATGGAGGGCATCGTCGGCGTACGGTTCGCGGTATGGGCGCCGAATGCGCAGCGCTGCTCGGTCGTGGGCGATTTCAACGGCTGGGATGGCCGGCGTCACCCGATGCGCAAGCGGCATGGGCCCGGTGTGTGGGAGCTGTTCGTTCCTCGTATCGGCGCCGGCACCCTGTATAAATACGAGATGCTCGGCCCATGGGGCGAGTTGCTGCCGCTGAAGGCAGATCCTGTCGCCTGGGCCGCGCAGATCGCGCCGCAAACCGCCTCCATCGTGGCGGATGACATGGCGTATCCGTGGACCGACGGAGAGTGGATCGCGTCCCGGCCGGCACGGCATGGGCTGGACGCGCCAATGTCGATCTACGAGGTGCACGCCGGTTCGTGGTCGCCTGCGGCGAAGGATGGCGTGGATGGCTGGGACCGCCTGGCTGACCAGCTGGTGCCCTATGCTGCCGATATGGGCTTCACCCATATCGAGTTGCTGCCGGTGATGGAGCATCCGTTTGGCGGCTCGTGGGGCTACCAGCCGCTTGGTCAGTTCGCGCCATCGGCTCGGCTTGGGCCACCGGAGGCGTTTTCGCGATTCGTGGATCGCTGCCACAACGCTGGCGTGGGTGTGCTACTGGACTGGGTGCCGGCGCATTTTCCGACAGACGTGTATGGGCTCGCCAAATTCGACGGTACGGCGCTGTACGAACATGCCGACCCGCGGGAGGGCTTCCACCGCGATTGGAATACGCTGATCTACAATCTCGGCCGCAACGAAGTGCGGGCGTTCCTGATAGGCAGCGCGCTGTTCTGGCTGGAACACTATCACGCCGACGGCATTCGCGTGGATGCCGTCGCCTCGATGCTCTACCGGGATTACAGTCGCGAGCCGGGTGAGTGGGTGCCCAACCAATATGGCGGGCGCGAGAACCTGGAATCCGTGTCGTTCCTACAGGAACTCAGCCGTGCCGTGGCGGAGCGCGTGCCGGGTGCGTTGCTAATCGCGGAGGAAAGCACCGCCTGGCCCGGCGTGACCCGCCCGGCCGATGAAGGTGGCTTGGGTTTCCACTACAAGTGGAACATGGGGTGGATGCACGACACGCTCCACTACATCGAGGAGCAGCCAGTCTATCGCCAGTATCATCATGGCGAGATGACGTTCGGCCTGGTGTACGCCTTTAGCGAGAAATTCGTGCTGCCGATCAGCCATGACGAAGTGGTGTATGGCAAGGGTTCGTTGCTGGGAAAGATGCCAGGCGATCCGTGGCAAAAATTCGCCAATCTGCGCGCCTACCTGGGCTTCATGTGGACTCATCCCGGTAAGAAGCTGCTGTTCATGGGCCAGGAAATCGCTCAGGACCGTGAGTGGAACCACGATCACGGGCTGGATTGGTATCTGCTGGATCGGCCGGAGAACAAGGGTGCGCAGGCGCTGGTGCGCGACCTCAACACGCTGTATCGCGCCTATCCCGCGCTTCACCGTCGCGACTGTGAGGCAGAAGGTTTCCAGTGGCTGGAGATGGGGGACGCCGCACAAAGTGTGTTCGCCTATCTACGGCTGGCAGAAGATGCACCTCCGGCCCTTGTCGTCTGCAACTTCACGCCTGTGCCGCGTTACGGCTATCGCATTGGCGTGCCAGTGGCAGGCGGTTGGAAAGAAATACTGAATACGGATGCCGGCATCTACGGCGGCAGCAACCTCGGCAATGGCGGCCACGTCCATACCGAGGACATCCGGCACTACGATTTCCCAGCCTCCCTCACACTCACGCTACCGCCATTGGCAACTGTCGTATTCGTCGCGGGGTAGTCCGCGACAGGTTTTGGAGCGCTGAATGACCGAACGGTTCGCCCATCCCCTTCCGTTCGGAGCCGAGTTGCTCGGCAATCTGGCCCGGTTTCGTATCTGGGCCCCTTCTGCCAAGCACCTCGTGCTGGAACTTGACGGCGTAGATCATGCGATGACGACGCTGCAGGACGGGTGGCACGAGGCAGCTGTCGTGGCAGAGCCGGGTGCGCGCTATCGCTATCGCATGCCGGACGGGATGGCGTTTCCCGACCCGGCGTCCCGCGCCCAGGCCGGCGACGTGCACGACCCGAGCCTGCTGGTCGATCCCCGCAGCTTCGAGTGGAAGCATGGCGGCTGGAAGGGTCGGCCATGGCACGAGGCGGTCGTCTACGAACTGCATCCCGGAGCCTTCGGCGGCTTCGACGGCATTCGCGCGGAACTGCCTCGCCTTGCAGCGCTGGGCGTGACAGCCGTGGAACTGATGCCGATCGCGGATTTCCCGGGCGCACATAACTGGGGTTATGATGGCGTGCTGCCCTACGCGCCGGATGCCGCCTATGGCACGCCCGACCAGTTGAAGGCCATGATAGATGCAGCCCACGGCCTGGGGCTGATGGTGATGCTAGACGTGGTCTACAATCATTTCGGTCCAGACGGCGCCTACATCCACGCTTTTGCCAAACCGTTCTTCCGCGACGACAAGCACACGCCCTGGGGGGCGGCGATCGATTTCTGCAGGCCGGAGGTGCGGCAGTATTTCGAGCAGAATGCGCTGTACTGGCTGCACGAGTACCGCTTCGACGGGCTGCGTTTCGATGCGGTCCATGCCATTGATGACCCTGGCTTCCTGGACGAGATGGCGGCGGTGCTGCGGAGTTCGACCGATCGCGAGATCCATCTGGTGTTGGAGCACGAGGGCAATGCCGCACGGCACCTCCGCGCAAACTCCGGCGGCCCCGGCTTCGACGCGCAATGGACCGATGACGTGCATCATTGCCTGCATGTCCTGCTGACGGGTGAGTCCGAGGGCTATTACGAGGATTTCGACGACCCGATCCATCGCCTGGCCCGCGCCATGGCGGAGGGTTTCGTCTACCAGGGGGAGGTCTCCAAGCACTCTGGCAAGCCACGCGGCGAGCCATCGGCGCATCTGCCCACGACGGCATTCGTGATCTGCCTGCAGAACCACGACCAAATCGGCAATCGCGCCATGGGCGAGCGGCTGACGCAACTGGCGGAGCCCGGCGCGTTGCGCGCCGCTACGGTGTTGTTGCTGCTGTCACCCTTCGTGCCGATGCTGTTCATGGGGGAGGAGGTGGCTAGCACCGCCCCGTTCCTGTTCTTCACGGCGCATAACGACGAATTGGCCGAGTTGGTGCGCGAAGGCCGCCGGGCTGAGTTCAAGCATTTCGCCGCGTTCCAAGATCCTGAGCGGCGGGAGAAGATCCCCGACCCGAACGCACCGGCGACATTCAGGGCATCCGTGCCGGAGTTGACCGGCGATAGCAGCTTTATAACGAAGCTGCTTGCGGTACGGGCGGCGTCGGTCGTGCCGGGCATTCCAGGCTGCCGTAGCGCCGGGGTGACGGTGCTGGGCCATGCCGCGCTAGTCGCGCGGTGGCGGCTGGGCACCGGGGCGACCCTCGCGATCGCAATAAACCTCGGCGATGAAAAACCGACCTTGCCGATGGCAGCCGCAGGCGACACGATCTTCGAGAGCCCGATCGGGGCCTGGGACGCCGCCATGTATGGTACTCTACTCGAACGCTCGGCCGTGGCCTGGATCGAGCCTAGCCTGTGAGCCTGCATGCCCTGGCCGAAGCGGGCGGCCTGGCGCTGCGCTGGAAAGATGTGCACGGCGAATGGCATGAGGTAGCGGACGAATCATTGCGGCTCGTACTGTCTGCGCTGGGGCTGCCCGCCGCGACTGAGCGAGAGATTGCGGATAGCCTGCAGTCGCTACGCGATCCCGGGCGACTGCCGCCGCTGGTGACTGGCGAGGCAGGCGGCACGATTACCTTGGCAGTGCTTCCCGGCGCCTACGAGTTCACGCTCGAGGATGGTGGCGTGGTGCAGGGCCATGCGACCGGCGATACCGAGGCGACGATCCGGCTGCCGACCGAGGCTGGCTATCACCAACTCAGCATCGGAAAATCGTCGTTGGTCGTGGCCGTGGCACCTACAAGGTGCTGGACGGTGGCCGACGCGGCGCCAAGGGGCGCCTGGGGTTTGGCCGCGCAGCTCTATTCACTGCGCCGCGCTGGCGATGGCGGATTGGGGGATTTTGGCGCCCTTGCCGATTTCGTCCGCAATGCCGCCGCCCATGGCGCAGCCGCCGTCGCCATCAGCCCCGCGCATGCGCAGTTTTCCGCGACGTTGGACCGGTTCAGCCCCTACTCCCCCTCCAGCCGCACGCTACTGAACGTGCTGCACGCCCGGCTTGACATTGAACCCGTGAAAGCCGGGCCGCTCGAGTCGATGGAAATGGTCGATTGGCCCGCCGCCACGGCGCTGCGCCTCGCCCATCTGGATGCCGCCTTCGCCAAGGCGGAGCAGGGTGGCCCGGTGTGGGACGCATTTCAGGATTTCCGGACGGCCCAGGGGGACGGGCTCGTCGGCCATGCGCGGTTCGAGGCATTGCATGCGGCGATGACGGTCGATGGCGGTCCCTGGCACTGGCGCGACT
>NZ_LMUY01000075.1:34814-41754 GCF_009765685.1 Acidisphaera sp. L21 | reverse complement strand
GACGCGCCATGCGTTCTACCAGTTCCTGGCCGATCGCAGCCTGGGCGAAGCGCAGCAGGCGGCCAAAGATGCCGGCATGCCGATCGGCCTGATATCCGACCTGGCCGTAGGCGTGGATTCCGGCGGCAGCCAATGCTGGGCCCGGCCGGACCAGACGTTGCTCGGCCTCAACGTCGGTGCGCCGCCGGATCTGCTGAATACGCGCGGACAAAGCTGGGGGCTCGCCGCGTTCTCGCCGCGCGGCCTGCAACTGCACGGATTCGGCGTCTTCATCGAGATGCTGCGCGCCGCCATGCGCCATGCGGGTGGGGTGCGAATTGACCATGCGATGGGGCTGGCGCGGCTATGGGTGATTCCCGACGGTTACAGCGCGGCCGATGGCGTGTATCTGCACTTCCCGGTAGACGACATGTTGCGGCTGATCCGCCTGGAATCGCAGCGTCACAAGGCCGTCGTGCTGGGCGAAGATCTGGGCACGCTGCCGGAAGGTTTCCAGCAACGCATCAGCAGCGGCGGCATGCTGGGCATGCGCGTGCTGTGGTTCGAGCGCGCGCAGGACCAGGGCTTCACCGCACCATCCGCCTGGGATTATGGCGCAGTGTCCATGACCAGCACGCACGATCTCGCCACGGTAGCGGGTTGGTGGTCCGGCCGCGACACGGAGTGGCGGCGCGAGATCGGACTCATCGACGCGGCCGGCGTGGCACGTGAAAATGACGAGCGCCGACGCGACCGGCACCTGCTGTGGTCCGCCATGCAGGCGAGCGGCGCGGCGCATGGCGAACCGCCCTCCCCGATCGACCCGGCGGAGGCGGTGAACGCCGCGATCCGGCATGTCGGCGCGGCTGGTTGTGCGCTAACGATCATCCCGGTCGAGGACGCGTTGGGCCTGCGGGAGCAACCAAACCTGCCAGGGACGCTTAACGAGCATCCAAACTGGCGACGCAGAATGCCGGGGCCGGCAGCCACGCTGCTGGACGACCCGGCGGTGGCGGCGCGTTTGAAAGACCTCGATGCCGTCAGGAAACGATAGATGAAGCGATTTACCGCTACCGCCCGCCTCCAGTTCCACAAGGATTTTACCCTGGATGCGGCGGCGGCCTTGGTGCCGTATTTTGCCAGCCTCGGCATTTCGCATCTCTACGCCTCCCCGCTGCTGAAATCGCGCCCGGGCTCCACCCACGGCTACGACATCGTCGACCACAATCAGATCGATCCGGAACTGGGTAGTGAGGAGGCGTTGCGCCGGCTCGTGGCGGAGTTGCGGCGGCATGAGATGGGGTTGGTGCTGGATATCGTGCCCAACCACATGGGCGTCGGCGGCGCCGATAATGCCTGGTGGCTGGACGTGTTGGAATGGGGGCGGGCCAGTGCCTATGCCGAGTATTTCGACATCGACTGGGACCCACCCAATGCCTCGCTCCGCGGACGGATGCTGGCGCCGTTCTTAGGCTCTCCCTATGGTGACTGCCTGGACAACAAGGAACTGACCCTTCAGTTCGACCCGGCGGACGGTCGGCTGTTCGTCGGCTACTATACGCATCGCTTTCCGATCGACCCACGGGACTATCCGTCCATCCTGTTGACGGAGGGTGGGCCGCTGGAAGAGGTGGCGCGCAAGTTCGGCGCCCTATCGACGACCAATCGCGATGCAATGCGGCGGGACGCTGCGGTCGCCTGCCAGGCGTTGCGCTCGCCGGACTACACACAGTCCATCGCGGAATGCCTGCGTGGATACGATCCGGCGACGGAGGTGGGTCGCGACCGCCTGCACCGGTTGTTGGAGCGGCAGAATTACCGGCTGTCCTGGTGGCGTGCCGCGACGGACGAGATCAACTGGCGCCGCTTCTTCGACGTGAACGGCCTGGCCGGGGTGCGGGTGGAAGTGCCCGCAGTGTTCGATGACACGCATCGCACCATCCTCCGCCTGTATACCGAGGGGTTGATCGACGCCGTCCGCATCGACCACGTGGACGGGCTGGCCGACCCGCGCGGCTATTGCCGCAAGCTGCGTCGCCAGTTGGACGCGGCGCACGAGAATCGGCCGCAGGCGCTACGCGGCGAGCGCGCCGGCTTATGGATCGAAAAAATTCTGGCGCCACAGGAATCGCTGGCAACGGAATGGCTGACCGACGGCACTACCGGCTACGACTACATGAACGATGTGTCGGCCGTGCTGCACGACCCGGCGGGTGAGGAGAAGCTCACCACCCTATGGACCACCCTAACGGGGCGCCCCGCCTCGTTCGAGGAAGAGGCGAAGGCGGCCCGGCGGCAAATCCTGCGCGAGAGCCTGTCCAGCGAACTGTTCTCCGCTGCCGCGGCGCTGCAACGGGTGGCACGGCGGGATCTCTCTACGCGCGACTACACGCTGACGGCGATCCGCCGCACGCTGGTGGAGATTCTGGTTCATTTCCACGTCTACCGCATCTACGCCGGGTTGGCTGGAATGTCGGACACGGACAAGCGGGAGATGGACTGGGCGATGGCTGGCGCGCGGCGAACGGTTCGCCCGACCGACCGCGATCTCCTGGAACTGATCGGTGGCTGGCTGTCTGGCGAGGGCATTCGTCAGGTGCCGGCCGGCAGCCGCCGGCAGGAACGGCTGCGGGCGATGGTGAAGTTTCAGCAGTTATCCGCCCCGACGGCCGCAAAATCGGTGGAGGACACGACCTTCTATCGCTTCGGCCGCCTGATCTCGCGCAACGAAGTGGGGACGGAGCCATCTCAATTCGCGATTTCGCCAGCCGGCTACCACAATGCCATGCGAGCCCGGCGCAAGTCCTTCCCGCTGGCGCTGCTGGCCACGGCGACGCACGACCATAAGCGCGGTGAGGATACGCGGGCACGGCTGGCCGTCATCAGTGAGTTGCCCGATGAGTGGGAGACCGCGCTGAACCGCTGGACACGGCTTAACGCGCCTATGAAGAAGGACCTCGGCGGCCCAGCACCGGACAACTGCGACGAGATCATGCTGTACGAGAGCATGGTCGGGGCCTGGCCACTGGGTCTGTCGGCGGATGACCGGGCGGGTGTGGCGGCGCTGGAGGAGCGGCTGGCTGCCTGGCAGGAGAAAGCCCTACGCGAGGGCAAACGCCATACCGGCTGGGCGGTGCCAAATGAGGAGTATGAGGCCGCCTGCCGCGACTTCCTGCATCAGGTCATGGACCCGGACCGCACGTCCCGTGTGTTGCATGAGGTTGCGGAGTTCGTGGAGCGCATCGCCGCCCCAGGCGCGGTCAACGCGCTGTCACAGGCACTGCTGCGCATCACCTCGCCTGGCGTCCCGGATCTCTACCAAGGCACGGAGTATTGGGATTTCAGCCTCGTCGATCCGGATAACCGCCGGCCGGTGGATTTCGCGGCGCGCCAGATCTCGTTGCAGGCGGGTGCGACCCCAGCGTCGCTATTGGCGGATTGGCAGGATGGACGGGTGAAGCAGGCGGTGATCGCTGCCGCACTGCGGTTCCGTTCGGTGTCCGGCGGCTTGTTTACCGAGGGCAGCTACGTTCCGCTGCGGGTAGAGGGCAGGAAGGCGGACCACGTGCTCGCCTTCGCCCGCGTGTTCGAAGGGCGGGCATCGATCACCGCGGTCACGCGGCTTCCGGCTCAACTTTGCGGCAATTCAGCGGTCTTGGTGACGGGTGCGGCGAGTTGGGATGGAACCTTCATAGTTCCGCCACGTAATTTTATCGGCCGCCGTACTGTTGACGTATTGGCAGCGCAAAAAGAGCCCGGCAAGGAGCTGACGGGACGCTTGCCGGTGTCTGAAATTCTCGCCACGTTCCCGGTGGCGTTGCTGGAGGTTCGATGAACCGTCTCGTCGTTGTCTCAAACCGCGTGCCAACGCCGGGCGGTGGGGCGCAGGCCGGTGGGCTAGCCGTGGCCCTAGCAGGCCTGATGGAACAGCGCGGCGGTGTGTGGTTCGGGTGGAGTGGCGATATCTCGAACGACCATAGCGTGAAGTCGCATCAGGACGGCAACGTCCAATACGCGACGATCGATCTCAGCCAGTCGGAGCACGATCGCTACTACAACGAATTCTCCAACAGCACACTGTGGCCGCTGCTGCACTCGATGCCGGAGCTGATGAGCTTCGATCGGCGGAATGCTTCGGTGTATCGCGCGGTGAATGAACGCATGGCCAGCAGTCTGGCACCGCTGCTGCGCCCAAACGATATGCTGTGGATTCACGATTATCATTTGATGGCGATGCCGGCGATGCTGCGGGCCCGTGGCGTGACGGCGCCGATCGGGTTCTTCCTGCACATCCCCTTCCCTTCCCCCGACATGCTGGCCAGCGTGCCCGAA
Organism: Acidisphaera sp. L21; assembly: GCF_009765685.1. Lineage (GTDB taxonomy): Bacteria > Pseudomonadota > Alphaproteobacteria > Acetobacterales > Acetobacteraceae > LMUY01. The sequence continues at coordinate 37,443 of NZ_LMUY01000075.1, read as the reverse complement.
GCCGGCGCGTTGATCCGCGATCTGGTTGCGGCCGATCTGATCGGGTTTCAAACGCAAAATGATGTGGAGAATTTCGCGGAGGCGGCACATCGTCTAGCCGGTGCGACGCGACTGACGGGTGGTTGGCTGCACGTGGACGGACGTCGGGTCCGCCTCGGCGCATTTCCGGTGGAGATCGAGGCGCGCGAGTTTGCTGCGACGGCCGAACATGCCTGGCGCGCCGCGCCGACGGAGCGGCTGCGCCGAAGCCTGCAAGGGCAGAAGCTGGTATTGGGCGTGGATCGCTTGGATCCGACGAAAGGCCTCATCCAAAGGCTATCCGGTTACCGTCGCCTGCTGGAGACGCGTCCGGATTGGCGCCGCCGGGTAACCTTTTTGCAGATTGCCGCCGAGAGCCGGAAAGATGTGTCCGCCTACCGTGTATTACGCGAGGCTGTGGATCGCGAGGCGGGTGCCATCAACAGCGAGTGGAGCGAGCCGGATTGGACGCCCCTTCGCATCGTGGCACGCGCCGGTGCCCGGTCCACGATGGCTGGCTACATGCGCGAGGCACGCGTCGGCTTGGTGACGCCGCTACGTGATGGCATGAACCTGGTGGCGAAGGAATACATTGCCGCGCAAGACCCGCAGGACCCGGGTGTGCTCATCCTGTCCCGCTTCGCCGGGGCCGCCAAACAATTGGGGTCGGCCTTGATTGTTAATCCGCATGATGCGGATGAATTGGCGGACGCGCTGGACACGGCGTTGCGCATGAGCTTGAGCGAGCGGCAGGAACGGTGGCTGTCGTGCTGGCGCGCGATCGAGGGCGCCACGCCGGTGGTGTGGGGCCGTACTTTCCTGGCGACGCTGCTGCGCGTGGGCAGTGGCGCGCCGGCCAACACGGTGTCTGGCCCGAAAGTCGTCCCCGAGGTCGTGCGCCAGCGCAACGTTTTCCCGGGCTGAGCGCGAAAGCCGCCCTCTCCCGCGGGGAAGAGGGCGGCGAATTCGCTAGGCTGCTGCGGCCTGGAGCACTACGCGGCCGGTGACTTTGCCATCCTTCAATCGCATCAATGCCGCATTCGCCTCTGCCATTGGCACGGTGCTGTAGGGCAACGGCTTCAACGTGCCAGCCTGCGCGAGCGCCACGAGTTCGCGCAATTCCTTCGGGTTGCCGACATAACTGCCACCGACCGTCAATTCGCGCATCGCCATCACCGGCAGCATCAGCGTCATGTCGCCGCCGAACAAACCGACCTGGACTAGACGGCCGCCCTTGGCAAGCGCGGCAAACGCAAATCGCGCGGTTGCGGTGCCGTTCACCAGGTCGATCACGGCGCGCACCGGGCCACCGGCAGCGGCAATGATCCGCTCGGTCACGCCTTCACCACTGCCGTCCACCGTGGCGGTGGCGCCGGCCTTCGCGGCGATGGCCCGCTTTTCGTCGCTGACATCGACGCTGATGATGTTGCGGTGGCCCATCGCCTTCAGGACGGAGATAGCGTTCAGCCCTAGTCCGCCTGCCCCGACCAGCACGATCGGCGTGTCCGGCGGCAGCGGCATCACCTTCTTGATGGCGGAATAGACCGTGATGCCGCTGCACGCGTAGGTGGCGGCGAGCGCTGGGTCGACATTGCCGGGGTCGACGAGGTGGCGTGGCTCCATCGCCAGCACGTGGGTGGCGTAGCCGCCATTCTGGAACACGCCCAGCGCCTTGCCTTCGGCGCACATATTGTCTTCCTCGGCCAGGCAACGGTCGCAATGGCCGCATCCGACCCAGGGGAAGACGATCCGCAGGTCACCGACCTTTACGCCGGTCGCATCCGGCCCCAGCTTAACCACGCGCCCGACGATCTCGTGCCCCATGGCGAGCGGCAGCTTCACACCACGATCGGCCAGCGACATCCGCTTGCCGGCGCCGATGTCGTAATAGCCTTCCCAGATATGCAGGTCGGAGTGGCAGACGCCGCAATGCGTCACCTCCAGCAGAACCTGCTTACCGGTCGGCTCCGGGGTGGGAAGCTCCATCTCCTGCAGATCCGCCCCATTCTCGACCACGGCCCAAGCGCGCATCGCGTCCTCCTGTTTTTACGGAGGGATGACACACCCAGGGGCGCGTGGGGTCAACGCCGCCGAGGGTCCAAAGCGTCCCGCAGGCCGTCGCCGACCAGGTTGAAGGCGAGCACGGCCAGGAAAATCGCGGCGCCGGGGAAGATTGCGAGCCAGGGCGCCTGCGTCAGGAAACGCTGGGCCGCGTTCAACATCGAGCCCCAGGACGGTTCGGGCGGCTGTTGGCCCAATCCCAGGAACGAGAGACTCGCCTCTGCGATGATGGCCATGGCGATGGCGAGCGTGGCCTGCACCAGCACCGGCGGCACGATGTTCGGCAGTACGTGCCGCACCGCGACGCGCCAGGGCGGGTTGCCCAGGGCGCGCGCGGCCTCGACGTAATCGTTGGACGCTGCATCGATCGTGGCTGCGCGGGAAACCCGGATGAATACCGGCGTCGCGGTGACGCCGATCGCGATCATGGCGTTGGTGAGCGATGGGCCGAGAAACGCCGCCAGGGCGATCGCCAGGATGAGGAATGGACACGCCAGCATGGCGTCCACCACCCGCCCGATGACTGCATCCACCCAGCCGCCGGCGAACC
>NZ_LMUY01000075.1:31678-34686 GCF_009765685.1 Acidisphaera sp. L21 | reverse complement strand
CCGAGACCAACCCGGCCAGCATCGTGGCGCGCGCGCCCATCATCACGCGGGACAGCACGTCCCGCCCGTTCTCGTCCGTGCCGAACCAGTGCAGGGCAGAGGGGGCCTTGCGGATGACGCTATAGGATTGACGCACCGGGTCGTACGGCGTGATCCAGGGTGCGGCGAGCGCCACGGCGATGAACAGGACGATCACGATAAGGCCAAACACCGCGGCGGGACGCCGGGCGAACCGGCGCAACGCCAGGTTCAGCGGGCTGCGCGCCCGCGGTGGTGCTGCGACGGCCGCCGATGGAAGCGCCCCGCCGTGGGGAGGTGCGGCGTAAGTGGTGGGGGCCGTGCTCATGCGACGCGCAGCCTTGGGTTCACCAGCACGTATAAGATGTCAGCCAGCAAGTTCAGCAGGATATATAGGGTTGCTGTCACCATCACGACGCCCTGGACGACGGGGTAGTCGCGGTTGAACACCGCATCCACCACCAATTTGCCGAAGCCGGGGATGCTGAACACCTGCTCCGTCAATACCGCGCCGGAGAACAGCGTGCCGAGTTCCAGCGCGCCCAGCGTCACCACAGGCACCAGCGCGTTGCGCAGGGCGTGGCGGATCACGACCCGGACTTCCCGCAATCCCTTGGCGCGGGCGGTGCGCACGTAATCCTGGTCCATCGCCGTCAGCATCGCGCTTCGGACGTGGCGCATCAGCACCGCCGCCGTGGCATTACCCAGCACGAAGGCCGGCATGATGGTGGTCGCGATCGATTGCCAGAAATCCTCGGTCAGCGGGACGTAGCCGGAGGGTGGCAGCCAGCCGAGCTTCACCGACACCAGCAGGATCAGCATGATCCCCAGCCAGAAGTTCGGCGTCGACAAGCCGCCCAAGCCGATGAGGTTGGCAGCGTGGTCCCACCACGTTCCGCGTTTGACGGCGGATAGCACCCCGGCAGGCACCCCAATCGCCAGGGCGAAGATGAACGCCATGCAGCCGAGTTGCAGCGTGACGGGCAGCTTCTCCCGCACCAGGCTGGCGACTGGCTGGCGGATGCGCCAGGAGAAGCCGAGGTCGCCATGCACGAGGCCGCCCAGCCAGTGGACGTATTGCACTGGCAGGGGGCGATCCAGCCATAGCTCGGCCCGAATTTGCGCCAGAACCTGGGGATTGGCGCCTTCCTCGCCGGCCAGCACCAGCGCCGGGTCGCCGGGCATGAGCTGCTGCAGGCCGAACACCAGGATGCTCACCAGCAGCAGGGTGGGGATAAGCTGAAGCAGCCGTCCGCGAAGTCGGTTCATGGTGCCACCTTTATCCCCTGCAGGCGGATCAGACCGTCAGCTACGGGCTTGAACCCGCTGATTTTTGCCGACACGCCGTTGAAGTAGCGCGTGGTGAAGATATACGAGATCGGCACATCTTTCTGCCCCAACTCCGCGACCTGCTGATACAGCGCCTTGCGCTTCGCCTGGTCGGTTTCCAGCCGGGCGTCGTCCAGCAGCTTGTCCATGGCGGGGCTAGAATAGTGGCCGTAATTCTGCGTGCCGGTGGTGCTGTGAATGAAGCTGTAGAGGTTGCCGTCCGGGTCGATCCGGCCGGACCAGGCAAGCAGATAGGCCTGGAAACCGCCCTGCTGCGCATTGTCCAGCGACGCGGCGAACTCCATCGCGGTGAGCTTCACATCGAAGCCGGCTTCCGACGCCATGGATTGGATCACCTCGCCCATCTGGCGTTGGTCCGGGCTGTTCGGGACGATCAGTTCCACCGGCACCGGCAGCTTCACGCCAGCCTGCTTCAACAGCGCCTTCGCCCTATCCACGTCGCGGGCCACTGGCTTTACGGAGGCGGCGTAGAACGGGCTTTCCGGCGGGACGGCCTGGCCCGCGGCGGGGAACATGCCGTTATAGACGACCTGCATGAGCGCATCGCGGTCGATCGAGGCGTCAAAGGCCTGGCGGACCAGGGCGCTCTTGCCAATCGGCGAGTCTGCCTTTGGGCCGTTTGCCAGGTTGTAGGTGATGCCCTGGTAGCCTAGGCCGTCATACGTCACCAGCCGCAGCTTCGGGTTGCGCTTCACTGCATCGATGTCAGTGGGGGTGATATATTCAACAAGATCAACGCTGCCCGCCTGCAAGTTGGCAAGGCGGACGGAGCTGTCGGGGATAACCTGGTAGATCACGCGGTCGACGTGGATCGAATCCTTGTCCCAATAATCGGCGAACCGCTCCAGCGTGATGTGGTCCTGGGCCACGCGCTCGACGAACTTCATCGGCCCGGCGCAAACCGGATGGAGGGCGAAATCCTTGCCCTCCGCCTCTGCCGCCTTCGGGGAGACGATCATGCCGGCGCGGTCGGTGAGTTGGGATAGGAACGGGGCAGATGGGCCCTTCAGCACCAGGCGCACAGTCTGCGGATCGACCACGTCGACGTGGTCCATCACGGAGATCTCGCTGCGCCGGGCACTGCCGGCCATGTTGTAGTGGCGGTCCAGGCTATACTTGACGGCGGCGGCATCCATCATCGTGCCGTCCTGGAACTTCACGCCGGTGCGCAGGTGGATCACGAGTGTTTTCGGGTCCGACCACTCATACCCGGTGGCAAGTTGCGGGATGATCTGCAGCTTGTCGTCGATGTCGAACAGCTTATCGCACAGCCCGGCGAACACGATGCGGCCGACATAGGTGCGGGCCAGGCTCGGGTCCATCATGTCCGCATCTTCCCGCATGGCGATGCGCAGGGTGACGGGCGCGGTTTGCGCCGATGCCATCACAGGCAAGGCAGCAAGCAGGCAAGCGAGCAGCGGACGAATCATTGACGGTTTCTCCCGGATAGACGGCGCGCCCTTGCAAGCGGCGCGCCGGATGCTAGACCGAACCCCCGCCAGGAGCACATACCATGCGTCAATACCGTATCGCCGCCATCCCTGCCGATGGCATCGGCCCGGAAGTGATCGCCGCCGGATTGGAGGCGCTGGATGTGCTGGCGAGCCGTGATGGCGGGTTTTCCCTGGCGGTCGACAATT
>NZ_LMUY01000075.1:20152-31609 GCF_009765685.1 Acidisphaera sp. L21 | reverse complement strand
CACGCTATGGGGCCTCCGACTGCCGATCTGCCAGGGGTTCGACCAATATGCCAACGTCCGCCCGACGCGCATCCTACCCGGCGTTACCTCCCCGCTGCGCAACGCCGGGCCGGGCGATCTGGACTGGCTGATCGTGCGGGAGAATAGCGAGGGCGAGTATGCCGGGCATGGTGGCCGCGCCCATCGCGGCCTGCCGGAGGAAGTAGCCACCGAGGTCGCGATCTTCACCCGCGTGGGCGTGGAGCGGATCATGCGGTTTGCCTTCCAATCCGCTCAGGCGCGCCCGCGCAAGCACCTGACGGTAGTGACCAAATCCAACGCACAACGCTACGGCATGGTGTTCTGGGATGAAATCGCTGCCCTGGTCGCCGCCGATTTTCCGGACGTGACCTGGGACAAGGAACTGGTCGACGCGATGACGATGCGCATGGTGAACAAGCCGCGCACGATCGATACGGTCGTCGCCACCAACCTGCATGCGGATATCCTGAGCGATCTCGCGGCCGCGCTGGCGGGCTCTCTGGGCATCGCGCCAACCGGGAACGTGGACCCGCAGCGCCGCTATCCCTCGATGTTCGAGCCGATCCATGGCTCGGCGTTCGACATCACCGGCAAGGGCATCGCCAACCCGGTCGCCAGCTTCTGGACGGCGGCGATGATGCTGGAGCACCTGGGCGAGCCCCAGGCAGCGACGCGGCTGATGGCGGCGGTGGAGCAGGTGTGCGCCACCGGGTTGCTGACGCCCGACCTGGGCGGCAAGGCGACCACCGTGGAGGTGACGCGCGCCGTGTGTGAAGCGATCCGGGGCGCCAATACGTGATGCGGCAGGCCGGACCCGCCGACCTGGCTCTGGTAGAAGCGATCAACCTCGCCGCCTATGTTGACTACCTGCCGCTGCTGGGCGGCCTGCCACTGCCCGCGAACGAAGACTACATACCGCGCATTGCGGCCGGCCAGGTTTGGCTACTCGGCGAGGACGCCACGCTGGTGATCGAACGACATTCGAATCACGCGCTCATCTTCAGCGTCGCGGTGCGGCCCGAGAAACATGGCGCCGGGCTGGGTCGGAGGTTGCTGGATATGGCGGAGCGGCTGGCGTCATCCTGGGGCATGGCGGAGATCCGCCTATACACTCACCAATTGATGACAAAAAATCAGGCGATCTATGCCAAGCGGGGGTATCGTGAAACGGGTCGCCGCCCGCATCCGCGGATGGAGGGATTCTTCATCGTGGACATGGCGAAACCGATCGTCCCTCCCGAGGCCGAGTTGCGGCGCCTGCTGAACGTGATGGCACGGCTGCGCGCTGGAGATGGATGCCCTTGGGACAAGGTGCAGGATTTTGACAGCATCGCGCCCTACACCATTGAAGAAGCCTACGAAGTAGCCGACGCCATCGCACGGCGCGACTGGGGCGACCTGCCCGACGAATTGGGCGATCTGCTGTTCCAGGTCGTCTACCATGCGCGGATGGCGGAGGAGGAAGGCCGTTTCGCCTTCGCCGACATCGCCCGCGGCATCGCCGACAAGATGATCCGCCGCCATCCGCATGTGTTTGACGGCAAGGACCTGGCGCCGGGCGCCTGGGAAGCCGGCAAATCCGCCGAACGGGCAGCACGCAAGCAGGGTGGTGCGCTGGCGGGAGTGCCTGTCGCCCTGCCCGCGCTGACCCGTGCCGCAAAACTGACGTCACGCGCCGCCCGGGTAGGATTCGATTGGCCGGATGCTGGCGCCGTGTTGGATAAGTTGGCGGAGGAGACCGCGGAGTTGCGCGCCGAATTGCCCGGCGCTGACCCGGCCAGGCTGCAGGATGAGGTCGGCGATATGCTGTTCGTCCTGGCAAACCTCGCGCGCAAGTTGAACCTGAACCCGGAAACGTGCCTCCAGGCCGCGAACGCCAAGTTCACCCGGCGGTTCGAGGGCGTGGAGGCGATGCTGGCAGCCCAAGGCCAAACGCCCGAGGAAGCCGGGCTGACCGCGATGGAAGCGGCTTGGCAGGCCGTCAAGAAGCAGGAAAATCAATGACCGAGCGCCGCTACATCACCGTTGACGTGTTCACCGACCAAGCATTTGGCGGCAACCCCCTGGCCGTCGTGCTGGACGCATTGGGGCTGGACGATGCTCTCATGCTGTCGATCACGCGGGAGTTTGGGTATTCCGAAACCACGTTCGTTTTGCCGCCGAAGGATCCGGCGCACACCGCGCATGTTCGCATCTTCACCCCCGGCGGTGAGTTGCCGTTCGCCGGGCACCCGAATGTCGGCACCGCGTTCGTGCTCGCGACCGAGGGCAATGGCGCGCCACGCGTGCTGTTCGAAGAAGCGGCTGGCCTGGTGCCGGTGGAAATCCTGCGCGAAGGCGGCAAGGTCGTCGGTGCCGAACTGACCGCGCCGCAACCGCTACAGCGGCTGCAGATGGTTCCCATTGCGCTGGCAGCGTCGTGCCTGTCGCTTGCAGCGACGGAGATCGTCACCGACACGCACGAACCGGTCTTCGCCACCGTTGGCACACCATTTCTGCTGGTGGAGGTCGCGTCGCGCGAAGTGCTGCGCCGGGCAAAGCCCGATGTTGCAGCCTATGCCGAGGCGAAGGCGCGCGGCATCTATCTCTACACGCATGATGGTGGAAATGGGTTCGATCTGCATGCCCGCATGTTCGCCCCGCTCGGCGGCATCGGGGAAGACCCAGCGACCGGCAGCGCTACCGTCACCACCGCCGCGTTGTTGGGCGACCTAGGGCCGGACGGTGAGAGAGTTTTGCGCATCGAACAGGGTCGCGACATGGGCCGGCCGAGCACCCTGCTGACCCGGACCATCAAACAGGGCAGCGTGGTGACTAGCGCCCATGTTGGTGGAAGCTGCGTGAAGATGATGCAGGGACTGCTGCACATCTGATTTGGGCTAGCCAAACCACATATATATCCGTTAATCTGGATATATGGATCTTGACGACACGATCGCTGTCATGGCCGCCCTTGCACAACGCACGCGGCTGGAAACAGTGCGGTTGCTCGTGCGGCACGAGCCGGATGGCCTGGCGGCTGGTGACATCGCGCGCGAATTGGCGGTGCCGCAGAACACCATGTCCGCCCATCTCGCCATCCTGGCGCGCGCCGGGCTGGTGGTGGCGCAGCGCAATAGCAGATCGATCGTCTACCGGGTGGAACTCGGTCGAATGCGAGACATGATGGTCTTCCTGGTCAGCGATTGCTGCGCCGGCCGCGCCGAACTCTGCGCGCCGCTGGTTGACGCGCTCACCCCCTGCTGCTGACCGGAGACGCTCATGGACGTCATCATCTACCACAACCCCGCCTGTGGCACGTCGCGCACGGCGCTGGGGCTGATCCGCGAGTCGGGGATCGAGCCGCATGTCGTTGAATACCTTAGAACTCCGCCCACCCGGGTCTTGTTGGTGCACTTGCTGGCGCGCTCACAGATGACGGTGCGTGATCTGCTGCGGGAAAAGGGCACGCCATATGGGGAGTTGGGGTTGGGCGATCCCTCCATACCCGATGCGGCATTGCTGGACGCGATGATGGCGCACCCGATCCTGATCAACCGGCCGCTCGTCGTCTCGCCGCTCGGGGTAAAGTTGTGCCGGCCGGCGGCTCTGGTGCGCGATATCCTCCCGCCAGTGGTGGGCTGAGATGGATCTGGTCCTACCCAACATCGTAGACGCCCGTTTCCAAACCCCTGGGCCGCAGCCGACTGGATCATCCACTCATAAGCCACGGATTTTGCTGCTCTATGGATCGCTGCGCGAACGCTCCTACAGCCATCTGCTGACGCTGGAGGCGGACCGAATCTTGCAGCGCCTGGGGGCGGAGACACGGATCTTCCACCCGCACGACCTGCCGATCGTCGACTCCGTGCCGCCCGATCATCCTCAGGTCTTGGCACTGCGTGATGCGTCGCTATGGTCGGAAGGTCAGGTTTGGTGCAGCCCGGAACGGCACGGCGCTATCACCGCCGTGTTCAAGAATCAGATCGATTGGCTTCCGCTGGAGCAACAGGGTGTGCGACCAACTCAAGGCCGAACACTTGCGGTGATGCAAGTATCCGGCGGGTCGCAATCGTTCAACGCCGTCAACCAACTCCGCATCCTGGGCCGGTGGATGCGGATGATCACGATCCCCAATCAGTCTTCCATTCCCAAGGCCTATGACGAGTTCGATGCAGCCGGGCGGATGCGGCCGTCGCCGCTGTATGACCGGGTGGTAGACGTGATGGAGGAGTTGGTGAAGTTCACCCTGCTCACCCGCGACCATACCGAACATTTCACCAGCCGCTACAGCGAGCGCAAGGCGGCAGGCGGCTAGCCCGGCGCGAACAATGTCGCCGAAATCGCGTCGAAACTGGCGCGGTCCGGCGTGCAGATCAGCCCGCCATCGGTGTCGCTGGCTGCCAAGGGTGAGCCGTCGAAATGGGCGGAGAAGCCACCGGCTTCCTGGTGCAGCAACCAGCCGGGAAGATGATCCCAGGGCATCAGGCGGTTGAACACCAGATACTCGCAATGCCCGGCGGCCAACATGCGGTATTCGTGGGCGGCGCAGCGGTAGTCACATACACCGCCTAGCCCGACCATATTGCGCACAACCGTGCCCCGCAGCGGCTCCTTCATGAAGCGCCAGGATACGCAGCCGGCCATCTTGTTCGGCGGCACCGGGTCGGCAACGAACAGCCGCACCGGCTCGCTGCCGGGCATCACCATCCAGGCCCCACCACCGCGCACCGCCAGGGCGGTGTCATCGCCCACTGGGTCGTGAATGGCGCCGGCGACCACATGGCCGTTCACCACGGCCGCAGCCATCACCCCAAACAGTGGCAGGCCGGCGACGTAGTTGGACGTGCCATCGATCGGGTCGACGACAAAGGCGAGTTCGGCACTGCCGAGCCGGGCGACCAACGTGGGGTCGGCGGCGCAGGCCTCCTCGCCCACCACCAGGCAGCCAGGGAACATACGGTGCAGGCCGCTGACGATGAAGGCCTCCGCCGCCTCATCCGCCTCGGTCACCAGATCGGACGGGCTGGATTTCTCCCGCACCATGCCGGGCGCCAATTTGCGAAACCTGGGCATGATCTCCGCCCGCGCCGCCGCACGCAGCAACTGCACGACCTCGCCCCAATTGGTGTCGTCGATTGTCATGACCGATGCTCGAACCGGGCGCGGTCGGCGGGCAGCAGCCGCACGCGCACGTGGACCCACTCGTCGCCATCCGCGCGCTCCAGTACTTCGCCATGCTGATACAGCCAGGCGATGCTTGCGCCGTCATCGGGGGCGATGTCGTACTCGGCCTGCTCCATCCCCGCGGCGATCCGGGCGTCGATCGCAGCCAGCAGGGCGGGCACGCCCTCCCCGGTGACTGCGGAGATCGGCACGGCATCGCCCCGAGGCGGCACGTTGGCGACGCCACCCAGCAGGTCGGCCTTGTTCAGAACCTCGATCGTGCGGCTGCGCCAATCCATGTCGATGGTGCCCTCCTTCTCCATACCTTCCAACACGGCGATCACGTCGATGCGTTGGGCGGTGGTGTCCGGGTGGGCGACGTCGCGCACGTGCAGGATCACGTCTGCCTCCGCGACTTCCTCCAGTGTTGCGCGAAAGGCGGCGACAAGTTCGGTCGGCAACTCACTGATAAAGCCCACCGTGTCCGACAGGATTGCCCGGCGGCCCGAGGCGAGACGCAGGCCGCGCATCGTGGGGTCGAGCGTGGCGAAGAGCTGGTCCTGGGCGTGGACCGTTGCCCCCGTCAGTTCATTGAACAGGGTGGATTTACCAGCGTTTGTGTAGCCGACCAACGCCACGACGGGGAACGGCACCCGGGTTCGGGCGCTGCGATGCAGGCCGCGAGTACGCCGCACCTGCTCCAGATCCTTCTTCAGCCGAACGATTCGGTCGGTTATCAGCCGCCGATCCGCCTCGATCTGCGTCTCACCGGGGCCACCGAGGAAGCCGAACCCGCCGCGTTGCCGTTCCAAGTGGGTCCAGGACCGGACGAGCCGACTGCGCTGGTAGTCCAGATGGGCAAGTTCGACCTGCAGCGAGCCTTCACGGGTTCGCGCGCGCTCTCCGAAGATATCCAGGATCAGCCCGGTGCGGTCGATGACCTTGCAGCCCCAGTCACGCTCCAGATTGCGTTGCTGCACCGGCGATAGTGCGGCGTCGACGATCGCGACCGTCACCTCTTCCGCGCGCATGGCGTCGCCCTGCATGGCAACCTGCCCCTCGCCCAACAGGCTGGAGGATCGGCGGGTGCGCAAAGGCAGGATCGCGGTGTGAACGACCACAAGGCCGATGGAAGCAGCAAGCCCGACCGCTTCCGCGAGCCGGGCCTCTGCCGCGCGATGGGCGTCGGCCCGTTCTGGCCGCTCCCATGGTAGGATAACGGCCGCCCGCGTTGGGCGGGCCGTGACGTCAGATGGTTGCGTCGGCAGGCATCATCTCCCGCGCCATGGCGGTGGAGGTGGGAGCCCCTGCCTCGGCCTTGGTCGCATCGAATAGCTGGATCGGAGCGCCTGGCATCACGGTGCTGATCGCGTGCTTGTAGACAAGCTGGGTGTGCCCGTCGCGGCGCAGAAGCACTGAGAAGTTGTCGAACCAGGTAATGATGCCCTGCAGCTTGACGCCATTCACCAGGAACACGGTGACCGGGGCCTTGCTCTTGCGCACATGGTTCAGGAACACGTCCTGAACATTCTGTGACTTTTCAGTGGCCATAATGCCATTCCTTGTATTGTTGTTGTTTTAGTCCAGTCTAAGCGTTTTGACACCGAACCGGGCACGCAGGTCCCGGTCGCGCAATCCGAATTTAGTCATATTGCACCGCAACGCAAGTATCACATTTGTTAATTTAGGCCCGGATATTCGAGCCACCTTTCGCGTGTTGCGCGAATAACTCAAATAAGCGACGTGTGATCGGCCCCACCTTGCCATCTCCGACCGGTGCGCCGTCGATCTTTGTGATCGGTTTGACGAAAGATGTGGCGCTGGTGAGGAAGACCTCCTGTGCTGAACGCAGTTCCGCTTCGGTAACCGCCCGCTCCTCGCTTGCGATTCCAGCATCCGCCATCTGCTCCAGCAGGGAGGCGCGAGTGCAGCCCGGCAGGATGGCGTGGCTGAGTTCGCGTGTACGCAACACCCCGTTGGCGTCGACGACCCATACGGTGGTGGACGAGCCCTCGCTGACCGCGCCGTCGCGGTCGATGAGGATCGCCTCATAGGCTCCGGCCTCCCGCGCGGCTTGCTTGGCCAGCACATTCGGCAGCAGGGCCGTGGATTTGATATCGCAACGGGCCCAGCGCAGATCCGGGACGGAGATGGCGGACCCGGCGAAGGCCTCCGCGCTTTTCGGATAGGGCGGCGTGCGGCGGCAGGTGATGACCATGGCGGCTGGCACCGGCCTGGCGGGAAAGGCGTGGTCGCGCCGCGCAACCCCGCGGGTGACCTGCATGTAGATCAACCCGTCGCGCAGGCGGTTGCGCTCGGTCACTTCGCGGATGACCCGCAGCATGGCGGCGCGGCCCATTGGCGGCGTGATGCGGATCTCGCCAAGCGAGCGCTCCAACCGCTTCATGTGCAGGTCCTCGTCCAGGAACCGGCCGTCCTTCATGTAAAGGACCTCGTAGACGCCATCCGCCAACTGGTAGCCCCGGTCCTCCACGTTCACGCTGGCCTCGGACTGGGGCAGGTACTGGCCGTTGACGTATGCGATTCGGCTCATGCGACAGCGACTCCGACTGTGGATGGCTATGTAGGCCCGGCGTTGGGTGATCGTGAAGCCGGCTAGATCGCCTGCCCGGCATCCAGCATCGCCAGCAGCGAATCGGCGCGGGTGCGAATTTGCGCCAGGCGTTCTGGCGGCATTCGTTCCATGTTGCGCAGGGGCATCGCCATTCGGATGTTGCCGCCAAGGCGGGCGGCGTGGCGGGCGATGAAATCCCAATACAACGCGTTGAACGGACACCCGCGCTCACCGGCCGCATCCTTCACGTCGTAATGACAGGACCCGCAATAGTCGCTCATTCGGTTGATGTAGGCGCCGGAGGCAGCGTACGGCTTCGAGCCCATGATGCCGCCATCGGCGAACAGCGCCATGCCGCGGGTGTTGGGCATCTCCACCCACTCATAGGCGTCGGCATAGACGATGAGATACCACTCATCGACCTCCACCGGGTCCAGCCCGGCCAGTAGGGCGAAATTCCCGGTGATCATCAGGCGTTGGATGTGGTGGGCGTAGGCGTGCTCCCTGGTGTCGCTAATGGCTTGGTGGAGGCAGTTCATCCTGGTGCTCGCATCCCAGTAGAACTGCGGCAGCTTACGCGTTGCTTCCAATGCGTTGAGTTGGCCATATTCGGGCATACGCAGCCAGTAGATGCCACGCACGAACTCCCGCCAGCCGAGAATCTGGCGGATGAACCCTTCGGCGCCGTTCAATGCGACGGTGCCGGCTCGGAAGGCCGCCTCCGCTGCCGTAATCACCTCGATGGGCGTGAGCAGACCGCAGTTGATGGACGTCGATACCAGCGCGTGAAACAGCGTGGGCTCGCCAGTTTTCATGGCGTCCTGCCAGTCGCCGAATTGCGGCAGGCGATGGGTTATGAAGTCGGCCATCGCCTTATGGGCATCTGCTGCGGTGACCGGCAGGGAAAAGCCGTCGCAAGTGCCGAAATGATCGCCGAATCGCGCTCTCACCATTGCAATGATCTCGGTCGTGATCGTGTCGGGCGGAAAGGCTGGCGGGGCTGGCGCGTGCACCTCCTTGGGCAGCCGCTTGCGGTTCTCGGCGTCGAAGTTCCAGCGGCCTTCCACTGGGCCATCGCCATCCATCAGCACGCCGTGGCGGCGACGCATCTCGCGATAAAAAAACTCCATCCGAAAATTGTTCTTGCCACGCGCCCAGGTGCGGAAGTCCCTGATGCTGCACAAGAACCGCGTGTCGGGCCGGATGTCGACCTCCAGCCCGGTCAGGTCGTGCCAGTCCTCCATGTCCTTGGCCAACCGCCATTCGCCGCATTCCGTAATGACGATTTGGCGGGGATGAATTCGGGCGACGGCGCGGACCAACTCGCCGCGCAGCGAGTGGGTGTTGGCCGGGTCGTCCAGCGTGATGTACTCGACGGTAACGCCGCGGGCACGCAACGCCCGGGCGAAGTGGCGCATCGCGGACAGCACCAACACGATCTTGGTCTGGTGATGCCGGACATAGGTGCATTCCGCCCGCACCTCCGCCATCAGCACTGTGTCGATGGCCGGGTCCAAGTCTGCCAAGGCGGATAGGGTGGCGCTGCATTGGTCGCCCAATACGACGCGAAGCGTGCCCTGCGGCTTCGATTGGCGCTTTGTCATCCGTCCCACATGGCGTTGTTTCCTCCGGGCCCCGCATTTGGCAGCGGTGGCGGTGGCGACAAGGCGTTCGGGGCGTGCCATCATCCGGTCCGTACATGCGCCAGCTCCTCCTCCTGCGACACGCCAAGTCATCCTGGGACGATCCGCAACTGTCGGATCACGCCCGGCCGATCAACATGCGCGGCAAGCACGCGGCAAGTGCGATGGCAGCCGAAATCAAGCGATTGGGCCTGACTCCCGAGCTTATTTTGGTATCCTCTGCGCGCCGCACGCTGCAGACGCTGGCTGCGCTGGACCCTTGGGCCATGCCGCCCCGGATCGAGCCGATGGACGCGCTATACCTCGCCCCCAAGGGCGATCTGCTGGATGCGCTGCGGCACATCCCTGCCTCGACGCGCTGCGTGCTGCTGGTCGGGCACAACCCCGGCCTGCACGAATTGGCACTGATGCTGGCTGGCGCGCACGCCGCAACCACCGACAAACACGTCCAGCGCCTGGCGGGCGGCTACCCATCCGGCGCCCTGTCCGAGTTCTCGGTCGCCGTTCCCTGGCGTGAGCTGGGCGAAACTGGAGCGCGTCTGACACGGTTCCTGGTGCCGAGCGACCTGACGGAAGTCGCCGTCTAGGATCATGCCGGCCCTCGAATTTTGCCTTGCATCATCCGATCTACCGCGCCTGCTGCGGGAAAGCGGCGTGGGCCGCCGCAGCGGCCGCGGTGGCAGCATCGAATGGATCTGGCACGATACCGCCGAGGGCGAGTTGGCCGCAGACCAGGTGAGCCTTTGCCAGACCAAGACAATGTGGCGACTGGAACAGATGTGCCCGCGCACCGGGCAGATCTGGTCCCCCGCCACGCCGGCACCGCTGTTGCGCGAGGCGGCTGACCCCGCGGCATTCGCCCCCCTGACTAGCCCGCTGATGCCGATCGCCGGATTTCGTGGCGAACGCCGAGTGATCCAATTGACGCCGGACGAGCCGGCTACGCTGACCATCCTCAACGGCGCCCTACGCGGGGTGGCGCAGGAGCGCCCGGTCTGCCGTGTCATCGCCGAAGGGCCGGCGGCGGTGCTCCAGGCGCTGAGCACGAAATGGGCGCAGACGGTGGCCATCAACGTCCCGATGGCTTCCCTCGCGGCGGAGGCAGTGGCGCTTGCGCGGGGTGTGCCCCCGCTAGCCCGGCGCAGTGGCGGGCCGCAAGTGCCGGCGGGGATGATCCTGTCCGACGCGATCGCACTGGTGATCGGCCATCTGACCGACGCGGCGCTGGCGGAGGTGGCCGGCGCTGCAGCCGGGGTTTCGGCCGAGCCGGTGCACGCGATGCGCGTCGCGATCCGGCGGCTGCGATCGGCGCTGTCGATATTTCGCCGGGTTGCCGATGCGCCGGAGGTGACGGCGATCAAGGATCCACTCCGCGCTTTGGCACAAACCCTGGGTGCGGCACGCGATTGGGATGTGTTCCTGGAAGGGACGGGCCACCAGATCGCCGCCGCCATGCCGGGCGAGACGCGGATCACCGCCCTGCTGGCCGCCGCTGCGAAACGGCGGGACGCGGCCTATGCGGCCCTGCGCAAGGAATTTGCCTCGGCCGAGTTTCGGCAGCTTGTCGTAGGTCTTGTCCAACTCGCGGCCCTGCGCCCCTGGATGCAGATCGCGGATGAGGATCGGGCGGCCAAACTGGAGGATGACGCCGCTGCCTTCGCCGCCAACACGCTGACGCGGCGTCACGACCACATGCTCAGCGCCGGTGCCGATATCCGCGAACTGCCGATCGAGGCACTGCACGAGATCCGCAAGGAAGGTAAACGGCTGCGCTACACGGCCGAGTTCTTCGCACCTCTGTATGGAGAGCGGAAAACCAAGCGGTTCCTGCGACGGGTCTCCGACCTGCAGGAAGTGTTGGGCCACCTGAACGATGGCGGTGCGGTGGCCGGGCTGATGCAAGCGCTGCGCGGTGGGCCGGACCGGCAGTTTGCCACCGGCGCCGTGCAGGGCTTCGCCGCCGCCCATGCGGCCGATGCGCGTGATGACATTGCCGAGAGTTGGAAACGGCTTCGACTCGCCCGACCATTCTGGTAATGAATTTGGCGCGCCAACGCCGCCATGCTTGCAAGT
>NZ_LMUY01000075.1:0-20094 GCF_009765685.1 Acidisphaera sp. L21 | reverse complement strand
CCCCGCCGAATTTTCCGCTCTTCCAGCCGCCCCGCTGCGCCTCGCGGGTTGCTACGAACGGTGACGGTTGCGCTGTTCGGCGCGGTGGCGGGCGGCTCGTTGGTGATGCTGGGCCTGTCCGGCAGCCTGTTCGGACAAATGACGTCGGACGCGCGGGTCATTTCCGCCTCGCCCGGCCAGGTGGCGGTGATCGATGGCGACACGTTGCGGCTAGATGGTGTGGTCGTGCGGCTGAGCGACATCAAGGCGCCCCGCCGCGGGCAGGCCTGCGCCGCCGGGCCGGATTGTGGGATGCAAGCCACCGCCGCACTGGCCGAATTGGTGCGGGACCAGCGGGTTGAGTGCCGAGTTTCCGGCCATGACAGCTTGGGCCGGCCGGCCGCACGATGCGACGCTGGCGGGCAAGACGTGAATGCCGCTCTCGTGATGGTCGGATGGGCGCGTGCTGAAACAGCAACCTTCAGCAGCGCCGAGCATGACGCGCGAAGCCATCGCCGCGGGCTTTGGCTCACAAACTAGGTCGATGCTGCAAGCGCGAAGGTTGCCTTCCACGCAACTTCGCCGTTAATTGGACACATTCACCGGCAGTGCGCCGGTGCATCTGTGGCGGCGATTCACGCCGACCCGTATTCGACAGGAACAGAACATGAGCGGCACCGCCAACGGGTCTCTCACCTTGACGCTTGACGGCTCTAACAAGTCGCTGAGTGTCCCGCTTAGATCCGGCACGATCGGACCGCAGGCGGCCGATATCAGCAAGCTGTATGGCAGCCTTGGGATCTTTACCTACGACATCGGCTACGGCGCGACCGCCGCTTGCGAAAGCAAGATCACCTATATCGACGGTGACGAGGGTGTGCTGCTGCATCGCGGCTACCCGATCGATCAACTGGCAGAACAGTCGAACTTTCTGGAAGTCGCCTATCTGATGCTGAACGGCGAGTTGCCGAACAAGGCGGAGGCGGACGAGTTCCACAAAGGTGTGATGCACCACACCATGCTCCATGAGCAGCTTCGCAGCTTCTTCAGTGGGTTCCGCCGTGATGCTCACCCGATGGCCGTGATGTGCGGTGTCGTCGGCGCGCTCAGCGCTTTTTACCATGACAGCTTGGACATCACGAACGAACAGCATCGTGAAATCAGCGCGTTCCGCCTGATTGCTAAGCTGCCGACCATCGCAGCTTGGGCCTATAAGTACAATATAGGCCAGCCGTTCATGTATCCGCGCAACGACCTCGGCTATGCGGAGAACTTTCTCTACATGATGAACGCGGTGCCGGCCGAGGAATACAAGGTGAACCCCATCCTCGCCCGCGCGATGGATCGGATCTTCATCCTGCACGCCGATCACGAGCAGAACGCCTCTACCTCCACAGTGCGTCTGGCTGGCTCCACCGGGGCCAATCCATTCGCGTGTATCGCCGCCGGCATCGCAAGCCTGTGGGGTCCTGCCCATGGCGGCGCCAACGAGGCCGTGCTGAAGATGCTGGAGGAGATCGGCAGCCCGGAAAATATCCCGGCCTTCATCGAAAAAGTGAAGGACAAGAACAGCGGCGTCCGCCTGATGGGCTTCGGCCATCGGGTCTACAAAAACTACGACCCGCGCGCCAAGATCATGCAGCAAACCTGCCATGAAGTGCTGAAGGAGCTTGGCATTAAGGGCGACAAGATGCTGGACATGGCAGCCGAACTCGAGCGGATCGCGCTTCATGACGAATATTTCATCAGCAAAAAGCTCTATCCGAACGTCGACTTCTACTCAGGCATTATTCTCAAGGCGATGGGCATCCCGACCAGCATGTTCACCGTGCTGTTCGCCGTCGCCCGCACCGTTGGCTGGATTAGCCAGTGGAAGGAAATGATTGAGGATAAGACCCAGCGGATCGGCCGTCCCCGGCAGATCTACACGGGGTCGCCCCTCCGTGATTTCGTACCCGCCTCCAAGCGTGGGTAACGCGTTTCGTTACAGAAGGCCCGGCAGCAATGCCGGGCTTTTTTTTGCGCTTGCACGATTTTCGGCAGGTGAAAATCACGTTCTGCAACGATCCCGGATGAATTCACACTAACGCGTTGATAGCAGTCGATTGCAACCGTATGTTCTTGCGTCTTTCTGCGCGTATGGCACTTCCCGGGCTCGCGCTCCTCTGCCCAATAAGCCGATGTTTTCGCGGCAAAGAACACACGATCGTCTGTAATTAATACGGCGATAAAGCCATTATTCCCTTTAGAACTGAGCCTTAGAGGCCTCTTTGATCCGGCCGCTCTCGGTAAACTGCTGCATCACCCAATCGTGATAGCACAGGAGTTTCGCCGTTGGATTACCCACGATCAATCGATGCCACCGTCCGGTCCCGCCTAAAGCAGTGGCCGCAGCATCCTCCCGGCTTGGTCACGCGTGAGAAAGACGCCTGGTTGCAGGGCCGGCCAGACGATGGCGGCGGGCAGTGCGCCCTCAAACTGCCCGGCAGCCAACAATTCCGAACGTTGCCTGATGGTCTCTGGCTGAATTTCGGTGGCACCCCGACCGAACCATTTGCTGACATCTTCGCCATCGAGGCGTGTTCAACCCTCACCAACCTGTTGGATAAACGGTCGCGTTTCGCACCCTCCACTCACTCGCTGATGGCGGTGTGCCCAGTGCAATGGCTGCTCGCCCCGGTGCTGCCGGACAGCCCAATCCTGCGATGGCAGGCCACCGGCGTGCTGGCAGCGCCGCCCACCCATGCGCTCGTGCTGCCGGTGCGCGACCTCAGGGTGATGTATGGATTGCGGGCCCGGCACTATGATGGATTCATGCAGCAACAAGTGCCCCATCCTCACGAGTTCTTCGTTCCCATGGAGTCCCTCACGGCCAAGAACGGGGATCAGGACCCGGCGATGCAAGCCCTGGTGGCCCGCACATCCATCCGCGCCAACTTCCTGCAACCAGCCGGTACCGCCTGATGCGGCTGTTTATCGACGCCGATGCCTGCCCGGTGCGTGAGGAAGCCTACCGGGTTGCAGCGCGCATGGGGCTTGAGGTGCTGGTCGTGCATAATGGCTCGCGCCCGATCCGGCCGCCGCAGCAACCTGGCGTGCAGATGATCATCGTCGCCGATGGTCCGGACGCAGCCGATGACTGGATCGCCGAACGAATCGAACCAGGCGATATCTGCATTACAGCTGACATTCCCCTGGCCAAGCGCTGCCTGGAACGGGGCGCCCGCGCACTGGGCCATACGGGGCGAAGCTGGACGGGCGACAATATCGGCAGCGCACTCGCCGGGCGGGAGATCGCCCGGCATATGCGCGAGGTCGGGCTAGGCGGTGGGGCACATGCCCCACTGACCCAGGCCGACCGCTCCCGCTTCAGTTCGGCGTTGGATGCGGAGGTGATTCGAGCGCGTCGGGATGTAGTGCGGCCCGTGCCATCAGCGGGTCGTCCGTGATCAGCCCATCTACGCCCCACTTGGCGAGACGCACGATGTCGGCCGGGGCGTTTACTGTCCACGGCACCACGCGCAGCCCAGCGGCGTGGGCGCGGTCCAGCAGCGCGGGGGTCAGTTCGCGGAATTGCGGGGTCCAGGTGCCACCGCCCTCCTCCACCACGGTGTAGGGCAGCCTGGCCTGCCCGCCACGCCAGGCGCGTGTGTTGCGGGCCGTCAACCAGGCGTAGGCGAGGTCGGGGCGCATCTGGCGTAGATGGCGGGGCCCGCGCCAGTCGAAAGATTGAACGGTGACACGCTTGGCTGCACCGACGCGATCGACGATCTCGGCCACGGCCTCTACCAGCCGCTCCGGCGCCCAGGTCAAGCGGGGACGGTTGAAGTAGGTTTTCACCTCGATGGTCCAACGAGCCTCGCTGTCTAGTCGCAGCACATCTTCCAGCGTGGGGATCGTGGCGCCATCCATCGGCACCTGCCGCGGAAAGCGCTTCGCGGTCTTGCTGCCGGGCCGCGCCCGGCCGACGTCGAATCTCTGCAGCTCGGCGAAATCCAGCCTCTTTATCGCGATGTGCCCGGCTTCGATCCAGCGCCCATCCTGGGTGCGCGTCAGATCCGGTGACAGGACGGCATCGTGGCTGATCACTGCCAGCCCGTCCCGGGTCATCCCGACGTCAATTTCGAAATGACGAACCCCAGCTTCCAGCGCCGCCTGGAACCCAGGGATCGTGTTTTCGGGATACAGCGACCGCGCACCGCGGTGCCCAATGATCTCAGGTATCACAGCGGCTGCGACAGCTCAGTCGTCGCCGCATTCACATCCGGAGGTCGGGCCGGTGTCGCCGCGCACGACGTGGTGGTCGATCCACTCAGACACCAGACGCCGCGCCTCGTTGATCGAGGCCTCGGGATGGTGGATGCGATACAGCACCGTGCAAGCGCGGAATGCGTCCATATCGACATTGCCCGTGGCGCGCAGTTCCCGATAGGCAGTTACCACCGCCCTCTCGCACCGCCGCCCGATCACTACCTGGTCGCGTCCCAAAAGCCACTCTCCAATTGCGAGTCTCTCGCAAGCGATGGGATCGTAGGCGGGTCTGCCGCCGGCATCAAGCCTCGCGACCAATGGACGGTCCGCGCGGCCGATTCTGTGGCCGCGCAGTGGCGTCAATCAGGCAATCCGGGCTAGCCACGGACGGCTTGGGCGATGGCGTGGCCAACATCCATGGTGCCGGCCTGGCCACCCATGTCCCGCGTGCGGGGGCCGCCGTCACGCAGTAGCGCCTCGAAGCTGTCGATGATGGCCTGGGCCGCCTCACCCTCGCCCAGATGGTCCAGCATCATCGCCGCCGACCAAATCTGGCCGATCGGGTTGGCGACGCCCTTGCCGGCAATGTCCGGCGCCGATCCATGCACCGGCTCGAACATCGACGGATGCAGTCGCTCCGGGTTGATGTTGGCGGAGGGCGCGATGCCGATGCTGCCGGCCACTGCCGGACCAAGGTCGGACAGGATGTCACCGAATAGGTTGGAGCCGACGACGACGTCGAACCAGTCCGGATGCTGGACGAAGTGGGCGCAGAGAATGTCGATGTGGAATTGCGCGGTCTCGATATCCGGGTAGTCCGCCTTCATCGCGGCGAACCGTTCGTCCCAATACGGCATGGTGATGGTAATGCCGTTCGACTTGGTGGCGGAGGTTACGTGCTTGCGAGGGCGGGTTTTTGCCAGTTCGAAAGCGTATTTCATCACTCGGTCGGTGCCGCGGCGGCTGAACACGCTCTGCTGGCTGACGAATTCATGCTCGGTCCCGGCATACATCCGGCCGCCGATGGCGGAATACTCGCCCTCGGTATTCTCGCGCACCACGACGAAATCGATGTCTTTCTCGGTGCGGCCGGCCAGCGGCGTGCGGGCGCCGGGCATCAGCTTGCACGGACGGACGGAGGCATATTGGTCAAACCCGCGGCGAATTGGGATCAGCAGGCCCCAGAGCGAGATATGGTCGGGCACGCCGGGCCAGCCGACGGCGCCCAGCAGCACGCTGTCGGACTCGCGCAATTGATCGAGCCCGTCCTCCGGCATCATGGCGCCAGTGCGGGTGTAGGTCTCGCAGGACCAGTCGTAATGGGTCGGCTTCAACGTGAAGCCGAAGCGGGTTGCGGCGGCATCCAACACCTCCAGCGCGGCGGGGACGACTTCTTTGCCGATCCCGTCACCGGGGATGACGGCGATTTTGTATGTACGTTCCATGGTGGGAAACCTGCGTCCGCCGGGCCGCCGGGTCAATCGACCGCCTGCGGCCCCATCGACATTCGCGCGCGAATTTCCGTCGCCACACGACCTGCCTCGTCCAGTGGGCTACGCGGCCAGAGGGTGAGGGTCTGGCCTAGCGGGCGGGCCTGCCCTGCCTGATACAGCAATTCGTGCAGGCGGCGGTGGGATGGCCGATCGCCCAGGCTGGCGATGAACACCGGTGCCTCCCCGCTACAGGCCTCACTGATCATGGCGGGCGAATCACCCGTGACGATGGTGATGTCGGACAATGCGATCATGCCCGCATAGGGGTTCTCCCCCGGCTCCCCCCAGCGATAGAGCACGTGCATGCTGGAGGCGAGGCCGCCGGCCAGTGCATCCGTCGCCTCCTGTCCGGTGCGGGGGCTGGTAGTGGCCAGGATCGACCCGCCAGCAGCAGCGGCCATGCGGGCCACCTGCCGCGCCAGGGCGTGTGCCGCAGCGGGGCGCATTTCGCCGCCAAGGTTGCCGCCGCCGACCAGCAGGGTGATCAACGGCCGCGGCAGATGCGACAACCGCCCGGCCCAGGAGACCCGGGCCTGCGACAGCGCCAGCGGGGACAGCCGATGCGGCTCCCCCAGGACGGGTAGGACATTGGGGCCGGTTTGCCGCCGCAGGTGGCGGGGCATCACCAGCAGGTCGAAATGCTTGCCCCGCCAGCGCGGCAGCCCGCAATGCACCAGGCGCGTGCCGAAACCTTGGCGCAGCCACAGAGCCACGGCCTCGGACCGGGGGCTGGCGGAGATGGCGAGCGCCGGGCCTTGCGGGGCGGAGAACGGCCAGCCGGGCGCTAGCAGTCCACGCAGCGAGCCGCGCTGCGATAGCCCGACCATCCGAGCGTTCCAGCGCCACGCCAGCGGCACGCGCAGATGCGGCACACCCAGCCGCTCGGCAATCCCAATCGCCTGGTCGGACACGCGGTCATACGGGTCATCCAGCACCCAAACCGGCGCTGTTTCGTCCTGCGACGGGCCACCTCGGTGACGCAGAGCCGCAGGATCACGCATGGGCGATACACCGGTAAGGGTCACACCGGCATGGACGCGCGCGTCGCCAACGGCTATCGAACCCGCTTTGGAAACGAGAGATCGATATGCCGGACCAGCACCAGACCGATTGGGACCGCGACGCGGCGCTGACCACGGCGCGCATCCTGCTGGAAATCAAAGCCGTCAATTTTCGCCCCGAAGAACCTTACACGTTCACGTCCGGCTGGAAGTCTCCGGTCTACATCGATTGCCGTCGTATCATCTACTTCCCCCGGGCGCGCGCGAAGATCTGCGCCTTGGGCGTAGAAAAGATAGGTCGCCACATCGGCTATGAAACCATCGAGGCCGTCGCCGGTGGTGAAACTGCTGGAATTCCCTTCGCGGCCTGGATTGCAGACCGGATGATGGCGCCGATGGCCTACGTCCGGAAGAAGCCCAAGGGCTTCGGCCGCAACGCGCTGATCGAGGGCGACGTGCCCGAGGGCAAGCAGACCCTGCTGGTCGAGGATCTGACAACGGACGGGCGCAGCAAGATCCAGTTCGCCCAAGCGCTCCGCGATGCCGGGGCGATCGTGAACCATGCCTTCGTCGTGTTCTTCTACGGCGTGTTCCCCGGCAGCTTCGAAACCCTGGCGCAGATGGACGTGCAGTTGCACGCGCTCTGCACCTGGTGGGACGTGCTGGAGGCATGCCGGGAGCGGCCGTACTTCGCGGAGCCGGCGCTGGCCGAGGTCCGCAAGTTCCTGGAAGACCCGGTCGCCTGGTCCGGCGCCCATGGCGGCGTTGCCAGCGCGGAAGAAGCGATCGCCCGCCGCGCCGCCGGCTAAGTCCTGCCTATTGAGGGAAGTAGGAGTCCGTCCAGCCTGCTTCCCCGCTCGGCTTTATTTTCACCTGAGTGCGGCCCAGGCCGTGCCGGGCCAGGATGTCGACGCCACGCTCCTGGTTCAGCATGCGGCAGCCCGCCATTGGGTCGCCGGCATCGGTGGCGCCGTCGGAAATCTTGCGGCTGACCACGGCGCGATTCTGCAGATCCTGCTCGGACGCGCAGATCACCGCCCCCACTTGCAAGCGCGGCCCGGCGATGCCGCGGGTGGGCGCCAGGGTAGAGACGGCCGGTGGAACGCTCGGCGGTAACGCGTCTTCTGGCGTGCTGCCACGACCGCGGCGCTGCGCCTGGGCGCCTGTCGCCACAAGCGCGCCGCATGCCAGCGTGACCGCCAACAGAGTGGTTCGCTTCATTGTAGACCTCACACTTTCGCCGCCTTCTCCTAGCGCGCCACGCCGCCGACCGGAAGCGGGTCTGCAAGGTGTCGGGGGTTCCCCGCGTCGCCAGTCGCGCCTAGCATCGAAGTTTCCCGCCGTTTGGAGACTTTTTATGGCTGTCCGCCCGAATTCCGCCGCCGCCCGCGACGTGGCGCACACGCTGCACCCCTATACCGATTTGGTCGCTCACGAATCGGCTGGGCCGATGGTGATCAGCCGCGGCAAAGGCGTTCGCGTATGGGACGAGGACGGCAAGGACTACATCGAGACCGTGGCCGGCCTGTGGTGCGCCTCCCTCGGTTTCGATAACGAGCGGCTGGCGAAGGCCGCCTACGACCAGATGCGCATCCTGCCGTTCTATCACTCCTTCACTGCCAAATCGCACGGCCCGCTGATCGAGCTGTCGGAGATGCTGACGGCACGGGTTCCGCTTGAAGATTCGCGGGTCATCTTCTCGAACTCCGGGTCCGAGGCGAACGACACGGCGATCAAGATGGTCTGGTACTACAACAACGCGCTCGGCCGCCCGGCGAAGAAGAAGATCATCGGCCGGCTGAAGGGCTATCACGGCATCACCATCGGCGCCGCCTCGCTGACTGGGCTACCGTACAATCACCGCTCGTTCGACCTGCCACTGCCGGGCTTCATCCACACCATGACGCCGCATTTCTACCATGGCGGCGCCGAAGGGGAGACGGAGGAGCAGTTTGCCACACGCTGCGCCGACGAGTTGGAGAAGCTGATCCTGGCCGAGGGGCCCGACACGGTCGCCGCCATGTTCGCCGAGCCGATCATGGGCGCCGGTGGCGTTATCGTGCCGCCCGCGACCTATTTCCAGAAGATCAGCGCGGTGCTGAACAAGTATGACGTCCTGCTGGTCGCCGACGAGGTGATCTGCGGCTTCGGCCGGACCGGAAATTATTGGGGCACCGAGACGTTCGGCATGAAGCCGGACATTCTGACCTGTGCGAAGGCGCTGTCGGCCGCATACATGCCAATCTCGGCCACCGTGGTCAGCCAGAAAGTGTTCCGCCCGATCGCCGAGGAAAGCCATCGTATCGGCACCTTCGGCCACGGCTACACCTATTCCGGCCACCCCGTTCCGGCCGCCGTCGCGATTGAGGCGATGAAGATTTACGACGAAATCAACATCGTCGAGCACGCGCGAGAGGTGGGTGCGCATATGCACACCGAACTGCGCCGTCGCTTCGCCGGGCACGAGCTGGTGGGCGAGATCCGCGGCGTCGGCCTGATCGGCGCCGTCGAGCTGGTGGCGGACAAGGCCATGAAGCAGAATTTCGACCCGGCGCTGAAGATTGGCGCGCGTTGGGCCAAGCTGGGTGAGGACCACGGCGTGATCTGCCGCGGCCTGCCGAACGACAGCCTGGCCTTCAGCCCGCCCCTGATCATCACCGTGGAAGAAGTCGACGACATGCTGGACCGGGTCGCCCGCGCGCTGGACGATTTGACGGTGCAGGTCCGTCGCGAGCGCCTGGCGGTCGTCTGATCTGGAGCCGGCCGACCTCGCCCTGGTAATTGCGCTGGACGGGTCGGCCAGCGTCAATTTCAACGAATTCAATGCCATCGTCGGTGGGATCGCGGCTGCGCTGCGGGACCCCGAGGTGATGGTGGCGTTACAGGGTGGTCCGCAAAGGGCCAGCCTGCTCAGTGTCTTACTGTGGTCCGGGATTGGCGCGCACGAGGTCATGATCGACTGGACGCGCGTCGATACCGATGCCGCGATCAACGCATTCGCCGAGGCCGTCGGCGACGTGCCCCGCACCGTACGCGCGGGCGAAACCGCGATTGGGGAGGCGCTGGTGGTGGCGGAGACCATGCTGGCCGCGCTGCCCGCCCCGGCATCGCGACGAATCATCGATGTGGCGGGCGACGGCCGCAGCAATGCCGGCATCCCGCCTGCCCCGATCCGCGACCGACTGATCGCTGCCGGGGTCACCATCAACGGTTTGTGCGTCCTGCACGAGGAGCCGGATCTGCTGCAAAGCTACACCACCGAAGTCATCGGCGGCCCCGGCGCTTTCGCCGTCGAATGCAAGGACTACGACACCTTCGCCGAGGCAATGCGCCGCAAGCTGGTGCGGGAGTTGTCCTCGCTCTAACTCCCGCCCAAGCCCGCCTCTATGCGCGAATCAGCGTGCCGATGCCGCTTTGCAGGAACATTTCCAGCAGGCACGCATGCGGCTGCTTGCCATCCAGGATCACCGCCGCCTTCACGCCACGGCGCACGGCGTCGACGCACGTCTCGACCTTCGGGATCATGCCGCCGGTGATAACGCCCTCGGCACAGAGGCGACTGACGTCGTCGATCGTCAGTTCCGGGATCAGCTTCTTGTCGGCATCCAGCACGCCGGGCACGTCGGTCAACATCAGCAGGCGCTTGGCGCCCAACGCCCCAGCCACCGCACCGGCAACCGTGTCGGCGTTGATGTTGTAGGTCTGCCCGTCCTCGCCCCAGCCGACCGGCGCGATCACGGGGATCAACCCGGCGCCGGTCAGCGCATGGATGACCCGCACGTCGATCTCGGTCGGCTCGCCCACGAAGCCAAGGTCGAGCACGCGTTCGATGTTGCTGCCGGGGTCCTTCACGGTACGCTGCAGCTTGCGGGCGCGGATCAGGCCGCCATCCTTGCCGGAAATCCCCACGGCCAGCGCGCCGGCCTGGTTGATGAGCCCGGCGACGTGTTTGTTGACGGTGCCAGCCAGCACCATCTCCACCACTTCGACCATGGCAGCGTCCGTCACCCGCAGGCCGTCGATGAACGTGGATTGGATCGCCAGCCGCTTCAGCATGGCGTTGATCTGCGGGCCGCCGCCATGGACGATGACGGGATTGATGCCGACTTGCTTCAGCAGCGCGATATCGCGGCCGAATTGCTCGGCCAGATGCTGCTCGCCCATGGCGTGGCCGCCGTATTTCACCACGACGGTCGCCCCGGCATAGCGTCGCAGGTACGGCAGCGCATGGGCGAGGATGCGCGCCTGTTCGGCCGGCGCGGTCTGGATGATTTCCTCGATGACGGTGCTCATGCGGCCCAGGTCTCCGGCGATAGGAAGGCCAGCTAGCTGTGCCTGCGCCGCCGGGTCAACCCGTGAGTGCGGCGACGCTGGCCCGCAATGCCTCGATACCAGTGCCGGAGTTGCTGCTCGTGATGGCGACATCCGGATAGGCGGCGGGGTGCTTACGCGCGATCGCCGTGACTTCTTCCAACTTCGCGGCCAGCACGCGCGGCTTCACGTCGTCTGCCTTGGTCAACACGAATTGGTAAGTGACGGCGGCGCGGTCCAGCAGATCCATCGCTGCGGTGTCGGACGCCTTGATCTCGATCCGCGAATCCAGCAGCAGCAGCACCCGCTGTAGCGTCGGGCGGCCGCGCAGGTATTCGAACATCAGCCCCTGCCAATCCTCCTTCACCGACTTCGCCGCTTGCGCGTAGCCGTAGCCCGGCATGTCCACCAGCGTCAGCCGGCCGCCCAGGTCGAAGAAGTTGAGCTGCCGCGTGCGACCCGGCGTGTGGGAAGCACGCGCCAGCGCGTGATGGCCCACCAGCGCGTTGATCAGCGAGGATTTGCCGACGTTGGAGCGGCCGGCAAACGCCACCTCCGCCCCCGCGGGCGGGGGCAGCTGGTCCAGCCGCTGGGCGGCGAAGAAGAACTTGCAGGGCGCGGCGAATAGCAGCCGCCCCCGCTCGAGCGCGAGAGCCTCTAGCTCTTCGCGCCCTGGCTCTTCGGGGTTCGGGGCAACGCCGTCGCTGCCGTCGGGCCGATCTTGGTCCGGCGCATGATCAGCCATTGCTGCGCGATCGTGAGGGTATTGTTCCAGCTCCAGTAGATCAGCAGGCCGGCGGGGAAGCGGCCCATCATGAACATGAATATCAGCGGCATGAACTTGAACAGCCGCGCCTGCATCGGGTCGGGCGGCGGCGGGTTCAGCTGCTGCTGTGCATACATCGTGCTGCCCATGATCAACGTCCAGGCCGACAGATGCAGGAAGCTCGCATACTGGATCGGATCGATCGGGATCAACCCGAACAGGTTGAACACGTTCGTCGGGTCCAGCGCCGACAAGTCATGGATCCAGCCGAAGAAAGGCGCGTGCCGCATCTCGATGGTGACGAAGATCACCTTGTATAGCGAGAAGAACACCGGGATCTGCACCACCATCGGCAAGCAGCCGCTGGCGGGGTTCACGCCCTCGGTCTTGTAGAGCTGCATCATCTCGGACTGCAGCTTGGCCGGCTCGTCCTTCAGCCGCTCGCGCAGGGCCGTCATCTTCGGACCCAGCAGCTTCATCTTGCTCATCGAGCGATACGATTTGTTCGCCAGCGGGAAGAACAGCGCCTTGGCGAACACGGTGAACACCATGATCGCGATGCCGAAATTGCCAAGCACCCCGTTCAGCCAGTCCAAGGCGTAGAAGATCGGCTTGGTCAGGAACCAGAACCAGCCGAAATCCACCGCGTAGGAAAACAGCGGAATGTGCTCCATCTGCTCGTAGCGCGCGAGGGTATGGACTTCCTTGGCCCCGGCAAACGCCTTGAAGCTGGTGGACATTTCCGCACCCGGCGCCACCGTCAGCGGCGCAGTGGATACGAAATCGGTCTGGTAGCGGGTTGGGCCAGTGGCGGACTTGCCGAACCGGTAGGACGAGGTTTGCGCCGCCGACTGATCGGGTATGACAGCCGTCAGCCAATATTTGTCGGTGATGCCGATCCAGCCGCCGGTCGTCGGCAGCGTTTCCGCCACGCCGCCATTCTTCGCCGCATCAGTCTTCACCGTGGCATAGCTCGGGTCGTTCAGTTTGCCGCCCAGCACGCCCAGCGGGCCTTCGTGCAGGATGTAGTAGCCCGCGGTCACCGGCTCGTAATCGCGGCGCACCTGCTCGTACGGGTGCAGGGCGACTGGCGCACCGGTGTTATTCTTCACTGACTGGGTGACGGTGAACATGTAGAAATCGTCGACTTCGAGCTTGATCGAAAACACCAGCCCGGCGCCGTTATCCCAGTTCAGCGTCAACGGCGCCGCCCGGGTTAGCTCCTTGGCGGACGGGGTCCACATCGTTGCCTCGTCGGGCAGCTTCACGCCGGGCGTGTCGCTGGTCCAACCGTATTGGATGTAGTTCGGCTCCGGGTCGGTCTGCGGCTCCAGAATACGAACCAGCGGCGAAGTTGGGCTGACTTCCTCGTGGTAGTCACGCAGGACCAGGTCATCCAGCACACCGCCACGCAGGCTAACGCTGCCGCTGACACGGTCGGCATTGATCGGAATGCGTGGCACATCCTTCGGCGGCGGCACCGCCTGCGGCTCGGTGCCGGGGAAGGACGGGTCGGTGCTGCGGCGAACCGTTTCGGGCGCTGCCGGATTAAGGTTCGCTGCCGTCTGCTGCGCAGGGATGCGCGCCGGGGTCTTCGGCAACAGGAACTGGAAGCCGAGCAGGATCGCGATCGAAACTGCAATGGCGACGATGAGGCGCTTCTGGTCCATGCGGGCGTTCAGCTCTCGGGTTTGGGGACGGGGTCGAAACCGCCCTCGTTCCAGGGGTTACAGCGCAGAATGCGCCTGCCGGCCAGTGCGCCACCGCGCAGGGCGCCGTGGGTGCGCAATGCCTCGACCGCGTAATCGCTGCAACCAGGATGGAAGCGGCAATTCGGGCCTAGCAGTGGACGCACCGTAAGCTGGTAGCCGCGCACGGCCCCCTGCAGCAGGAACGCCGCCGGGGTCACGCAACGCCCACCTTGTCCAACGCGCGGGCGAAATCGTCCATCAGCACGAGAAATGGGCGAGCCCGGGTCGCGTCGCGCCCGATCAGAACCAGGTCGACGGCGCCAACGGGCCGGGTTTGCAGCAGCAGGCGGGCCGCTTCCTTCAACCGCCGCCTCGTGCGATTGCGGATGACGGCATTGCCGACCTTCTTCGTCACGGTGAAGCCGATCCGGGCCGGGCCGGGTTCGGCCTGCGGCAAAGCTTGTAGAACCAGACCGGGCATTGCTGCCTTCCGCCCCGACTTGGCTACGCGCAAAAACTCGGCGCGACACTTCAGCCGTTGAGGCGGTGGGGCAATTGGCGCGGGCGCCCGGTCCGGCGCCATAGCGATGGCCTAGGCCGAAAGCTTCTTGCGGCCCATGCGGCGACGGTTGGCAATGACCTTGCGGCCGCCCACTGTCGCCATGCGGGCGCGGAAGCCGTGCCGATGCTTACGGACCAGCTTCGAGGGTTGATAGGTGCGCTTCACGACGATTCTCCAGCAGCGGCAGGGGCGCGCTCTCGCGGGCCCTGTTCAAGGCGCGGCTTATAAGCGCCAGCACCCCATCGCGTCAATTCTTCGCACCAGGACAACATGCCAAATCCGAGCGGTCGTGTCTTCCGTCGCTGCCGGGTCGGGTCTGCGGCGGTTCTGGCGTATAAGAACGCTGCGACGCCGCCGCCCAGGAGATCCACCCCGTGCCCCTTCCCCCGGCCTTGCACAGCAGCGCGAACCGACCAGCGTTCTGGTTCGTTGCGCTGGCTCTTGCCAACCTGTGCACCGAGTCGCTCGCCTGCTGGTACCTTGGGTTTCCCGCGCCGGGTCTCGCCACGTGCCTCGGCTTACTCGCCCTGGCGGTGGTGGTTGCCGGAATCATGGCGTTTGCCTTGGACCGGCTCGTCCTCGCGACTTATCGGCAGCTTACTGCAGATGGGGCGACGGCCGCGGCAGAACGGGAGGTGCTGGAGCTTGCGCTCGCAGCCCGGCTCGAACAGCAGCGACGCCTGCGGCACGACATTCGCGGCGTGTTATCGCCCGTGCTGTTGACGGCGGACCGCCTGTCCAACCATGCCGACCCGGCGGTCAAACGATCGGGCGAGATCCTGTCCCGCACCGTGGATCGTGCCACCGCCATGCTGGCGGAGGCGGCCGAGGCGGCCTCTAATCCTCCCGCCGATCCTTGAACTCGACGTCGCGGTGGACGTGAACGCTCATGAGCAGGCCGAACCCGAACATGACGGTGAGCGAGGCGGAGCCGCCATAGGACACCAGCGGCAGCGGCACCCCACCAACCGGGATCGCACCCGTCACCATGGCGATGTTGACCGCCACGTACAGGAAGAAGTTGACGCCAATCCCCAGCGCCACCAGCCGCCCGAATTGGTGGCGGCAGCGTAGCGCGATCGCCATCGCCCCCAGGACGATCAGCAGCAGCAGGCCCAGCACGGCCAGGCAGCCGACGAAGCCAAATTCCTCCGCCAGCATGGTGAAGATGAAGTCGGTCTGCTTTTCCGGCAGGAAGTTCAACTTGCCCTGGGTGCCCTGCAGATACCCCTTGCCCCACATCCCGCCGGAGCCGAGGGCGATCTTGGATTGCTGGATGTTGTAGCCGGCGCCCAGCGGATCGCTTTCCGGGTTCAGGAACGTCTCGATCCGGGCCTTTTGATAATCGTGCAGGTAGCCGTAGGCGACGCGGGCAGCGAAGGGGATGGGGATCACGACGAGTGCCATCTTCCACCAGCGCACTCCGGCGGCGAGGAAGATCGTGCCGCCGATTAGCGCCGTGATGACGGCGGTGCCCAAATTCGGCTCCTTCAGGATCAGCAGCACGGGCGCGGCGACCATCAGGGCGGGCGGGATCAGGAACAGCGGGTTGCCCATTCGCTCCCATGTGGCGCGATGGAACCAAGCGGCCAGCGCCACGACCAGCGCGATCTTCATCAGCTCGGAGGGCTGGAGCTGCGTGCCACCGAACTCGATCCAGCGTTGCGCGCCCTTGCCCACGTGGCCGACCCGCAGCACCAGCACCAGCAGCGCCAGGGAGACGCCGTATAGCGGCCACGCCAGTCTCTCGATGATGCGGATATCAACCAAGGCAACGCACAACATCATCACCAGACCGAAAGCGAAGCGGATCGCCTGCTTGGACGCATACGGGTCGGGCGAGCCGCCCGCAGCGGAGTACAGTGCGGCGTAGCCGACCCCAGCCAGCGCGCAGATTAGCAGCACGTAGATCCAGGAGATCTGGAATAGCTTGGTCGTCAGGCCAAAGGACGGCTCGGCCCGGATCAGGCGGCGTTCGTTGATCATCGCCGGGCGATCAGGACCGGTCCGCCAGCTTCTGCCCTTGCGGCTCCGACCGGTTCACCGGGTCGCGGGTCAATGCGTCGACCATGATGTCGCGCGCCAACGGGCCGGCGGTGGTGGCGCCGGCATTGCCGTGCTCCACCACCAGGCTGACCGCATAGCGGGGCGAGTCATACGGGGCGAAGCAGACGAACAGGGCGTGCGGCCGGTACTCCCACGGCAAGTTTTCCGATTTGAAGTTGCCGTGCTCCCGCAACTCCCGCGACACCCGGCGCACCTGGCTGGAGCCGGTCTTGCCGGCAAGCTGCATGCCCGGCATTCCCAGCCGGGCCTGTGGGGCGGTCCCGCCAGCGTCGTTCACCACGGCGAACATCCCCTCCCGACAGAGCTGAAGATGCCGTTCCGACAGGTTCATGCTGGGCCAATCCGCCGCTTGCACACCCGGCTGCATCACGCCGCTGAGCGTGCGGGTGACGTGCGGCTGAACCGCCCGCCCGGTCGCCACGCGGGAGACATAGGTGCACAGCGCCAGCGGCGTCGCCTCCACATAGCCCTGGCCGATGCCGCAGTTCACGGTGTCGCCGATGCCCCAGGCATGGCCGTGCGACTGGCGCCAGGCGCGGGTCGGCATCAGCCCCTTGCGGGCGCCGGGTAGCTCGATATCCAGATTGACGCCGATGCCGAAGCGGTTGGCCATTGCCGCCAGCCGGTCGATCCCGACCCGGCGTGCCAGTTCGAAAAAGAACACGTCGCAGGAATTCTTCAGGCCGCCACGGACATCCAGCGCGCCGTGGCCATACTTGCTCCAGCAATGGAACCGCGTATCACCGATATCGAGGTAGCCCGGGCAAACGATGCGATCGCCAGGCCCGATCACCTTGTTGTCCAGCCCGGCCATCGCCACGGCCATCTTGAACGTGGACCCGGGCGGGTAGACGCCGGAGGTCGCCTTGTTGATCAGCGGTGCGCGACGGTTGTTGGTCCACTCCACCCACTGTGCCTGCGACACGCCAGAATTGAACAGGCTGGGGTCGAAGGACGGGGTGGTGGTCATCGCCAACACCTCGCCATTGCGGCAATCCATCACCACGGCCGACGCGCTCAGGTCACCCAGCCGGCTCAGCACCTGCTTCTGCAGCTCGACATCGATGGTCAGGCCCAGATCCTGCCCGGACGTGCCCTCCTGGCGGTCCAACTCGCGGATCACCCGGCCGACGGCATTCACCTCCATCTGCACGGCGCCTGCCCGGCCGCGTAGCTTCAGGTCGTGGAATTTCTCCACACCAGCGCGGCCAATACGGATGCCGGGTAGCGCCAGCATCGGGTCATCGCCCATATCGCCCTCGGATGGTGGGGCGACGTAGCCGACCACATGGGCCAGGTTCGGCCCCTCTGGATACAGGCGGGACGTGCCGACATCGACCAGGATGCCGGGGAGGTCGGGCGCATTGACCTCGATCCTTGCCATGTCGTCCCAGGTGAGGAATTCGCGCACGACCAGGGGGATGAAGCGGCGGCGGCGGTGCAACTCGCGGTCGATCCGGGCGCGCTCGTGGTCCTGTAGCGCGACCACTTGGCTGAACGCGTCCAGGGTGCCGCCGACATCGGCGGTTTCTTCCACCATCAGCAGGGCGCGCCAATTCAGCTTGTTGCCGCCGACCACGGTACCAAACCGATCCAGGATGCGGCCGCGTGGGGGGGCAATCAGCCGTGCGCTGATGCGGTTGCTCTCGGCCAGGGTGGCATAGCGCGCACCCTCCTCCACCTGCACCTGGTATAGCTTGGCGGCCAGCACACCCAGGACACCGATCTGCCCGGCGCCCAACAACAGGGCGCGGCGGGTGAAGACGCCGGTGGTCCTATTCTCCTTCTTCATGACCCTACGCCTGTTCCGGGTTGGCCAGGCTGCGATGGGCCCGGGTGAACAGCATCGCCAGCGCCGGGTACAGCCCAGCCGTGAGAGCCCATTGGAACAGCGCCGGGGCGGGCGAGAACAAACGCATCGTCAGCGCGCAAGTCAGCGCCCATTGCAACAATGCCGCGCCAGCCGCCACGCCGACGAATGCGAGCCACACCACCACGAAACCCTGCCGCACCAGCACCCGGCGCCACCGCACCGCCAAGCCATGCACCGTCAGCAACACGATGATCGACGCGCCAACGGGGGACAGCCCCAGCAGATCTGCCAGCAACCCGATCGCGAACACCACGGCGGGCGGCATGGAATTTGGCCGGAACAGCGACCAGAAGAACACGCAGGCCAACGCCGCCGCGGGCTGCCACTCCGCCTGGCCCGGAATTCCCAAAGGAAAAGACGTCACCAGCAGCATCAGCGCGGTGCAGGTTGCCGGAAAGGCCGCGCGGGACGTCGCATCCAGCTGTCGCCACAGGGTGGGGCGCGGCCGAATTCCGGGAGTCTTGTCCATCAGCGCTTGCGATCGGCGACCAAACGGTTTGGGCTCTCGGGCGGCTGGATGCCGGTCAGGCCGTAATCGAAGATCCGCACGACTTCCAACCGATCCAACCGGGCAAACGGCTCCACTTCCGGCACGTTGCTGGCGGTGTAGTGGACGACACCGATCGGCAAGCCCGATGGAAAGGCATTCGCCTCCGAACTGGTCACCACGCGCTCCCCCTCGGCCGGCATGCTGCCCTCGGGCCAGAACATCAAGCGCGGGCGGGCATTGTTGGTGCCGACTAGCATGGCGCGGCTGCGGGTGTTCTCCAGTGTGACGGGGATGCGGCTATTGATGTCGGTGATCAGCAGGACACGTGCGCTGCGGGTGCCGACCTCGGTCACGCGACCGACCAGGCCCCGTTCATCAAGGGCGATCTGCCCCTTGGTGATTGCCCGGTTCGGCCCGGTGGAGAGCAGAACGGCCCGCGCATACACGCCACCAGCATCCGCCACGACCCGCGCCGTGACGTAGGAGGGCGCCGGGTCCGGAATCCAGTGGAGGTTGGCCTTCAGCGACGTATTTTCCGCGTCGAGCGCCATCGCGACCGCCTGCCATTGGCGCAGCCGATCGTTCTCCTCCCTCAGCCGCGTGTTTTCGGATCGGACCGTCAGCAGATCCCCGGCGTCGGCCACCGTGTCGTGCACGCGGGCAATCGGCTCCGAAATAATGCCGAAAATCGGCGCCAGCGCGTCCGCAAGCGCCATGCGGACACGCTCCGTCAGCACCGCGTCGGCCTTGCCGAGCAACATGACGCCGAACGCCACTGCGATCAGAACCGGGAGTGTAAGCCGGGAGAGCGCCTGGCGGACTGGGATGGAAAGCCGGATCACGGAGCTAGGCGGTTCCCTAATACATCGATGTCAGCACGTTACGCAGGCGCTTCATCTCCTCCAATGCACGCCCTGTGCCGAGCGCCACGCAGGACAGAGGCTCCTCCGCGACAACGACAGGCAACCCGGTCGCGTCGCGCAACACCTGGTCCAGACGATACAGCAAAGCACCACCGCCCGTCAGCACGATTCCCTTGTCGACGATATCGGCCGCCAATTCGGGTGGCGTGTTCTCCAATGCGACCTTCACCGCCTCCACGATCGCGCTGACCGGCTCGGCCATGCTCTCGGCGATTTGGCGTTGGCTGACATGCACCTCACGCGGGACACCGTTCATCAGGTCGCGGCCCTTCACCTCGCGGTAGGGCCCCTCTTCGCCGTAATCCGGCGGGCAGGCGGCACCGATGTCCATCTTGATCCGCTCGGCGGAGCTTTCGCCGATCAGCAAGTTATGGTTTCGACGGATGTAGCTGATGATCGCCTCGTCCATCTTGTCGCCACCCACGCGAACGCTGCGGCTGTAGACGATGCCGCCCAGCGAGATGACGGCGACCTCGGTCGTGCCGCCACCGATATCGACGATCATCGAGCCGGATGGTTCCGTTACTGGCAGGCCCGCGCCGATGGCGGCAGCCATCGGTTCCTCGATCAGCATCACCTTGCGGGCGCCGGCGGATTCCGCGCTCTCCTGGATCGCCCGGCGCTCGACGGCTGTGCTGCCCGATGGCACGCATACGATGATCATCGGGGACGAAAAGCCGCGCCGGG